>DASTNZ010000169.1:0-2922 GCA_035762665.1 Jiangellaceae bacterium | reverse complement strand
AGGGTCTGCTCGCCCCGCAGCAGCAGGACCGGCGCGGCAACCTGCCCGAGCGCTTCCGGGTCAGTCGACCGAGGCCCCTCGTACGCCATGTCCTGCTGGAGGAATCGCAGCAGCGCAGGGATGCCGTCTGTCCATTGCTCGTAGAAGGGTGTCGCTTCCAGGGCGGCGATCTCGTCGTCGGTGCAGATCCCGGGGAGGAATGCGTGAGCCGCATCGAGGAGCCGCCCGTCGGCAGCCGCCGCGCCCACCTGCTGCATCGCGGCGCCGAAACGGGCGATGTCGTCTTCTCCCCCCACCCCGAACACGCCAGGCTCGTAGATGGTCACGGCGGCCACGGAGTCACTGTGGGCGGCCGCACCCAGCACCCACGCGCCGCTGCCTGACCAGCCCACCAGGCAGACCGGTTCGCCGATGCTGTCGACGAACGCGGTGACGTCCTCCTGCAGGCGCGGGGGGGAGTGGTCCGGGTTGTCGGAGGACAACCCTCGACCTCGCGTGCTCGGGAGGTAGCAGGTGTACCGATCGGTGAGGTAGGGCAGCAGCGCCTTCCAGGCGATCTCGCCGTCCCCGTACGCGCCGTGGACCAGGATCAGTGGCGGCCCGAGCCCCTGCACCCGTCCGGCGATCTCGGTGCCGTCGGCGGAGACGGCGCGGTGGATCCGTTCGTTGGCCCTGGTGGCTACTCCTGATCGATGGGGCTCGTTGGCGTTGTCGACGGTCATTGTCCCTCCCGGTGTCGGCGCCGCTGTCCGCCGCGTCTACTGGGACGCTAGGTCGCGCGGCAGGTCTCCCGCATCGGCGCGATTGACCAACTGCGGCCGCGGATCTACGCGGTTGTGCGTAAGGGGCGGCGCCCTCAGGGTGCAGCTGTCATTCCGCGGTCGATGGCGTAGCGCGCGGCCTGAGTCCGGGAGGTGACGCCGATCTTGTGGAAGATGTTCGTCAGGTGGCGAGCGACGGTCCGGTCGCTGATGTAGAGCGCCTCGCCGATCTGACGGTTGGAGCGTCCGTCGGCCACGAGCGCCAGCACCTCGCGCTCGCGCCGCGTCAGCCCGTCGGGCGATTCCCACGCCGGGCGGTGCACGCCCAGCCGCTCATAAACGGCCTTTGCACGCTCGACCTCCGCGGCGGCGGAGACCGCGTCACCGAGCGCCCGGTAGGCCTCGGCGAGCCGGACACAGGTGCCGGCGGCGTCGTACGCTGCGCCCAGTTCGTGCCAGCGCCGACAGGCCTCGCGCAGCACCGGAAGAGCTACCTCTGCCTGACCCTCGGCCAGCAGCACCGCGCCACGTGCCGCAGCAGCCATCGCCTCCAGCCCCGAAGTCGCCCACGTCGCCGCCGTCGCCTCGAGCTCGGAAGCGGCGGCCACCGCGTCGTCCAGCCGTCCCGCGGCGATCGCGATCTCCACCATCGCCGCACACAGCGGGGCGCGGGACAAAGGGTCGGCGCCGACTGCCGCCACGGCCGAGCGCACCGACGTCGCGGCCCCCGCGGCATCACCCGTCTGGAGCTGCAGCAGCGCCCGTCCGGGTTGCGGGTCCCGCCCGCGGGCGTGCGCCTCGTCGTACGCGTCGGCGGCGCCCGGGTCGCCCCGCAACCGGCGCGCCTCGGCAACGACGTACCAGGCTTCCGCGGCATAGTCGATCCGGTTGGCGTCGAGGTCCACCACGACCCGCAGCGCAACCTGTTCGGCCTCGTCCCACTCGCCACGGAGCAACAGGAGCTGAGCCCGGTGCACCCCGCACAGGCCCCCGAAGAACACCGCCGCGGGGAAGGTGGTCAACCACCGCTCGGCCAAGTCGGTCCAGCGGGTCATCCGGCGTACGTCGGCGACCTCGTGACAGGCCGCGATGGTGTGACAGTAGAGGGTGCCTGAGATGAACGGTGCGAGCTGGCCGTCCAGGACAGTGACCATCGCCTCGTCGAGGAGCGCCAGCCCGTCGACCAGGTGGCCAGACCTGATCAGGGCGCGGCCTTCGCCGTTCATGCCCACAGCGACCAGATCGGGCGCGTCGACCCGGCGGCCGAGGTCCTGCACCCGGCGGGCCGCGTCCACCGCCGCTGCCGGTTGGCCGGCCATGAGACTCGCCTCCACAGCGGTGAAGCTGAGCACGTACCCATGCACCGGGGACTCCGGGATCCCATCTGCCAGACGTCCGGCACGGCCCAACCAGCCCACAGCCTGCGGCTCGTCGCCTCGCGACATGTGAAAGATGCCGAGCACCATGGCGGTCCGCGCGGCCTCGGCCGGTCGGGATTCAGCCAAGAAGGCGTCGCAGGCAGCGGCGCCGAGCCGCAGGTTGTCCTCGATGCGGCCGAGCCACCACACAGCATCGGCGTAGGCTGCGAGGTCGTCCGCGGTGAGTCGCTCGGGCGGGACCGCGTCGAAGCGCGCCGCGGCGGAGCGCCAGTCCTGTGCCGCGTAGGCCCGCCGTGCCCGGGTCAGGATGTCCCCGTGCTCATCCACCTGCCGTCCTTCGTCGACGGACAACAGGCTACTACCGATCCCCTGTAAGGCTCGGCTGACTCAGGGACGTCTCCTTGTCCCACGCGTGCTGCGCGGGGTTTCGGACTCGAACCTGCTTCACACGTCGGGCCACGGCTTCTGTGTCGCCCCATGCGACGAGCGCGTCTACTGGATGAGTGATTCCAAGGGATGCGTGAGGTGAGGAGGGTGCCCATGATCGGCGTTGCTACCCAACGTCGACCTCGTGGGAGGCCTCGTGGACGCCGACCTGGACACCCTCGCGACGGCACTGTAGGTGAAGCTCGACCAGCTGCTGCGGCAAGCACCGCAGCTGGCGCCATGGCGACCCACGGTCGGCATCGCACCCAAGCTCAGCGACGCCGAACTGGTCACCTTGGCCGTCATGCAAGCCCTGCTCGGCTTCACCTCCGAGGCCCGCTGGCTGCGTCACGCCG
>DASTNZ010000168.1:0-66217 GCA_035762665.1 Jiangellaceae bacterium | reverse complement strand
ACGGTCCGCGCGCCCCACGACCCTGCCTTCACCGTCGGGTCGTTCGCCACGACGAGCGCAGGCCGTCCCTCAACCAGCCCGCGCCCGGTGACGACTCCGTCCGCCGGTAACCCGGTGGCCTGTGCATTGGCCAACTGGCCGTCCTCGACGAAGGTCCCCTCATCGAACAGCAGCGCCAGCCGGTCGCGGACGTACAGCTTCTTCTGCGACGCCAGCTTGGCCGTCGCCTTCTCGGGCGGACGGAGCGTAGCCTCCCGCGCCGCTGCGACGTCCTTGAAGTGGTCGTGGGGGCTCATGGGCTGAACCTACTCGACTGGAAGGCCCAGACCACGGGCGATGAGGATGCGTTGGATCTCGCTCGTCCCCTCGCCGATCTCCAGGATCTTCGCGTCGCGGTAGAACCGCGCCACGGGGTACTCCTCCATGAACCCGTAGCCCCCGTGCACCTGGGTGGCGATCCGGGTAGCCGTAACGGCTGAGTCGGTGGCGTACAGCTTGGCGACGGCGGCCGCCTGCTTGATCTCGGTCGACGGGCGGCCCGCGTCGCGGTATGCGGCGGCCTTGTACGTGAGCAGCCGTGCCGCCTCCGCCATCACCTGTAGGTCGGCGATCTGGAACGCCACACCCTGCTTGCGCCCGATCGGCACGCCGAACGCCATGCGCTCGTTCGCGTACGCCACGGAGACGTCGACCATGGCCTGAATGCAGCCGACGGCGAGGGCGGCGATAGCGATTCGGCCGTCGTCCAGCGTCGCGAGGAACTGGGCGAAGCCCTTGCCCCGCTCGCCGAGCAGGTGGTCCGCCGGGACGCGGCAGTTCTCGAAGGTCAGTGGGTGGGTGTCAGAAGCGTGCCAGCCGAGCTTGTCGTAGGCCGGCTCTACCGTGAATCCCGGCGTGCCGGACGGGACGATAATCGCCGAGACCTCCTGCGTGCCGTCCTCTGTCGTGCCGGTGCGAGCCGTGACCGTCACACATGAGGTCATCTGCGTGCCGGAGTTCGTGATGAACTGCTTGGCTCCGTCGATGACCCACTCCTCACCGTCAAGAGTGGCGCGGGTGGCCGTCGCGCCGGCGTCCGATCCCGAGCCCGGCTCGGTCAACCCGAATCCGGCCAGCGCACGGCCGGCGACCAGATCGGGCAACCAGCGCTGCTGCTGCTCTTCGGTGCCGTAGTTGAGGATCGGCGTGATACCAAGGCCAACCGCCGCTTCGAGCGTGATGCCGAGCGACTGATCCACGCGGCCGATCTCCTCGATGGCGACGCACAGGCTGGTGAAGTCTCCACCGCCGCCGTACTCCTCTGGTGCGGTCAGCCCGAACAGGCCCAACTCCCCCATCTGGCGAACCACGTCGACCGGGAAGTGGTGCTCACGGTCCCACGCGGCGGCGTGAGGCGCGATCTCAGCTTCGGCGAACTCGCGGACTACCTTGCGAAAGGTCTCATGCTCTGGCGAGAGTTCGAACGTCATTGTCCTGGCCCTTCTCTTACGCTTACGTTAACGTAAGCCCAGCGGCCGCGGGGAGGCAAGCGTGCAGACGTGGACGATCAGCGAGCTCGCCGAGGAATTCGGCGTCACGCTGCGGACCATCCGGTTCTACGAGGAGCACGGGCTGCTCAACCCGGAGCGGCTGGGCCGGCAGCGGATCTTTCACAACCGCGACCGGGTACGGCTCGCCTTGGTGCTACGTGGCAAGCGGCTGGGCTTCCCGTTGGATGAGATCAAGCGGATCGTCGGAATGTACGACGCGGAGCCTGGGGAGGTGGGCCAGCTCCGCTATTTGCTCGACCAGATCAGCGTCCGCCGCGACGAATTGGAGCAGCGCCGCAAGGACATTGAGGAGACCCTCGCCGAGCTGGATGACCTGGAGCGCCGGTGTCGCGCCGACTTGACCCGGCTAAGCTCCGGACTGCCAGAAGTAGGAGAGGACGCGTGAGCATCAGCAAGGTTCTCATCGCTAACCGGGGCGAGATTGCCGTCCGGGTTATCCGGGCCTGCCGAGACGCCGGCATCGGCAGCGTCGCCGTCTATGCCGACTCGGATCGGGACGCACCGCACGCGCGGCTGGCCGACGAGGCGTATGCCCTGGGCGGCGAGACGAGCGCGGAGACGTACCTGGCCATCCACAAGCTACTGGAGGTGGCCGCCCGCGCGGGCGCTGATGCCGTCCATCCGGGTTATGGGTTCCTGGCCGAGAACGCCTCCTTCGCCCAGGCGGTCATCGACGCCGGGCTGATCTGGATCGGCCCGCCTCCGGCGGCGATCGAGGCGCTGGGCGACAAGGTGAGCGCGCGGCACATCGCGCAGCGTGCGGGCGCACCCTTGGTCGCCGGAACGCCGGATCCGGTCAAAGAGGTCGAAGAGGTCGTGGCGTTCGCGTCCGAGCACGGCCTGCCGATCGCGATCAAGGCGGCGTTCGGCGGTGGCGGGCGCGGACTGAAGGTCGCACGGACTCTGGAGGAGATTCCGGAGCTGTACGACTCGGCCACCCGCGAGGCGGTCGCTGCGTTCGGCCGGGGCGAGTGCTTCGTGGAGCGCTACCTGGACCGGCCGCGGCACGTGGAGACCCAGTGCCTGGCCGACCAGCATGGCAACGTCGTCGTCGTGTCGACCCGCGACTGCTCGCTACAGCGCCGGCACCAGAAGCTGGTCGAAGAGGCGCCTGCACCGTTCCTGTCGGACGAAGAGAACGCGACGTTGTATACGGCGTCCAAGGCGATCCTCAGCAGGGCCGGCTACGTCGGCGCTGGGACGTGCGAGTTCCTAGTAGGCCAGGACGGGACGATCTCGTTCCTCGAGGTGAACACCCGGCTACAGGTCGAGCACCCCGTCACCGAGGAGGTCACCGGCATCGACCTCGTGCGGGAGATGTTCCGGATTGCCGACGGTGAGCCGCTGGGTTACGAGGATCCGATGGTGCGAGGTCACTCGATCGAGTTCCGGATCAACGGCGAGGACGCCGGGCAGAACTTCCTTCCGATGCCTGGGCCGGTCACCGTGTTTCGCCCGCCGTCCGGGCCGGGAGTGCGGGTGGACGCCGGCGTGGAGCCGGGCAGCGTGATCGGCCAGAACTTCGACTCGCTGCTGGCCAAGCTGATCGTGACCGGCGCCGATCGGCGGCAAGCGCTGGAGCGAGCCCGGCGGGCCCTGGCCGAGTTCGAGGTGGACGGACTGGCGACCGTTCTCCCATTCCACCGGGCTGTCGTGGACGACCGGGCGTTCGCATCCGAGCAGTTCAGCGTCCACACGAGGTGGATCGAATCCGAATGGGTGAACACGGTCGAGCCGTACGCCGGTGTACCCGGGTCGCCGGACGAGGCCGGCGAGCGCGAACGTGTGGTCGTCGAGGTCGCCGGCAAGCGGCTCGAAGTCCTGCTGCCGGCTGGGCTGGGCGCTTCGGCCTCGGGCGGTGGACGGGCTAGCAAGCCGGTTCGCCGCGGCGGCGGCTCATCCAGTGGGGCGGCAGCCGGCGGCGACGCGCTCACCTCGCCGATGCAGGGGACCATCGTCAAGGTGGCTGTCGAGGAGGGCCAGCAGGTAGAGGCCGGTGACCTTGTCGTCGTCCTCGAGGCGATGAAGATGGAGCAGCCGATCAACGCCCACAAGGCGGGAACTGTCACCGGATTGGCCGCCGAAGTCGGGACAACGGTGGCCAATGGCGCCGTCTTCTGCCGGATCACCTGATCGCCGTTTACTCACCTGATCGTCGGTTTCCCAACGATGAATTGAGATGCCAACAGTTGGTCACCTGATCGTCGTCGACCCGAGTGCGCCCCTGATTCTTCCTTTGCACCGCCGAGTAGGCATGATTAAGGAATGGCGAGCAGCTACGACGAGGTTGGCAGTGCGCTGCAGGATGACCCGCTGTATGTCCATCCAGAAGCGCGCGAGGAACTCGAAGCTGCGGGCCGTCCATTTGACAGCGCCGCAGAGGCTGAGGCGCACGACAGGTTGGTCGACGCTGAAACACCGATCCGGGTCGCGGTGCTACCGGCCGCGATGAATGCCAGCGGCGACGACGAGGCCAGCCAGGTCGCGGAGGCTACCGGTCTCGACGGAACGTACCTCGTGGTCTTTCCGGATGTCAGGGGCTCGACCGCTACCAACACCCTGCCGAAAAGCGACGTGGAGTATGCGGCCGACCAGGCCAGCAGAGGTAGTGACGGCGACATGGAGGCATTCATCATCGACGTCGTCGACCGCATCGAGAACCTGGCCGCGGACGTGGCCGGCGATTCATCCGATGGCTCTGGCGGCGCGGGCGCGGACGACGGGGGGGCCGGATACCTCCCGTTGGCGATCCTGCTCGCGGCCGGAGGTGGCGGCCTGCTGCTCTACCGCCGGAACAAGCGCCAGCGCGAACTCGCCGATCTGAATCAGGTCCGTGGAGCGCTCGACGAGGACATCACGGCCTACGGCGAGGAGCTTGCGTCACTCGAACTGGATCCGGGCAACCGCGCCATCCCCGCCGAGGCCCGCGACGAGTACGCCAGCGCGCTGGACCTCTATGAGACGGCCAAGTCGGCCGCTGTCCGCGCGGAGGCTCCGAGCCACCTGCGCCCCGTCACGGCCGCGCTCGAGCAAGGTCGATGGCTGCTGGCCTGCGTCCGCGCCCGGCTCAATGGGGCTCCCGTGCCAGAGCGCCGGCCGCCGTGCTTCTTCGACCCGCGCCATGGCCCATCGGTTGCGGACGTCACGTGGACGCCACCGGGCGGCGTTCCCCGTGAGGTGCCGGCTTGCCAAGCGGACGTAATTCGCCTACAGGAGGGCGAGGAACCGGACTCCCGCCTGGTCACCGTTGACGGCGAGCGCCGACCATACTGGGAAGCCGGCCCCGCATATTCATCCTGGGCGGCCGGGTATTACGGCGCGTTCCTACCGGCCATGCTGTGGGGGACGATGCTCGGCTCGGCCGTCGCCCACGGACCCGCCTACGCCGACACAGGGTCGTCCGACGCGGGCGGGTTCGACGGCGGCGGCTTCGACGGCGGCGGCTTCGACGGCGGGGGCTTCGGGGGCTTCGATGGCGGCGGGTTCGGAGACTTCTAGCCGCGGCCGACTCAGCGCCGGTGCAACCGGCGCGCCGCCTCGGCGATCGAGCCGGACAGCGACGGGTACACCGTGAACGAGTGAGCCATCTGGTCGACGGTGAGCGAAGCGTCGACCGCCACCGCGATCGGATGGATCAGCTCGCTGGCGCGCGGCGCGACGACGACTCCACCGACGATGATGCCCGTGCCCGGACGGCAGAACAGCTTGACGAAGCCATGGTGGATGCCGTGCATCTTCGCCCGCGCATTGGTGGCCAGCGGCATCATGATCGCGCGAGCGTCGATCTCGCGAGCGTCGACGGCTCCCTGGCTCCAGCCCACGGTGGCGATCTCAGGCGCGGTGAAGACGTTCGCCGAGACGGTCTTGAGGTTCAGTGGAGCTACCGCGTCGCCGAGGGCGTGCCACATTGCGATCCGGCCCTGCATGGCCGCCACCGACGCCAGCATCAGCACGCCGGTGCAGTCACCCGCGGCGTAGACCCCGCGAGCCGACGTCCGCGAGACCTTGTCCACGGCCACGAATCCGTGGTCGTCCAACTTCGCGCCGACCTCCTCTAGACCCAACCCTTCGGTGTTGGGTACTGAGCCGACCGCCATCAAGCAGTGCGAGCCCTCGACCGTCCGGCCGTCCTCCAGCGTCACCTCAACGCCGTTCCCGGAGCGCCGTACGGACGCCGCGCGAGACCGGCTGAGAACCGTGACGCCCCGGCGGGCGAAGACCTCCTCGAGGACGTGGGCGGCATCGGCATCCTCGCCGGGTAGGACGCGGTCACGGGACGAAACCAGCACCAAGTCCGACCCCAGTGCGTTGTACGCACTGGCGAACTCGGCGCCCGTAACACCAGAACCGACGACAATCAGCCGCTCCGGAAGCTCGTCCAGGTCGTAGACCTGCTCCCAGCTGAGGATCCGCTCGCCGTCTGGCTCCGCGTCGGGAAGGACCCGTGGGCGTGCACCGGTGGCGATCAGCGCGACGTCGGCGGTGAACTCCTCGGTACGGCCGTCCGGGGTGTCTACAACGACCCGGTCTCCCGGCGCCAGGCGGCCGGTACCGGGCATGATCTGAATGCCCGCCTTCTCCAGTGTCGCCGTGGTGTCGGCGGACTGCGCGGCAGCAAGGGACTTCACCCGGGCGTTGACGGCGCCGAGGTCGACGCCGACCGCCGAGTCTCCCAGCACCACGCCGAGCTCGTTGGATTCGGTCACCTCGGTCATCACGTCAGCGGTGGCGATCAGAGTCTTGCTCGGGACGCAGTCGGTGAGAACGGCCGAGCCGCCGACGCCGTCCCGGTCGACGACCGTGACATCCGCGCCAAGCTGCGCGGCCACCAATGCCGCCTCGTACCCGCCTGGCCCCGCACCGAGAATCGCTACCCGAGTCACGGTTCCATTGTCCCATCCGGCGCCATCCGATACGCGCGTCGCCGGGACATGGGCGGATTGGGATCGCCATGCCGGCGGACGGTTTCGTTCATAGGGCGCTCGCCATCTATTCCGAGCGTTGGAGGGGCTGCCGATGCGATTCGCTCCTCCCTGATCAAACCGCCGCCAGAACCCCCTGATTGTCAAGATCAGCGACGGTTTGATCACGGAGGAGCGGTTTCGCTCGGGTGATCACACGACTGTCGAAAAGGTGTCGCGGCCGGCTCGCCCGCGATGACACGGTGTGACGGTGCAAGCCGACCAGATCCGCGAGTGGGTGCGCTTAAGGGGGGCATGCACGCCTACGGCCCAGTGGGTGCGGATGAGCAGGCCTGGTTCGACGCCGGATACGGATCGGCGGACGTCGATCCAGTCGGTCTCGCCTACTACCGGTGCACACGGGCGATCGAAGACGTCGTCTATTTCGCCTACGACATCCTGGATGTCGATCGACCACCAGCCGAGCGGGCCGAGTTCCTGGCGATCATCCGTGGTGTTGCCGGTCCGACCGGGCTCGTCCAATGCGCGATCTCGTCGTTGCGCCGACTCGGTCGGTGCGTCCCCGCCGGTGAATCTTCGCCGTAGGCCCGGTCTACCTACTCACGATCCGTTCTGCGACAAGGAGGCATCCCGTGACGAGACCACAAGCAACCAAGCTCGACGGGCGGTTCAGCAGCCCCGAGGCCGAACCTGCCAGGTGGGACGACACCGAGCGAGTCCTGGCTGAGGCTGAGCTGTACTGGCTGACCACCGTGCGAGCCGATGGGCGTCCCCACGTCACCCCCCTGATCGGAATCTGGCACGATGGCGCGGCCCACTTCTGCACCGGGCTCGACGAGCAGAAGGCCCGTAATCTCGAGCACCACACACAGGTCGCCTTGACGACCGGAACCAATTCCTGGGCGCGAGGCTTCGACGTCGTGGTCGAAGGATCGGCGGAGCGCGTCACCGACCGTGGATACCTGCAGATTCTCGCCGATGCCTACGAAGCGAAGTACGGCAGCGCGTGGCACTTCGACGTCGCCGACGGGGTCTTCGACGGAGGCGACCACCCGGCGTTGGTGTTCCGCGTAGAGCCGGTCAAGGTGCTCGCGTTCGCCAAAGAACCCCACGCCATGACCACATTCCGATTCGCCGGCAGCGGGGCCACCGCTCGCTGATCCACCGTCGGTCAATGCGGCTACCGTAGGACGCGTGCGAGTAGCGACGTGGAACGTGAATTCGGTCAAGCAGCGGGTCCCCCGCCTGCTGCCCTGGCTCGACCAGCGGCGACCGGAGGTCGTGTGCCTGCAGGAGACAAAGCTCGCCGACGACGCCTTCACCGACCTGCTCGGTGACGAGCTGGCCAAGCGGGATTACGAAGTGGCCGTGCACGGGGAGGGCCGGTGGAACGGCGTCGCGATCCTGTCCCGCGTCGGCCTCCACGACGTCATCTTCGGCCTAACCGGCGCGCCGGGATTCCCGCATCCCGAGGCGCGGGCAATCTCCGCGGACTGCGGCGGCGTCCGGATCCACTCGGTCTACGTGCCGAACGGCCGCGTGCCTGACTCCGAGCACTACCACTACAAGCTGGCCTGGCTCGCGGCGCTTCGCGCGGTCATCGAGGCCGGGCCAGAGTCGACGATGGTGTGCGGCGACATGAACATCGCGCCGGCCGACGCCGACGTGTTCGACCCGGCGGCCTACATCGGGCAGACCCATGTCACGCAGCCTGAACGGGCAGCGCTAGCCGACCTCATGGCCCTCGGGCTGCACGATGTCGTACGCGACCGCTGGCCCACCGAGCGGGTTTTCACCTACTGGGACTACCGCGCCGGCATGTTCCACCAGGATCTCGGAATGCGCATCGACCTCGTGCTGGCGACCAAGCCAGTGGCCGAGCGGGTGCAGGCAGCCTGGGTCGACCGGCATGCTCGCAAGGGAACCGGCCCGAGCGACCACGCCCCAGTCATCATCGACCTCGACGAGGCGCCGGACGGCGATATCGGGCCGGTCGTGCCGCCACCGTCGGCGCCCGCCAAGCGCGGGCGATTGCCCCAGGCTCGATGAGTTACGTGGCCGTCCGGCCCCGCCGGCGGCGGATCGCGTATGCGGCCGTTCCAACGGCGGCGACGATCCCGCCGATCATCGGAATCCGACTTCGTCGGCTCCGGCCCTTGTTCTTGCGCGATGCCATGGTTGTTCCTTTCGTGTGCGGTCACCGTTCGACCCACCCGGCTTCGACACTAGCGGGGCGAGCGGTTCCACGCTGCCAAAAGGGTGAGGAGATCATGAGGCCATGAGCCGGGACGACGAGCGGGACGGCGTGCCCCTCACCAACCTTGACCAGCAGCTGTTTGATGGCGCAGGGGCAACGAAACGAGACCTCGTGGACTATCTCGACGCGGTCAGCGACCGGATCCTTCCCGAACTGCGAGACCGGCCGCTGTCCGTCATCCGCGTCCTGCGCGGCCAGCAACCGTTCATGCAGAAGAACGTCCCGAAGTACACCCCATCGTGGGTGCAGACCGTCACTGTCTGGGCGGAGAGCTCGAAGCGCGACGTGGCGTATGCGCTGTGCAACGACCGGAGGACGCTGCTGTGGTTCGCCAACCAGCGGGCCATCGAGTTCCACCCGACACTGGTGCGCGCTGGCGAATGGACCAGCCCAACGCACCTCGTGCTCGACCTCGACCCCCCGGCGGGCGACGGTTTCGCGGCCGCTGTCCGGACGGCCGCCCTGGTCCGCCAGGCTCTGGCCGATGCGGGCCTGGCAGGGGCGGTCAAAACGAGCGGCGCCAAAGGCCTGCACATATTCGTGCCTATCCAGCCATGCGACATTGCGGACGTCGCCGCGGCTACACGCGCGATTGCCGCCCGCGCCGAACGCCTCGATCCGTCGGTTGCCACGACGGCCTTCGTCCGCTCGGACCGCGAAGGCAAGGTGTTCATCGACTCGACTCGGGCCGGCGGTGCAACGGTCGTCGCGGCCTACAGCCCTCGCGCTCGGCCCGGTATGCCGGTGTCCTTCCCGGTCGGCTGGGACGAACTCGATCACATCCAGCCGGCCGACTTCACCATCCACACCGCCCTGGCGCTACTTGACGACCGCAACCCGTGGGCGGACGCACAGCCGGAGCCGCAGCAGATACCGGCGGACCTGATCGAAGAGGGCCACACGATTCCGGTTGCCCGCGTCCAGGCGATGCACGAAGGCAAGCGCCGCGCCCGCGCAAAGCGCGACGGTATCGTCGGCCCGTGACAGATCCCTTCGAAACCGCTGGTGCTGCCGCCGCCGTCATCGCAGAACGCACCGGCATTGAGCGGCACGACGTCGCGCTCGTGCTCGGTTCCGGCTGGTCCGGAGCCATCGACCACCTGGGCGAGGTGGCCGCCGAGATTCCCCAGACTGATGTCCCTGGCTTCGGTGCGCCGAAGGTCGAAGGGCACGTCGGGCTGATCCGGTCCGTACCCATCGGCGCCACCGGTAAGCGAGCGTTGTTCATCGGAGCTCGCACCCACCTGTACGAGGGCAGGGGCGTGCGGGCAGTCGTGCATGGAGTGCGGGCAGCGGCGGCCGCCGGATGCCGGACGATCGTGCTCACCAATGGGTGCGGCGGGCTGCGGGAGGAGTGGGCGCCAGGCACTCCGGTCCTCATCAGCGACCACATCAACCTCACTGCAACATCACCGATCGAGGGGGCCACGTTCGTCGACCTCACCGATCTCTACGCGGCTCGGTTGCGGGACATCGCCCGCGAGGTCGATCCATCTCTCGACGAAGGCGTCTACGCCCAGTTCCCGGGGCCGCACTACGAGACACCGGCCGAGGTTCAGATGGCCAAGCGGCTCGGCGCCGACTTGGTCGGCATGTCGACAACGCTCGAGGCCATAGCGGCCCGGCAGGCGGGCATGGAAGTGCTCGGCATCTCTCTCGTCACGAACCTGGCCGCCGGAATCAGCCACACCGCGCTCAGCCACGCCGAGGTGGTCGAAGCGGGCCGGCAAGCCGCACCGCGCATAGGAAAGCTTCTCGCCGACATAGTCGAACGGATCTGAATCTGATGCGCACCGTTGTCACCGGGGCCGCCGGAAACATCGGCCGAACAGTCTCCTACGGCCTGCGAGAACGGGGTCACGACGTCGTTGCCCTGGACCAAGTACGCGCCGACGGTATGGAACGCGTCGACGTCAGTGACATACTCGCGATGGCACCGCTGGTGGAGGGCGCTGACGCGGTGGTCCACCTGGCCGGTTACGCCGATGAAGGCTCGTTGCAGACCGCGCTCCACACGCACGTCCATACGACGCACGCCGTCCTCGAAGCGATGCGGCGCACCGGCGTTCCGCGCATCGTGTACGCCAGCAGCGCCCATGCGGTGGGTTTTACACCGTCGGGTCGTGAGCTCAGCGTCCACACCCGGCCGCGTCCGGACACCTTCTACGGGGTGGGAAAGGTTGCTGCCGAGGCTCTATGCAGCCTGTACGTGGACCGGTACGGGCTCACGGCGGCCTGCCTGCGGATCGGCGCTTTTGTTGACCGGCCCCACAGCCGCCAGCACCTGGCCATCTGGCTGTCTCCTGGCGACGCCGTCCGTCTGGTTGAGGCCTGCTTGACCGCGCCCGAGCTCACTTTTGCCGTCGTCCACGGGATCTCGGCCAACACACGGCGCTGGTGGGACCTCGAGCCAGGGCGTGTCCTCGGGTACCACCCGGAGGACGACGCAGAGGTGTACGCCGCCGACATCGAGGTCGAGCCGGAGTCGGAGCAGGACCGTTTCGAGGCTCGATACGTCGGCGGACGGTTCTGCGCCCCGTACGGCTACACGTAAGGATGGATCTTGTGACTGCCGCACTTGCCCGGGCCCGCGAGTGGCTCGCAGAGGATCCTGACCAGGACACCCGCGCTGAGCTGGCCAAGCTTGTCGAGCGCGCAGAGGCAGGAGATACCGACGCCGCCGAGGAGGTGGACGACCGGTTCGCCGGGCGGCTGGAGTTCGGTACCGCCGGCCTGCGGGGCGCTCTTGGTGCCGGCCCCAACCGGATGAACCGCGCGGTGGTTATCCGGGCGGCGGCGGGTCTCGCATCGTACGTACTCGAGCACGGTGGTCGGTCCGTGGTCGTCGGGTACGACGCGAGGTATAAGTCCGACCAGTTCGCCATCGACACCTGCGCTGTGATGATCGGCGCCGGTCTTGATGCCATGCTGCTGCCTCGGCCGCTGCCGACACCCGTCCTGGCATTCGCCATCCGGCACCTCGGCGCCGACGCCGGTGTCATGGTGACCGCGTCACACAATCCGCCACAGGACAACGGCTACAAGGTCTATCTCGGCGACGGATCGCAGATCGTCCCGCCTGCCGACGCTGAGATCTCCGCCGGGATCGATGCGGTCGGCGCCCTCGCCGATGTACCACGTGCGGACGCGGGTTGGCGGACGCTCAGCGACGCCGACGTGTTGGATGCCTATGTCGCCCGAGCCGCCGCGGTGGCCTTGCCCGGCAGTCCGCGAGACGTCCGCGCCGTGTACACCCCGCTGCATGGCGTCGGCGGCGAAGTGATCCGCCGGGTTGTGGCTGCGGCTGGGTTCCCGGTGCCGATGGCCGTGACTGAGCAGGCTGAACCCGACCCGGCGTTCCCGACAGTCGCTTTTCCCAACCCTGAGGAACCCGGCGCCATCGACCTGGCTCTCGAGCTCGCACGCGGCACAGACGCCGATCTCGTCCTGGCCAACGACCCCGACGCGGATCGCTGCGCGGTCGCCGTGCCGATGGCGGAAGACTGGCGGATGCTGCGCGGTGACGAGGTCGGCGCGCTGCTGGCGACTCATCTCGTGGCTCGAGAGCCTGGGTTGTCCGGGACGTTCGCCTGCTCGATCGTCTCGTCGTCCCTGCTCGGGAAGATTGCGGCGCGACACGGCCTCGACTATGCCGAGACACTCACCGGGTTCAAGTGGATCGGCCGCCTCGACGGGTTGCGCTTCGGCTACGAGGAGGCACTCGGATATTGCGTCGACCCCGACGCGGTCCGCGACAAGGACGGCATCTCGGCCGCCGTTCTGGTTCTCGAACTGGCCGCCACTTTGCGCCGGGACGGCCGGACGCTCGCGGATGCGCTGGACGACATCGCTCGTGAGTACGGCTTGCATGCGACCGACCAGCTGTCTGCCCGCGTTGACGACCTCAGCCAGATCGGCAGCGTGATGCAGCACCTCCGCAGCGCTCCGCCCACGGAGCTGGGTGGGCTGGCCGTCGAGCAGGTCGAGGATCTGTCCGAAGGCATCGGCGGGCTGCCACCGACGGATGGGCTGCGTTATCGGTTGGCCGGCGACGGCCGGGTCATCGTCCGGCCCAGCGGAACCGAGCCCAAGCTCAAGTGCTATCTGGAGGTCGTCGTCCCCGTTCTCGGCGGCGACGTGGTGGCGGCGCGGGGAACGGCGGCCGACCAGCTCACCGCCATCAAGGCGGACCTCGCCGCAGCCGCCGGCCTCTGATAACGCACAACGGTCGTCGGCTGCGCTGGCCAGATCAACGCCTACCTTGGGGGACGGGGCTTTGTCGGTCCCTATCCGGCAGTTCAGGTGAGGCGTCGGCGGGTCCACCAGAAGCAGAACCCGGCCAGGAGGACGGCGACGGCGACGAAGATGCCGGTTTCGACCCATTGCAGGGGCCAGAAGTGGCTGGCTGGGTGGTAGGTGAGGTCCTGGCTCAAGCCCAGGCTGTCGACCCACTCCTCGCATGCTCTGACTGCGGCGTCTGGCCCGCAGGTTTGCGGGTCGGCTGGTCCGGTGAAGACCTCGCCTCCATGGGTGACGGTCTGGTTGGACAGCACCCAGGCATCCGGCAGGTTGTCGCTGCCGATCACCGTCATCTCATTACCGTCACCGATCATCAGCGAGTTCAGTGACGAGATGTCCAGCGGGTTGGTGACGTGGCTGGCGGGTATCAGATGTGCCCGGATCCATTCCTGCATCGATAAGACGGCGACGCTGTAGATGGCGAGAGTGGCGGCCATGGCGGGGACGGTACGGCGGATGAGCATGCCCATCGTGACGCCGAGAATGAAGGCGAAGAGGGCGTAGC
This sequence comes from Jiangellaceae bacterium, assembly GCA_035762665.1. Taxonomy (GTDB): domain Bacteria; phylum Actinomycetota; class Actinomycetes; order Jiangellales; family Jiangellaceae; genus JASLBX01. The sequence continues at coordinate 52,684 of DASTNZ010000168.1, read as the reverse complement.
CGATCGGTACGATGCCGCGGGCGCTGTAGATCAGGGGTGTGATCCTGTCGCCGGTGGCGTCGTCGACCCGTTGCGCCCAGGTGGTGACCGCCAAGCTGAGCAGCCCAACGGTCATTGCCGCAGCCGTGCCGATGATGGCCAGCTTGGTGGCCAGCCAGCGGGTGCGGGTCACCGACTGGTTCCAGGCGAGGCGGTGGGTGCCGGTTTCGACCTCGCGGGCGATCAGCGGTGCACCCCAGAAGACGCCGATCACGGCGGGTACCACGTATATGATCGCCGTACCGAGGTCGTAGACAGTGCCGGCGGCACTGGCCGTCACCTGTGTGAGGAAGTTGTTGATCGCGGCGCTGCATTCGCTGCCGCAGGCGGCGACGTTTGCGGCGTCGTACGCGTCAGCGATGCTGAGGCCGGTGATGACCAGCACTGCGCCAAGCGCGGCCAGCGCGCCTGCGGTGATCCAGGTCTGGATACGGAACTGGCGCCAGGTGAACCAGATCATCGCGTCTTCTCCAATACGGGCCGGGAGTCGGTGGCCTTCTGCGACATGTAGGCCAGGACCAGGTCTTCGAGGGTGAGCTGCTCGACGGTGAACAACGGGTCATCGATCGGAGTAGTGCTGCGCACGATCAGGGTGGACTGCCGGTCGGTGTGGCTCTCCTCGATCACTTCAGTACCTGCAGGCAGGTCGGCTAGGTCGCGGCGGGCACCGGTGAGCCGGCAGTGGCTGGCCAACAGGTCGTCGACCTCGCCGGAAACCAGGACCCGGGAGGCGACGAGCACGATCAGGTAGTCACAGACGCGTTCGAGGTCGGAGACCAGGTGCGAGGACAGAATCACACTCGCGTCGTGGTCGGCAATGTATGCCATCAGGCCTTGCAGGAACTCCCGCCTGGCGAGCGGGTCGAGACTGGCCACCGGTTCGTCGAGGATGAGCAGCTCCGGTCGCTTGGCGATGGCCAGCGTGAGCGCGAGCTGGGCGCGCTGCCCACCAGAGAGCTTGCCGGCCTTCTGGGACGGATCGAGGCCAAGTCTGGTGATTCGGTCATCGGCCAGTTGCTGATCCCAACCGGGGTTGGTATGGGCACCGAAATGCAGGTGGTCGGCGATGGACAGGCCCGCGTAGGTGGGAGCGTCCTGGGCGACGAAACCCACCCTGGCCAGCTGTCCGGGACCGGACGCCGGGTGGCCACCAAGTACCTCGATGCTGCCTGCCGTGGGTGGCAGCAGACCCACCGCGATATGCAGCAAGGTCGTCTTGCCGGCACCATTCGGGCCTACCAGGCCCACGACCCTGCCGGGCGGGATGGCAAGGGTGCAGTCGGACAACGCCACGCGTCGCCCATACCGTTTGGACAGGCCCGCTGCCTGCAGCACGGGGTGGCTCATGCGGTCTCCTCGATCAGAGTGCGGAATGTGCTCACGAACAGCGCTTCGATGCTTTCGGCGTCCAACCCGGCCGCTCGAGCCTTGGCGAGCCAGTCGCGTAACTCCTCGCGGAGCGGACCGTGCGCGGCCAGCGACGCGTCGGTAAGGGTCCGCGTGACAAAGGTGCCCACCCCCGGACGTGCCGCCACCAGACCCTCGTACTCGAGTTCCCGATAGGCCTTGAGCACTGTGTTCGGATTGATCGCCACCTTCGCCACCACATCCTTGACCGTGGGTAACTGATCACCTTCGGTCAGCAACCCCAGCCGCATGGCCTGCCGGACCTGCTGGACCAGCTGCATGTAGGGGGCAACGCCGGAGCGGCCGTCCAGGTGAAACTCGATCACCGTCAGCTCGCATTCATCTAGGTTCCTAGCACTATAGAATAAGTGCAGTAGCTCATGTCAAGTCTCTGCGAGGGATTACTTGAGCGGCCGGCAGCGCACGCGATGGTCACCCGGCGCCTAACCACCGCACGTGACCGGCGCTGAAGGGTCCCGCCTGCTGAACGTGATCGAGCGGACGTGGCTTATTGGAGGGCGTTGTCGAGCGCCTGCCAGTCAATCGTCGACGGCGCCAGAGCGAGAACGGTCGCGAGCAGGCCGAGCCGAGCCGCGCGAATGTCAGGGTCCTCGGCCATCACCAGGATGTCGTCGAAGAACGTGTTGATCGGATCCACCAGCTGCGGACCGTGCTCGGCGAAGCTCGCCAGGTCGCCCGACAGCTCGCCAGACAGCTTCTCCACCACCTTGATCAGCTGCTGCTCCGCGGGTTCGGTGAGCCGTGCAGTGTCCACCGTAGCCCTCGTTCCCGCCGGCACGATCCGCGCCACTCGCTGCACAGCCACGACCAGCTCGCGGAACAACGGGTCGGCCGCGTAACCCGGCAGCGCCTGCAGCATCGCGTACGCAGCGCCCGGCGCGTCGGCACCCGGACGAATCGTTTCCACGAAGCCGTGCGGGGCACCCTCGTCCAGCAACTGCTGGACGTAGCGGCCCTCGATGAATTCGCGGGCCGCATCGATCGCACCCGTGGGCACCTCGATGCCTTGTGCCCTCAGCTGAGCGGCCGCGACGTCGAGACCTCTGCTCACCGTCACCGGCCCCACGGTCGCGTTGGACCGCAGGATGCTTACTACGCCGAGGGCCGCGCGCCGCAGCCCGAACGGGTCGGAGCTGCCGGTCGGCTTGGCGCCGAGAGCGAACATCGCGACCAGCAGGTCGAAGCGATCCGCAAGGGCCAGGACGGCCCCGGCGTCGCTCGCCGGCAACTCGCCGCCGGCGGTCCGCGGCAGCTCCATGTCGTAGAGCGCCTGCGCCACGGCAGCTGGCTCCCCTGCCCGCAGCGCGTATTCGCGGGCCATCACGCCGGCCAGCGCAGGCAGCTCGATCACCATCTCGGTGGCCAGATCGAACTTGGCCAGGTCCGCTGCTCGGTCGAGCGCTGCGGCCTCTTCAGCGGACAGACCCACTGCGCGCGACAACTCACGACCGGCTGACGCTATCCGGTCGGCCCGCTGCGCCATCGAGCCGATCCGTTCCTCAAAGGTGAGCTTCGCCAGGCCGACCTTGTGATCAACCGGTGCAACCTGCAAGTCGGAGCGCCAGAAGAAGGCGGCGTCCTCGTACCGGGCGCGCAACACCGCCTCGTTGCCGGCCGCCACGGTGACCGGGTCACATGTACCGTTCGCGACGGCCACAAAATGCGGCAGCAGCTCACCATCGGCAGAGCGGATCGGCAGGTACCGCTGATGCTTGCGCATCACCGTCGTGAGGATCTGTGGCGGCAGTTCCAGGTAACTCTCGGCGAAGTTGCCACGCAGCGGATGCGGCGACTCGACCAGGTTGGTGATCTCGTCGATGAGCGCCGCCTCTCCCTCCACATCGATCTCCCCGCCGACTTCGCCGGCCAGCGCCTGCGCTCCCCGCACGATCTGAGCGCGGCGAACGGCGGCGTCGGCCACAATGTCGTGCGAAGCCAGGAAGTCCAGGTAGCCATCCGCAGACGGAACGGTTACCACCGGTGTCAGCGCAGTCCGGTGAACACGGGTGTTCGTCCCCGATCGAAGGCCCGACACCGCCACCGGCAACTCGGTGTGGCCGAGCAGCGCGGTGAGCCAGCGTATCGGCCTGGTGAACGACAGCTCACCGTCGTTCCAGCGCATGTTCGTCTCCGAGCGCAGGCTGGAGACCACCTCGGCCAGCAGTCCGGAGAGCACCTCCACCGCGTTGCGGCCGCGATCAACGACGACGGCCACCACGTGCTCAACCCCGTTGAATTCGACACGTCCTAGGTCGGCCACGTCGACGCTCTGGCCGCGGGCGAAACCTTCGGCTGCCTTGGTGGGTTGGCCCGAGTCATCGAATGCGGCGGTGACTCGGGGGCCGCGCACCTGGCGTTCCGCGTCCGGCTCGAACGGCTCGACGGCCTCGATGAGCAGGACCACCCGGCGCGGGGTTCCGTACACCCGGATGTCCCCGTGGACGAGCCGGGTCGCGGCTAGCTTGGCGGTCACCGCGTCGCGTACTGCATCGACGGTCCCGGTCACCTCCGCGGGTGGCATCTCCTCGGTACCGATCTCGAATAGCAGCGTCGCCGGCTCTGTGGCAGCGGGAAGCGGTTCCAGCAGCTGTACCTTCACCGGTTCGGGTACGACGCCGAGCGGGTAACCGAGCTCCTCGCGGCGGGCCGTCCACAGCGAGGCCACCTCACGGGCCAGCCCGCGCATCCGGGCGAACGCCCGCGCGCGCTCGGTGGTGCTTATGGCGCCCCGGGCGTCCAGCACGTTGAACACGTGCGAGCACTTGAGGACGTAGGTGTGTGCCGGGACCGGCAGGCGCTGGTCGAGCAGGCGGCGGGCCTCTGCGGCGTACGTCTCGAAAAGCGCCCGGTTGTCCTCGACATGTGCGTCGTCGAGGTAGTACCTGGACATCTCGTACTCGGCCTGGCCGAACACCTCGCCGTACGAGATCCCGGGCGCGTAGATGATGTCCTTGAAGTGGTCGACGCCCTGCAGGGCCATCAGGATGCGCTCGATGCCATAGGTGATCTCCACCGACACCGGGTCCAGGGTCATACCACCGGCCTGCTGGAAGTAGGTGAACTGGGTGATCTCGAGCCCGTCCAGCCACACCTCCCAGCCCAGGCCCCAGGCGCCCAGGGCCGGCGAGGCCCAGTTGTCCTCGACGAACCGGATGTCGTGCGTGTGAACATCGATGCCCAGCGCTTCGAGGCTCCTGAGGTAGACCTCCTGAGGGTCGCCCGGGTCCGGCTTGAGGATCACCTGGAACTGGGTGTGCGTCTGGAGGCGATTCGGGTTCTCGCCGTATCGCGAGTCGTCGGGACGCACGGACGGCTCGACATACGCGACGCGCCATGGCTCCGGCCCGAGCACCCGCAGGATCGTCGCCGGGTTCATGGTCCCGGCACCGACCTCCGTGTTGAACGGCTGCGCGATCATGCAGCCCTGGTCGGTCCAGTATCTGGTCAGCGCGAGCAGCGCGTCCTGCATCGTCAACACGGGTGGCAGTCCTCAGGTCCGAATCGTCCGGCGTACGTTGCCGGGCTCGTTGTCTCGGCCTGCAAGTCTACGCAGGTCGCGGCTCGCTGATACGCCGATAAGAAGTCACTGAGAGCAGCCTGGTGCTCGAGGTCGCCGTGGCGTCGCCGGACGCGGACGTGGCCGCCGCTTTGGAGGGCCTCGACCGTGTCGTTCGGGTCGAGCGTGACGGTGACCTGTGGCTGGTCGGAGCGCAGCACGACATCCGGTCGACCGTGGCGAGCAGGCTAGCCGAGCGTGGCTACACCGTCGTCCACTTGCGCCAGCGGCGTGAGGAGTTGGGCGCGATCTACCGCCGGTACTTCGCGGAGGAGGGTACGCAGTGATGGCGGCCACCAGTCTGCGGGCACGGATGCGTGCCACAGCTGAGTCGCTGGCGATGTGGACGGCGCGGGCGAAAAAGCGAGGTCTCACAGTCGCGGATCTGCTCGCAGCCAGGGCAGGGCTGGCCGTTAGAACGGCGCGGCGCACGCCGGCCTCGCGAGTAGTGGCCCGCAAGGAGATCGGTGACAACCTCGGCTCGGTCCGGTCCTGATCCTGCTGGTCATCATCGGGCTGGCCTGCCTGGGCGCTGTTGTAACGGCGGCGAGCTTCCTGAGAGACGTCGCCGAAGGTGCCACCGAGACGGCAAGCCCGTTCCTGCTGCTGCTCACCGAGTCACCGGAGATCATCCCGTCCTTCGTCACCTTGGTCGCGCTCCTCGGGCCGCTGTTCGGTATCGCTTTTGGCTTCGACGCCGTGAACCAGGAACGATCGGAGGGGACGCTGCCTCGGCTCGTCTCCCAGCCGATCTATCGCGACGACGTGGTCAACGGGAAGTTCGTCGCCGGCCTGACGACCATCGGCCTCGCCTTGGTGACGTTCGTGGCAATCACCTCAGGGGTGGGCATCCTCAGGCTGGGCATCACGCCATCCGCTGGTGATGTCGTGCGCTTACTCGCCTACCTGGTGGTGACCCTGGCCTACATCGGAGTCTGGCTGGCCTTCGCGATCCTGTGCTCGGTCCTGTTCCGCCGCGCGGCGACGGCGGCATTGGCAGCCTTGTCGGCTTGGCTGGTCCTGACGTTGTTCGGGTCTTTGCTCACCGGGTTGATCGCGGACTTCCTCGGGCCGGACGACGAACTCGGCCAAGGCCGTCTGGAACACACCATCAGGCAACTCACTCCCTCGGGCCTCTACGAGGCGAGCGCCGCCGCGCTGCTCAACCCCAGGGTGCGCACACTCGCCGCAGTGCTGCAGCCCGAGCAGGTCGACCGGGCCGTCCCGGACACCGTTCTGTCGTTCGGGCAGAGCATGCTGGTCGCCAGGCCGCAAGTCACCGCCTTGATGGCCGGCTGCGTGGTGCTGTTCACCGTCGCCTACGTAGCGTTCCTACGGCAGGAGATCCGCGCTTGAGGCTGACCCTCGTTCGGGCGAAGTCGCGCCGCAGTCGGCCACCTTGCTTCCAGCGCCTTTGCAATGCTCACCAATGGGAAGCGCTTCCTATTGGTGAGCATTGCAAAGGGGATGCGGTCCAACAGGTCGAAGCCACACGGTCACGATGCGTGCCGCGCGTAGTAGCGGCGCGCCTTGTCGCGGCCGCCACACGTGGTCATGCTGCACCAGCGGCGGCGCCCGTTCTTGCTCGTGTCGAGAAACAGCCAGCCGCATGACGGGCACTCGCCGAGCCGATCAAGCGGACCTTGGGTGAGCAGATCGATCGACGAGGCAGCAACCTCCCAGCGGAGCGTCTGCAATGTCCGCGGCTCCGGCCACGACAGCCGGTAGGCCCCGTCGCTTACTTCGCGAAGCGAACCGTTCGCGACGGCCACCGAGTACTCAGCCATCACAGCATCGGCGTCATCGTCGGCCGGCCGGCCACCCCGCGTCACAGCCTGAAAGACACGGAAGACCACCTCACGAAATTCTCGAGTCGCCGGAAGCTCCGCCTCGACGCCCGCCGGCACATCAGTCACCGGGTGGCCGACGTCACTGGACCAAGCCAGAGCGTCTTCGGCAGCTGCAAGTACATCCCACCGCGCCACCGGCCGGGCGCTGACCGTGTTGGCGAAATCCAGGCACAGCGCGTTGCCAACGATCTCGATCATTATTCGATTCTCTCACCAATCATCTCCACTTGACAGGTTAGCGAGGGAATGCCAGAGTATCTAACCGATCAAATGTATTTGACCAGTGAGGAAGCGGGTCCGGGTCATGGCGAGTTCGCGCGCATCATTGGGCCGGTCTTTCAACGGGCTATGGTTCGCGACCGGCTCGGCCAACCTGGCCGACGGCATGGCACTTTTCGCACTCCCCCTGCTCGCCCTCGCCAGTGGTGCCTCGGCGGGAGGAGTCGCCGCCGTGACAATGGTGCTGACCCTGGCGTGGCCGGTCTTCGGGCTTCAGGCCGGCTGGATCGTTGATCGCGTGGATCGACGGACGCTGATGAGCAGCGTCAACCTGGTCCGAGCCGGCGTACTCACTGTCGTGACCATCGGGTACGCAACTGACAACCTTTCGTTGCCACTCGTGCTGGTGGCGGCTGCTTTGCTCGGTATCGCGGAGACGCTGGTCGACACCGCTCTGACCTCCACCGTTCCTCTCGTCGCTGCGCCGGCCGATCGCACGAGAGCCAACGCCCGCATCGAAGCGACGATCAACGTTGCCAACCAACTCGCGGGGCCACCGCTGGCCGGGGCGCTCGCCGGGGCAACGCTCGCGCTCGCTACCGGTGCGAGCGCGGGTCTGTATGTCACGGCCGTGGCGGGATTAGCGGTGCTGGCTCTCCGCGACAACCGCCAGCCCCGCACCGGCTCCACGCGGCTGGGCAGCGATCTTGTTGCTGGTTTGCGGCATGTATGGCGCCAGCCTCTTATCCGGACGCTCACGCTGTTCACTGCGGCCATGAATCTGGTGTGGGGCGCGGCCCTGGCACTGCTCGTCGTCTACGCGGTGGATCCGGGGCCGCTGGGCCTCTCCCCGGTCCAGTACGGCGTGATGCTGACAGCTATGGCCGCCGGTGGACTGATCGCGTCCATCCTGGTCGATTCGCTGCGGCGCCGGGTTGGTGCCTCGCGACTCTTGATCGCCGACTGTGTCGGGACGGTTCTGCTTGTCGCCCCGGTCGCATTCGGCGGGAACGTTTGGGCTGTGGCCGCCGGCGTTGTCGTCGCTGGCGCCGGCTCGAGCGTTTGGCGGATCCTGGTAGCGACGATCCGGCAGAACCTGACTGCGGCTGATCTTCTCGGCCGGGTCTATGCAGCCTCACGAGTCATCAGTTGGGGCGCCCTACCAGTCGGCGCTGGGTTGGCTGGGCTCGGTGCCGAAATGTGGGGGGTCCGAGCTGTCTTCGGTGCAGCGACCGTGCTGGCCATCTCCATGCTCACCGCCTTCGTGCCGTTCGCCGTCCGGAACGACCTGTCCGCCGCCCTGGTGGCGCCGGCCGATCAGCGCACGCCCTGACCTCGTCGGCCCGGGCGATCGCTCGCCGTCTCGACGGTGCACGGCCCACAGCGCCTACACTCGATGGCGTGACCGTCCTCGAAGCGCTCGACGCCGCGCGCCTTTCCGAGATCACCGCTTCGGAGACCTCGCTGCGGAGATTCCTGCATGGGCTTCCGGGCGTGGACCAAGTGGGAGCCGACGCGCGGGCGGCGATGCTGTCGACCCGGTCGATCAAGACGACGGCCAAGCAGTGGGCCATCGACCTGGCCATCTCGATGATCGACCTCACCACACTCGAAGGCCAGGACACCCCTGGCAAGGTCCGCGCTCTGTGCGCCAAGGCCCAGCGACCCGACCCGTCCGATCCGTCCGTGCCGCCCGTCGCCGCGGTGTGCGTCTACCCGGACCTCGTCGGGGTGGCGGCGAAGGCGCTCGATGGCAGTGGCATTCACATCGCAAGCGTGGCGACCGGATTCCCGTCCGGACGCACCAGCCTGGAAGTCAAGCTGGCCGATACTCGCGTCGCGGTCGATGCAGGTGCGGACGAAGTCGACATGGTCATCGACCGAGGTGCGTTCCTTGCCGGCCGGTACGGCCAGATCTTCGAAGAGATCGCCGCGGTCAAGCAAGCGGGTGGCGACGCGCACTTGAAGGTCATCCTCGAGACCGGCGAGCTCGCCACCTACGACAACGTCCGGCGAGCGTCTTGGCTGGCCATGCTGGCCGGCGGCGATTTCATCAAAACCAGCACCGGCAAGGTGGCACCTGCCGCCACGCTGCCGGTGACGCTCGTCATGCTGGAGGCTGTCCGCGACTACCGCGACGCCACCGGCCGCCAGGTCGGTGTCAAGCCAGCGGGTGGCATCCGGACCAGCAAAGACGCTATCCGCTACCTCGTGCTGGTGAACGAGACCGCCGGCGACGATTGGCTCGACCCGGACTGGTTCCGGATCGGCGCGTCGAGCCTGCTCAACGACCTGCTTATGCAACGACAGCGGATGGCTACCGGCCGCTACGCCGGACCCGACTACTTCACCCTGGACTGATCCACCATGGCCAAGTTCGAGTACGCGCCGGCGCCCGAGTCGCGCGCGATTGTCGACATCGCCAGCTCGTACGGGCTATTCATCGACGGCGAGTTCGTCGACCCGATCGACGGCACGCCGTTCAAGACGGTCAACCCAGCCTCCGAAGAGGTGTTGGCCGAGGTCACTGCCGCCGGGCCGGCCGATGTTGACGCCGCCGTGAAGGCCGCTCGCCGCGCCTATGAGCGGGTGTGGTCGAGGCTGTCCGGCCGCGACCGAGGCAAGTACCTGTTCCGGATCGCTCGGATCATCCAGGAACGCTCCCGCGAGCTTGCCGTACTGGAATCGATCGACAACGGCAAGCCGATCCGCGAGTCGCGAGATGTCGACCTGCCGTTGGTCGCCGCGCACTTCTTCTACTACGCCGGCTGGGCGGACAAGCTGGAGTACGCCGGGCTATCAAAGAACGTGTCCAAATCTCCGGTGCCATATGGCGTCGCCGGCCAGGTCATTCCGTGGAACTTCCCCATGCTCATGCTGGCCTGGAAGATCGCACCCGCGCTGGCGACCGGCAACACAGTCGTCCTCAAGCCGGCTGAGACAACACCACTGAGCGCGCTGGCGTTCGCGGACATCTGCCAGCAGGCCGACCTGCCGCCGGGCGTGGTCAACATCGTCACCGGCGCGGGCGAGACCGGACGAGCGCTGGTCGAGCATCCTGACGTGGACAAAGTGGCGTTCACCGGCTCGACAGAGGTCGGCAAACAAATCGCCCGGTCCGTGGCTGGGACCGCGAAGAAGGCCACCCTCGAGCTTGGTGGCAAGGCGGCCAACATCGTGTTCGACGACGCCCCAATCGACCAGGCCGTCGAGGGCATCGTCAACGGGATCTTCTTCAACCAGGGCCACGTCTGCTGCGCGGGTTCGCGGCTCCTCGTCCAGGAGTCGGCGTACGACGAGGTTCTGGCATCGCTCAAGCGGCGGCTCGGCAGGCTCCGAGTGGGCGACCCGCTGGACAAGAACACCGACATCGGGGCGATCAACTCGGCTGAGCAGCTCGCTCGGATCCGAGAGCTGTCCGAGGTCGGCGAGGCGGAGGGCGCCGAGCGGTGGTCGCCGCCGTGCGACCTGCCCGATCGCGGTTTCTGGTTCCCACCGACGGTCTTCACCGGGGTGTCACAGGCTCACCGGATCGCCCGTGAGGAGATCTTCGGACCGGTGCTGTCCGTATTGACATTCCGTACCCCTGACGAGGCGGTGGAGAAGGCCAATAACACGCCGTACGGCCTCTCGGCCGGCGTGTGGACGGAAAAGGGTTCGCGCATCCTGTGGATGTCCAACCAGCTGCGGGCTGGAGTGGTCTGGGCGAACACGTTCAACCGGTTCGATCCGACCAGCCCGTTCGGGGGTTACAAGGAGAGCGGATACGGCCGCGAGGGTGGCCGGCACGGGCTGGAGGCGTACCTGCGATGACCACAGCGGCGAAGCGCGGGGCGAGGAATGAGCGAGCTGCCGAGCGCGACCACGGACGGCTCGCGGTCAAGAAGACCTACAAGCTGTATATCGGCGGGAAGTTCCCCCGCTCGGAGTCCGGCCGCTCCTACGAAGTCACCGACAGCAAGGGACGATTCCTTGCTAACGCCGCGTGGGCATCTCGCAAGGACGCGCGGGACGCGGTCGTGGCAGCCCGCAAGGCGTTCCCCGGCTGGTCCGGTGCGACGGCCTACAACCGCGGGCAGGTGCTGTACCGGGTAGCCGAGGTCATGGAGGGACGCCGTGCCCAATTCGTCGACGAGGTCGTCGCTGGCGAGGGCATCACCCGCGCCCGTGCCGAACGGACCGTCGACGAGGCCATCGACCGCTGGGTCTGGTACGCGGGATGGTCGGACAAGCTCGCCCAGGTCGTCGGGTCGACCAACCCGGTCGCCGGGCCGTACTTCGACTTCTCCATCCCGGAGCCTACGGGAGTCGTGGCCGTTCTGGCGCCGCAAGAGTCGTCGTTACTTGGCCTGGTGTCGGTGCTGGCTCCAGTGATCGTGGGCGGCAACACGGCCGTCGTCACGTCGTCGTACGAACGTCCATTGCCGGCAATCACGCTCAGCGAGGTGTTGGCTACGTCGGACGTACCGGGCGGCGTGGTCAACATCCTGACTGGACTCGTTGCCGACACCGCGCCGTGGCTGGCTGCTCACATGGATGTCAACGCCATCGATCTCGCCGGCGCAGCCGGGGATACAGAGCACGCCACCCAGCTCGAGCTCGCCGCCGCTGACAATCTCAAGCGGGTCGTCCGCGCACCCGACATCGAGCCGGACTGGACGAAACAGCCCGGGCTCGACCGCATCATCGCCTTCCTGGAGACCAAGACCGTCTGGCATCCAGTCGGCATCTGAACAGCACTCCGGCACTCCAACTCAGCCGCAGTGCCGCTTGGTCAGTGTTCGGTTCCGCCAGTCAATCCAGCCGCTGATGTCGATGCATCGCTTGCTCATGTCCACGCCGGACGGCGTATACACAGGACCCGCGTAGTATCTGTAGAAGCCCCCGTCGCACCCAACGCTCGAGGGGCAACTCGGCCAATTCCACCCGGTCGGACGGATCTTCGCTTCGGTGTACAGGGATACGCCGTAGGTTGATCCCGAGTGGTTGACGACCAGGCAGTTGCGCTTGGACGTCGATGACCAGTAAACGTCCATGTACGCGTACGCGGTACCTGTTGCAGGGATCGGGTAGTGCCCGATATGCGTGTAAGACGATCCGCACGGCCCACCCAGCACACTGAAGTAGGTTTCCGTAACTCTGGGTAACGTCGAATTGCCTCCGGCCAGAGCGGGCGTGGCAAGCGAAGCAGTCAAACCCAGTGTGGCAAATATGACAGCAATAAAGCGCTTCATCCCGTTAGTCCTCCTACCCCAGATCGAGCAAGTACGTCTAATTTGCACGGTGCCAGAAAGATCTAGGTTGTCAAGGGCCTATGCCGGTCGGTCGGCCGAACCAAGCCGGGGAAACTGCGTTACCGAGAACACCACCTCGACGGGGACCTCGAAGTACTCCGCGATCTTCAACGCGAGATAGAGGCTCGGGCTGTACTCCCCCCGTTCGAGATACCCGATCGTCTGGTAGTGGACGCCCAGCGCCTCGGCCAGCTCACGGCGGGAGATGCCGCGCTCGGCTCGCAACATGGCGATGCGGTTGTAGACGGTCTCGCTCACCGACGCATCCCTAGCCGTACCGCTGCATCGCCTGATGCCGCCGCTCCTCGACGGCCGAACCGGATTCGCGCCGCGCCATTCTGCGCAGGATAGGCGGCGCCAGCAGCAAGCCCGCTACCGCCCACGCGCCGAGCACACCGAACATCTCGAGGTATCGCCACGAACCGCCGATCTCTGCCGCCTCGGCCTCCGGCAGGAGGGCGGCACGCATCCCGTGGCCAACCCAGTAGATCGGGAAAAAGCTGGGCGATCGACTGTACCCATCCGGGAAGCGCAGTAATCGGGTAGAAGATTCCTGAGATCGCCGTCAGCACGCCCATCGGGAGGAAGGTCAGGCCGAACGCCGCCTGCGGGGACTTGACCAATGAGCCGATGATCGCGCCCCACGGCATGGTGGCCAGGAGGGCAAGCGCCAGAACGACGATCATCATCAGCCAGCCCGTCCAGGGTGTCGAGACGAGCTCCCGCACGAAAAACAAGCCCGCCACCAGGATGATGACGACGGTCACAGGGGACGTCACTGCTGTCATGACGACCTTGGCCACCACGTATCCAACCATTCCGCGCGGGACGGCCTTAGCCCGCAGAAGCGTACCGTCTTCGCGCTCGATCGCGAGGATCCCCGCAGCACCGCTGAGGCCGCCCCAGGCCATCGTCATACCAAGAATGCCGGGGAGAACGACGCTCGCCAGGGATTGGTCCGTGCCCTCGACAACGGAGTTGCGCTGCAAGAACAGCACGACTGCGAACACAGCGGCCAAGAAGACGTTCCAGTACAGCTCGTCGCGACTGCGGAAGTAATTGCGGCACTCGATCCACCCCCTGGCGAAACCCGCACGCACGGCAAGCTGGGTCGCGGTCATGACTCCCTCCTTTCGAACGGGAGGACGGTACCGACCGCGTCCGGCGGTCCGGTCTCGAACTGGTGCACCATCGCCATGTAGGTGTCCTCGAGACTGGCCCGGCGGATCTCAAGATCGCCGATGGCCTCGCCGTGCTCAGCGAACAGCTTGCGCACAAACGTCGTCGCATCGTCCGTGGCATGGACGAACAACTCGCCGTTCAGACTCCACCGCACCTCGGCCTGAGCAGCGACTCGCCGGGCCAGCTGTTCGGCGCTGCCGTCAGCCACGATGCGGCCAGCGGCCAAGATCAGAATGCGATCAGCCAGCTTCTCGGCCTCGGCAAGGTCATGAGTAGCCAGCAGGATGGTGGTCTCTTCAAAGTCGGCCAACCGGTGCATGAGGTCGTGAAACTCGCGGCGCGCATGCGGGTCGAACCCGGCCGTCGGCTCGTCCAGAAACAGCAACTCCGGCCGCCCGACGATGCCAATTGCCAGGTCGAGCCGGCGCCGCTCCCCGCCGGAGAGCTTGCCGACGATCTGGTCGGCGTGCTCGACCAAGCCCACCATGGCCAGCAGGTCATCTAGCGTGATCGGGCGGCGCCTCCCAGCAGTCGAGTACGGCGCGTAGTAGCGGCCGAGGTGCACGAGCAGGTCCCTGACCCGCCACCGGGCATGGTCCCGCCACGACTGCAAGACGATGCCCACCCGAGCCCGCCAATCCTCCCGACCTATCGCCGGATCGACGCCGAGGACGGATACCTCTCCGGCCGAGCGGACCCGAAAGCCCTCGAGGATCTCGATGGTGGTCGTCTTGCCGGCACCGTTCGGTCCAAGAAGGGCGATCACTTCGCCCTTGTGGACCCGGAACGCAACCCCGTCGAGGACGTCGCGCTGCCCGTATCGCATGCGCAGGCCCCGAACGTCGACGACGACGTCGCTGTCGGCGTCATTCATGTTCCCTGCCTCGGTTTGCAGCAGACATCTCGCTGTTAATAGTACACCTACTACATCCGACATTGAATCTACTGCGTTCTTCTGTGGCGTGGTCACCCTTCTCGCCCCTTTGCAATGCGCACCTGTAGGAAGCGCATGTTCAGTGCGGTCGTCGGGACGGCATGTCCGGTCGGTCCGCGCCGGCAGTTGTATGGGCCACAGCGCTCGGTCAGGGGCAGCATTGCTGTGACGGCCTGACCCGGCTGCTCCGCGTGGGCTCCCGTACTAGGACGGCGCTTCCTATAGGGGTGCATTGCAAAGGCGGCAGGAGACAACCGCCCGCCGGAATCCACAGGGCTCACGCATACCCGTTGGTTATCCACAGAACTCGGCGAGGGTCTTGCCGCCCAGCACCGAGCAAGCCAGGCTCTCAGGAATCATGACCGACCAGCGCACGCCCGCTGACCGAGTCGAAAGCTCGGCAGTGGAGGGCATCGAGCCACCGCCGCTGCCTCCGCCGTTCGTGACCGCCGAGTCAGTTCCCGGCCTCGTTCGCGCGATCCGGCGGCGCGCCGACAAGAGCCAGCGGGAGCTGGCCGATGCCGCCGGACTCGCGCGCTCAACAGTGGCCAAACTCGAGACCGGCAACCTTACGCCGAGCCTGTCCACCTTGCTCCGGCTGCTCGACGTCGCAGATCTCGTCCTCGTGGCTACCGACAGGGACGGCAATATCGTCCAGCCCATGAGCGTCTGGGACGACACGCGTGACGGCGCCCGCAAGCTGTTCCCAGCCCACCTCGATCTGATCATCGACCCGAAGTTCGGCGAGTGGTGGGCCGACAAGTACGGCCTGGCTCGGCCGCCCGAGACCTACCATCGCGACCGCGCATATCGCGACGCGAAGCGTGCACTGAGTGTGTGGGCAGTCCGCGTTCAGCAGTTCCGGCATGATCCCATGCCGGATGATCCGGACTCCTCCTTGTGGCGGCGCCGGCGCGCGGCATGGTCGGCGGACCGGGATTTCACGTAGCCTCGCGAAGTGTGGCTGGGCGCCAAGTCAGGGTGTCGACGCTGTCAGTGGTATTGGCAGTGGTCGGAATGGGTGCCTGCGCGGTGGCTGACGAGCCCGATCGAGACGTAACCCGGGGCACCGGTGCAGCTCCTGCGACCGAAGATTCCGGACCTGCGGCAGCGCCGACGGTCGACGCGACGATCACAGCCGAGCCGCAGCCGATCACCATCGCGTTCGCGGGTGATGTCCATTTCGAGGGAGCGCTCGAGGCGAGACTCGACGATCCGCAAAGCGCACTCGCCCCAATTGCCCCGCAGCTTTCCGCCGCCGATCTGACGATCGTCAATCTCGAGACGGCGGTCGGAGTCGGTGGCCGTCCCGAACCCAAACGGTTCACCTTCCAGGCCCCGCCCACTGCATTCGAAGCCCTCGCGGCAGCGGGCGTCGATGCCGTCACGATGGCCAACAACCACGCCGGCGACTACGGCCGCGATGGGATCCGTCAAGCGCTCGAGGCGGCAAATGCGGCCCAATCCGCGGCCAACCCGCTTGCCGTCATCGGTATCGGCCATACCGCCGACGAGGCGTTTGCGCCCGCCACGTTCGAGGTCGGCGCGACGACTGTCGCCGTCCTCGGCGCTTCCGCCGCTGACGAGGACCCCACAGCAGACCCAACAGGTCACCTGGCAGCTACCGACACCCGGCCCGGCACCGCTGATGCCGTCGATCCCACGCGGCTGATCCGAGCCGTCGATCAGGCTCGAACCGAAGCGGACGTCGTTGTCGTGTACCTGCACTGGGGCGTCCAGGGCCAGTCCTGCCCGAGCCAGGCCCAGACCGAGCTGGCCAGAACCATGGCCGGGGCGGGCGCCGACGTCGTCGTGGGCAGTCACACACACCGACTGCAAGGCGCCGGAATGCTGGGCGACACTTTCGTCGCGTACGGGCTTGGCAACTTCGCGTGGTACACCCAGGCCTCGGACGAGACGACGGCCACCGGAGTCCTCACGGTGACTTTCGACGGCGGGGCTGTTGCCGATCACGAGTGGGCACCCGCGGTGATCGGTTCGGACGGCCTGCCGCACCCGGTCTCCGGCGCCGGAGCCGACCAGATGACCGAGGACCTCGCACAACTCGCCACCTGCGCCGACCTGGAGCCATTAGCCCGATAGGCGGCAGACCGGACCCGTCAACGCGACGTAAGGTGCACCAGCACCCTGCGCCACTCGGGCGTAATCACCAGGTGTCCGGCATCGGAAGCGACCTCCAGGTGTGCCTTCGGCAACTGCCGCCGCCACCACTCCCCATGAGCCGGTCCGGTGATCGGATCAGCCGAGCCGTACAGCAGCAGTGTCTCAGCCCGCACGTCGGCCGGATCGAAGCCCCACGGCCGCAGCGTGTAACCGGCCATGTCACTCACCAACCCGGTCGTCCCCTGGGCAAATGCGGTGCGAAGCAGAGCGGCCAACCGCTCGGCGGCACCAGGCGAAGCGAGCGCCGGACCGTCCGCATCACTCACGCCGAGCATCTCCATGCCGGCCTCTGGATTCTCGGCGACGACTGCCGCGAACCCCTGTAGTTGTTCAGTCATCGCCGCGTGCACATCTTCTGCCGGCAGGCCACGGAGCGCGTCCACGGCAGCAGCGATGTCGTCCGGCATCCACGGCACCTCCTCGTGCGGGGCCGGCGTCGCCACCACGGCCACGCGATCGACTAGGTCCGGACGGCGCGCCGCCAGAGCAAGTGCGATCCGACCTCCGGCAGACCATCCCGCGACTCCAACTGACCGGTACCCACGCTGGTCGAGTACCTGGGCAGCGTCGTCCGCAGCGGAAGCGACAGTTGCCCATTCGTCGCCCGCCAGAGGCTCAGAGGCTCCGTAACCGGGCCGATCGATCTCGAGCAGCGCAACGTTGCGGGCCGCTGTGACGTCTGGGTCCGGGTCGAATAGTCCTGCCCCCGGCGCAGGGTGGAACAGCAGGACCACACCGTCACCTGGCGCGTGGTGAACTGCGACGAGGCGCCCCTGGTCGAGGGCGACCAATTCGGTTGTCGAGTGCTTATCAGCGCTTGTCTTCGATGTCATGGGACTATCGTGGAAGAGGCATGGTGACACCGTGCTGTCACCGTTTCCTGGCCAATCTCAGGAGATGCGCGTGAACCGCACCGACCGTCTCTACGCGATCGCCGAGGAGCTCCGTGCAGCCGGCGATCGCGGCCGGACCGGCCGGTGGCTGGCCGGCCGGTTTGAGGTCTCCGAGCGAACGATAAAGCGCGACGTGTCGGCTCTTCAGCAGGCCGGCGTGCCGATCTGGGCGCAGGCCGGTCCCGGCGGGGGTTATGTGCTGGACGGGCGGGCCACCTTGCCGCCGGTCAACTTCACCGAGGCAGAAGCGGTGGCGCTCGCCGTTGCTGTGGCGGCCGGGCGAGACCTGCCCTTCGCCGCGGACGGTCGAGCGGCGCTGGTAAAGGTACTTGCGGCGATGCCGCGGGCTACTCGAGCTAGCACGGATGCGCTGGCCAACCGGCTGTGGACTCGAGGCCACGGCCAACTCGCCCGCCCCGCGGTCGCCCGCCCGATCGAAGAAGCGCTGCGCCGCCGAGTCGTCGTTACGCTCGAGTACCGCAATGCTTCAGGTGAACTGACGCTCCGCGACGTCGAGCCGGTGGCCCTCGCGAACACCGGCGGGCACTGGTACCTCGTCGGCTACTGCCGGCTCCGGCGGGGGCCGCGCTGGTTCCGCACCGACCGGATCACTGCCGCCCGACCTACCTCCGAACGGGCGCCCGACCACGACCCGGCGACATTCGCCGGCACGCCGCCCGAGGATGCCGCACCAGTGCTCAGCCGGGACTAAGAGCCTGGGCCTAACCGAAGACCTTGCCGGGGTTGAGGATGCCCTGTGGATCCAGAGCGCGCTTGATGTCGTGATGCAGGCGAACGCCGACGTCTCCGATCTCGCGGACGAGCCAGTCTTTCTTCAGCACACCCACACCGTGCTCACCCGTGATCGTCCCGCCGAGTTCCAGCCCGACGTCCATCACCGCGCCGAAGGCGCCGTAAGCGCGGGAAGCTTCGTCCTCATCGTCGGAGTTGAAGCACACCGTCGGGTGCATGTTGCCGTCACCGGCGTGGCCGACCACGCCGATCGTGACGTCGTACTCGTCGGCGACCTTGCTCACGCCATCGAACAGGTCGGCAAGCCGGGTCAGCGGCACGCACACATCGTCGATCATCGTCGTCCCGGACACCCGCTCGAGCGCGAGCAACGCAAGCCGCCGCGCGGTCAGGAGCAGTTCGCCTTCCGCCGGGTCTCTGGCCTCGATGACCTCGGTCGCGCCAGCCGCGCTGAGCAACGCGGCGATCCGAGATATTTCCGCGGCAGCGGCCGCTCCCCCCGCATCGGACTGGGCGAGCACCATCGCGCCGGCGTCACGCGGCAGATCCATCCGCTTCCACTCGTCGACGGCTCGGATCGTCATACCGTCCATGATCTCGAGCAAGCTCGGTACCAGCCCCGCCGTCATAACGGCCGCGGTCGCCCGAGCACCGGCCACGGCCGTATCGAACAGCGCGACGACGGTGTGCGGGCGTTGGCTCTCCGGCCGCAAGGCGAGCGTTGCCTGCGTGATCACGCCGAGCGTTCCTTCGCTCCCCACGAAGAGCTTGGTCAGGTCGTATCCGGCCACGCCCTTGACCGTGCGGCGTCCGGTCCGCACGACATCGCCGGAGGCGAGCACCACTTCCAGACCACGGACGTAATCGGTCGTGACGCCGTACTTCACGCAGCACAGACCGCCGGAGTTGGTGGACAGGTTGCCGCCGATCGAGCAGAACTCCCAGCTCGAGGGGTCGGGCGGGTAGAACAGCCTGTGGTCGACAACGGCGCGGGACAAATCCGCGTTGAGCACCCCAGGCTCGACGACCGCGAGCCGGTTGTCCGCGTCGATCTCGATGATCCGGTTCATCCGCTCCAGGGAGAGGACGATGCAGCCGTCCTGGGCGTTGGCGGCTCCGGACAGGCCGCTGCGCGCTCCTTGTGGAACGACGGGGACGCCCAGCCGCGACGCGGTCCGAAGTGTGTGTTCGACATGGGCCCGCTCGCGAGCGATCACTACGGCCGCGGGCATGCCGGCCGGGCAGAACAACGCCTTGTCGTACCTGTACGACTCCATCCGGTCCGGGTCGTCGATCACCGACCCATCCGGGATACCAGCCCGCAGAGCCGCAACGAGATCGGCCATGCGAGCCACGGTAGCTCACTGATTGCCCGCGGACGATTCTGGCCTCCAGCACCTCTGATCCGAGTTGTCCGGCCGGACAAGTCTCTGAGCTGCGCGGAGAAGCTGCCCAGCCGGACTAATCGCGAACGGAGACTCTTGTGCGGCCTAAAGGTTGCCGCGGCGGGCCTGCTCGCGCTCGATAGCCTCGAACAGCGCCTTGAAGTTGCCCTTGCCGAAACCCAGCGAGCCGTGCCGTTCGATGAGCTCGTAGAAGACCGTCGGGCGGTCGCCTATCGGCTTGGTGAAGATCTGCAGCAAGTAGCCGTCTTCGTCGCGGTCGACCAGGATGCCTCGCTCCTTCAGCTCGTCGATCGGCACCCGGACCTTGCCGATCCGGGCCCGCAGCTCCGGGTCGTCGTAGTAGCTGTCCGGGGTGTCGAGGAATTCCACGCCCTCGGCGCGCATCGCGTCGACAGTGCGCAGGATGTCGTTGGTGGCGAGCGCGATGTGCTGGCAGCCAGGGCTGCCGTAGAACTCGAGGTACTCGTCGATCTGCGACTTCTTCTTTGCGATCGCCGGCTCGTTGAGTGGGAACTTCACCCGGTGGTTGCCGTTTGCCACGACCTTCGACATCAGCGCCGAGTAATCGGTGGCGATGTCATCGCCGATGAACTCGGCCATGTTCACGAAGTTCATGACCTTGTTGTAGAAGGCGACCCACTCGTCCATCTTGCCCAGCTCGACATTGCCGACGCAGTGGTCGATGGCCTGGAACAGGCGCTTAGGCGCGCCGTGCCGCTTGACGAATGTGGACGACTTGGCGACGTAGCCGGGCAGGTACGGACCGTCGTACTTGGACCTGTCGATGAGGGTATGTCGCGTCTCGCCGTACGTCGCGAGCGCGGCCATCCGGACCGTCCCGTGCTCGTCGGAGACGTCGTGCGGCTCCTCGAGGATCGTCGCGCCCACCTTCCGCGCATGCGCCACGCACTTGTCCACGTCCGGCACCTCGAGCGCCAGGTCGACGACGCCGTCACCGTGCTTGCGGTGGTGGTCGAGCAGCGGGCTGTCCGGGTCGACACCGCCCATGAGCACGAACCGGGCCGATCCGCTCTTGAGCACGAACGCCTTATAGTCACGGTTACCCGTCTCCGGACCGGAGTACGCGACCAGCTCCATGCCGAACGCGGACTGGTAGAAGTGTGCGGCCTGGGTCGCGTTCCCGACCACGAATACGACCGCGTCCATCGCCGTGACCGGGAACGGATCCTTGCTCTCGTCGTACTCGACGAGCCCAACCAGCTGTTTGAGCTGCTCGACGTCGAGATCGGCTTCGAGTTCTTCCGGCGTGAGCGTCGCATCTGTGGTCATGGCCGCACTGTGCAATGGCGCGACCGGCTGAGCAACACTTCGTCTCGGCGCTTAGCACGGTGTACGTTCTGAGTAGTAGATCGGGCGATTGATTAGGCAATCTGTATGATCGATAACCTGGATGCACGAATTCTGCGGTTGTTCACCGCCGAGCCGAGGATTGGAGTGCTCGAGGCGTCGCGCCGGCTGGGCGTGGCCAGGGGCACTGTGCAGGCGCGCCTGGACCGGCTGATGGCAGCCGGCGTGATCCGTACCTTCGCGCCCAACATCGACCCGACCGCGCTGGGATTTCGCGTGACCGCCTTCGCGACCCTGGAGATCCGCCAGGGCGCACGGGATCGGGTCGCAGCGCACCTGGCCCGCATACCGGAGGTGCTCGAAGTCCATACCATCACCGGCCCCGGCGACCTGCTCTGCCGGATCGTCTCGCGCGACAACGATGACCTGCAGCGAGTCATCGATGACCTGGTCGGCGATGCCGACATCGTCCGGACATCAACACTGATTGCGCTGTCGACCGTCGTGGGGCCGCGAGTCCTCCCGCTCGTCGATGCCGCCGCCCGTGACTCTTGACCCGACCCCGCTTGCGCTGCCCGGGGGTGGAGAGGGTTGAATATACGCCGATGTCCAGCGACGGCACCTACTCCAGCCGGGGGCAGCGGCGAGCCGGCCGCGACGTCCCAGCGGCCAGGCGCGCCTCGGCCAGCGCAGCGACCGCCATCCTGATCATCACCGCGATCCTGGGTTTCGGCGGCGGTGCGTTGTTCGGGAATGCCAGCGATGGGCAGACACCAACGGCCGCCAGCACCGACGGCGCCACAGATTCGCCCGACGCCCAGGAGGACTCCGAGGGAAACGAAGAGACCGAATCACCGGGTGACGGTTCCCTCACCCTCGAGTCGACTTTCAACGGTGGCACCGCTGTCGCCGGCGAGGATGGCGACGACATCGAATTCACCATCAAGACCAACCCGCCAGAGAGCGGTCTCACCGTCGAACTGGAGCGCAGCCTGGACGGTGGCACCACCTGGGAGCCGTTCGGCAGTAGCGGGCAGACCTACACCCTGGACGGCGACGGGACCAAGACCACAACTGTCTGGTCCGGCCGCGCCGGCGACAACCACCTGCGCGTGGTCGAGAAGGACGGGTCCGGCAACGTCGTGCGCGAGTCAAACGTCATCGTCGTCACGGTTGTCGAAGGTTGACGGCCAGATCGGACAATCCCTAGCGGAGCCGGCGAGCAACGTCCGCCGCCGCCGCGACGACTCGAGGTCCGATGCGGGCCGCGTCGAATTCTCCCAATGCAACGACACCAACGCTTGCCTCAACCCCGTTGACCCCCCGCACCGGAGCAGCCACCCCATGGGCGCCGGCCTGTAGCTCCCCTTCAGTGGCAACGAAAGAGGGATCTCCCGCCCGGCCGGCCAGGATTGCCCGGCCCGCCGCACCTCGATCCAGGGCATGCCTGGAACCCACCCGGTACGCGACGTGATACGCGGTCCAGCTGGGCTCGACCACGGCCACGGCCAGTGCCTCGCCGCCGTCGGCGACGGTCAGGTGGGCGGTGGCGCCGACGTCCTCGGCTAGCTCCCGCAGCACCGGCAGCGCAGCTCGGCGCAACAGCGGGTGCACGGCCCCGGCCAGCGCGAGAGCGCCAAAACCCAGCGATAGCCGTCCGTCGGGGGCGCGGCGCAGCAAACCGTGGAGCTCGAGCGTGGCAGCCAGCCGGTAGACCACCGTCCGGTTCACACCCAGCGCGGTCGCCGCCTCGGTGACGGTCAGCCCACCGCCGGCCTCGGCCAGCAATGACAGCAGGCGCAGTCCGCGGTCGAGCGTCTGGGAGATCTCCCCGGCCATATCCGGCAGGCTAATACAGTGATCTAGCTCGCGACCCGTTCTGCGAATCACTAGCCCGGGGATGCCATCCCGCTGAGCCGTGATCCACGGTCACCTTTCCGCCCAAGCCCGCTGATCGTAACGATTCCATCGCGACGTTTCCCTTGACGCCCCGCGGACGGGCCACCTAGGTTCGCCACATGAAGAAGCTGATCAATGCTCCCCAAGACGTCGTCGCCGAAGCGCTGCTGGGCATGGCCGCGGCGCACCCCGACCTGGCGGTCGACCACGAGAACCGAGTCATTTCTCGCGCTGGTGGGCCGACGCCGGGCAAAGTCGGCGTGGTGTCCGGCGGCGGTTCCGGGCACGAGCCGCTCCACGGCGGTTTTGTGGGCTACGGCATGCTCGATGCCGCCGCGCCGGGCGAGATCTTCACGTCGCCTGTGCCAGATCAGATCCTTGCGGCTACGACCGCGGCCAACGGTGGCGCCGGCGTCCTTCATCTGGTCAAGAACTACACCGGTGACGTGCTCAACTTCCGGATGGCGGCCGAGCTTGCCGAGGACGAGGACATCGACGTGGCAACGGTCGTGATCAACGACGACGTCGCAGTCGAGGACTCGACCTACACCGCTGGTCGTAGAGGTGTCGGAGCCACCGTGTTCGCCGAAAAGATCGCGGGCGCCGCCGCGGAAGGTGGTGCCGACTTGGCGGGGGTCGCGGGGGTGGCCGCCGAGGTGAACGATCGGACCCGCTCGTTCGGAGTCGCGCTGACCCCCTGCATCGTCCCGACCGCCGGGCAGCCGGGCTTCGATCTCGGTGAAGACGAAGTCGAGTTGGGCATCGGCATTCACGGCGAGCCCGGGAGGACACGGGGGAAGTTGGCGCCTGCTCGTGAGCTCGTCTCCGGCGCGCTGGATGCCATCCATGCCGACATGCCACTGTCAGGGTCGGTCGTGGTCATGCTCAACGGCATGGGAGCCACCCCGTTGGTCGAGTTGTATGTCGCGTACGCCGAAGTCGCGACGTGGCTGGAGGGCCACGGCGTCACGGTTGCCAGAAGCCTGGTCGGCAACTACATCACCAGCCTCGACATGGCCGGCTTCTCCGTGACGGTGGGTATGTTCACTGATGAGCTTCTGCAGTTGTGGGACGCTCCCGTGCAGACGCCCGCACTGCGGTGGGGGCGCTGAGTCGCCCTTTGCTGATCGGGGGATGGATGAACGTCGAACTGTGCCGCGCCTGGATGCTGCGATTCTCCGAGCTGGTCGATGCCGAGGCTGACCGGCTCACCGCTCTGGACGCCGCCATTGGAGACGGCGACCACGGAGTCAACATGAGGCGTGGCATGCAGGCCGCAGTGGCCGCTCTCGGCGACTCTCCGCCCGACTCACCAGGCGGCGTGCTGATTGCCACCGGCCGCGCGCTGGTCGCCAAGACCGGTGGCGCCGCCGGCCCGTTGTACGGCACCGGTTTCCGGCGTGCCGGTAAGGCCCTTACCGACACCGAGGTCGCCACTGCGGCCGAGGTCGGCGCCGCCCTGGTGGCCATGCTGGCGGGCATTCAAGACCTGGGCCAGGCGGTCGAGGGTGACAAGACCATGGTGGACGCGCTGACACCCGCCGTGTCGGCCTTCGAGGGGGCGGCCGGCGACGGCCTCGCCGCTGCGGCCCAGGCAGCGGCCAAGGCCGCTGCCGACGGAGCGGTGGCGACGGTGCCGCTCCAGGCGCGCAAAGGGCGGGCGAGCTATCTCGGTGAGCGCAGCATCGGGCACGAGGACCCGGGCGCGGCATCGACCGCACTGATGCTGCGCGCCCTGGCCGAGGTCACGGCAGAGTCGTGACCGTCGGAGTCGTCCTGGTCTCGCACAGTGCGGACCTCGCTGAGGCCGCGGCCGCGCTCGCCCGTGAGCTCGCCGGGCCGTCGACGGCGGTCCTGCCCGCCGGCGGCACCGAGGACGGGCGGTTCGGAACCAGCATTGAGAAACTGAGCGCAGCAGTAGCTGCCGCCGAATCGGGCGATGGAGTCGCCGTGTTGATGGACGTGGGCAGCGCGGTGCTGACATCCAAAGCCCTGCTCGCGGACCTGGACGAAGATGATCCCGACATCCGGCTTGTCGACGCGCCGTTGGTCGAGGGTGCGATCGCGGCGGCCGTCATAGCATCGACCGGGCAGGACCTGGCCGCCGTGGTCGCCGCCGCTGAGCAGGCTCGGGGCATGCACAAGCTATGAAGCCCAAGGCTTGACGACCCTGCCCGCCGAACGCCCTCACGCTGGGTCGGCAGCCGCCAATACCTCGCGCAGCTTGGCGGCGAAGGCGTCCGGTGCACCCACCGATCCGTACTCGCCGCCAAGGAATCCGCCGTGGTCGCCAGGGAAGGTGGTGACCGTGGTGCTGAGCCGTTCAGCGACGGCGACGGCCGCGCGACCAGCCAACTGGCCCGTGGACTCGGCTCCAACTGCCAGGACGATGCGGGTCGGCGCCGCGCGGAGCGCGTCGAAGTCCGGCTGGTAATGGGTGCACGAGATGATGTTCTGCCCGAGGAGGGGATCATTGCGCGAGCCGTCATCCTCTGTGGGCAGCCCGAAGTTGGTCGGATCCGACGCAGGCTGGTCCGCGAAATCAGCCGGGACCGGGCCCTCGTGGCCCGCCACCGCGATGAACTTCGCCATGGCCGGGCCGAAACCGCTGCGCAGATACGTCTCGTGGATGTCACGATTCGCCGCGAGCGCCGCATCGCGGTCAGGCAAGACCTATCGGCGGTTCGTGCGCCACGAGTGCACGAACCTGCTCCGGATGGCGCGCAACCAGGGCCAGTGCATTGACCGCACCGCCACTGCTGGCGAAGATGTCCACCGGTCCGGCGTCCAGGGCGGAGATCAACCGGTGCAAATCGTCCGCGTGCTGGTCCGGCGTGGATTCGTTGACCTCGTCCGTGCGTACGCAGCGCTCCACCCTGCGGGGGTCAATAAGTGACGACCGTGCGGGTCGGTGAAGTGCGCGGCCAGGGTGCCGAACCCGGCTGCACCCATCGGTGATCCGATCAGCAGCAGGACCCGACGCCCCACGAAGACCGAGCCACCGGGAGGCTCACGCACCGGCTGCCGGGCTTCACTGGAGTGCTTAGAGGGCGGCTCTTACCACAAGTCAGGAACGGCTGTCCGCCGTGTCGTCGCGGGGACGGACCCGCCCGGAAGCCCACACACCAACCGAAGCGAGCGTCACCATCACCGCAAGAATCGACACATAGGCAGCGGGATGCGTCCCGCCAGCAGCTTCATGCGTCGAGCCGAAGATGACGCCGGCCAGCCCGACAAAGATGATCACGAACAGCGAGTCACACAACTGGAGGGCGGCCGAGTTGGCGCCGTGGTCGGCCGGCGGCGACAACTTGAAGAGCAGCACACCGATGCTGGCAAAACACAGGCCCATGCCCACCGCGCCAACCGTCCAGGCGGCCGCGGCAACGAACGCCGGCACGGCCGGGATCAGCACCAGGCCGGCCGCACCGATGCCGAACGCAACCAGGCCGCTACCCATCCGGAGAAGCAGATGTCGCGGGATGGTCATGCTGGGCCGGCCCTGGTACCACGATCCGGACGCCCAGCCGAGCGCACCGCCGGTGAGGGCAAGCCCGGCGAGAGTCGCAGAAAGGCCGCGCTGGTCGACGAGCATCAGCGGGAGGAACGCCTCAGCGCCAAAGAAGGAACCGGCCAAGATCCCACGCATCGCGATCACCGTCGACAGTCCTCGCCGTAGCCGAAGCGTCCCCGGTGGAAGGAGGCGCGGAACGCTCGGGACGAGCAGGACCATAGCGGCCACGACCATCCCGATCGCGACAGCGTCCCGGCGCAACCCGGCTGCCTGCAGCACACCCACACCGATCGCGGCCGCTGCAGCGAGCCGGAGCCTACCCTTGCGTACGTTCGATCCACCTGGAGGCGGCCCGTCATATGCTCGCAACTGCGGCAGCGCCAACGCGACAGGGAGGACGACCAGCGGCGCGACCCCGATGAACACGAGCCGCCAGGACGCATGGTCGGCGAGCGAGCCGGCTACGAGTGGCCCGACGATCGACGGTAACACCCAGGCCGCGGCGAGTGCAGCGAAGATCCGCGGCCGCAACGCGTCCTCGTAGCCCCTGGCGATGACCACGTACAGCGCCACGATCGCCAGTCCGGCACCGAGCCCCTGGATCGCCCGCCCGGCGACGAAGGGCCACATCGACTGGGCAGTGCCGGCGACGAGGAGCCCGGCCGTGAAAGATCCCGCGCCGAGCACGAGAGGAAACCGCGGGCCGCGCCGATCACAGAGCTCACCTGACAGCACCATCGCGAACAGGCTCGTCGTGAAGAACCCGGAGAACGCCCAGGCGTACATGGGCAGCCCGTCCAGGTCACGGACGGCGCGCGGCATGGCGGTCGCGACGGCCATGGCCTCGAAGGCAATGAAGGCGATCGTGGCAATGATCCCGATCGTGAGCCGCCGGTGGTCCGGGTCCAGGATGCTGCCAACCGTCTTGACCGGCTCAGTCGTCATGCGCCAATCCTAGGAACGCGCCTGGCGTACGGGGATCGGGCGTCGGCCGTTCGGCGATTTGGTAGTCGAACCGTCCACCACCCGGCCACCATTCCGGTTGGCCGATTGATCACGGTCAGCAGGCGTGGCACTGCCGCAGCACGCACACGTGCCTGTTGCAGCGCGGACTGGTCTGGTACGGCACCGACAGGCATGCTGAACGTGATCGACCCGTAGACTTGAACTTGTGAGCACCCAACTAAGCCCCGGCGCCCAGACGGTCGAGGAGACGCGCACCCGCCCGAGCACCGGCGACGGAGACCACGAACGGTTCTCACACTATGTGCCCAAGGACAAGCTCACCGAAGCGATGGTCAACGGCACACCGGTCATCGCCCTGTGCGGCAAGGTCTGGGTACCCAGCCGTGATCCGCAGAAGTATCCCGTCTGCCCCACCTGTAAGGAGATCTGGGACAAGCTTCGCCCAGGCGACGGTGGGGGCGAGGGCGACGGCAGTTAGTTCATAGACGGGTCGGGGGGAAACGTCGCGAGCCACGACAGGGGCCCGGCTTGCCTGCGGAGCACGGTGCGCCACAAGTTCTCCGCCGCGCTGGAGAACGCGTCCGTGGTCTCCGCGTCCACGACGTACCACGCGCCCTCGCCGATCTCTGACTCGAGCTGTTCGGGCGACCACCCCGCATAACCGGCGAACACCCGCATACCCACAACGGCGGGTGAGACGACTTCCGGCGGCGCATCCAGATCGACCACGCCGAGTTTGCCGCTGACCCGGCGCACGCCCGGCGGTTCGTCATCATTCGCGAGGATCACCAAGCCGAGTGCGCTGTCCAGGCTGACCGGGCCGCCACGGAACACGACGTCGGGTTCCGACACGACCGGCTGCCAAGCCGGCAAGATCGAAGTGATCGGTACCTCGGTAGGACGGTTCACAACCACGCCGAGGGCACCATCCTCGTCATGGGAGAGCAGCAGCACGACCGTCCGGTCGAAGTTCGGATCGGCAAGCGCGGGCGCCGCGACCAGTAACCGTCCCGCGAGGCTCATGTCCACCATGGTGCACGGTTGACCGGCGTGTCGTCACGCGGCGGGGTAGAAACTCACCGGACCGACCACCTGGACCCCTACGCTCTCGCCGATCGTGACGTCCGTAGGTGCTCCGAGCCGCCTTATCGCCACCGGAACCGGTCCGTCCGAGCCCGCGACGTCGACGCGTACCAGAGCGTCGTGGCCGTAGAAGACGGTGGCCGTCACCGTGGCAGGGATGCCGTTACCCACGTCGGTCAGGGTGATCTGCTCAGGTCGGACGACCACCCGACCGGAACCGTGGACCGACTCGCGAAGCTCGAGGGGACCGAGAGCGCTGTCGGCTCGTTTGCCGTCCGCAATCACGTCGAGTACCACTGCATCGCCGACGAAGGTAGCCACTCCGAGGTCGACCGGGGTGGCATACAGCTCGCCCGGAGCGGCGACCTGCGCGATCCCGCCCCGATCCATCACCGCCACCAGGTCGGCCATCGACAGAGCCTCCTCCTGGTCATGCGTGACCAGGACAGCGGTGGCACCAGTGGCCCGCAGCGCCGTCCGGACGTCCTCCCGGACGGAGGCCCGCAGCCCGGTATCAAGGGCGCTGAACGGCTCGTCCAGCAAGACCAGTGCAGGCCCGGGCGCCAGCGCCCGCGCCAGAGCCACCCGCTGCTGCTGGCCGCCGGACAGCTCGTAGGGCATCCGGCCGCCGAAGCCGGCCAGCCCGACCAGTTCGAGCAACTCGTCGACACGCGCCGTGTGCTGACGTCCGCGGCCCAGGCCGAATCCCACGTTGCCCGCCACAGTCAGGTGGGGAAAGAGCGCCCCTTCTTGCGGGACGACCCCTACCCGCCGGCGTTCGGGCGGCACGTGACGGCCCTCGCCGGCGACCTTCGTCCCGCCGAGCACGATCGTTCCCGCGTCCGCCTGCTCGAAGCCGGCTACGACGCGCAACAGCGTGGTCTTGCCGCAACCGGACGGCCCGAGCACAGCTGCAAGCGCCCCTTCGGGGACGGTAAGATCCAGGCCGTCGAGGATGCGCGGGCCACCGAAGGACTTCACCAGCCCCTCGATCACGAGCTCGCTCACGTTGCCACCTCCGCCGGATCGAGCCGGGACGCCCGCGCCGACTCCAATTCCAGTGTGGACGATCGCTGCCGGTAGCCCAAAAGGAAGGTCGGCAGTGCTGCCAGCAAGATCAGTAGCGCCCCATAGGGAGCGGCCGCCGCATACGCGCCTACCTCGGTGTTGGCCCACAGCCGCGTCGCCAGCGTCTCCATGCCAGTGGGACGCAACAGCAGGGTCGCCGGCAGCTCCTTCATCACGGTGAGGAAGACCAGGGCCGCCCCGGCGGCCACCCCTGGCCCGGCCAGCGGCAGCGTGACGTCCCGCAACACCCTGCCCGGCGATCGGCCGAGCGACCTAGCCACTTCCTCCAGGACGGGAGGGGCCTGTGAAACCGACGCCCGCACGGCGCCCACCGCGGCCGGGAGGAACAAGACGGCGTAGGCGAGGACGAGCAGCGGCGTTTGCTGGTAGATCGGCTGGGCGTACCGCACTCCGAAGAACACCAAAGACAGCGCCACCACCAGCCCGGGTAATGCGTGACCCGCATAGGAGGCCTGCTCCAGCAGGCGTACCCCCGACGTCCGGTACCGCGCTGCCAGAACACCTACCGGTACCGCCAGTGCCGTCGTTACGAGAGCACCAAGTGCGGCGACAGAGATTGTGGAGGCGGCGGCGGAGCTGAACGCGTCCAGGTCCAGCCCGGCGGAACTGCCCCTGGACACCCAGTAGGCGAGGCTCACGATCGGCATCCCAAGGGCGAGCGCAGCCACGGCGGCTAGCCAGCCCAGCCCGGCGAGAGTTGCCCATGGTCTCAGCACGATCGGGTGGTGTTGACGAGCCGTCCCTGCTCCGACCCGGGCCTGGGCTGCCCGCCCTCGGCTGCGCCCCTCGCCCCACACGATCACCACGGTGAGCACAACGAGGATCAGTCCGAGCACGGCCGGCCGGGTCCCGTCGAAGCTGGACTGGTAGGAAATGAAGATGTCGCGAGTCAGGACGTCGAGGCGGAGGATCGCGGGGACGCCGAAATCCGACATCGTGTACAGCGCCACGAGCAGCGCACCTGCTGCGGCGGCCGGCCGGACCTGCCGCAATGTGACGGTCAGGAACGTGTGCCATTGCCCACGGCCGAGCGAGCGTGCCACCTCTTCAAGGGCGGGGTCAGTGCGATGCAGCATGGCGGCGACCGGGAGCAGCACGTACGGGTAGCAGCACAGAGTCAGTACCAGTACCGAGCCGAAGAACGGATCAAGCCGTGGGAACGCCGCGATCCAGACGTATGCCGCCACGTACGACGGCACGGCCAGCGGTAGAGCAGCGACCACGGCCCAGCCCGCGCGCCCGGGAAGGGCGGTCCGCATGGTCAGCCAGGCGAGCGAGACTCCGACTACCAAGGACAGGACGGTCACAGCGCCGGTCAGCCACAGGCTCTGCAGTGTCAGTCGGAGGGTCCGGTCCCGCCACAGAATTTCGAGCAGTTCAACGAGGCCGCGGTCCAACGAGCGGATCACGAGGTAGCCGAGTGGCAGCAGCGCGATCGCGGCGGCCACGATGGCCGGCACGACGAGCACGGCTGGCGGCCGCCTTCGGCGCGGCGCGCGACCCACCGACCCGCCGGACGATCCGGCGGAATCGACAGTGACCGGCCCGGTGGGCACAGGCGCGACCATCAGGTGAGCCCGGCCTCCTCGATCATCCGCAGGGTCTCCTCCAGCGAGTCGAGATCCGACAGGTCGATCGCTGGTGCGTCGAGGGAATCAATCGGGGGCAACCCCTCCGCTGTAGGGACGCCCGGTACCAGCGGGTACTCCTTTGTCTCCTCGGCGAAGTAGGCCTGCGCATCCTCGCTGAGCAAGAACTCGACGAACTGCGTGGCCTCGTCGCTGCGGTCAGAACTGGCCAGGACCCCGACACCGGCTACGTTGATCAGCGATCCCGGATCGTCACCGGGCAAAAACTTGAGGCGTGCGGACACCGCGTCCTCGCCTTCTTCCGCAACCTTCTCGTACCAGTAATAGTGGTTGATCAGACCGAGATCGACGACACCGTCGTTGACGGCGTCGAGTACCAGGACGTTGTTGTCGAAGCGCTCGACATTGTTGGCAGCCATTCCCTCCAGCCACCGCTGGGCGACGTCCTCGCCTTCGAGCACCCTTATCGCCGTGACGAACGCCTGGAACGAGGCATTACCCGGCGCGATCCCGACGCGGCCGCTCCACTCAGGTGTAGTGAGATCGAAGACGCTGTCCGGCACGTCTGACTCGGCCAGCTCCTCGCCGTTGTACGCGATCACGCGGACCCGGCCGCTGGTGCCCACCCACGTACCGTCCACGGCCTGGAACCGCTCGTCGACGGCACCCAGCATCTCACCGGGCAGCTCAGCGAACATCTCCGCCTTCGTCAGTGCACCTAGCGCCCCGCCGTCCTGGGCGAAGTACACGTCGGCGGGCGATCGGTCGCCCTCTTCGACCAGCTGCGCAGCCAACTGCGCAGTGCTGCCGTACCGCACGGAGACCTCGATGCCGGTAGCGTCCTGGAACTGGTCGATGACCGGTTGGACAAGTGACTCGTTCCGCCCCGAGTACACAACCAGCTTGGAATCGTCCACTCCATCGGCTTCACCATCCCCACCGCATGCGGCGAGGAAGAGCACGGCAGCAGCGGCCGCCGCAGCGGTCGAGATGATACGCGGGCGCATTGGGGTAAGGCCTCCACTTCGTGGACGGACGTCTCTGCGCCGCTCAGTCTATGCTTAGCCTTACCTAAGTTTGGCGATTGGGTGCTCTCAGTTCAGCGTGCCGTATCCGCTATGCGATGCCGGAGGTAAGGCCAGCGCGTTCCAGGTAAGGGTCCCGCGCGACAGGTGTGCGTAGTTGCCTGATGCGCCAGGCCGCTCCTTACGACGAATCTCGTGGTTACAACGAGATGAGGAGCACGCCATGACGTACACACCAGATCACCTGCTCGCGCAGGTGACCTACCGGCAGCAGCAGCTTCGTCAGGAGGCCGATCACTACCGGCGCGCGCATGCCCGTCCCATTCCGCGTCCTCGCGACCACCGCGCACGCCGAGCCGTTGGCCGAGCCGCGGCGTCGCTCGCCGGCCGGGTCCGGCGGTCCCTGGATTCCCTGACCGAATGGCCCCGCCCAGTGTGATCGGACACGCCGCATGTCGGACCTGTATGCGAGCATCGGTTATGTGCCACGACTTGGTTCTGGCGTCGCGTTCGTCGCCCGCAATGCCGAGCTAGAACAGCTCGCCGCCGCGTTGCGCCGCGCCCACGATGGCGCGGCCGGCGCGGTGCTCATCTCCGGTGAGGCCGGCGTCGGCAAAAGCCGGCTGCTGTCTGAGTTCAGCCACCGGGCCGAGGCGGCCGGCGCGCTTGTCCTCCTCGGCCGCTGCCTCGGTGTCGGCGACGCCGGCCTGCCATACCTACCGTTCACCGAAGTGTTCGAGCGGCTTCGGGCCACCCACCCGGATGCCGTTGCTGCGTGGCCGGTCCTGGCCGGGCTCACCGGGGTCGGAAGTCTGCCCGAGCCACCAATCCCGGCGTCGGCCGACGATGGCGGCGGCGGCAAGCTCGGCCAGTTGCGACTCTTCGACGCGGTTCTCGGGGCGCTCACCGGGCTGGCGACCGATCAAACGGTTGTGCTCGCGATCGAGGACATGCACTGGGCCGATCCGTCCACGCGCGATTTGATGTCGTTCCTGCTCTCCAGGATCGGCCGGCAGCGGCTGCTTGTAGTGGCCACGTACCGGTCTGACGACCTGCACCGGCAGCATCCCTTGCGGCCGCTGCTGGCCGAACTGGTCCGGCTGCTGGTCGTCGAGCGCCTCAATCTTCATCCGTTCGAACCGGCCGATGCCCGGACCTTCGTCCGCGCTCTCGCCGACGAGACCCTTGACGACGACGCCGTGAGCCGCGTCGCTGAGCGCTCCGAGGGTAATGCGTTCTTCGCCGAAGAACTCCTTGCCGCTGCGGCCACTCAGGCGGGCGGTATACCTACTGCTCTCGCCGACGTTCTGCTCTCGCGGGTCGAACAGCTCGGAACCACCGCCCAGCGCGTGATGCGCGCCGCCTCGGTTACTGGCTGGCGGCACGTGCGCCACGCCACCCTGGCGGGTGTGCTGGGCATGGAGCACGACGAGCTCGACGTGGCTCTGCGCGAAGCCATCCAGCACCACATTCTCGTCCCTAGTGAATCGTTCGCCGACGCATATACGTTCCGGCATGCTCTGCTGCGCGAGGCCGTATACGCGGACCTCTTGCCTGGCGAGCGGGTCCGGCTGCACACCGCCTACGCCAAGCTCGCAACCGAGAACCCGGACCCGAGGGCCGCGGAATACCTCGCATTCCACAGCCTTCACAGCAACGACTTGGCTACGGCGCTCAGCGGCTCAATCCGGGCGGCCGACTACGCGAGGACGGTCGGCGCGCTCGCCGCCGAGTTGCGACACGTCGAGCAGGCTCTGGAACTCTGGGACGCGGTCGACGACGCCGAGGCACGGGCGGGCGTCAGCGAGCTTGAACTGCTGCGTAAGGCGGCCTATGTCGCCGCCGCAGCCGGCCACCCCGAACGTGGCCTCGCCTATGCCCGGGCGGCGGTGGCCCGCGCAGAACAGACGAGTGATCCGGTCGCACGTGCCGGTGTGCTCCGCCAGCTCAGCGAGGCGCTGCTCACCGACGGGCGACTCGACGAAGCACGCGAGACCGCCAAAGAGGCGTGGCGACTTGTCGAACACGCCGAGCCCAGCAAGGAGCGGGCCCGAGTCCTCGCCGTGCTCGCCAGGTGCGTACAGAACGACACGGCCGAGTCCCGGGCATACGCAGAGGCCGCCATCGCGGACGCTCGAGCAGCCCATTCCGCATCAGCGCAGGCTGACGCACTGATCACGCTTGCGTACACCGACCTGCGCGAGGGGCGGCCCGATGAGTCGTGCGATTTGCTGGTTCGGGCCGGCGAAAAGGCCGCCGAGGCGCGTGCGCACGAAGTCGAGCTGCGGGCCAAGTTCAACCTGTGCGTCAACGAGTACGAACTCGGTCGCCTCGACCGAGCCGCCCAGGCTGCCGATGACGGCGTGGCCCGGGCGAGCGAGGTCGGGCTGACGTGGAGTCCGTTCGGGCGGGCGCTGCGCTGGATGCAGGTGATGACGCACTACGCCCGCGGCGATTGGGACCGGGCCGCGGCGGCCGCCACGCCACCCGATGAACAGGTCTCCGACACCATCTCGGCGCTGATCGCCGCTGCGGGCGGACTCGTCCAGGCCGGGCGCGGCCAATTCGACGCCGCCATTCGGATGTTCGCCAAGGTGCGGCCGGAATGGCCGCACGACGATCAGATCGCCCAACTCTCTGGCGTGGCGGGGGCAGAGATCGCCTGCTGGCAGGGTAATCCGGTCGCCGCCATGCAACTCATCGACGAAGCTATGGACGCCGTCCGCAAGCAGTCAAGCTCCGAGTGGCCACTCGCCGGCATCCGGATGGCCACACTTGCCCTTGGCGCCGCTGCCGACCTAGCGGCGCAGGCCCGCCACCGGCAAGATGCCCACACCGAGAATGAAGCGGTTAGCAAAGGTTTACGGTACGCGGAGTTCGCCGAAAGCACCGCAGAGCACGGCGTCCCACGGACGGCGACTCTCGGCCCGGAAGGGCTGGCCTGGCTCGCGCGGTGCCGGGCGGAGCGCAGCCGCCTGCTTGCCGAGAACGACCCGGCGCCATGGCGAGAAGTGATCGAGGCATTCGACTACGGGGAGGTCTACCCGCAAGCGTTAGCCCGCTGGCGGCTTGCCGACATCCTGGCCACGACAGGCGATCGTGCCGGAGCGGCCACCGAGCTCGCGGCGGCTCTGGAGGTGGCCGACCAGTTGTGCGCCGAGCCGCTGGCCGAAGCGTCCCGCTCGCTGGCGAACCGCGCCCGCCTTGGGCTCAGTGGGGCGGTGGCTCCGGTCGCGGACACCTTGACCCCGCGGGAGGCAGGGGTGCTGAGGCTCGTCGCGGCCGGTCGGACGAACCGGCAGATCGGCGACGAGCTGTTCATCAGCGAGAAGACGGTCAGCGTCCACGTGTCGCGGGTGATGGCGAAGCTGGACGCCGCCAGCCGCACCGAAGCGGTGTCGATCGCATACCAGCGCGGCCTGCTCTCCGAACCGCGTTAGGAGTCAGACGGCTTGGGCCGGGATTTCGCCGGTCTCGACGATGGCACGGCGCACGTCCTCGACGCTCTTGCGGACAGCAGCCGCCACCGTGTCCGAAACGCCGGGGTGGAACACGCTCGGCATGATGTAGGCGGGGTTGATCTCCTCGTCGGTCACCGTGTTAGCCAGCGCTCGGGCCGCTGCCAGCAGCATCTCGGATGTGATGGTCTTGCTGTGCGCATCGAGCAGGCCCCGGAAGACCCCAGGAAAGGCCAGCACGTTGTTGATCTGGTTGGGGTAGTCGCTGCGTCCGGTCGCAACCACCGTGGCATGTTCGGCGGCCGCGACCGGGTCGACCTCGGGGTCCGGGTTCGCGAGAGCGAACACGATCGCCCCGTCCGCCATCGTCGCGATGTCGTCGCCGGTCAGGATATTCGGCCCGGACACACCGATGAACACGTCCGCGGCGGCGAGGGCATCGCGCAGGCTTCCCGTGACACCGCGTGGGTTGGTGTGCTCGATAAACCACTCCGCAGATCCGTGCAGGCGCTCACGCCCGCGGTGAATCACACCCACCCGGTCGGCCGCGACGATGTCGCGCACGCCCGCATCCAGGAGCAACCCGGCGATCGCACGGCCGGCCGCGCCAGCGCCCGACATCGTGACCCTGATCGAGCCGATGTCCTTACCGACCACCTTCAGCGCGTTGTACAGGGCCGCCAGCACCACGATGGCCGTCCCGTGCTGATCGTCGTGGAACACCGGGATGTCCAGCAACTCGCGCAGGCGTGCCTCGATCTCGAAGCAGCGCGGAGCGGAGATGTCCTCGAGGTTGATGCCGGCGAACACCGGGGCGATAGCCTGGACTATCTCGACGATCTTGTCCGGATCTTGGGTGTCCAGGCAGATGGGAAACGCGTCGATGTCGCCGAACCGCTTGAACAGTGCGGCCTTGCCCTCCATCACTGGCAGAGCTGCCATGGCACCGAGGTTCCCCAAGCCCAGCACAGCAGAGCCGTCCGTCACCACCGCAACCGTGTTTCGCTTGATCGTCAACCGGCGGGCGTCCTCGGGATTCTCGGCGATCGCCGTACAGATGCGCGCGACGCCAGGCGTGTAAATCAACGACAGGTCGTCCCGGTTGCGGATCGGCACCTTCGAATTGATCTCGAGCTTGCCGCCGAGGTGTACGAGGAACGTCCGGTCGCTCACCTTGTCGATAGTCACGCCCTCGACGGAACGCAACGCGATGACCAGCTCGTCGGCGTGCGCTGTTGAGGTGGCCGCACAGGTGACATCCACCCGGATGCGCTCGTGCCCGGACGCCGTGACGTCGAGGGCGGTCACGAGCCCACCAGCCTTCTCCACGGCGGACGTGAGCCGGCTGACGGCCGCTCCTCCAGCTGGAACCTCGAGGCGGACAGTGATCGAATACGAGATGCTCGGGACGCTTGCCACGAGCCGACCATAGCCGACTCACCCACTTGTGCTACACCCATCCGGCGGGGTTGGGGCGTCCTGCTTGGGCAAGTTCGGCGGCGGGCGGAGCCTGCCCGCATCGCAGTCGCTACCGTAGCGCCGTGATCGTAGTCGCGGGTGAAGCTTTGGTGGATCTGGTTGGCGAACCAGACGGGCGGTACCGTCCGGTTCCTGGCGGTTCACCGGCCAATGTCGCCGTCGGATTGGCGCGGCTGGGTTCGCCGACGGAACTGCTGGCCAGGCTCGGCACCGGAGTGTTCGGTGCGCTCGTCCGCGAGCACCTCGCTCGCAACGATGTCGGACTGACACATGCTGTCCAGGCAGCGGAGCCGGCCACGCTGGCGGTCGTCTCGCTGGACGCGGAGGGCCGGGCCAGCTACGACTTCTACGTCACCGGGACAGCCGACTGGGGCTGGACACCGGACGAGTTGCCGCGGGAACTCCCGAAGTCCGCGGTGGCGCTGTGCACCGGCTCGCTAGCTGTCGCCCTGGCGCCGGGTGCTGCCGAACTCGCCAAACTCGTCCGCCGGGAGCGGGACCGCGGCCAGGTGACCGTCGTCATCGATCCCAACGTCCGCCCGGCCTTGCTCGGCGACAGGTCGGAGGCCCGCCGCGTACTCGGCCGCATCATCGAAGCGGCCGATGTCGTCAAGGTCAGTGACGAGGACCTCACCTGGCTCGAACCAGCCGATCCCGTCGAGCAAGTCGCTGCGAACTGGCTCGGCGGCGGGCCCGCGCTCGTGGTGGTGACTCGTGGCGAGCGCGGAGCGTACGCGGCAACGCGGCACGGCGCGACCGTCACTGTGCCGGCCCGACCGGTGCGACTTATCGACACCGTCGGCGCGGGCGACGCGTTCACCTCCGGGCTGGTCGATGCTCTCCGCCGGCGCCAACTGCTCGGCGGCGCGACGGCCCGCGACCGGTTGGCCGGCCTGGACGCCGCTACTCTCACCCAGGTCGTCGAGGACGCCGGCCTGGTCGCCGCTATCACGTGTGGCCGGCGCGGCGCGGACCCGCCAACGGCCAGTGAAGTCGCAGCCCAACGCGATACTGCAGCAACCTCCTTGCCCGCCGACATGGCCGAAGGTGATACTTAAGTCTGCTGTGTAGAACGAGCATTCGTTTTGGCAAAAAGGAGCCCAGGTGGCGTTCGACATTGACAACTACACACGCACGTCCAAGGGCGTGCGCTGGCACGACTTGCCGCTCCAAGACTTCCGCGACAATCCACTTCCACCCGGGACCCTTCGCAGCCTGCGGTACATGTGCGACGTCGAGTACCACACGGTCTGCTACCTCCGCGACATGCTCGTGACGCCGTCGCACCGCGATCCAGGCGTCACGGCCTTTATGACCATGTGGAATATGGAGGAGTTCTGGCACGGCGAGGCGCTCGCGGCTGTGCTGGGCATGCACGGGGTCACCGTCGATTACGACGAGCTCAAGGCCAAGCGACTCAAGCTGGGCTGGCGCGACAAGCTGGACCCGATCAAGCAGTCACTGATGGCTAACGTCGTCGGCAAGGACTTCATTGCGATCCACATGATCTGGGGTGCAGCCAACGAGTGGTCTGCGATCACCGCGTACAACCGGTTGGCCGCGCTGGAGGAGCACCCCGTCCTCTCGGCCCTGCTCCAAAGGATCGCCAAGCAGGAGGCGCGGCATGTCGCCTTCTACGCCACTCAGGCTCGCAACCGGCTGGCCCTCAGTACGAAGGCGCAGAAGCTGGCTAGATTCGCGCTGCGCAAGTTCTGGGAACCGGTGGGATCCGGCTTCATGGCCGAGCCCGAGGTACGGCACGTCCTGCATCACTTGATGAGCGGCCCGGACGGTCGTCGGGCAGCCGCTGTCATCGACGAGCACATCAGCAAGATGCCGGGCCTGGACGGGCTACGCATCGTCCAGGACGCGTTGGACGCTCGAGGCGTGCCAGCGTAAACGATCCGCGCTACCATATCTGTCATGCCAGGTCAGGCCATCTGGTTTAGCGGCCCCCGGTCGGCGCACGTCCGCCGCCGGGTGCGTAGGCGCGCCTGAGATTCGCGGACGATCGGCCGGGGGTTCCCGATCCGCTCCTCGAACCTTGAAAGGCCTGGCCATGTCCGAACTTACGCTTCCTCAGATCATTTCCGCACTATCCGTCCGTGACCTCACCGATCCGGCCCAGGGTCCGCACGCCATACAACTGCTGGTCTCCAGGGCTGTCGACGCCCTGACCGACCTGTGGGGTTGCCCGGCACGGATGACGCGCACCCGCCCTGTCGTCCCCGTCGCCGACAATTACGATCACCTCGGCTACCCTGCCGATGCCGTCGCCCGGGAGGTTCGTTACACGCGGTATATCAGCGATACCTGCGTGCTGCGCAGCCATACCTCGGCCGGCATTCCTCCTGCTCTGCGGCGGCTCGCCCGCGAGGAGAACGCACCGGACCAGGTGCTGTTGGCGCTGCCTGGCATCTGCTACCGGCGAGATTCGATCGACCGGCTGCACACCGGCACTCCCCACCAGCTTGATATGTGGCTGCTCCGCCGCGGCGGTCGCCGGCTGGATCACGACGATCTAAGTCGTATGGTCGGCGGGCTCGTCGAGGCCATGCTGCCGGGACGGCACTGGCGGTGGGTCGCTGCCGACCACCCGTACACCACCCGTGGCCGGCAGGTCGATGTCATCGACGAGGACGAGCCGGTCGAGCTCGCCGAATGCGGTATGGCTGCCGCTCACGTGCTGGCCGGGGCGGGCCTTGACCCAGCGGAGTGGTCGGGCCTTGCGCTCGGCTTGGGCCTGGACCGTGCCCTGATGCTTCGCAAGGGCATCCCGGACATCCGGTTGCTCCGCTCCACCGACCCGCGCATCACGGAGCAGATGCTGGATCTGAACCCGTACCGGCCGGTCTCGATGATGCCGCCAGCACGACGCGACATCTCGGTTGCCGTCGACGACGGCGCCGACGCCGAGACCCTGGGCGACCAGGTCCGCGAAGCGCTTGGTGAGCAGGCCGATCTGGTGGAGGAGGTGGCCGTACTGTCCAGGACACCGCATGACGATCTTCCCGCCCCCGCCCGCGCCCGGCTCGGGATCGTTCCCGGGCAGGTCAACGTGTTGCTTCGAATCACGCTGCGCCCGGTCGACCGTACGCTGGCAGCGCATGAGGTTAACGCCCTCCGGGATCGCATCCACGCAGCCGTCCACCGCAGCACCACCGTCGTCGCGGAAGGGTCAGGCGAGCACAACCTGGTCGCCGGGCCGGACGCGCAACACGTCGGCGGCTCTACCGTGGTTCACCGCCAGCGCGAGGTGTCCGGCTGAGTCGACATAGCAGACCAGCTGACCGAGCCCGACACTCGCAAAGGTCGTGCCCAGCGAGATGTCCGTTGCCTGACCGCGCGTCTCGACGGTTACGGCCGGTCCATCCACGTGAGCCGCGGCCAGATCCGGCGGCTGAGCGGCGAGCTGCACGTTGCCGAAGTGGTCCACGGTCAGTACTTCGGTCGTGAGGCGGCCGTCGCGGATCTCCACTACCGGGTCCGGCAGCACGACGAGGTCAGGCACTGGCGCGCCAAGCTCGTCCAACCTCACGCCGTCTGCGATATGGGCCGCGACAGGAGCGAACACGTCACGGCCGTCGAACGTCCCAGCTCGCACGGGAAGGTGGTACTGCGCGGCGTCGAGAGACACCGCCCGTCGACCGCCACCAAGGGCCTTCGCAGCCCAGGTGAGCAGCCCGTTGTCGGGGCCGACGAGTACCGACGCACCAGCTTCGATGGCGACACCGCGCCGCGACGTCCCCACGCCGGGATCCACTACACCCACGATCACGGCAGGCGGCAGGTACGGGACAGCCTGGGCGAGTACGGCCGCGCCGTGCCGAATGTCCTGCGGCGGTATGTCGTGCGTGATGTCGATGACCCGAACGCTCGGCGCTCGCTGCGCGATGATCCCGTGGCATGCGGCGACGAAGCCGTCACGCAGCCCATAGTCGGTCAGCAACCCGACCCAGTCATAGCGCACGGCCGCCGGCCTCCCTTCCCGAAAAACGGTCGATCCGTGGTACCCATGCCTTGGATACCACGGACCGACCGTGATCAACTCGCCGGTATCAGCCGCCGAGCCATCCCTCGGGATTGACGAAGTCGCCGCCGATGAGCACCTCGAAATGCAGGTGCGGCCCGG
Source organism: Jiangellaceae bacterium (assembly GCA_035762665.1). Classification (GTDB taxonomy): domain Bacteria; phylum Actinomycetota; class Actinomycetes; order Jiangellales; family Jiangellaceae; genus JASLBX01. Next base: position 11,404 of record DASTNZ010000168.1, on the reverse strand, counting down.
TCGCGTATCCGGTAGAGCCGATCTTGCCGACGATCTGGCCGCCGCTGACCTTCTGACCACTGCTGACGCTGGCATTGGCCAGGTGTGCATACCTGGTTTCCGTGCCACCACCGTGACTGATTGTCACAATGTTGCCGTACGCACCGTCGTACGAGACCGAGGTGACCGTGCCCGCTGCGGCGGCGTAGGCATTGCCGTCGCCGTAGGAGAAGTCCGTTCCCGAATGCAACTTGTACGCGCCGGTGATCGGGTGAGTGCGCATGCCATAGGTGCTTGCGATCGATCCGGTACCCGGACGGACCCGTCCGGACACAGCGGACCGCGACGCGATTCCTGCGGCCTCACCGCGGCCGGCTGCAGCCCGCTCGGCAGCTTCCTTCTTCTTCTGCTCCTCGCGGGCTTTCTTCTCCGCAGCCGCCGCCTTGGCCGCGGCGTCTTTGGCATTCTTGACCGCTCTGGTTTCCTTGGCCTCCTGCTCCGCAGCCTTCTTCTCGGCCTTGGTGGCCTCGTTCAAGGCAGCCTTGGCCGACGTGAGTTCCGCGGTGGCGGCAGTCCACTCGACCGACGCCGCCCGATGAGCGGCCGCGGCAGCCATCTTCTGCTGTCGAAGCTGTTGCTCGCGCAACTCGGCCTCCGCGAACCGGTGGTCCGCTTGCGCGACTTCCTCGTCGACTACCTCGCGGATCGGCTCGAGCAGGCTCAGCACCGGTCCGATCACTCCGGTGAGCCCTGCTTTTACAGCGCCGGCAGCGGCGTCAAGAACGGGCATGTCGGAACTGCCCGCCGCGACATCCACCGCCTTGGCGGCCACGCCGATCAGCCCATCTCCTGGCTCGAGCTGCTGTGTCCGCGCGAACGCATGGTCGACCTGTGCGCTCAGCTCCTCGGCCGCCTCCCGGGCGCGTTCGAGGTTCGCTTGCGTTCGCGCAACGTCGAGTTCGGCCTTGGTAAACCGCTCGCTGGCCATCTCGGTGGCGGCGGTCGCCGACTCGAGCGCCGTGGCCGACTTCTTGGCCGACTTCTTCGCCTTCTCCAGTGCTCGGGTGGCTTGCTTGGCAGTGTCGACAGCTTCGGCAACGTCACCTGTCGCGGCCGCCGCTGAGGCGGCGACGCCGAAGATAGTGGTGATTGCGAGGACAGCAGAAAGAACCGCAGTTACAACTCTGGTTTTGCCGGGGACCATGAACATCCGAACTGTAGGGGACAGGGGATAGCGCGCGCGCCTGAGCACGCATTCGCCCAGCGCCAGAAGCGCTGGGCACTGTTGCTGGAGCCTCAGGCTTCCGGGCAACAGCCCCTTAACGGTGCAACAACTTCGGGCGTTCCGGACAGTTCGGTGAGCTATCCCACGTTAAACGTGCTTGTGGGTGTGACCCACTTCACATCATCTGACGTAGGCCGCCACTCTCGATTGCAGGATTGGCAGGCTTATCGAGGCGGCGCTGAGCACCACGTCATGGAAGTCCTTGATGTCAAAACGGTCGCCGAGTGTGCCCCGCGCCAGCTCACGGAGCCGGAAGATCTCCCGCTGCCCTACCTTGTACGCGAGCGCTTGGGCCGGCATGCCGATGTATCGGTCGACCTCCACAGTGATGGTGTCGCGGTCGACCGGCATGTGCTCCACCATGAAGTCGATGGCCTGCTGCCGCGACCATCCCATCGTGTGCAACCCCGTGTCGACGACGAGCCGACAAGCTCGCCAGACGTCCGAGGCGAGCATGCCCAGCCGATCAAGGTCGTCCTCGTACAGGCCCATCTCGTCCGCCAGCCGCTCGGTGTAGAGCGCCCAGCCCTCGACAAATGCGGTGTGACTCCACGACATCCGCCGGAACGAGGGCAGGTCGGTCCGCTCGGTCGCGATGGCGAGCTGCAGGTGGTGCCCTGGAATCGCTTCATGGAACGCGATCGAGGCGGTGGAGTAGCGGCCCCGCTCGTGAGGCTCGTGCAGGTTGACGTGGTAGTTGCCTGGACGGGCGCCATCCGGAGTTGGAGGCGTGTAGTACGCCGGGGGCACATCCGCCGCCAGGTAATCGGGCACCGGAACCAGCTCGCACGGAGCCTGCGGGAGGATGCCGAACCAGTCGCCTATCGCCGCCGTCGCCGCATCGAGACAGCGCTGGGCGTGTGCGAGGATCTCGTCGCCACTGCCATAGCGGAGGCTTTGGTCGTTCAGCAATAGGTCAAAGACCTCGTGCACATCGGACGTGTCGAACGCGCGCTCACCCACTTCGGCGAACTCGCCGCGAATCTTTACGGTCGCCTCCTCGAGGCCGACCTGGTGCAGTTCCTCGGGGGCCAGCGGCAGCCCAGTGTGATGCTCGATCAGAGCCTGGTAGAGCTCTTGCCCTTCCGCGATGTGACACAGCCCCGGCCTGTCGTCAGGGCGTGCCGCCGGAAGCAGCTCGCGTTCGAACGTGACCCGATAGTGTTCGAACGCCGGCCGGAGTTGCTCGCGGACGGCTTCTGAGAGCTCTGCCCGCCATGCATCCGCGCCGCCCCAGCCTTCCGGTCCGGCAAGGTTTACGAAAGGATCGGCCTCCAGTGGCGTCTCTAGGTACTTCGTGACCTGGTTGAGCGACCGTGTAATATTGATCTTGGCTGGAGTGCGGCCGGCGGTCAGACCCTCGCGGTAGCGCTCAGCGGCCTGGTCGAGCATGCGGGCCAGCTCGCCGATGCGGGTAACGGCCATCCGGGCATGTTCGGGTTCAGGGGCCCGCAGCTGGCCCGCCATAATGAGCAGGCCAGCGTGCGCCGCCTGCATTTGGTCGGACTCCAACTCGACCCGGCGCAAGTCGATTCCGCGAACGGCGTCGTCGAGTTCGTTGATGAGCAGTTCGCGAGTCACCGCAGCCGTGTCGTCGAGCTCGCCGACCGGAATTGCGGCGGTACGCTCGCGAAACTCCAGCCAACGGATCCGCATCCGCTGCTCGGCCGCGGCGGACATGTCGTCGGCTCGATCGTCGAAGCGATGGTCACCCAGGAAAGACGCGAACAGCGGGCTGGCCTCGAGCTTGGCCTCCCAGTACTCCTCGGCGATGGATTGCACCTGTTCAGCTGCTGTCATGCCAGCCAATCTTGCCCGACCGATCCGACAGCCTTCGGCGGGCCTGCGCGGGACGCGAATCCCGCGAACGATCGGGCATTGGTGTCCCGGGCGGACCGACTTCTCCGAGATGTCGCCCGATGCCTCGAGTCCCCGGACAGCGGCCGAGAACGCATTGCACGCGGCAGGCATGCGCTCCGGCATACGTGATCGTCGCGTCCACACTGCCGAACTGCGACAATCGCGGAGTGTTGCGGTCCAGAGTCGAGATTCGCGAGGCAACCCTCGCCGACTTGGCGGAGGTGCGTACCGTCCGGTTGCGGGCGCTGCGAAACGCACCGTATGCGTTCGCCTCAACCTACGAGCGTGAGGCCGCATTCGACGACGCTGAATGGGTGCAGCGACTCACCAGTGGTAGTGCCACGTTCCTCGCTCGAACCAACGGCACGACGGTCGGAATCTGTAGCGGCTTGCCGCCCAGCGACGGCGCCGTCGAACTGGTCGCGATGTGGGTCGATCCCGAAGTCCGCGGCTCCGGCGTCGCGGCAGATCTGGTCCGTGCCGTCCTTGCCTGGGCAACGGAACAGAGAGCGAATCGCCTTCATCTCTGGGTGGCCGGCAACAACGAACACGCCAAGCGGTTCTACGAGAAGTCCGGCTTCGTTCTCACTGGGGAGCGGCAGCCCCTGCCTTCTGACCCCACCGTGCCCGAATTCGGGATGGTGTGCCCGGTCGCCCTGCTCACATGAGGCAGCCGACCTGACCGGTGCGTGGCTCATCGCCAGGTGTAGCCCCGGTCAGATGTGACAGGCGACATCGCGGTCGGGTAGGACGTGAGAATGACCGCTTCGTTCGCCGAACCTGCACTCGAGCTGTCCGGTGGCGCCCGGCTGCCCCTGCTCGGCATCGGCACTTGGCGCCTGTCCGGGCGATCGGCCACCCAGGCGATCAGCTGGGCGCTCGACGCCGGCTACCGGCACATCGACACCGCCACCGGGTACGGGAACGAAACCGAGGTGGGCAAGGCGTTACGCGACAGCGGGCTGTCGCGTACCGACGTGTTCATCACGACCAAGCTCCCGCCAAGCCACGTCGGGCGAGAACGGCGGACGCTGGACGAAAGCCTGGCCGCACTCGGCACCGATCATGTCGACCTCTGGCTTGTCCACTGGCCACCGGGCGGGCAACCCGGCGTGAGCACCTGGGAGAGGTTTGTCTACGCTCGGGAGGAAGGGCTCGCCCGAGCGATTGGCGTCAGCAATTACTCGTTGGACCAGATCGACACGCTGATCGCCGCCACGGGCGTTACCCCGGAGGTCAACCAGATCAGGTGGAGCCCGCTGCTGTACGACGCCGACATCCTCAGCGGGCACCGAGAACGCGGAATCGTGGTCGAGGGCTACAGCCCGTTCCGAGCCGGGACGCTCAGCCACCTCGCCTTGATCGACATCGCCGCCCGGCATGGCAAAGGCCCGGCCCAGGTTGTCATCCGTTGGCACATCCAGCACGAGGTCGTGGTAATCCCGAAGTCGGCCCGGCATGACCGGGTGGTGAGCAATGCGGACGTCTTTGACTTCGAGCTGTCGGCAGAAGAGATGAAGTCGATCGACGCCCTTGCCCGGTAACCCACCTCTCCCATCGGCGGGCCGCACCCCTCAGCGCATCAGTAGGGCGACACCGCTGGCGCCGGCCGCCCAGAGGAAGCTGGCAAAGGTACCGATAATGAACCGTTCGGCGGCACCGGGCGCTCTCAACTCGGCGTACCGTCCCAGGCCTTTGACAGCGACTACGACCGCGATACCGCCCGGCTGGCCGGTCAGCAGGCTGGCCGCGATGGCCGCACGTTCAAAGGCCCCGATCCACAGCCCGCCACGCAAGTAAGTCTCCGGCTCTCCCGGTTCGAGCGTCTCGACCGGGTAACTGACGTCCGGCACGCCGGAATGCTCGGCACCGCGCAGCACCGCCGTGGCGACCGGGCCGCCGCCCAGTACGGCGATCACGAACGCCAGGACGACGGCGTAGTCGTCGCCGCCGTCCGCGCCGGACGCCAGGAGCGCGACCACGGCAAGCCCCATAGCAGGAACACCTGCTGCCACCCACCACGGCAGCCCGTCGAGCCCGCGCGAGATTCGTGGCAGCCACATTGCCACGCATCCGAGGGCCAGCACTGCAAGCGCGACCAGCGTTGCGGCGGTCACGAGTCGGCCGCGTCGAGGAGCCGTGCCGCCAGCGGCTCAGCCCGCTGTTGCTCATGCCACAGCGCGGCATGCAGGCGTTGACTCACTGCTTGCGGGCTGATGCCCAGGCGGATCGCCGCTTCCTGCTGTGTCATGCCGGTTGCCATCAAGTCGGCCACCTCCCAGCCGTGCCGGCTCCGCCGCTGAACGATCGCGGCCAACAGTGCCAGCAATGCTTCGGCATCACCAGAGGTGCGTGGATTCGGTCCGGAGACCGCGAGGTGGCGCGGGCTGGACTTGGCCCGGACGACTGCTTCTCTGGCGTGAACGAAGGCGGGACCCGTTGCCGCCCGAACGCTGGCAGGAATCGGCCCCCGGACCGGACCTACGCCCAAACCGACGCTCCACGAGCCGTCCCGCACCAATTTCAGCGCCGCGGTCACCGCGTAATGCGAGCTGGCGAGCAGTCCCTGTGTTTCGTCACCTGCGGTTCGCTCGAACGGCCTGACCAGTGCGGCGGCCGGCAATAGCTCAGCCAGATCGCGGATCAGCTCGTCGATCAGGTCGCGGCCGCGCTGGCTGCCGCGCTGGTCGATGGTCATGACGATCACCATGTTCAACCCTTGAGATGCGCTAATCAAGACTCCAGCCTTGTATGACCTCAATCAAGGGTACATCCTTGAGATACGTCCATAGAAGATCAGCCTATTTGCTTGTTCAGGTGGGCCGCCCACTCGGTGTGACGACGTACCTACAGGCAGGTAGCCCTGTAGGTACGGGGCGCCGCCTGCCGAACGTGATCGAACGTCAGGGTGTCTGCGTGTTGTAAGAGGCACTGGTACCCAGCTCGGGCGCGCCGGTGGCGGCGTCCACAGGACCGGCCTTCAACGCGGCAAGACGGGCCTCGATCTCGGTTTGCTTGTCGGCGTCCTCGAGGCTCTCGAACTGAGCGTCCAGGGAGGATGCGGCGAGTTCGGCCTGACCGCGGACCTTGGCCTCCTCACGGCGAATCTTCTCCTCGAACCGGCCGATCTCGCTAGTCGGGTCAAGGATGTCGATGCTCTTGACCGCATCCTGGATCTGAGCCGTGGCTCGAGCGGTGTTGGCCCGTGCGATGAGTTCGTCGCGCTTGCTGGTGAGTTCGTGCAGCTTGCCCTTCATCTGTTCGAGGCCGGACTTCAACCTCTCCACGACGTCCTGCTGAGCGCGCAGGTTGGGCTCCGTGGCCTTCAGGTCGGCCTCGACGCTCATCTGCTTTCCTATGGCGACCTTGGCCAGGTTGTCGAACTTGTCCGCCTCCGCGGCGTTGCCCCCGGCGCGGAGCTCGTCCGCCTTCTGGCTTGCCGCGAGGGCTTTGCGGCCCCAGTCAGCGGCAGCCTTCTGGTCGGCAACGAAGTCCTCCTCCATCATGCGGACGTTGCCTATGGTCTGCGCGATCGCCTGCTCGGCCTCGGCGATGTTGTTCGTGTAGTCGCGAACCATCTGGTCGAGCAACTTCTGCGGATCTTCGGCGGAGTCCAGCAGCGCGTTGATGTTGGCCTTCGCGAGTTGAGCCACGCGGCTAAAAATGGATTGTCTACCCATAGTCCTGCTCCTGCCTTTCCGGACGAAAACGAACCTGCGGGCCGCGGTGCGAGCCCGTCTAGAACCTGCCCCCACCTCCCCGCCGAGCCCGGGTGCCCCGCCCTCCGAAGCTTCCGGGGCTGCGGGCGCCGCCGCCCCGGCTCCGAGAACTACCGAAGCCTCCCCAACCGCCGCGGCGGCCGCCCAGCATGCTGTCGATGAGGATGCCGCCCAAAATCGCGCCGCCCAGCCCGCCGCCAGGACTGCCGCCGCCGAACGGCCCGCCCTGACCCAGCATTGCCTCAACGTCGCTGCGCGCGAGTTGGCCGGCCTGGCTCGCCAGCTGTCGCGAGTGCTGGGCGTGTTGCAGCGCCGCCCCGGCATTGTCCTGCTCAGCGAGCGCCATGGCCTGCTCCAGGTGGCGTTGCGCTTCGGCCAGGCGGGTGCGGGCCTGGCTACCGACGCCACCACGGCGAGTGGTGATGAAGTCCTGCGTCGCGGCGATTTCGCTCCGCGCGGCGAGCATCGTCTGGTCCAGGACGGCTCGGGCCCGTTGCTGGCGAGCCTGCTCGTCACGCACGCCTTGCAGCGCGGCTGACAATGCCTCGTGAGCCTGCTCGATCCGTTCCGTGGCCGCCAGCGGGTCGAACCGGCCGCCGGCAAGTTCTTGCTGCACCGATGTCAGCGCGTGTTCGGCCGACGCCACCCGGCTTACCAGCTCCGGAGACCCCGGGTCACCACCCAGCAATGCCTTGGCCTCGCTCAGGTCCTGTGTCGTGTCCTGCAATGCGGTCCGCAGGCCCTCGGTTGCCTCGTCCAGGTCGGCGCCGAGCCGGTCGACCGCCTCTACAAGCCGCGTGGCCTGGCCCATCGCCTCCTGAGCAGCGAGCACCGCTACGGCCGCACGGGCCCTGTCTCCGGCGCCGAGCCGCCGGCGCGCGTCAGTAGCCGACGTTGCGATGAACTCCAACCGCTCCCTAGCCTGCTCGTCGTTGCTCGCCACCGACTCGAGTGCCGACTCGGCGTACTTCCCACGCAGCCTGTCGAGCGCCCCAGTCAGGCCAGCGACCCTGGGACCGAGCTCGGCCGCGCGCTGCTCGACTTCGGCGAGAACCTCAGGCGCGTTCTCCTCGAGGGCGCGGAGCCGATCGAACGCGTCTGCCTGCGCGTCCAGGGACTCGTTGGCGGACTCGCAACGAGAGATGACCTCCTCAAGCATCTGCCGACGCGTCGCGTCCTCTTCGGGGATGGCATCGTCCAGCTGCTGCCGGACGCGGAACGAGGCGGCGAGACCGGCCCTTGCCTCCTCGACCGCTTTGGCGAACGGCGCAGCCGCCTCCTCGCCAAACTGAGCGATGGCGAAGCCGAGCTCCTGCTCGCTGGTCTTGACCGCGTCATCGGTCTCCACCAGCAGGCTGCTCGCCCGCGCGTCCAGTTGCTCGAGCGTCATCCCGGACGGCTTCACACTCGCCGATCGCCTGCGGCGTGCCCGTGCGTAGGCGTAGCCGCCCACGCCCGCCACACCCACACCGACGAGGATCACCGGCAGCCACGGGAAGCCGCCCTCCGCGCTGGGTGATTCCTCACCGGGAATGATCTCCGGCTGCTGCACCTGCTGCCCGCTGAGGGTCGCGCTGAGTCCGGTGGCCGTGCCGACTGCCGCACCGGCCCAGTCGTTCTGGCGCAGCGCCGGCTCGATCGCGACGGACTCGACCTCGCGTAGTTGCTCGTCGGTCAGCGGGTATTCCGGATCCACCGACACCTGGTAGACACGCTCGCCGGTCGCCACCGCGAGCAGCGCGTCGTTGATGCCGAGTTGGCTGCGCTCAGCTGTCGTGTCCGCCCACTCCTCGCGCGACATCCCGGAGAAGTTGTCGACGTACACGACGTACAGATCCAGCCGGTGGTCCACGAAGAGCCGGTCAAGCGCGTCCTCGACCTCTCCTCGGCGATCGCCCAGGGCATCTACCCGGTCCGTGATCCGTTCCTCGATCGCAAACGGCTCGTCAGCGTTGGCTACCCCTGGCATCGACAGCCACAGCGCCAGCGTGGCAGCGCCCACGCCACACGCCACACCCATCCGCATGCCAACCCCTCCCCCCGTCAGCCGTGGATCACCAGCGAGCGTAAGACTGCAGGGCCTGGGTCGGCCACCGGAACGGCGAAGACGTACGCTCCGTTCGCATGAGCGCTTCCTCCTCCCCAGCTCGGGTCGATGTCGTCGTCATCGGAGCCGGCCACAACGGCCTTGTTGCCGCTGCTGTTCTGGCGCGAGCCGGCCTGGACGTGGTCGTTCTGGAGCGATCCGGCGTCATTGGCGGAGCTACCCGAACCGAGGCATGCTTCCCCGCCGTCCCCGGTCTACTCCACTCGACGGGTGCTTACTTGCTCGGGCTGATGCCGCCCGAGGTGCTCGAACTTGCCGGCGGGACGGTTCGACCGCTCCGCCGCGATCCGCACTACGTGCTCCCCACGCTCGGCGGGCCCTACCTGTGGTTCGGCAGCGACCGAGCCGCCACCCGGGCGCAGATGGAGACGATGTTCTCCGCTGACGACGTCCGCGCTGACGATGCACTTCAGGCCGAGCTGGCCGCGCTCCGTGCGGACCTCGCGCCGGCGTGGCTGGCCGAGCCGCTTTCGGTCGAGGACACTGCCGAGCGGTATGTCCGCCCCTCCCTGCGCTCGGTGTTCGTGGAACTTGTCCGCGGGTCCGTGGTCGACTACCTGTCTCGCTTCGAGTTCTCGTCCGAGTTGCTGATGGCCATGTATGTCGTCACCGACGGGCTGTCCGGACTCACCGCCGGGCCCGACACCCCAGGCACTGGCCACAACTTCCTCGTTCACAACATGTGCCGGCTGCCGGGTTCCGACGGGACGTGGATGGTTGCCGAAGGTGGCATGGGCGCGGTATCAGGAGCGTTTGCCGAGGCAGCACGCAAGGACGGCGCGGCGATTGTCACCGACGCTGAGGTCGTGTCGCTGATCGTCGATGACGGCGCAGCGAGCGGAGTGGTGCTGGCGGACGGACGATCGGTCGCTGCTCGCGCCGTCCTAGCTGCCTGCGACCCGTGGCGGACGGCCGCCATCGCCGGAGACCACGCACCCGAATCGCTGACGTCCCGACTCGAGCGGATTCGACGTTCCGGTACCACAATGAAGATCAACCTGGCCTTGCGCGACATGCCCACCCTCGCCTGTCTGCCGCCGGACGCGCCGAACCCCTGGGGCGCCACCATCCACCTCCTCCCGGACGCGACCGGCCGCCCACTCGACGCGCTACGCGCGATGTGGGACGACGTCGAGGCAGGGCGGCTTCCAGAGTTTCCGACCATGGAGTGGTACGTCCACACCACCGTCGACCCGTCTCTGCAGGACGCCGCAGGCCACCACTCGTCCGCGTTGTTCGTCCAGTCGGTGCCTTACTCACCGGCCGGAACAACCTGGGACGAGGCGCTCAACCCGTACACCGACCACCTGCTGTCGATCGCCGATAAGTTCGCCCCCGGGACGTCCGATCTCGTCGCCGACCGGCTGGTGCTGCCGCCCCCGGGCATCGAGGAGCGCTTCGGCATGACCGGCGGGCACATCCACCACGTCGACAACACAGTGGCCTTCGCCGACCGGGTGCCGTACAAGACCGGGCTGTCCGGTCTTTACGCCGGCAGCGCGGGTTGCCACCCTGCCGGTTCGGTGATCGGCGCGTCCGGCTGGAACAGTGCGCACCGGGTAATCTCAGACTTCGGGCTGTGATCTGGGCTGTCGCTCTCAGCCTGCGCGAAGTCGGCCTGGTTGATTAGCCTTGTACTGCAGCACGCGCTCACTCATGACGCATTGGAAGTAGGCGAACGCCGAGGTGGCCCCGCAGACCGGCCCGCAAACGGGATTCGGACCCAACGAATGGCTCGTCGAGGAGCTCTATCAGAGTTGGCTCGAGGACCCGAGCACGGTAGACACAGCATGGTCGGAGTTCTTCCGCGACTATGCGAGACGCGAGTCCGCCCAGCGCGCCACTCCAAAGTCAAGCACGCCCACCAGGGAGACCGCCGTGACCACGACGTCGAAGCCGGCTACTGGGTCGGCTCCGTCCACACCGGCACCTACCGCTGCGCCCCAGAGGCCTGCTCAGCCGGCCGAGAGGCCTGCGGCGGCAGAACCGGAGCCAACCCGGCCGCAGCAACCGCCGGCCACCAGAAAACCGATCGGTCAACCACCTCAGGCTGCGGCCAAGCCGGCTGTGGCGGCGGTGAAGGCCGCCACGCGGGACAGTTCGCTCCCGGCGGCCAAGCCGCCGGCGGTCGGGGACGCTACGGCCGCCGAGCAGGAGAAGCTTCGTGGACCGGCGGCCCGGGTGGTCGCCAACATGGAGACCAGTTTGACGGTGCCAACGGCCACCAGCGTGCGGGCTGTGCCGGCCAAGTTGCTGATCGACAACCGCATCGTCATCAACAACCACCTCAAGCGCGGCCGCGGCGGCAAGGTGTCGTTCACCCACATCATCGGCTATGCCCTGGTCAAGGCGCTGGCCAAGATGCCGGAGATGAACTATTCGTACGACGAGGTCGACGGCAAGCCGATGCTGGTCAAGCCGGAGCACGTCAACCTCGGGCTGGCGATCGACCTG
>DASTNZ010000167.1:0-8290 GCA_035762665.1 Jiangellaceae bacterium | reverse complement strand
CGCCAACTACGACAACCCGGAGTTCGACGACCTCATCCGCCAGGGTGACTCGGCCGCCTCGCTGGAAGAGGCCATCCCGTTCTACCAGCAGGCCGAGGACCTCGTCCTCGCGGACATGCCGGTCGTCCCGATGTGGTGGGCTGACGAGATCGCCGTTTGGTCGGAGAACGTCGAGACCTTCGTGTGGAACCCCATTAACGAACCCGAGTACGGTCAGATGGTGATGGCATCGGAGTAGGACCGACACGGTCAGTTCAACGGCTGACCGAGTCGTAGTCAACGCGTTCGGGGTGACGGCCCGGGCTTCTAGGGCCCACTGCCGTCACCCCGAACGCCGAGAGGAGGAACGCCCGTGGGGCGTTACGTCATGAGGCGGCTGCTCCAGTTCATCCCCACCGTGTTGGGCGCGATGTTCCTGCTTCATTATCTGACGTCAGTAGGCATCCAGTTCTCCGCCAACCCCGTCCGCGCGTTGTTCGGCGACCGGACCCCGACACCTGAACTGCTGCAGAACCTGAGCGAGGCGCTCGGCCTGGGTGACGAGTGCTTGACCCGTAAGGGAGACCCATGCCTCGGGCTCTTCGTCGAGCGGATGCAGAACGTCTTCCTGGAGTGGGATTTCGGGGTCAACTTCCGGCTTCGGCCGGTCACAGAGTTGATCGCCGAGGCCCTGCCCTATACCCTCCGGCTGGCGCTGATCGCACTGGTCTTCGAAGCCGTGGTCGGTATCGTCGCTGGTGTGCTGGCCGGCCTCCGTAACGGCAGCTTCTGGGATTACCTCGTCAAGATCTCGACGGTGACCGTCATCGCAGTTCCCATCTTCGTGCTCGGCTTCGTGGTCCGCGAGTTCGTCGGCGTCCAGTTCGGGAACATACTTCGCGACGCTAGTTGGGTACCCGACCTCATATCTGAAGGTGTGTTCGGCTCGGTATACAAGAGCGACTATCCATGGGCAAGCCTCATCATCCCAGGGCTTGTCCTCGGTAGCGTCTCGCTCGCCGCCGCTGCGCGCTTGACCCGCACCAGCATCCTGGAGAACACCAGATCCGACTACGTTCGGACAGCCAAGTCCAAGGGCCTGGGTACGAACCGAGTCGTCGGCGTCCACACGCTACGCAACTCGCTGATTCCAGTCGTCACCTTCCTCGGTGTTGACCTCGGAACGCTGATCGGCGGCGCGCTGATTACCGAGACGATCTTCAACGTGCCCGGCATCGGCCGACTCGTCGTGGCTTCCGCACGCACAGGAGAGGCTTCCGTCGTGATCGGTGGCGCCACCTTCCTAGTTCTCGTCTACCTGATCACCAGCCTGCTTGTGGACATTCTCTACGCCGTACTCGACCCCAGGATCCGATATGAGTGACGTCACTACCGCTTCGACGGAGGTCGAACAGCCAGGCGCGGCACCGGAACGCGAACGTGGCGCGAGCCTGTGGGGGGACGCCTGGCGCCAGTTGCGCCGCAACCCGATCTTCCTGATCTCTCTGGCTTGGATCATGGTGGTCACGTCTATGGCGGTCTTTCCCAAGCTGTGGACCAGCATAGATCCTCGGGCGTGCAACGTATCCCAGGCTCGGCTCCCACCGAGCAGTGAGCACTGGTTCGGCACCAGCATCGTCGGATGCGACTACTACGCCCATGCGATCTACGGCGCGCGACAGTCGCTGATCATCGCAGTCGTCGCCACCGCCGGCGTGGTCGTGCTCGGTGGCGTGCTCGGCATGCTGGCGGCCTTCTACGGTCGGTGGACGGACACGCTAGTCTCCCGAGTGATCGACGTTTTCCTCGGCGTGCCGTTCCTGCTCGGAGCCGTGGTGTTCCTCACTGTACTCAAGATCCGCAACGTGTGGACGGTCGCACTAGTCTTGATCTTGCTGAGCTGGACGTACATCGCTCGTATCATGCGCGGCGGTGTGCTGTCGGCGAAGACACTGGACTACGTCCAGGCGGCCCGTGCGCTCGGCGGGTCGAACTCGCGGCTTATGTTCAAGCACATCCTGCCGAACTCCGTCGCTCCGGTGGTGGTCTACGCGACGATCCTGTTAGGCAGCTTCGTCGCTGTCGAGGCCACCCTCACCTTCCTCGGCGTCGGCCTGCAGGCACCAGCCATCACCTGGGGTGTGATGATCACTCAGCATCAGGTGTACTTCCTGCAGCTGCCTGGGCTGTTGCTGTTCCCCGCGGGCCTGCTGTTCCTTACAGTGCTGGCGTTCATCCTGATGGGCGACGCGCTGCGCGACGCACTGGACCCGAGGCTCCGCTAGCCGCCCGCCGGGATCGAAACCCAGATCGGCCGGTCGCTACCGCAGTTTGGGATCTAAGGCGTCGCGTACAGTGTCGCCGAGCATGATGAACACAAGCACGGTCACCGACAGGAAGGCGGCTGGGAACAGCAGCATGTGTGGTGACTGCCGGATGTACGTGGTCGCGTGGCTGATGTCGACACCCCACGACACGACCGGTGGCTGCAACCCGATACCCAGGAACGACAGGGTCGCCTCGGTCGCGATCAGCACACCTAGGATGATGGTCGCGTAGACGATCACCGACGCCGCCGCGTTCGGCAGGATGTGCCGGCGCAGCAACCGCGGTCCGCTGGCGCCGAGGCCGCGCGCAGCCTGCACGTAGTCCGCATGCCGCACCTGCAGCACGGTGGAGCGCATGATCCGGGCCAAGGCAGTCCAGCCCAGCACCGACAACGTCAGGGAGACCTTGCCGATCGTCACCCATTGGGGCGTTTCCGCATTGGACGGGTACGAGGCGAGAACCAGGATGCCGCCGAGCAGTAACGGGATGCCGTAGAAGATCTCCAGGAACCGTGACAACACCGAGTCGACCCAGCGGCCGTAGAACCCGGCGAGCATTCCGATCAGCCCGCCGATGAGCACGATGCCTACCGTGGACAGCACGCCGACCAGGATGGACGCCCGGGCTCCGTGGATAGTCCGGGAGTACACATTACAGCCCTGGACGTCGTAGCCGAACCATGCACCTGCGCTCGGGCCCTGACGGCTGAAGGCGAGGTCGCAGTACGTAGGGCTGGCGTTGGTGAACAACCCTGGAAACGCCGCCATCGTCAGCAGGATGGCGATCACCATGGTGGACGCGATGAACACCGGGCTCCGCCGGAGATCCTGCCAGGCGTCGCGAAGCAGTGAGCGCGGCCTGGCCGCGCGGTGCCGCGGTCCGCGCGGTCGCCGGCCGATCGAGCGCCGCGCCGCTCCTGTCGGCGGTGCCTCTGAGACGCCCGCCGGCTGGACACTCACCCGCGTTTCAGTCATACCGGATCCTCGGGTCGAGAACCGCGTACAGCAGGTCGACAAGCAGGTTTACCAGCAGGAAGATCAGGACCAGTACGGTGACCGCCCCCGTGACCATGGCGCCTTCGTACCGGCGGATACTCCCGAAGATCAATCCACCGACGCCATCGATGTTGAAGATTCCCTCCACCACGATGGAGCCGCCAAGCAGCACGCCGAAGTCCGCGCCGATGAACGTCACGACCGGGATCAGCGACGCGCGGACGGTGTGCACGCCGACGACCCGCCGGCGGGCCAGCCCTTTGGCCGTGGCCGTACGCACGTAGTCCGCCCGCAGGTTCTCGGCCAGGTTGGCCCGCATCAGCCGTGCCACATAGGCCAGGGACGTGCTCGCGAGGACAAACGCCGGTAGAACCAGTTCGAAAAGGCTCGCCTCCGCTGACACCGTCACAGGGAACAGGTTCAGGTTGATACCGAGCAGGAATTGCAGGACGTAGCCGATCACGAAAACCGGGATAGAGATCACCACGAGCGTGCTCACCAGCACCAGCGTG
The DNA here is from genome assembly GCA_035762665.1 of Jiangellaceae bacterium. Classification (GTDB taxonomy): domain Bacteria; phylum Actinomycetota; class Actinomycetes; order Jiangellales; family Jiangellaceae; genus JASLBX01. The sequence goes on along the minus strand of DASTNZ010000167.1, from coordinate 4,476 downwards.
TCCGCGAACGAGCCGCGCCGCAGGGCCGCCACGATTCCGGCCGTGATACCGATGGCCACCTCGATGGCGATCGCCAGCAGCGCCAGCTTGATCGTCGTCGGAAATACTCGCACGAGTGCGTCGGCCACGCTCGACCCATTGAAGGTCTCCCCGAAGTCACCGCGTACCAACCCGGCCAGGTAGGCGAGGTACTGCATCGGCAGCGGCTCGTCCAGATTGAACTTGTCGGTCATCGCCGCGACATAGTCCGGTGGACACGGCCGGTCGCCGCATTTGCCGGCGAATGGGTCACCCGGCAATGCCCACACCAAAGCGTAGATGAGGAACGTCGTCCCGATGACCACCGGGATCATCTGCAGCAGCCGCCGCGCGACGTAGCGCCCCATCGCTGGTGCGGCGGTGTCAGCGCCCGGTGATGCTGAGCAGATCCAGCGTTCCGAACGGAGTGATGCTCACCGAGTCCGGGTCGACCCTCGTCGAGTAACCCGCGATGGTCTTGCCGTACCACAGCGGGATGACCGGCATGTCCTCGGCGAGCACACGCTCGGCCTGCTGGTAGAGCTCCAGCGCCTCGTCATCCTGCGCTTGCGCAGCCTGGCGGACTAGATCGTCGAACTGCTCATTGCTGTAGTCGCCGTCGTTCGCGGACGCTCCGGTGGCGTAGAGCGGAGTGAGGAAGTTCTCGATCGACGGGTAGTCCATCTGCCAGCCGGTCCGGAACATCGTCATGTCACCGGTCTCTCGGGCGTTGATCTGTTCCCTGAACTCCGCGAACAGCGGTACCGCTTGCGCCCGGCACTCGATCTCCAGCGCATTGCTGATGCTGTTGCAGGCCGCGTTGACCCACTCGTCGTGCCCGCCGTCGCCGTTGTAGCCGAAGATGATCGGGCCATCGAACCCGGAGTCGGCCAGGTAGGTCTTGGCCAGCTCCGCGTCATACACGCAGAATTCGCCGCATTGGTCCCCCAGATAGCCCTCGACCACTGGAGAAACCCAGCCCGTGGCGGCGGTGTACTGGCCCTGGAAGATGTTCTGGATGATCAGTTCACGGTTGATCGCCAGCGAGACGGCCTTGCGCAGGTTCGCATCGTCCACCTCGGGATTGACCTCCGGCGAAGCAAAAGTGATCGTTTGGATCACGCCGGCCTCTCGCTCTATGTACCGGTCGCCGAGGTCGGCCCGGTACGCCTCGCCGGCCAGCGCGCTCGGCGGCAACTGGGTCACGACGTCGACGTTGTCGGCGAGCAGGTCGGCGTATTGGGCGTCCTGCTGCTGGTACATCCGGAAGGTGATCTGCTCGGCTCTGGGCTTGACATCGCCCTGGTAGCCCTCGTACGCCTCGAGCTGGATGCTCTGGTTCTGGTCCCATCCGACCAACCGGAACGGGCCCGAGCCGATCGGCTGCTGGCCGAACGCCTCCGGGTCGGCGTAGAAAGCCTCGGGCAGTGGGAAGAACGCGGTGTAGCCGAGGCGCAGCGGGAAGCCGGCCTCCGGTGCATTCAGCGTGATGGTGAAGGTGCGGTCGTCGATGACCTCCAGACCCGATAGCGTCTCCGAACCGGACCCCGGCACGTAGTCGCCGTTGTCGTCGAACTCGCCCCGAGACTCCTCGTACCCCTCGATGGGTTCGAAGAAGTACTCATTGAGCCCATAGGCGGAGTTCTCGCCGTGCACTCCCCAGCTCCACGCGTCGACGAAGCTCTGAGCCGTGATCGGGGTGCCGTCGTGGAACGTCCAGCCGTCCCTGAGGGTGACCCGCCAGACCTGGTTGTCCTCGCTCTCGATGGACTGGGCGATCTCGTTGACCGCTTCACCGGTTTCCGGGTCGTACCGGATGAGCCCGGAGAACATCGCGTCTAACGGGTTGCCGCCACAAACCTCGTTTGTCGCCATGGGGATGAGCGGGTTTTCCGGGTTGCACCCGCCGATGACGATGCTGCCCGATGGGGCGGAAGATGGCCCGCCGTCGTCCTCCGTAACGCCGCCGCACGCGGCCAACACCATCGCGAATCCGGCGGCGCCGGCTACGACTGCCGTGCGAGATCCGACTCGCATGGACGTCCTCCTCGGGTCAAGGGCCCCTCGCCCTGCTTCGTGCGAACGGCGGCGTGGCGTAGGCGGGCGCCAACGCCGGCGCGCCGTCCAGCCGGGCGCTGATTATCCCCGGATAGTTCTAGGCGCCCGCATCGTTCGGATGCAAATCTGGCGAGATGGGGGAACATTCCGCAACCAGACTGTGACCTTCGGGGCGTGCGCCCGTGACGGTATTCACCCGGCGGGCACCCGTCCAGCCAACCGGGTCGACTGTCCGAGCGCCGTACTATTGAACGTCATCCCCTTCGTGTGGAAACGAGCACCCCCCGTATGCCTGTCCGCAGCGAGCTGCGCAATATCGCCATCGTCGCTCACGTCGACCACGGCAAGACCACTCTGGTCGACGCTCTGCTCTGGCAGTCCGGCGCGTTCAGTGCGCACCAGGACGTCGCCGATCGCGTAATGGACTCGGAGGACCTCGAGCGGGAGAAGGGCATCACGATCCTGGCCAAGAACACGGCCGTGCAGTGGGGCGAGACGACGATCAACATCATCGACACGCCGGGGCACGCCGACTTCGGCGGCGAGGTAGAGCGCGGCCTGGCCATGGTCGACGGCGTGGTCCTGCTGGTGGACGCGTCCGAAGGGCCGCTGCCGCAAACCCGCTTCGTGCTGCGCAAGGCACTGGCCGGCCGGCTGCCGATCGTGCTGGTGGTCAACAAGACCGACCGACCGGACGCTCGAATCACGGAGGTCGTGGACGAGACCTACGAGCTGTTCATGGACCTGCTCGAAGACGGAGCCGACGAATCGGCCTTGGACTTCCCGATCGTGTACGCGTGCGCCCGCGAGGGCAAGGCGGCGCTCGACCGTCCGGCCGACGGCGCCATACCGGACTCCGCCGACCTCAAGCCGCTGATCGACACCATCCTGGCGACGATCCCGGCACCCTCCTATGACGAAGGTGCGCCGTTGCAGGCTCAGGTGACAAACCTGGATGCCTCGCCGTTCCTCGGCCGGCTGGCTCTGTGCCGAGTCCACGCGGGCGAGATCCGCAAGGGCCAGCAGGTGGCGTGGTGCCGCCGCGACGGGTCCGTTCAGCCGGTGAAGATCACCGAGCTGTTGATGATGTCGGCGCTGGAGCGCGTGCCAGCCGATGTCGCGAAACCTGGCGACATCATCGCGATCGCCGGCATTCCGGAGATCACCATTGGCGAGACGCTTGCGGACCTCGACGACCCGCGCCCACTGCCGCTGATCATGGTAGATGAGCCGGCCCTGTCCATGACCATCGGCGCCAACACCTCACCGCTGACCGGGCGGTCCGGCGGAACCAAGCTCAGCGCACGGCTGGTCAAGGAACGGCTGGACACGGAACTGGTGGGCAACATGTCGCTGCGCGTGCTCCCCACTGAACGTCCCGACGCCTGGGAAGTGCAAGGACGCGGCGAGCTGGCGCTGGCCGTCCTTGTCGAAACGATGCGTCGGGAGGGTTATGAGCTGACCGTCGGCAAACCCCAGGTTGTGACGCGCGATATCGACGGACGGATCCACGAGCCGGTCGAGCGGCTGACCATCGACAGCCCCGAGGAGTACCTCGGCGCGATCACTCAGCTGCTCGCCTCCCGCAAGGGCCGGATGGAGCACATGACCAACCACGGCACGGGCTGGGTACGGATGGAGTTCGTCGTCCCGGCCCGCGGCCTCATCGGCTTCCGTACCGACTTTCTCACCGAGACGCGCGGTACCGGCATGGCGCACCAGGTGTTCGACCGGTACGAGCCGTGGTTCGGCGACCTGCGCACGCGGCCGACTGGATCGCTGGTTGCCGATCGTTCCGGAGCGGCCACCTCGTACGCCATGTTCAATCTGCAGGAGCGCGGGACTCTGTTCGTCGAGCCCGGCACCGAGGTCTACGAGGGGATGATCGTCGGAGCCAACTCGCGCGCCGAGGACATCGACGTCAACATCACCAAAGAGCGCAAACTGACGAACGTCCGCTCGTCCACAGCCGAAGAGCTGGAGCGGCTCATCCCGCCACGCCGCCTTTCGCTGGAGCAGGCACTCGAGTACTGCAGCGACGACGAGTGCGTCGAGGTGACGCCGCAGGCCATCCGGCTGCGGAAGGTCGCGCTCGACGCGACGGAGCGGGCCCGCGCTGCCGCCCGGCGCAAGCACGCTCGCGCATAGGCCCGCCTACCTTGACGACAAGCCGCGGATCACCCGGGACGGCAGCGAGGTAAGGATGACCGGCACCTAGTCAGGAAGTCGTGGAAGACCAATGAGGAAGTGTCCGGCTAGGTGTCGGTCCGCCTGACGATCCACAGCCCGGAGTTCATGTCGCTGAGGTAGACCAGCCCGGTGACCTCGTCGACTGCTACTCCCCAGACCTGCGGAGCGTTGTTGAGCACCCCGCGTTGCGACGGGCTGACCGGGTTGTTT
>DASTNZ010000166.1:0-10764 GCA_035762665.1 Jiangellaceae bacterium | reverse complement strand
GGACGGCGTCTCGGAGGGCCCGATGCAGCATGGCGTGGATATTGCGGACGGTCTTGGGGGCCAGGCCCTGGCCGTCGCGGCGGGCGTCGGTGAGGAGGCTGCGGTAGAAGGCGCTGAGGTTGGAGGGGGTGAGCCGCTGCAACTCGATGTCCCCGAGCCGGGGCACGACATGGGTCCTGGTGTAGATGGTGTAGTTGGCGTGGGAGGAGGGTCGCAGCCGGGGCGGCTGGTTGTCCGGCAACCATTCCTCCAGCAGGTAGCTGCCAACCGTGCGCTTGGACGGCTCCACGAACGTTCCTGACCGTAGGGCCGCCTGGGCCTCCAGCAGGGCGTCGCGGGCTTCCTTTCTGGTCCGAAAGCCGCCCTTGGAGACTTGGCGGGGCCGGCCGGTTCTCGGGTCCGGCACGTCCTCGATGTACCAGGTCCAGGTGCTGCCGCGCTTGCGAGTCCAGCCGCCCGGCATCAGCGGTCCTCCAGAACCAAGCCCAGCAACTCGAGCAGCCGTGCGGTAGGCACATAGAGCCGGCATCCAAAGCGGACCGACGGCAGATCCCCGGCAGCAACTGCCCGGTAGGCGGCACTCCGGCTGATCCCCATAAGCACGCTCGCCTGCTCGACCTTTAGCAGACCGGGAAGCTGCATCCGCTGTAGCAGTCCGGTGGCCGTCATGTCCTCCTCGGTGCTGCTGGCGGGCCCGCGTCCGGTGGACGCAGGCCTTGGTCGGTCGAGCTCAGTATAAGCCAATACTTTTCCCATTACAGCTTTCTCCTTGAATCTGCCGAGAGTCGATCAGCGGTCACCTGATCAGGCATGCTTGTAGGCCACCGCAGAGGCATCGAAGCAAGGGTCGCAACATGGCAACGGCCGAGCAGCGGCGGCGATTCGGGCAGGCGCTCCAGCGTGCGCGCGAGGAGTGCGGCCTGTCCCAGCGCGGGCTTGCCGACGCGCTTGGGGTCTCCCAAGCGTCGGTGTCGCAGTGGCTCTTGGGGCAGACTGCTCCACGGCCTGAACGGGTTGCTGCGCTTGAGCGGGTTCTTCGGATGGAGCCGAGCTCCCTAGCGCGATTACTGGGCCAGGTTTCAGACGACGATCGGGCGGTACCGGCATCGGTGAGTGTGACCGAGGCGGCCGAGGCCGATCCCCGCCTGGGAGTACGGGAACGTCGGATCCTTGCCGCCGTGTATCGGGAGCTTGTCCACCAGCGAGAGTTGGACCAGGCCGGCAGCGGGCCTGCGGCCGATGGGGGAGCGGCCTCAGGGCATTGGTCCCGTTGAGCATTCGCACGGCCTGTTCCTGTTGTCTCGACGTCAGTTGACCGGAGTCCTACAGTCGAGTCACATGACAGCCCGTCCGATTCCAGGTGGGCGAGACCCCACACCAGGTCACCCACCTTCCGACCCCTCCGAGGCTGAGCAAGCCACCGCAGACTCGCTCAACACGGAGCCTGTCCGGCTGCTTGCCATCCGCTTCGGCGAGGAACTCCGGCGCCGCCGCCGCGAAGCCGGGCTGCACCAGCGGGACTTGGCCGACCGCATCGCCTATCACCGGTCGTACCTCTCGCAGATTGAACGAGGCCGTCAGGTGCCCGCCGAGCAGTTCGCCATGCTGTGTGACCGAGCACTCGAGGCCAGCGGTGCGCTGATGGGGGTGTTCCGGGAGCTGGCGGCCGAGCGGGAAGCCCGGCGCCGAGAGTTGGCCGTCGAGCGTTGGCGAGAGCGGTTCCGTGGCAGCTCGGATGCTCCGGCCGAGGCCATCGCCGTCCCTGAGCCGGCACTGTTCGAGGTTGCCGGGGCGGCGCTCGCATCGTCAGATACGTCCATGGAGCGCCGACCCTTTGTCCGCATGGTAGGGACCTTCGCCAGCACCGCCGTGCTGGAGGCGCTCGGCGTGGACCTGCTGAATCTCCTCCGGGCCATGCAGGGATCGAGGGTAAGCGGGTCGATGCTCGAGGAGACAGAACTCGCCGTTCTCCGCTTCCACCAGCTCTACAAGGAACTGTCGCCTACCGAACTGTTCCCGCACGTCCAGCAGTACCTTCAAGCGGTGACCGGGCTCCTTGAGGAGTCCCAGACGATCGGAGTCCGGCGCAGGCTGTGCTCAGTCGCTGGACATCTGGCTGGCCTTCGAGCGTGGCTGACCTTCGACGTGGGGGACCCGACAGCCGCCCACATCTGGTATGAGGCTGCGCTGAAGCCCGCGATCGAAGCTCAGGACGAAGCCTTGGCCGGATGGCTGCTCGGAGGGCGAAGCCTCATTCCCTCCTACAGCGGTGATCACACTGCTGCACTTGAGCTCATCCGGCGGGGGCAGAGTCACGGAAGCCGAAGCGCGAACGTGGCCGTCCAGGCATGACTGGCAGCGCTGGAGGCGCGCGCCCATGCTGGCATCGGCGACGCAGCGGCGTTCCGCCAGGCGCAGGATCTGGCCAACAATGCGGTGGGAAGCACCCAGCCCGACGAACGTCGGCATGGCATGGACTACCGACAGGACCGGCTCGACGTCACCTACTACGAGGGCACGAGCCTTGTAACGCTTCACCAGCCCGACGCTGCCCAGCCGGTCCTCGATGCCGCGCTCGCAGCCCAGGATCCGGGGCACCTCAAGGCTCGCTCAATAGTGGAGCTCGCGGTGGCCACCACCTATGCGCAGCAGCGGGAGGTCGATCAGGCTTGCGCGGTCGCCAACGGGGCGTTGGACCTGCCGGCTGACCAACGCATCGGACCCATCACCCAGCGGGCTCAGGACCTGCTCCGCGAGCTGGAGCCTTGGCGCGGGAGGCCTGCGGTTGAGGATTTCCGCGAGCGAGTGGTGGCGTCGTAACCACCCTGCCTGGTAAGCAGTGGGTCATGGACCTCGGGCGCATCGGCATCTGGACCTACCACCTCAACTACCAACCCGCCTCGAGAGTACGGGAGGTCGCGGCCGAGTTGGAGGAGTTGGGCTACGGAGCCCTGTGGGTCGGCGAAGCTGCTTATCGCGAGCCGCTGACCAATGCTGGCTTTCTGCTGTCAGCCACCAACCGCATGGTGATTGCAACGGGCATCGCCAACATCTGGGCACGTGACGCGTTCACCATGACTGCCGGCCAGCTCACCTTGAGCGAGGCCTACCCAGAGCGGTTCTTGCTCGGTCTCGGCGTGAGCCACGCCCGCCTCGTCGAGAGAATTCGTGGCCACCAGTACGAGCGTCCCTTTGCAGCCATGCGCCGCTATCTAGATGGGATGGACGAGGCGGCCCGGATCTACCGGGCCGCAAAGCCGACAGCGCCGCCGCCGCGTGTGCTCGCCGCCCTTGGACCGAGGATGCTCGCCTTGGCCGCTGAGCGGGCCCAGGGTGCTCACCCGTATCTCGTCACGCCCGAGCATACGGCGAAGGCTCGCAGCACTCTCGGCCCTGACCGCTGGCTCCTGCCAGAGCAGGCGGCCGTCTTGGAGACAAGCCCTGAACAGGCCCGAGCGATCGCCCGCCGGCACATCTCCCGATACCTCGACTTGCCGAACTACACCAACAACTGGCGCCGCCTCGGATTCACCAATGACGACCTCGTGGGGCAGGGCAGCGACCGTCTCGTCGACGCGCTCGTCGCATGGGGTGACGTGGAGGCGGTTAGCGGACGTGTGAAGGACCATCTAAAGGCAGGAGCGGACCACGTCTGTATCCAGGTGTTTGACGCGGAGCCCCATGGCCTGCCTCTACGTCAATGGAGGACGCTGGCCATGGCCATGCTGTAGCTCCGCTCTGAACCTTTGGCCCTGACAATTCACGCATCTGGGTGCAGCGAGCGCCCGGACGAGCGCTTCACACGTCCAGCCCGGTCTTGCTCCTGATCGTGGCCAAGGTGTTGTGGACGGCGCGCCCACCTGCGCGGCCGGTGTTGGGGGCTGAGGCGACGATGGCGGAACCGGCTGGCCCGATGACCTTCAGATGCCCGCTCGCGGTGCGCTCGACCTGCCCACCTGCCCGTTGCACGGCGGCGACGATCTCCTTGGCTTCCTTGGAGCGCCAGCGTTTCGGGGTTGCTTGTTTCTTCAGCGCCATACCAGGTGACCCTCAGCATCCCGAGAGGACACTACCCACGGTCCCCATCGTGGACAGCGCACCCTCCGCCCGCAAGCCCGCACGCCGCCGCGCAGTGCCCGCGGAGCGACACCGTCGTACAGGGGGAAAGCTGGTGGATCTTCGCGCTCGGTCCGCGCTGGGTCCGTGCCGCAACGGTCGAGTAGGGGCAGCAGCGGTCACCGGGGTTACCAACGGTTCAGACGAACCGCAGGTCATCGCTCCTCCAGCCCACGCAGCAGGGATGATGCTCGCGGGCGAATCAGATTGTGATCCTGACGGTCAATGGCTTGGCCGGGCGGCCGCCGTCCTCTCCCGTGAGCCGGCGGGGCCAACCTCTCAGTGACCGATGTCGCGCTCGCCGGCCTCGACGAGCCCGCTCTCGTAGGCGAAGACCACCATCTGGGCGCGGTCGCGCAGGCCGAGCTTGGTGAGGATGCTCGACACGTGCGACTTCACGGTCGCGGCTCCGATGAAGAGCTCGTCCGAGATCTCAGCGTTGCTCGACCCACGCGCGATCGCAGCCAGTACCTCACGCTCCCGGTCGGTCAGCCGTTCCAAGCGGCCCGACGTGGCGGTGTCGACAGCGAGGCGCTTGGCGAACTGGCCGATGAGGCGTCTGGTGATGGACGGAGCGAGCAGTGCTCCTCCGTCGGCGACCGTGCGCACGGCGGTGGGGAGTTCCTCGGGGGGGATGTCCTTGAGGACGAAGCCGCTGGCGCCGGCGCGCAACGCCCGGTAGACGTACTCGTCCGGGTCGAAGGTGGTCAGGATCAGCACCCGGACGCCCCAGTCGGCCTCGGCCAGGATCCGGGAGGTCGCCTCCAGGCCGTCCATGTCGGGCATGCGGATGTCCATGAGGATCACGTCGGGGCGATGCCGGCGGGCCACCTCGATGGCCTCCAGCCCGGTCCCGGCCTCGGCGACGACCTCGATGTCGTCATGGATGCCCAGGACCATGGCGAAGCCCCCGCGGACCAGCGCCTGGTCGTCGACCACGGCGACACGGATGCTCACGTGGGCTCGCCTCCGGTGGGCAGGTGGGCCACGACCTGGAACCCGCGGCCGGGGCGGGGCCGGGCGTCGAGGGTCCCGCCCAACAGCAGCGCCCGCTCCCGCATCCCGACGATGCCATGCCCCGCCGACCGGAATGGACCAGCCGACGCCGAAGGTGGCTCCAAGCCCTTCCCGTCGTCGAGCACCTCGATGACGATCCCGCCCGGTTCGGTGCCGAGCCGCACCTCGGCGTGGGCCCCGGGACCGGCGTGCTTGAGCACGTTGGTGAGCGCCTCCTGGACGATGCGGTACGCGAACAGGTCCACGCGGGCCGGAAGCCCGGCCGCCACCCCATCGGTCGCCAGCGAGACGTCCAGGCCCGCCCCGCGGATCTGCTCGACAAGCCGGGGGAGATCCGCCAGGCCGGGCTGCGGGCCCAGCCCGTCGAGGCCGGTCTCGGGTCGGAGGACCCCCAGCAGGTGGCGCAGCTCGTCCAGGGCCTGACGTCCCGCCTCCTCCACCGCGGCCATCGCCCGCAGGGCGCCCTCGGGGTCCTCGGCGGCCACGGCCTTGGCCGCGCCCGCCTGCACCGTCATCAAGCTCACCCGGTGGGCGACCACGTCGTGCAGCTCGCGGGCGATGCGGGTCCGCTCCTCGATCACGATCCGGCGGGCCTCGGCGGCCTGTTCCCGCCGCAGCTGGGTGGTGCGCTCCTGCCGCAGCCGGAGGCGGCGCCCGACGTACCAGGCCACGAACATGACGACGCCGCCGAAGACAGCCTCCCCCCACGGGGCCGGGTCGTTGAGGAGATCGATGCTGACCACGGCGATGGCCGCGGCGACGCCCACCTGGCCCCACCGGTCCTCGGTGGCGTACCGCCCCGCGCTGTACAGGGCGATGATCGCCACCCCGCCGATCTGCGAGTAGCTGTCTCCGAGCGTCAGCGCCCAGGCGACCAGCACCACGCCCAGCACGGCCAGGGGGGCGCGCCTGCGCCAGTACAGCGCCGCGCTGGCCACGGCGTAGACCAGCAGGGCGGTGATCGGAACGTCGCCGATGGGCCGGACGACGATCGAATCGCCGGGCCCGTCCACCAGGAACACCACCGCGAGGAAGACGGCGATGGCCAGGACGGCGTCCGCGGCGCGGGGCCAGCGGGCGAAGGGGCCCCGGAATCCTCTCGGGGCGTTCCCGAGCGGCGGTCGGGAGGGCGGCGCCGTGCGGTTCACCCATCGCTCCACGGTGAGACGTGCGGTGGCCCGTGGCGGCTGGCCGGCGGGCACCGGCCCACCATAGGCCAGGTCGGACGCGCGGTCATCCATCTGCAGGCGGATGTGGGTCTCCGCCGCCCGGGGGGCGACTACGCTCCGGCGGCAGCGCAGGACCCGCCTCGCGGGGGAGGGCCAACCCGTCCGCGGGTGGGCGACTCCTCCGGTCCCGGCAGGCAGGGTGGGACCACGGCGCCACGTGGCGCACCCGTCGTCCGAACCGGATCACTCCAAGGAGCACCGTCATGCATCGCTTCATCCGTCGCATCGGCCACGCCAGCGCCCGCAGGCCATGGATCACGATCGGGACGTGGGCGGTCGCCGCCGCCATCGTCATCGGGCTGGCCGGCATCGCCGGTGGTGCGTTCGTCGACGACTTCGTCGCGCCCGGCAGCCAGAGCGAGCGCGCGATGGCGCTGCTCGACGAGCGCTTTCCCGAGGCGGCGGGCGGCAGCGCCATGGCCGTGTTCGCCGTCGACCACGGCGGGACGCTCGACAGCCGCCGGGAGGTCATCGAGGCCGCGCTGGCGCGAGTCGCGAAGGTGGAGCATGTCGCGACGGTGGCCGATCCCTTTGAGGCCGGCACCGTCTCACCCGACGGCCGCATCGGCTTCGCCGAGTTGACGTTCGACCTGCCGGCTTCCGACCTCGGGCCGGCACCGTTCGAGGCACTGGCCGGCGCCATTGCGCCGGTGCGCGCAGCGGGCGTCACCGCCGAGCTGGGCGGCGATGCGGTGTTCGTCAACGCCGAGGCGGAGACGTCGGGTACCGAAGCCGTGGGTCTCCTGGCCGCGCTGGTCGTGCTGGTCGTCGTGTTCGGCACCGTCGTGGCCGCCCTGGTCCCGATCGGGCTGGCGCTGGTCGCCGTCGCCGTCGGCGTGGGCGGCATCACGCTGCTCGCCAACGCGATGGAGGTGTCCACGTCCGCACCGACGGTCGCGGCGATGATCGGGCTGGGCGTCGGCGTCGACTACGCCTTGTTCATCGGGGCCCGCTACCGCGAGAACCGGTCGAGAGGCCAGGACAACGCAGCTGCCCTGGCCGGCGCCATGGGCTCGTCCGGAGCGGCCGTCGTGTTCGCGGGAGGCACCGTCGTCGTCGCGATGGCCGCGCTGGCGCTGACCGGACTGGGCGTCCTGACCTCGATCGGGCTGGCGACGTCGCTGGTCGTGCTCATCGCTGTGGCAGCCGCCACGACGTTGCTGCCCGCGCTGCTCTCGCTGCTGGGCGACCGCATCGACACCGGACGGCTGCTGCGCCGCCGGCGGACCCCCGTGCGTGCACAGGACAGCGCCTGGTGGCGCTTCGCCCACCGCGTGTCGGGACGACCCTGGCCCTACCTGCTCGCCGCGACGGCTGTGCTGCTTGCACTGGCCGCACCGGCGCTGGGCATGCAACTCGCCTTTCCGGACGCCGGCGACGAGCCGACGACCACCACCCACCGCCGCGCCTACGACCTGTTGGCCGACGGTTTCGGTCCGGGCGTCAACGGCCCGCTGCTGATCGTCGCCGACCTGCGGACCCCGGGGCTAGACACCGAGACCCTGCCCGCGCTGACCGAGCGGCTCGCGGCGGACCCGGGCATCGCGCTCCTCGGCGAGCCGCAGACCGCCCCAACGGGCGACGCCGCGGTGCTGCCAGCCGTCCCGGCCACCGGGCCCGCGGACCCGGCCACCTCCAAGACGATCGAACGGGTCCGCGGGCTCCTGCCCAACGGCGTGTACGTGTCGGGCTTCACGGCGATGGTGGATGACCTCACGGGTCAGCTCGACGACACCCTGCCCGTCTTCATCGCCGCGATCCTGGCCGCCTCGTTCCTGCTGCTGATGCTGGTGTTCCGTTCGATCGTGGTGCCGCTGAAGGCGGCCCTGATGAACCTGTTGTCGGTTGGCGGGGCCTACGGCGTGCTGGTCGCCGTCTTCCAGTGGGGCTGGCTCGGTGACCTGTTCGGCTTCGAGGGGTCGGTCCCGATCGCCTCGCCAATCCCGGTCATCATGTTCGGCATCCTGTTCGGCCTGTCGATGGACTACGAGGTGTTCCTGCTCTCGCGCATCCGCGAGGAGTACCTCCGGACCGGGGACAACGCCGAATCGGTGGCGCGCGGCCTGGCCGCGACGGGACGCGTCATCACCTCCGCGGCGCTGATCATGGTCGCGGTGTTCCTCAGCTTCGTCGCCAACCCCTCACCGCCCGTCAAGATGTTCGGCCTCGGGCTTGCCACCGCCATCGCCCTCGACGCCACGATCGTGCGGATGCTGGTGGTCCCGGCGAGCATGGCGCTGTTGGGACGCGCCAACTGGTGGCTGCCCGGATGGCTCGACCGGTTCATCCCGCAGCCGACCGTCGAGGGCGCCGGCCAGCACCACGGCGCTCCGGCCCTCGACGAGATCGAGGAGCTCGTGCCCGTCGGCTCGGGCAGTTCGGCAGGACGGTGAAGCGTCGCGGCGCCCGCCAACGCCGGCGGGCGCCGCAGCTGACCGCCTTCGTACGCCGGGCCCTCCACGCCGGCGACGAGCAGGTTCCTGGTCCCGACGAGGACGTCATGAGGAGAGATGGATGCACACCTATCCGATCCGTTTGGAAGGCAGGCTCGATCCGGGCCTGAGCCGCTGGCAGTGGCTGGTCAAGTGGCTGCTGGCCATTCCCCACTACGTCACCCTGGCGTTCCTGTTGCTGGCGTTCGCGGTGCTCACCGTGGTCGCCGGGTTCTCCATAGCGTTCACCGGGCGCTACCCGAGGTCAATCTTCGCGTTCAATGTGGGCGTGATGCGCTGGACCTGGCGGGTGAACTACTACACCTACAGCGCGCTGGGCACCGACCGGTACCCGCCCTTCACGCTGGCCGCGACCGACTACCCGGCCAGCCTCGACGTGGCCTACCCCCAGCGGCTGTCCCGTGGGCTGGCGCTGGTGAAGTGGTGGCTGCTGGCCCTCCCCCACTACCTGGTGATCGGACTGTTCACCAGTTGCCTCGTCTGGTCGACCACCGACCTCAACGGGTTCGGAGACGAGATCTCCCAGATCGTCGGCGGTCTCATCGGCATCCTCGTGCTGATCGCCGCGGTGGTGCTGGCCTTCACCGGGCGCTACCCGCAGGGCATCTTCGATCTGGTGATGGGGCTCAACCGATGGTGCTACCGGGTGTGGGGCTACGCCGCGCTGATGACCGACGAGTACCCACCGTTCCGGCTCGACAGCGGCGGATCCGAACCCGCAACGACACCACCTCCTCCCCCCGCGCCCACCGGAGGGGGACACCCTGCCACCCAACCCGACCCGAGCATGAGCTGACATCCCATTCCCCGATGGGTCACCAAACGTCCAGAAGCCGGCGACCAAGGATCCCTAGCTGTCCATGTGCTCGAGAAGGAAGTCCACCATGAGTTGGTTGACCCGCTCGGGGGCGTCGGCCTGCACCCAGTGGCTGGCCTCGGCGATCCACTCGACACGCACGTCCGAGACCCAAGCGCGGTCCGGCTCGGCCAGCTCCCGGCCTAGGTAGCGGTCCTGCTCTCCCCAAATGATGAGGGTCGGGGTGTCCACGCGGCGCAAGCTGTGCACCTGCGCGAGCGGGTTGGCTCGGAAGGCGGCCCGATAGTAGTTGATGGCGGCGCGCAGGGCGCCTGGTTGGGCGGCCGCGGCCACGTAGCGGTCGATGTCCTCAGCCGTGAAGGCGCCCGGCCGGGTCGGTTGCTGGCGCAGGGCCCGGCGCAGCGCCTGGAAGTCCCGGGCCGCCATCAGCCGCTCGGGCAGCCACGGGGCCTGGAAGGCGAGCATGTACCAGCTGCGCCGCAGCTGCCGAGGGCTGCGCAGACTCTTGAGGAGGCGGATCGGATGGGGCGCGTTGAGGACCACCAGTCGCTCGATGCGCTCGGGGTGCTGGATGGCCAGCAGCCAGGCCAGCCCGCCGCCCCAGTCGTGCCCAGCGACCGCGGCCGAGCGGGCGCCCAAGGCCACGACCAGGTCGGCCACGTCCTGGGCCAGCACGCTGGGTCGGTAGTCGCGGACCCGGGGCGGCTTGTCGGAGGTGTTGTAGCCGCGCAGGTCGGGCGCGACCACCCGGTAGCCGGCGTCGGCGAGGGCCGGGATCTGGTGTCGCCAGGCGTACCAGAACTCGGGGAAGCCGTGCAGCAGCACCACCAGGGGGCCCGTGCCCGCTTCGACGCAGTGCAGGCGCAGCCCATGAACGTCGACCCACCGGTGGGCCATGCCCCTTGTGCTTGCCCCGTCCGTCAATCCCATCGCTCCTGTGCGCGCCAGCCGTGACGACGACGATCAGCCGTCCACGGCTCCTGCCATACCCTGCTTCCACAATTGCCGATCGCTTCTCACCAAGAAATATCCACATCCTCTTACTCCTCGTAATCGCCTTTCGCAGGCTAACTTCCGGCCTACTCTCACCCCGAAACCATTTTCTGAGGAGAGCAATGCACCAGGGGTGCGT
>DASTNZ010000165.1:0-5564 GCA_035762665.1 Jiangellaceae bacterium | reverse complement strand
ACAGACCGTGGTCATTCCCGGGAACGGCCACTGGCTCGCGGAGACAGCCCCTGAGCAGATGCTGGCGGTGCTGACCACGTTCCTGGCCCCATACCGCGCTGCCGCAGCTCCCGCTCGCATCGCGACATGATCGACGCACCCCGGGGCTGCTCAGCGCGTCGCACCGCTTCTGGCGGCCCCCTCACTGAAGAAACGCTGCATCTCACATCTGAGAGGGTCGTCATGGATGTCCAGCTTTCCGCTCACAACGGCCGGGGTCGGCTCCGAAAGCGTCAGTCGAAGCGGTGGATGCCGAGAACCTCCGGCTCCACCACGCCGCGACCGCCGACGCCTCGCTCCACAATTGCCGCGCGGTTCGTGCTCCGGCGTCCTGGGGCGGTAGCTCGTCAGCCGACCCAAGGACTACCGTCCGCAAGGTGCCCGACGTGAACGTTGAGACCAATCTCGTCATCGGGACCATCGCAGATGCCATTGCCTCAGTTCTTCTCGCCACCGGTCGTCGACCTCACGAAGCGGCCGCGGCTTGGATCGACGCCGTCACCGGGTGGACGGAACCCCTGTGGGGCCCGGCCGGCGTCGAGTTGGCCTGGCAGGTGCGTACGCTCACTGCGCTCAGCAGTGGGGATTACGAGTACGCCTTCCGCCAGGCGCTCACTGGCGCGACCACGCAGGAGCACCCGCAGATCCCCCTGCAGTGACATCTGCGACGAGCATGAACCCCGGGCAAGTCGAAGCCGAGGCCCGGGCATAGACCAGGAATTCCCACGGGCGCGACCGCTCAGCGGCGGCGCAACCCTGACGAGGTCACTTCCTACAATCGTGAGGAGACGCTCATGGCTGCTTCGACCTCGAACGAGTCGACTGACTCAGTAGTCGAAGACGCGGCGATCCACCCGTTCCGGATCGAAGTCCCGCAAGACGAGATCGACGAGCTACGGCGGCGCGTACCTCCGTTATCAGCCCAGGGCCACTTGCCTGGCTTCGACGGGGCGACCGGCTGGCTCAACTCGGAGCCATTGATGGTGGCGGACCTGCGCGGGCACGTTGTCCTGATCGATTTCTGGACGTTCACCTGCATCAACTGGATCCGGACCGCTCCCTACCTCCGCGCGTGGGACGAGAAGTACCGCGATCACGGCCTCACCGTGATCGGCGTCCACACACCCGAGTTTCCATTCGAGACCGACATCGACAGCATTCGTGCGGCCATTGAAGACAGGCGAATCGCATATCCGGTCGCCGTCGACAGCGACTACGCGATCTGGAGCGCGTTCGCGAACAGATACTGGCCCGCCCTCTACATCGCCGACGCAAAGGGAACGATTCGTTTCCACCACTTCGGCGAAGGGCGCTACGAGGAATCGGAGCAGGTAATCCAGCAATTACTGGACGTACCGCGCGGTCTCAAGGACGACCCCGTTGAAGTCGAGGCGAACGGAGTCGAAGCCCAAGCCGATTGGGCTTCGTTGGAGTCCCCCGAGACTTACCTCGGCCACGAACGTGCCGAACGTTTTTCCTCCCCGGGCGGCGCAGCGTGGGAGCAGAATCAGACCTACAGCTCACCCGCTCGGTTGAGGCTCAACCAGTGGGCGCTTTCCGGTGACTGGACCATCGGCGGGAAGGCCGCCCGACTGAACAAGGCGGACGGGCGCCTCGCCTACCGCTATCGTGCCCGCGACGTCCATCTCGTCATGGGGCCGGCCGAACGGGGCGAGCCGGTTCGATTCCGCGTCCGGATTGACGGAAGCCCGCCAGGGGCCGCGCGCGGGATCGACGTCGACGATCACGGCGAGGGGACAGCCGCGGATCGGCGCCTCTACCAGCTCGTCCGCCAGCCCGGAGCGGTCGCCGAACGCACCATCGAGATCACGTTCCTTCAGCCCGGAGTCGAAGCGTACGTGTTCACCTTCGGCTAGAGCCGACCCAACACCCCCCTGCTCCAACAGTCGAAAGAAGACAGGCACGTGAATATCAGCATCCGACGCATCGCGACCAAGACTCGGACGTGGCTCCTGATCGCCGGCCTGACCGCGCTGCTCATCGGGATCGGCGCGCTCATCGGCGGCGTATTCCTCTACGTCTTCGTCGCCCTCGCAGTCGCGATGAACGTCGGCGGCTATTGGTTCTCCGACCGTCTCGCACTGCAGGTCAGCCGCGCGAAACAGATCGAGCCGGGCACCAGGCTCGAACTCGAGGCGATGGTTCAGGGTCTCGCGCAACGCGCCGAGCTTCCCGTGCCGCGGCTGTACACAATCCCCTCCGAGCAGCCGAACGCGTTCGCCACCGGCCGCAACCCCGAGCACGCGGCGGTGGCAGTTACGGAGGGTTTGCTTCAGCGACTGCCGCCTAACCAGGTCAGAAGTGTCCTCGCGCACGAGTTCGGTCACATTAAGAACCGCGACATCCTCGTCTCCTCGATCGCGGCGATGGTGGCGGGTGCAATCGCGGCAATCGCTAATCTTTTCCAGTTCTCGCTGCTCTTCGGACACGAGGAGGACGACGGGGGACCGCTCGGCTGGATCGGACTGATCGGCACCATCATCTTCGCGCCACTTGCCGCGTCGCTGCTGCAGCTGGCCGTCTCGCGGCAGCGTGAATACCTCGCCGATACCACCGGAGCCGAGCTGCTCGGCCGCGCGTCCCCGCTGGCGGATGCGCTCGAAGCGCTCGAGCGTCGTGCGCAAGCGCTCCCGCTAAACGTCAACCCGGCGACGGCGTCGCTCTACATAGTCAACCCGCTCCGGCGGCAAGGCATAGTGACGCTGTTCTCCACGCATCCGCCAATCGCCGAGCGCGTGCGCGCACTACGGGCCCTCGACGCCAACGAAACCACCCAACGCGCCCCATAGCCAGGCTGCGAGCGCCTGTCCCCTACCGACGAAGGAGGCGAAATGCCGCCGATCATCTCTCGCGGCTTCCGTGGCCGCCGCGACGACGACGCGCCGAGCGACCGCGTGCCGCCCGGCCAGCACGTGACCAGAGACTTTCCAGTCCTCTCCGCAGGGCCGACGCCTCACACGCCCCTGGACCGTTGGGACTTCTCCATCATCGGCGAGGTGGACGAGCCGCGCCGATGGACGTGGGAGGAGTTCCGTGCCCTCCCGAGCGAGACCTTCTCCGTCGACATCCACTGCGTGACCAAATGGTCGAAGCTGGATACCGTATGGCGAGGCGTCTCAGTCGATACGCTGCTCGACGGGATCGAGACCGCAGCCGAGCACGTCGTCCAGTTCTCCGACGGCGGCTACACGACCAACCTGCCGCTCGAGGACGTTACCGGCGCCAAGGCATGGGTCGCCTTCGCCTACGACAACGGGCCGCTCGAGCCGGAGCACGGCGGGCCAGCGCGCATGCTCGTCCCCCATCTCTACTTTTGGAAGAGCGCAAAGTGGGTGCGAGGGCTGCGCCTGACCGCGACCGACGAACCCGGCTTCTGGGAGATCAACGGCTACCACAACTACGGCGATCCATGGCAGGAACAGCGGTACTGGGGCGACTGAGCTAGCAGGTCCTACCGGAGCCTTGGCGCTGGACGGCACGCTAAAACGCGCCTACCTGCGATGCAGCGCTCACCCCTGCGCCACAGCACCCGTCGACCGACTCGTACGGCTCCTGTCGACCAAGCGACTCCGCCGCCTCATCCAGCAGGCGATCCCCTGTCGCCGGCCGGTCCGCGCAGATCGTCCGGCGTAAGCGGCTCGGAATTTGAGCCGCCGGTCCCCCCTCGAAGCCGGGCGGGTGGGTATCCCGCACGCCGAAGAGGCTCACTTCGCGCCACCGACCACTGCCCCGAAACGAGGACAGTTTCGCATTAGTCGTGCCGTGCGCGCCACGGCAAGCGGCGTAGTTCCTCAGCAAGAGCGTGGACTGCGGATTCTCCAAAGCGGTGCGCCCAATAGTTGAGCCAGCCCTGGTTGTCCAGGAAGAACTTCCAGTCGCTGATCACCCCTTGCCGTACGAACAGAAACGGCACGGGTGATTGGAATGGGCGAAAGCTCGCGTTGTATATCGCAGTCCCCTCATTGCCTTTGTAGAACGGCCCGAACACGATTCCATCTTCGACATACGACGGAACTCCAAGCTGCTGTAGGACGTCGTCAAAGATGCCTTGCGCACGATCAGCAGACAAGTCGGTGAAAACGACGACTATTACCTTGTGGTTCGCGTCGTCGCCGTCAGTAGGTTCAGCGGCCAGGAACAGGCTCTTGTAGCCGTTCATAAGCTCGACAACATCTGGCACGCTACGGTCGGCGATCTGCTCAGGAGCGAGCCAAAGTGTCTTACGTTCCAAGGCCGCAGGCACGAAGGGACAAACGGGCCCAGCCCGGCCGAGATCCTCGTGAGGTGTGACCACGAAAGTCTTGATCCAGTCTGCGACGGCGTGAAGCGCATCTAGATCGCTTTCCGCGAGCTCACTCGTCCTTCCGACGTCCTCGAGATCCTCGAGGAGAAAGAGATCAGTAGTCTGTCTTGGCATCGAACGTCCTCCTGGGGAGAGCCGAAGAGAAAGGCATCATTAGCGCAGTGAGCTGAATGCAGCCCGCACCTCGGTGGAGAAGAGCTCCGGCTCCTCCCAGGCCGGGAAGTGACCGCCGCTGTCGACCTCATTGAAGTAGGCGAGGCCGGGGTAGACCGTCTCAGCCCAGCTGCGCGGGGCAGCGAAGATCTCGCCGGGGAACGTCGTATAGCCGACCGGCACGGAGACCGCCGGAGGAGCCTGGCCGGCCGCACGGGCTGCGGCCTGAGCCCGTCCGGTTTCCCAGTACCACCGGGCGGCCGAGGCGCCGGTGCCCGTCAGCCAGTACAGCGCGATGTTGTCGACGATGTTGTCCCGGGTGAGATTGCCCACCGGCTCGCCGTCGACAAACGCGCGGGAGATCTTGTAGTAGCTGTCCGTATCGTGGTCAAGCATCCAGGCCGCCAGCCCGACGGGTGAATCCAGCAGGGAGTAGCCGATCGTCTGCGGCCGGGTGGACTGCTCCAGGAAGTAGCCGAAGCCGTCCGTCGTGAACGTCTCAAGCGCTTTGTGCGCAGCGCGTTCCTGCTCGGACTCCGCCGGCAGTTGGTCCTTGAGACCGATCGCTAGAGCGAGCAAGTTCACGTGGATGCCGAGCAGCCCCTCGGGCGCCTGGCGGCCCATCGCGTCCGTGACGGCGGCGCCCACGTCGCCCCCTTGGGCGACGTAGCGCGTGTAGCCGAGGCGGTGCATCAGCTCGGCCCAGGCCCGTGCCATGCGGCCGGACTCCCAGCCGAGCTCGGTCGGCTCGCCCGAGAAGCCGTAGCCGGGCAGGGACGGCAGCACCAGGTGGAAGGCGTCCTCGGGGGTGCCGCCGTGCGCGGTCGGGTCGGTCAGCGGGCCGACGGTCTCCAGCAGCTCGACGACCGAGCCGGGCCAGCCATGCGTCATGAGCAGCGGCAACGCGTTCTCATGCCGCGACCTGACGTGGAGGAAGTGGATGTCCACCCCGTCGATCTGGGTCGTGAACTGCGGCAGCGCGTTCAGTCTCGCCTCGCACCGGCGCCAGTCGTAGTCGCTGGTCCAGTAGCGGGCGAGCGCCTGCATC
>DASTNZ010000164.1:0-4199 GCA_035762665.1 Jiangellaceae bacterium | reverse complement strand
CGGCCGAGTCATGCGGCCAGCCCTAAGTCCGTGAGGATGGCCAGCAACTTGGCGTTCTCGTCGTGGATGTATGCGCCGAAATCAGCGCCCGCCAGGAAGGCATCGGTCCAACCGTTCCTGACCAGGACATCTCGCCACTCGGCCGATGCGTGGAGCTCGGCGATGGCATCCTGAAGCGCCTCGACGTCGGCGCTATGAAGGCCCGGTGGTGCGACGATGCCGCGCCAGTTCACGTACACCACGTCAACCTCTGACTCTTGCAGGGTTGGAACATCAGGAAAACTTGGGTGACGCTCCTCGCTGGTCACCGCCAGCGCTTGCACTTGGCCGGATTTGATCTGGTCGGCGTATTCGCCGACGCCGGAGACCCCGAAGGTAACTCGCTCGTCAAGGATTGCCGCGAGGAGGGCACCGCCCCCGTCATGTTGCACGTAAGTGACGTCTTTCGGTGGAATCCCTATTGCCTTGGCGATGAGCATCGGTGCCAGGTGATCCGGGCCGCCGGGAGTTGAACCGCCGCCAACTGTGACCTCGCTCGGGTCGGCCACCCAGTCGGCCGCCAGCTCGGCCAGTGTGTCGTACGGGGAGTTCTTGCTCACCACGACGATTTCCGGCTCCTCGATCAGGCGGGCGATCGGTGTGGTCTCTTCGAGTGTTGCGGCGGACCTATGGGTGTACTGAGCGCCCACCATGCCCTGACCCATGAGCATCAGCAGCTGCCCGTTGCCCTCCTCATACACCATGCGCCGCAACCCAACCGTCCCACCGGCGCCGGGCAGGTGGAACACCTCGACACTGTGGGCGATCCGGGAATCATCTAGCGCCTTCGCGACGGTTCGCGCGGTCGCGTCATAGCCGCTGCCTGGCGCGTTCGGCACCATGATCCGCAGACCGGACAGGCTGTCGTCGTCACCGGCGCATGCAACCAGAGCAAGTGCGGCCGCCGCGCCGACCAGCGCGAGGCGGCGCCGTCGTCCCATCGAATGCTCCTTCGTGGCCTTGGACAGATGCTCCTCCCGGCTGGAGGTCGGTGTCATCACTTGTGGTCGCGCATTCCGTTGTGGTCGTTGTGGTCGTAGGTCTCTTTTCCCAAGGCTTGCCCGACCCGCCCATTGTGGCGTTTGCTGTGGTCACCGGCACGACCGTACTGCGACGGCGGGTACGCCCGGCGAACGGAAGCAGATCATGCGCTGGAAGATGTCGCTGGCGAGGCAGTTCTTGCTGCTTCAGTTGTGCATCGTGCTGCTCGCCGTCAGCGCTGTTGCCGCTGTGTCCATCGCCCAGTCCGACTCGCGCTTCCGCAACGAGGAGGGCCGGCGGCTTCGTTCTCTCGCCACGAGCCTGGGCAGCAACGCGCCGATCCGACTCGGATTGGAGGACCCAGCCCGCTGGCGCGACGCGCTGGCGGTCGAGGCTGAGAGCGCTCGCGGTATCTCTGGTGTCTCGTTCGTTCAGATCGTCGACGACGGCGGCCACGTGCTCACTGGACCGGACACCGGCCGCCCGGCGGTGCTGGGCGACAGCGACGCTCTTACTGGCCGTTCGTGGGTCGGAGTGATCAATGACGGAACGGAGGCATTGGTCGCGCATGAGCCGGTGTTCAACGAGGACAACGGCGAGATAGTCGGCTTGGTCGTTGTGGGCAGAACGTATCCGACGCTGCGCGAGCAGTTGGCGGCGGCGACCCCGGACCTGCTGACCTACCTCCTCCTTGGTGCGACGCTTGGCGTCGCCGGGTCTCTCCTGCTCTCCCGCCGGATCAAGCGGCAGACCCTCGGCCTGGAGCCCGGTGAGATCACAGGTCTCGTCGAGCATCGTGAGGCGATGCTGCACGGCATCAAAGAGGGCGTCATCGGAGTCGACACCGCTGACCGGATCACGCTGGTGAACGACGAAGCGGTCCGCCTGCTCGGCCTGCCGGCGGACGCGGTCGGCCGATCGCTGTTGGCGCTCGAACTCGGCGATCACCTGCGTGAGGTGCTTACCGGCAAAGTCACCGGCCCGGACCAGGTCGTGGTGCGAGACGACAAAGTGCTCGTTCTCAACCAGATGCCAGTCGTCGTCCGCGGCCGGTTGGCCGGTTCGGTCACCACGCTTCGCGACCGCACCGAGCTGGCCGTCCTTCGGCGGGAACTCGACGTGAGCCGCCACACCACCGACACGCTGCGTGCGCAAGCACATGAGTTCACCAACAAGTTGCACACGGTGGCCGGTCTGGTCGAGCTTGGCGAGTACAACGAGGTGATCCGCTACATCACCCTCGCCAGCCAGGCCCACGAGCAGCTCATATGCGAAGTCACCTCGCGCATCGCGGATCCAGCGTTGGGTGCGCTGCTCATCGCCAAGGCGAGTCTCGCCGCGGAGCAGAACGTGGAACTGCGAATTGCCCCGGGCTCAGCCATGGAACCCCTGGACGAAACCCTCGCCGCTGATCTCGTGACCGTGGTCGGCAACCTGGTCGACAACGCGCTCGACGCGCTCAGTCCGGGTGGTTGGGTGGAGGTCGGAGCGCGGACGTCCAATGGCGAGATCACCGTGACAGTGCGCGACTCCGGTGAAGGAGTTGCTCCCGACATGATCGACGCGGTGTTCACGCTGGGATTCACAACCAAGTCCGGCGATGGGCACCGGGGCCTGGGGCTGGCGATGGCCCGACTGCTCTGTGCTCGTCGTGGCGGCACGATTGACGTGCAGGGATCGGTGTTCACTGTTCGCCTGCCGCTGGCGATAGGGAGTGCGGCGTGATCAGAGTATTGGTCGCCGACGACGACTTCATGGTCGCAAAGGTTCACAGTGGATTCGTGGAGCGAATTCCCGGCTTCGTTGTCGCAGGAGTGGCTCACACGGGCGAAGAGACGATTGCAGAGGTTGGACGGCTGCGCCCCGATCTCGTTCTGCTGGACATCTACTTGCCGGATTTCTCCGGCCTCGAAGTGTTGCGCCGGCTACGTGAGGACGACGCACAGGTCGACGTCTTGGCCATCACCGCGGCACGCGACGTGGACACGATCCGGACTGCACTGCGTGGAGGCGTTGTCCACTACTTGATCAAGCCGTTCACCTTCGAGAACCTGCGGGATCGTCTCGAACGATATGCGGCGGCCCAGCACCGGTTCGACAGCTCGGGCGACGTGGCACAGGATGACGTGGATCGTCTGTTCGGGGCGCTCCGGTCGGCTCGGTCCAGCCTGCCCAAAGGGCTTGCCCGGCCTACGGCCGAGCTTGTTGCAGGCACGCTCCGCCGCGCCGGCGGCGATCTGTCGGCGACCGAAGCAGCGGCTGTAGCCGGGTTGTCACGGGTGAGTACCCGCCGATACTTGGAGTACTTCGTCGCTGCCGGCCTAGCGGCAGTCCGGCTGAAGTACGGCGGAACTGGCAGACCCGAACGCCGATACCGGTGGACGGGGAGCTGACGGACGGCCGCCGGCCGGCAAATGCTGGGCGTGGCGGGCACGCTCGCTTATCAATCCTCGGTGCCGATTGCGATCTTTTCGGCTTCGCGTCCGCGAGTTCGGGCGACGATCCTCGGTACGTAGGGCAATACCAACGCGACCACGGCAAAAAGCAAGAGGCACAGCGTCAACGGCCGGGTGATGAACACCGACAGGTCTCCGTCGGAGACCAGCAGCGCGCGGCGGAACTGTATCTCCATCATCGGGCCGAGAATGACACCCAAGATCACCGGCGCCAGCGGGAAGTCATGATGCCGCATGAACAGCCCGACGATGCCTATCCCGTAGGCGACCAGCACATCGAAAATGCTGCCGGAGATCCCGTACACACCGAGGGTCGCGAAAACCAGGATGCCGGCATAGAGCACCGGTCGAGGGATCTGCAGGACCTTGACCCAGATCCGGATCAGCGGAAGGTTCAGCGCGAGCAGGATAACGTTCCCGATGTAGAGGGACGCGATGAGCGCCCACACCAGGTCCGGCGACTTCTCGAACAGCTGCGGGCCCGGTTGCAGGTTGAAGATCTGGAACGCGGCGAGCAGTACCCCCGCTGTGGCTGAGGTAGGGATCCCAAGCGTCAGTAACGGCACCAGGACACCCGAGAACGACGCGTTGTTCGCCGCTTCGGGTCCGGCGACGCCTTCGATGGCACCGCTGCCGAACTCCTCCTTGTGCTTGGAGCGGTGCTTCTCGTAGGTATACGACAGGAACGTCGGGATCTCCGCGCCTCCGGCTGGGAGGGCGCCG
>DASTNZ010000163.1:0-9396 GCA_035762665.1 Jiangellaceae bacterium | reverse complement strand
CGCTGGTCGGCGTCGCCGTACGTGACCGTCAGGGTCATTGCCTCCCCGACGGCATAGGCGGGCTTGTTCAGTGACGCGGCGGCAGTGGGTACGGCCATGGGCCACCTCCTAGATACGCGGAAGCCCCCGCAGGTACGGGGGCTTCCGCTTCGGGGGGAAGGGGTTACAGGTTGGTCTGGCCGCCCTCACCGGTCATCTCGCCGAGTTGCCGGTCGATCTCGGCCACGCGGGCGGTGTCGCCCGCCTGCTCGGCCTGCGCCCGCTCGTCGCGGAGCTTCTGTTCGGGGTCGGGTTGGTTGTGCTTGGGCATGTGTCCTCCCGGGACGGTTGATCTGCCGTCGGGAAGATACCCAGTCCTCAGTGTTTTCACCGCTTCGACGTCTGCCCGTAGCTGCTCGACGCCGTACCGCAGGAACGCGACGCGATCTGATGCGTACTGGCGCGCGCTGTTCACCCGCTGGTAGCCGTCGTCCATCTGCGCCTTGCCGGCGATCGGATGCATGTGCTCGACAACCACGTCGGGCAGGTAGCGGATGCAGCCGGCGGCCCCACCGAGCGCGAGGATCGAGTTGTCGCAGTACATGTGCTCGACGTCGGCCGGGACCATCCGGCCCAACGCGCGGACGATGTCCGACGTCATGGCCCACTGGGTAGGTAGACGATCACCCTGGTACAGGTCGTTGCCGTAGACGATGCCCGTACCCATCTCGCACAACTCGTCGAGGTAGCGCTTTGCCCATCCGGCGGTGCGGGGCAGGTGGTCGTCGCCGGCGAAGCCGAGCGCGAAATGCTCCTCAGCCCACGTGACCGCCGCCAGGTTCAGCTTCGGCACAAGCGGACGCCACACGTCGGCGGTGACCAGGCGGGCAGGTCCGCGCGTGGCCGGATCCGGCAGCGCAACGGTCGCGAACGCTTCCTTGTAGGCCTCGACCGTCGGGTCGTCTTCGTCGGCGACGAACGTCAGCTCGGCGTGCTGCCACGCGTCGGTTTCTGTCCACGCCTGCACGATCCGGGCGACCGACTGCGGCCTGCCCCGGGTGGGGACGATGACCAGCAGATCAGACACGCCGCCACCAGCCGGCCGGGTAGAACGACGTCGGATACAGCTTCTCGATCTCCTCGTCGCGTTCCCAGTCGGGATTGCCGGCCAACTCCTGCTCGATGGCCTTCAGCGGCCCGCCGAGCTTCGGGATGTCGAGTCCACCGACGGCCTTGACCTCGTCGTCCTCGGCCAGGTCGAAGATGCTGTCTTCGACCACCAGGTAGCAGCCTTGGGAGACCAGCGGCCCGTACGCCTGGATTTCCGCCGCGACGTGCGGGGCGGCGTGTTCCGCGTCGAGGCTGACCATCACCCGCCGTCCGGCGACCAGCTTCGCGACGACCTCGACGACATCGGGGGAGATCGACGAGCCCTTGATCCATTCGGTTCGGACGCAGATCGCCCGGGACAGCTTGGATGGTTCGAGGTCGATGTCGATGGTGACGACGTCCAGGCCGTGCGCCTCGAACCACCGGGCGGAGCCGCCCCACTTCGAGCCCGTCTCGACGACGACCTCGGGCTTGGTGGCGGCGATGACCCGCTGGTAGCGGTCCAGGTCGACAGCCAGTTTCCAGCACCGGATGCCGTGGATGGACAGTTCGTGCTCGCCGAGCTCGAAGCACTTCAGGCTCCGCTCGACATCGACGTGAACGGGCAGGTCAGTCACCGGTCGGCTCCACGCTCACCGGTGCTGGGCTGACGGCACGCTTCGCCCAGTAGTCCTCCTCGGCCACCCACGACGGCTTCAGGTGTGTCGTCTTCACGCCGGTGTGGATGAACAGCGGGATACCCAGCGCGCCGAGGCGCAGGCAGAACGACAGGTCCTCACTGACGAGCTGTCCGGTGGACGTGTTGGGAACCCGGTCGTACCAGATCGGCCCGTACTTGTCCTGAACCCGCTCGAACACTGAGCGGTGGATCAGCAGGCACGCCGAGCCGGTGCCGGAGCACTGCGTCAGCGTGTTGGGCGGGTAGTCCCAGCGGACGGCGAAACCCACCTGCGGCTCGCCGCCGTCGGGGTCGGGGATCTTCGCCCAGTCGAACAGCGTCGGGGTGGGGACGGTGCGCCAGCCACCCATGCCGTCCGGGTCGGTTTCCCGCATCGAGAAGCACAACCCGCCGACGACCGGACGCTCGGCCGGGTCGGCCGCTTCGAGTAGCCGGTCGACGGTGTCCGGTTCGAAACCCATGTCGGTATCGATCCAGAACAGCCAGTCCGACGGCTTGTCCTCCAGGAAGTGGCGGACGGCCTTGTTCCGTGCCTCGACGAGCCCGTCGGACCCGCAGCGCATGGCGATGTAGCCGCCAGCCATGATCCGGCCGTGGTTGGTGATGTCGTGCCCGACCATCTCCACCATCGAGTGATGCCACGAGTACGTGACGGCGTTCTGGTGCACGTACGCGACGGTGACCGCCTCGGCCGGGTCCTCCGAGGCGAGCGCGATCGGGACGTCCGAGCTGGCCGCTTCGTCCACCTCATCCATCCGGTCAAGCTCTTCCGGCGTGCGCGTCGCGTAGCCGAAGATTCCCTCAGCCACGGCGCGTGTTCCGCTTCTCGCCCGGTGCGGCTGTCGCCTGCTCCACCGGTGCGTCGTAGCCTTCCGGCTCGACGGAGTAGTTCATCCCGTAGCGGGGATCATCACTGAAGTACTGCGGGTATGCCCGCACCACCGGATCGTCCGCCGGCCAGTGGGAGCCCTTCTGCACGGTCCCGCTGATCCCCGACGCCATCTGCACGGGTGCGGTGACTGTCGCGTACACAACCTTCATGTGCTTCCTCCGGATGGGCGGCGGCCCCCGCTCCGGAGGGGGACGGGGGCCGCCAGTCGATGGGTTACTGCGCGGTGTAGCCGAGGTCGGCGAGCTTCTTGTCGATCTCGTCGACCGCCTCGCGCGCCGCCTTGCGGACGGCCTCGCGGTCGGGATCCGGTTCGGCGTTCTGCATGTGGCCCTGCCGCTCGGCGAGCAGCTTGTGAACCACGGGATCGCCGGACTCGCCGGCCGGCGCCAGGTTCTTCGCCGCGGGCGAAGCCTTCGACTCGGGCTCGGGCTTGTGGACGGGCTCGGGCTTCCTGGCCTCGGTCGGCTTGGTGGTTTCAGCCACGGGTGTATCCCTTCGGATCAGGTGTTGGTCATCAGGCGGAAGCCGAGGTCGTTCACCGAGTCGGCGCCGATGCGGGCGTAGGCGAACCAGGCCCGCTGACCGGTGGGCATGTTCGAGGTGACGTCCACGAGGTGCGGCACCAGCTCGATGGACATGCCGCCACGGCGGGCGACGACGTAGTTCTCCCAGTCGCCAACGATGGCGTAGCCCTCGGTCGCCGACGTGCTCGTCGTGGTGTCCGGCATGTACGGCGACTCGTAGACGGCCTTGTTGAACAGCAGCGCCAGCCACTCCGCTTTCAGGTTCTCGGTGAAGGCGTGGAACACGTTCGCCGTACCGATCTGGCGGATCTTGTTGTTGACGTCCACGCCCATCAGCCACGCGGCCCGGCGGCGGTACTTCTGCGGCAGCGCCTTCCACACCCGGTACGGGTCGTCAGCGCCGAACGTCGTGCCGGAGGTCTGGATCCGCACCCGCACGTTGGTGTTCGCCGACAGCGCGGTGAGGATGCCGAACGGCTCGCCGGAACCGGAACCGCGGGTGAACTTGTCCACCAGAAGCTCGTCGTAGCCGGCGGCGAGTAGCCGGGCCATCTCCTCGGCGAACATCGGGTAGTCCTGCCCGACCTCGATCGAGTAGGGGATCAGGCCGCGGGCCATGTGCACCCGCACCGTCGGCTGGGCGAGCACCGGGGAGTTGTCGGTGGTGGCCGCAGCTTCCGTCTGGAACGCCCACGTGACACCGGCCGAACTGACGCCCTTCCACTCGTTCGTGTTGATCGTCACCTGGCGGGCCAGGGTCAGGAACGGGTTCTCCGACTCCTGCGCGGTCAGGATGATTGAGGGGTCGATGAACACCGGGATACCGAACCCGCCGGCGGTGGTGGTGACTTCGCCCATGGCCCGGTATTCGTTGAACCGGCGGATCGCGTTGCGCTCGTCCTCGTCGAGGTACAGCGCGGCGTCGGGCTGGGTGACCAGCTTCATCCACGCCTCGCGGTAGGCGTCGGTCTCCGTGACCAGGATCCGCCGGGCGATGTCCGGGTCGCGCCGTACCTGCCGCTCGACTTCGGCCTTCTGCGGGGCGGACATGTGCGCGGTCGCCGCCCGGTTGTCCAGTTGCCGCAGCGCCATGTCCCGCAGCTCCGCCGGCGCCAGCCGGCGCACGTCGGCGTAGACGTCGTCCTGCCCGTACTTGATGTTTGCCAGGGCCCGTTCGACGGCCTTCGGCTTGCGCTTGAAGATCTGCTGGACGTTCCGGTGATGGTCGATCTTGTTGAGGGCGATTTCGCGCAGCTTCAGGCCATAGTCGAAGGCCCTCTGCTCGTCGGGCGTCCTGTCCCGCAGCTCACCGGATTCGGTCATGTGCAGGTCGTTCAGGTGCGCATCGAGCACCTCGACGTACTGGACCAGCTCGTCGGGGGTCTTGCCTCGCAACTCGTCGGGGGTCTGGTCGTCGGTGAGGTCCGCCGCACTCTTGCCGCGGAGCTCTTCGAGGATGTCAGTCATCGTGGAATCGGCTTCCTGAGTAGCCAGCGCTCGTCGGACGCGCGCTGTTGCCGGGTGAGGGTTGGCACCTCGCCGTTTCCTGACGTCGTGCCGGAATCACCGCCACCTGCCATCCGCTGGTCAGGTTGCCCGGTGAGGTCTGAGAGATCCACGGCGAGCCGGACTTCGGCTGCGAGCTCGCGGATCAACGCCCGGTGTTCGTCCGGGTCGAGTTGCGCCAGCAGCGAACGCACCGATACCGACGTCTGGTCGTAGGCCGGGAACACGACCGGCCCGCATTCGGCGGTGTTGGTGTCGCGGATCTCCCGCAGGTCGACATCGCCCTTACGCTTGGTCCAGGTGTCGCCGCCGTCGGGAATGCTGAACCGGAACGACATGCCACGGATGGCCTTTTCGGCGATGGCCTGCCGCACCGGTTCAACGGTGGGGTTGTCGAACAGGCGGGCCCGCACATACAGGCCGTCATCGTCCTCACGGATGTCGTCGATCGCACCGATCGGAACCGCGCCCACGCGGGGGTCGCGGCCATGCTCGAACTGAAGAACCGGGGTGCGCTGCTCGAGGCTGCGCTTGAACGCGCCCGGAAGGATCACCTCGTCGAAGTCGCCGAAGAGGTCGCGGATGCGGGCCGGCTGGTTGAACACCGCCGCGTAGCCTTCGAGGGTCCGACCATCGCTGGCCGACCGGGACTCGAAGGTGAACGCCCGCACGCACGTGCCGAGGTCGGGGCGGGACTTCTCACTGACATCGATCCCGAACTTCTTCGCAGCGGCGCGGATCTTCGGCATGGCCTTGGCACCGAACGGCGACTGAGGGGCCCTTGCCAGCGCGTTGCGGACGTGGGCGGCGTCGTGGATGGGGAAGTGCCGCTTCGAGCGCGGGACGGTCTTGCCCTGCTCGTCCTTCTTCCCGCCGGGTTCGATGTAGGCGAACGCCGAATCGGGCAGGTCGTTGATGCTCTTGGCCGTCATCTGCTTGCGCTCGTCCATCAGGACTCCTTGCCAGCCGGCAAAGCCGGCCGTTTCCCGTTCGTGATAGGCGCGGCGGTGCCGGGCGGCTGCAACTGGACCGAGACCAGCCCGGTGTGCTTGAGCAGGGTCACGTCCTGGCCGCGGACGGCGGCGATGGCCGACTCGGCGGTGAACCCCTCGCGGACGTACATGTTGATCGTGTTGGCCTTGATCTGCTCGATCTCGGCGGCGTCCTTGGCGTCCTCGCGCAGGATCGGCATGTCGGCGACGTCGAACCACAACTCGGCGTCCGACGGAACCCGGACCAGCGGCGCGAGCGCGGCTGAGACGTCCTGCAACGACGGGTACACCCAGGTGTCGGCGAACATGCGCCGGGCCATGCCGAAGTTCCCGGCGTTCAAGCTTGATCCGGCGAGCCCCTCGGAGATCCCCAGGAGGGGGGCGGGGACACGGGACAGGACGGCGATGCGGGTTTCCCCGGCACCTTGGGTGGCCTTGAAGTCGATCTGCTTCAGGTCACTACCGATGACGGTCGCGTCGGCGCCTGCGGTCAGGTACAGCGTGCGGTAGGCGTTGGCCGCGCCGGCGTGCTTGGCCTCCATCGCGTCGACGATCTCGTCGAACTGCGCCTTGGTCATGGCGGGGATGCCCTTGACGACCAGGTTCGGGGTCGCCGCGTTCTCGAAAAACTTGACCTTGTGCTGGGTGGCGAGCTGATCGCCCTGAATCTCCCGGATCGCGGGCGTAAGCCACGACATCCCCAGCCCGGCGTTCAGCGGGTCGGGCAGCGGAGACCAGTGCGCCATGTCTGGCGGGTCGATGACGTGCAGCTCCGCACTGTTGTCGCCGCCGTACAGTCCGCCGTTGCGGTAGATGTAGGCGATGATCTCCCCGTCGAGCGCGTGGGACGGGTCGTCGGGTTCCAGGTGGGAGCCCCACAGGATCGCCGTCCAGTCCGGGCGCAGAACCCGCAGCCGGTCACGCGCGAGCCAGTTGGTGACGTAGGCGTTCCCGGCCAGGCCGGCGTGCCACTCCATCCGCGCCAGGAGTTCGCCGGTGGTGGCGTTGCGCCACGGCCGTTCCAACGGCTCCAAGTCGCGGTTGCCGAACAGCTTCCGGGGAGTCGGGGACGACGGACGTGAACGGAACGTGAACCGGGCCTGGCTGAGCACCAGCGCCCGCACCATCTGCGCCGCGAACGCGGGAGGACACGCCCGAAGAGCCGCCACATGCCCGGGTAGGTCGGCGGTGTACTGGGTGGCCTTGTTCCCACCCATCGTCTGGCTCAGCCCGAGTCCGAGACTGTTGCCGCCGTAGGAGTACATGTTGCCGCCGTAGTTGAACTGCGACGGCAGCAGATATTCCGACAGCCACGTGTCGGTGGAGTAGCGCTTCTCCCCGCGCGCCTCAGCGATGCGTTCGAGCAGTGCCACGGTCACCCCATTCGGTCAGGCGAGCGTGGACGCGGGGATGGTCAGTGGGCAGGGCGTGGTTTGCGGCCCTCCTGCCAGCCGAGCTTGACCGCGGTCGCCGACCAGGCCAGCGCGAACCACAGCACCGTGAACGTCTTCGCCACGATCCAGCCGATGCCGAACAGCACCGCGGCGATGACGGTGAGCAGCACCCGGCCGAAGCGGACCTCTCGGGCCTGTCGCGTGATTTCGTCAACCCGGGGGGCGTCGAGAAGCTGGTCGAGTGTCGTCACGGTTGCTCCTATCGCCAGCTTGCGAAGAACGGCTGCGCGGGCTCCGGCACTGCGGCGGCGTAGGCGTGGCCCATGATCGCGCAGATCGCCAGGTCGATCTTCCGGGGGCTGTTCGGGGATTCCTTCTGTACCCGCCAGCCCTGAGGGGTCGCCTTGATCACTGCGTTGCCGACGTGCCGGGTAAGGCGTACGTCACCCGACTGGGTGAGCTTGTGGTCCTTCGCCGCGTCGTAGAACCGCTGCGCCGCCTGGATCATCGCCAACCCTTGCGGCATCGACTCCACCGCATACCCCTCGGCCGCCAGCCGCTCGAAAAGCTGCTGCCAGATCCGCGGGTCGTAGACGCAGTGGCGGACCTTCCAGCGGACGAACGCCTGCCGGAGAACCGTCTCGACCTCATCGGGGTCGACGCGCCAGTCGGCGTCACCGGGTGGCCTCTCCCAGCACTCCACCACATCGATGTGAAGGTCCTCGACGGCGTGAACCGTGAGTCCGGTCGAGTCGCCGGAGAACGAACCGTCGAACGCGAGCACCACTTCGGCGCCGTCTGGAACGGAGCGTGGCTCTTTGAGCGACTCCCACAGCCCGGTCGGGAACCACGCTTGCTGGGTGGACACCCACTGGTTGCAGCGTTTCGTCCGGTACTCGTTCTCCGGGGTCCGCAGCAGCTTCGACGCGAGGTCCTCGGTCGACAGCAGGTCGTCGATTCCCGGGTTCGCCTGCCGCCAGGTGTCCGGGTCGCGGTGGTCCGCGTCGGCTCGCGCCGGCTCCCACCACGCCATGAAGAACGTCGGGTCGTCGACCTCGCCGTTGGCGACCCGCTGGCCGTACTGGTACAGCGTGTAACACAGCGAGTCCTGGCCGGTGGTGTCCGTCCGCACGCCGGCCGTGGTGATGCCGACCATCAGCGGCTCTTCCCGGGCGCCCATGGCCAGCGCCATGACGTCCCAGAGCCCGCGGTCCGGTTGGGCGTGCACCTCGTCGAAGATCACGAGGTGGGGGTTCAGGCCCTCTTTGGTGTACGCCTCAGCGGAGAGCACCTTGTAGATCGAGCCGGTCTGCTCGCACTCGATGACGTCCCGGTACACCTTGAGCATCTCGGACAGTTCCGGGTCGAGTTTGACCATCTTGCGGGCCGTGTTGAACACGATCCGGGCCTGGTCCTTGTCCGCCGCGCACGAGTACACCTCGCCGCCCTGCGGCCCCAGCACCAGTCCGCCCAGACCGAGCGCCGCACCAATGCCGGACTTGCCGTTCTTGCGAGCGATCCCGATCAACGCCTCGCGGTGCCGCAACCGGCCATCCGGGCGTTTCGCCAGCAGATGTCCCAGCAGCAACTGTTGCCATGGCCGCATCACCAGCAACGTGCCGGCCTTGGCCGCCACCGAGTCCTTGTCGACCCGGCACACGAGCTGCGTGAAGTCGACGAACCGCTTCCCGTCACCGCGCTCCACATCCGCCGCTGGAACCGGCGTCAGCCAGCGCGGCGGCCAGCCGTCAGGCGTTCCGTTGCGCGATGAGGTTCTGGAGCGCGGAGACACGCTTCACCTCCGCCACACCCAGCCGGCTGCGGGCGGTCGGGGTGAACCCGAGAGCGGACAGCGCCTCATCCAGCCGCTTGCCCAGCGCCACGAGCGCGGCGGCGTCCTTCGGTTCGGTGGTTGCCCGGTAGCGCCGACGCGCCGCGGTCACGTCGTCGATCGCCCGGCAGGCTTCCTCGGCGAGGGCGAGGTCGGTCTTCGGGGAGATCCACGTGATCCCGTCCTGCCAGATCCGCCGCCACATCAGTTTGCCCGGCTCGTCCAACTCCTCGGGGAAATCGGGCATCCCGTCGGCCTGCGGCAGGATGACGATCTCCGCCAACTTCGGTAGCGGCCGGCCGCCCGAGTCGGTGTTCGGCGTCCGACCGGTGAGTCGCTTCTGTTCCAGTGGTTTGGGAGGGCGGCCACGCGTCACGGAGCGTCACCGCCTCAAAAGTCCCACCACGCCAAAAACGGACATTTCTGAGACTGTGCGCGCAAGGGAAGGACGTGGGGTCAGGACATGATCCACAGCCCGTGTCGGGGGTG
>DASTNZ010000162.1:0-2305 GCA_035762665.1 Jiangellaceae bacterium | reverse complement strand
CTCAGCCTTGCGTTCGGCCTCTTCCTCGGCGATGTCCTTGACGATGTCGGTGATGCGGTCGTTGAGCCGCTTCTCCAACAGGTTCAAGTATTCGAGGGAGACCAGGCTGCGCAGCTGGTCCTGCAGTGCGCGGGCCTGCTGGGCCTGATCGCGGCGCATACTTTCGATCTGCCGGGCAAGCTCGCCGATCGTGCGATCACCATCGACCACGTCGCCCCCTCACTTGTGCATTAGCGCGGCCCAGGCGTGGCGCAGCACGCCGTACAGGTGGAACAGCACGGCGTCGATGGCCTCGCCGATCACCTCACGAAGAGGCATCACGCGTCCGTGACGTCCGGGCCCTGCGGCTGCGGCGTCAACGACCGCAGCAACTCGCTCGAGATTGGGTGCTCGGTGTCCAGCGGCACGCCGGCCGCCGCCAACGCCTGCGCCGCGCTCCACGTCGCGACGTGCCGGCGCACCTGGCCGTCGATCAGCCAGATACGGTCGGTGCCGGCCTGCTTCACCATGATCATGTCGGGGGCCTTTCGGGTCAGAGGAATCTCCGGCTCGATTACCGGCGGAGGTGGGATCGGCACCGGCTCGCCGTAGATCGGATGGTTCACCAACTGGTACGACAGCGCGTCTTCGAGCCGCGAGTAGCGGAACCCGCCCGGATCCCAATGGTCGTTACCGGAGGCGTGGACGTGGCCGAGGATGCCGCGGTACGCGTCGAACTGCGGGCCCGTCAGCCGCACATCGTTGTAGTAGGTCTTGCGGCCCTCCCGCCACTGCACCGTCGAGGTCAGCGGCAGGCCCCAGTCGCGGTGACACTGCAGGGCGATCGCCGCGATGTCCCGCATGTGGTTCGTCGTCAGATCGCCCACCCACAATCCGCCGCGCTCCACCGCCAGCGAATACTGGCTGTAGCAGATGAGCTCCAACTGGAACACGTTGTCGCGGTTCTCCCGCACCAGCGTCGACGACGGGTCGCGCAGTGCTCGGGATGAGCGGTTGATCCCGAAGTGCTGGCGTATCTGCCGCCACTTCGGGTAGTAGGTGGCGTTCGGTGCCTTGGCGCCGGCCTCATAGCCGGGCCAGCCGCCGGTCTCCGTGGTGTGCAGCAGGAACTTGTCGACCCGCGGGAACGTGGTGCCCTCGTAGTCGTCGGCGTACCACTGGGCTGTGCGGTTGGCCCCGGCGATGTAGATGGTCGGCATCTAGTCGTCCTCGGCCGGGACGGTCGGGTGCTGCTCTTCCTCGAGCTCGCTGTCGTCGACCGGCTCCTGCGGGCCGTCGGTCTCGTGCGGCGCCGGGATCTCGGTGGTCAGGTCGTCGTCGGGCATGGCGGTCCCCCTTGATGTGTCGTAGGTGTCGGGTAAGGTCTCAGCGACGGCGTGCAGTACCGACCGGCTGGCGGGCCGCCAGGTTCGCCAGCGCACGGGACACCGTCGGCGGATATGAATCCAGCTCAAGCTGAGCCGCAGCAGCAGATGCCTGGTAATCCATCGCGGTCATCTTGAACACCGTCACCCCGTCACGGGCGGTCGGGTTCAACGCGTCGATCCGGGGCAGGATGCCGCCGACTCGGATCAGGCTGCCGGGCTCGATCTCCCACGGCTCGACCATCATGCCGCGCTGCAGGTCAAGAATCGGCCGCGCCACGGTGAGCCGCCCCGCGTTCGGCGCGTAGCGGTGTTCGGCCAGGTACTCGTCGCCGACCCGCTGAGCATTGGCTAGGGTGGCGGCATTGTCGCCGAGGTCCACCGTCTGCTCTCGGACGATCCCTTCAGCGTCCATCTCGGGAATGGTCTGAGTGCGCCGCGTCGTGCGCACCACCCCGCCGGCGTCAACCCAGCGGACATTCACCACGTTGTAGAGCTCGGCGGCCGAGCCGGTCGAGTCGTATCCGTCAAGCACGTCGGCCTCGTAGCGGACTGTGGTGGGCCACTGGTACCAGCGGAACCGGTGCAGCCCGGCGTCGTTGGATTCCAGCGCCTCCCACGAGTAGGCCGGGTCGAACAGCATCAGATCGTTCAGCAGGTCGGCGTCGTTCACCCCGTCGGGGTAGGCGAACTGTTCGATCCCGAAGCTCGTTGTGGCAATCTCGGCGTTGGCCCCGTCGAATTGGGTCAGCCGGCGTCCGAGCAGGTCCTTGACGATGTCGGACGACAACACCGTGTCAGTGGTGTAGCCGGTGGTCTTTTCGGTGCCGTCCGCGTTGAGCAGCAGCGCCCGGATGACCATGTTGCTGATGTTGATCCACACGAGCTCGTCGGCGACGGCCGTCGAGTTGAGTCGGCGAAGATTGAACTCAAGGACCGAC
>DASTNZ010000161.1:0-7007 GCA_035762665.1 Jiangellaceae bacterium | reverse complement strand
AGTTCCTTCGACTCCCAAACGTCGAAGTAGTGGATCTTGCCGTCGGTCGTCTTGGATGCGACGTGCACGATCAGCCCCTTCATCGGCTCCTTGCCGACCTTCGTGGCGATTTTGCCGTACACCTCTGCGCTCATCGGTACGTCCTGGGTGAACACATATGTCACGGGACCCCGCCTCCTTTCGTATTGGCGGTCGATCCGTATTCTCCCGAAAAGATTTCGGATGAATACTTGTACACTAGGGCGAATGACGAGCGATGTCAATCGGCGCGCCTACCACTCGCCTCGTCGGGATGCGGCGGCGGCCGCCACAAAGCAGGCGATTCTGAGGGCGGCACGCTCCGAATTCCTGCGCAAGGGGTACACCGCAACGACCATCGCCGGAATCGCTCAGGCGGCCAACGTCGCCGTGGACACCGTGTACGCCTCGGTCGGCCGCAAGCCTGCGCTGTTCCGGCAGCTGATCGAAACCTCGATCGCCGGCCAGGACCAGGCCGTGCCTGTCCCGCAGATCCGATCGGCGGCCACGGCGAGTGACAAGATCGAGGTCTACGCCTCGACGATTGCAGCGATCCACCAACGCCTAGCTCCGCTGTTCCTCGCGCTACGCGAGGCCGCCACCGCCCACCCCGAACTCGCGGAACTATGGTCCCAGGTCGCAGACCGCCGCGCCCGGAACATGCATGAGCTCGCCACCGATCTCGCGGCCACCGGTGAGCTGCGCACGGGACTCACCATCGATGAGGTCGCCGACGTCCTGTGGAGCATGAACGCCGCGGAGTACTACATCCTGCTCGTGCACGACCGGGGCTGGTCACCGCAGCGATTTGGGCAGTGGCTCGCCGAGGCCTGGCGCAGGCTACTCATCACCCCGAGGAGTCCGACGCCACGGGCGGGCGCGCCGCCGACCGACGCTGCCTACGAGCGGGACGATCTACGGTGAGGGCGTCGGCCGCTGCCCCGCGCCGTCTCTCAAGGCGATGCGACTTGCAGTAGCGAACCCAAATCTTGTGCACATGCCAACATCGCGCCGTCACCGCCGGACCAACCTAGAGGGTACGAACGCCCAGTTCGCATGCGGTCTCGGCTGGTGCTACTTCATGTGCCGACAGCCGCGCCTAGAAACCCCGGGCATACGACCTGGCACCGCAGCCCCGGATGACGATCGTTCGCAGCGACGCAATCGCAGTGGGAGTTACAGGCTTTGATGGTTATGCATTCGCAACCCGCCGGGGCACGTGCTGCCACTCGGGCTGCCGACCGTGACCGAAGGGAGAACGGCCTGTGCGTCGGTGTTAAAACACGGCCGGACTTCGCCGGGGTGAGTCTTGGTCCCTTGTGGCGGGCTCATCTCTCCGGTAGGACTGTCCAGACAAGTGTGCCGGGTCTGGCGAGGAGGATCGGATGAGCGTTTACCGGGTGACCGAGGTCATCGGCACCAGTGCAGAATCCTGGGAGGACGCCGCGTCAGTCGCCATCAAGACTGCGAGCCGGACGATCCGTGATCTCAGGGTCGCCGAGGTCGTGGCACAGGACATCCACCTGGCCGAGGACGGCGGTATCACCTATCGCACGAAGGTCCGCATTTCGTTCAAGTATGAGAGCGCGGAGTAGGCCAGCACCGGGCAGTAGACCATCAGGCGTCCCCGCCACCGGCCTGCGAAGGCGTCGGCGAGCACGCCGCCGTCTTGGATGGCCCGCAGGTACCGAACTCATCGGTCCTGCCCACCGGTCTCCCGGGAGATATCGGGACCGCCGGCGAATCTGACTGACTGAGCGTACGCCCTATGCGCACGTCGCAGCCGGCCTCCGGCTGGCGCGCCGATTCATGCCGGAGGCTCGCGGAGTCCGACGCGGACAATGCCTGCTTCGGCCACGGTGACGCAATGATCGGCAACGCGTCGACCGCGCTTCGGGAAACGGCAGAACGGCTTGAGGAGTGACGACGGGCGCGCCGGCCCTCGAAACGCAGGCCATCGAGCGCGTGATTGCCCGCACAACGCTGGCGGAGTCGTCCCCTAGGATTGGACCACTGTGGGCGCCCAGGACGCGAACCGTCACGCCGAGATGCTGCGCACGTTCGGCCTCGACGCCGAGGACCTTGCTGCCTGGCGGCGCAGTGGCCTTCCCGACGGCGCGTTCGCTGACTGGCTGATCGACCGGGTCGCGCGCCGGCCGAGCGGGGCCTGGGCGCGCGAGGTGTACGGCGGCGAGGACGTGCACGACTTCGCGCGCCGGGCTATCCTCGGCGCCCTCGCACTCGGGCCGGGCGACCAGTTGCTGGAGATCGGCTGCGGCGGTGGCCTGCTGCTCCGAGATTCGCTCGCGACCGGTGCCGCCGCGACGGGGCTGGACCACAGCGCAGAGATGGTCGAGCTGGCCCGAGAGCGCGCGCCCGGCGCGGAGGTGGTGCTCGCCCAGGCTGAGCGGCTGCCGTTCGCGAACGACACGTTCACTGCCGCTGCGATGTCGATTGTCTTCTTCTTCCTGGATGACCCGGTGGGGGTACTCCGCGAGTGCCGCCGTGTGCTGCGCTCACGCGGTCGCCTCGCCCTTTATACGACAGGGCCCGAGCTACGCGGGACCCCGGCCGCGCCGGAACCGATCGCCAGCCTGGGTCACTTCTATTCCCAGCACGAGCTTGCGGAGCTCGCCCGACGAGCGGCGCTCCTTGACGTCGCGGTACGCGAAGACAACGGCGGACAGCTCCTCACCGCCCGCGCCTGACCAGGCATCTACGCGGCTATTGCGCGCTTCAATCGAGTTTGAGCGCCCGCGGGAGGCGATGCTGGATCGGAGATGCCTCGAGCCAGCCGGCTTCAATCTTCGGGTTCGGGGTTCGAGTCCCCGGCGGCGCCCACTCTTTACATCGTGACGTAGCGCCGCCGAGACGACGCTATAGGGCGATCGCCCCAATACCTTCGGGCGCGTTGGTGGTCCGGACGGACCCTCACGAGCAGCGCCGTATTGTAGTCGTCGATGCGCTCGCAGCAGTGCAGGGTTGATGCGACGAACCGCAACGAATCGCCAGCCTTCAGCTCTACTGGATCGTCCGCCGGCTCGGTCATGGATCGTCCGCCGGGACGAAGACGCATTTGCGCACGCCGGCCCAGTACGGCTGGGACTCCTGCCGTGTCGGGTCGACGCGCAGGTCGTAGCTCAATGCTGCCGCGCAATGGGATGCGGTGATGCAGCCTGGCGTGGACGACGGCGCCGTCGACGCGCGGGCTCTTATCGGCGCGGACGACGTTCACCGTGGTTGTCGTCGGCGCCATGAGCTCGCCGAGTGACACCTCCAATGCGGTGGCCAGGGCCCACAGCGTGCCTAGTGTGGGGTTGCCTCGCCCTGCTCGATGGCGTGCGCGTGGTCTTGCTACAAACGTTGTGCAGAGTGGACTGGAGGTCGGCTCATGACGGTGTCGCGCCTGAAGGACATCCCCGGGATCGGCGTCGACAAGGTGGGCGATGCCGCCGACGCCGCCGGCGACCCTGAGTTCCTGCGCCTGGAGAACCTCGATACCGACCTCCGTCCGCCCGAGGTCGCACTTGCAGCTACTCGAGCGGCCGTCGACAGCGACGCCGCCAACAGTTATCTGCCGTTCCAAGGCCACACAGCATTGCGCCAGGCGGCGGTAACACACGTCGCGCGGATCGCTGGTCGCGTGTACGACCCCGCCGCCGAGTGTGTTTCGGTGGCTGGCGGGCTGAATGGCGTTCTCAACACCCTTCTAGCCACGGTCGAACCGGGACAGGAGGTCGTCATCGGCGACCCCGCCTACGCCGGTCTGGTCAATCGGATTCGGCTCGTCGGCGGCGTTCCCCGCTTCGTCCGGTCGGTCCCGGATGTAAACGGCTGGCAGACCGACCTCGGCGAACTGGCCGCAGCGGTCGGCCCCACGACTGCGGCAGTGCTGATGATGAGCCCATCCATGCCGACAGGCGGCGTCCTCAATTACGAGCACTGGGATGCGCTCGCGACCGCCCTCGATCGATCCGACGCATGGCTGATTTACGACGCGGCGATGGAGCGGATCAGGTTTGACGGCCGGGCACCGAGCCATCCGGCGCGGCACTCCGGACTGGCCGAGCGCACGATCACCGTTGGGTCGGCGTCGAAGGAGTTGCGCATGATCGGCTGGAGGGTCGGCTGGGTGGTCGGACCGGCCACGATCATGTCCGATATCGGCCTCGTTGGGCTGACTAACGTGGTCTGCCAGGTCGGAATCGCACAACAAGCGGTGGCCGCCGCCCTGGATGCCGCTGACGCGGACGCCGACGTGGCTGCTGTAACCCGCATCTGGCAGCAACGGCGCGACACCGTCCTCGATCAGCTCGCCGCCTATCCGTGCGTCCGTCCGGACGGCGGATGGTCACTGCTGATCGACACTACCCAGCTCGGCCTCACCCCTGCTGAGGCCTCCGCTCGCCTCTTCGAGCGAGCCAAGGTGGCCACCACACCGATGGACGGATGGGGACCCAGCGGCGAGGCCTACCTCAGGATCGTGTTCGCCAACGAGCCAGTCGAGCGCCTCACCGAACTCGGCGTGAGGTTCCGCGCCGCCCTCGGCTAAGCCTGCAGAACCCTGGGCGGCTGCCGGTGCTGTGACGCATCGTCGCGGCGGTCGACCGGTCGTCGCCGCCCGGTCCGTGGGGTTACGTCAGGAGCGGGCGGAACTTTAGAGCGATCGCGAGATCGCGGCGCCCGCGAGCGTGGTTCCCCTCCATCGACATACACGGAGGGGAGAAGAGGTGTATCCCGCGGATCGTGGGGGTACACGAGTCTGCCCAGTAAACAGCCCGGGAACCGTTCTCTGGACTGGGCAAATGTACGGACCGATGGGGATTCACGAGGGATGCCGGCTGCGGGGTGATCGTTACGAACACGCGGACAACAGCAACAGCAGCGAGTGCGATCTTCCTGCTCGCAGGGATGTCGAGCTTCACCGGAACGCACAAAGCAATGCCAACTGCACTTGAAAGATCGTGGAGGAAACGATGAGTTCAGCCAACTACCAGAGCCCACTGCGCACCCAAGGCACAGCTGAAAAGAGCGGCG
Organism: Jiangellaceae bacterium; assembly: GCA_035762665.1. GTDB lineage: Bacteria > Actinomycetota > Actinomycetes > Jiangellales > Jiangellaceae > JASLBX01. The sequence goes on along the minus strand of DASTNZ010000161.1, from coordinate 1,952 downwards.
CCAGGGAGCATGCCGAGCAGGCTGCCGGCACTGCTGCCGAGCAAGGCAAGCACGTCGCCGGAGTTGCCAAGGATGAGGCGCAGCAGGTGGCCTCGGAAGCGCGGCAGCAGGCGCGCAACTTGATGAGCGAAGCCCGTACTCAGGTCGAAAACCAGTCCCGGATGCAGCGCGACCGCCTGGTCAGCAACCTGCGGACTTTCACCGGTGATCTGGAGGAAATGGCCGCCGGCAGTAGCAGCGGGATGGCCAACGATCTCGTCCGGCAAGTCGCCGACAGTGCCCGCAACCTCACGGACAGGCTCGACGGACGCGAGCCGTCCGAGTTGCTGGATGAGGTCCGGCGTTTCGCCCGCCGCAGACCGGGTGCGTTCCTGCTGGGCGCCTTGGCTGCAGGTGTCGTTGCCGGACGTATCGCGCGAGGCGCGAAGGACGCATCCAGTGACGAGTCGACGCCGGCAGTCAGAGTCACGCCAGACATGCGCGGCACCGGTGGCGCACTTTCTGACACCGGGCAGTACCCCGGTGATCAGGCGGTTGGCCCAGCAGGCGCTGCTGCGCGGCCGACCGGGATCTCGTCGGCACCAGGCCCTTACGCGAGCCAAGGCTCGAGCTGGGAAGACGCGACGACTCCTGGCACCGCACCGCTGACCGATGATCAACGGAGGAGAGACATCGCATGAGCATGCCCGAATCCGGTGCCAGCGGCTACGTTAACAGCGATCGCGCACCCTACTCGGAGAGGACCACCGGTGGTGCACCGACCACCGGCGAGGGTGATGACAGATCGGTCGGCGAAATCGTCGGCGAGATCGCCAGCGACCTCAGCAACCTGGTCAAGCAAGAGCTGGACCTGGCTAAGACAGAGGCGAAGAACGAGGCCAGAAAGGCCGCCAGGGGAGCCGGGATGTTCGGTGGTGCTGCGCTCGCGGCCAACCTGGCCCTTGTCTTCCTGTCCCTGTGTCTGCTGTTCCTTCTGGACAACTGGATGCACACCGCGTGGGCCGCGCTCATCGTCGCAGCCTTGTGGGGCATTACCGCAGCTGTGCTTGCGCTGCGTGGCCGGAAGGAATTTCAGGAATTCAATCCCGCGCTCGAAACCACACAACAAACACTGAAAGAGGACGTTCAATGGGCGAGAGAACAGAAGAACAGCTGACCAGTGACATCGAGGGCACGCGCGAGGATCTCTCGCGTAACCTCGACGCGCTCAACGACAAGGTGAACCCGAGCCGGGTGATAGAGCGGCGCAAGCGCGCGGTCCGTAACCGGTTGAGTTCCGTGAAGGACAAGATCATGGGGACGGCAGACGACGTAAGAACCGGCGCTCAGAACGCGGGCAGCAGTGTGGCCGACCGCGCCTCGAGCGCCGTCGACTCGGCGACGAGCACGGCGGCAGACGCTGCCAGGACGGTCCAGCAACGGGCCGAGGGAAACCCACTGGCAGCTGGGCTTATCGCCTTCGGCGCCGGTGCCCTGATCTCCTCCCTGATACCGGCGAGCGAGAAGGAATCGCAAGCCGCGCAGAAGCTGGTCGAAACCGCCAAAGAGCACGGGCAGCCAATCTTGGATGAAGCCAAATCCGCTGGTCAGGAGATGGGTCAAGAACTCAAGGATCGAGCCGGCGAGGCCACCCAGGAACTGAAAGCCTCCGCGCAGCAATCCGCGGAACGCGTGAAAGAGGAAGGCCAGTCGTCCGCGACGACCGTGAAGGACGACACCCGGGCGCGCCTGCGGTAATGTCACGGAAAATCTCGGAGGCCGCTCACGCTCTGTGGGCGGCCTCCGTGATTTCAGAGTCAGACTTCACGTGTTCGATTCCAGGGCGCCGACATCCATGGCGTCGTTCTGAGCCATGGCGTGCGCTAGCTGGGTCCGAGAACGGAATCCACGCTTCTGGTAAATGCTACCGAGGTGATGCTCAACTGTCTTGGGGCTCAGAAACAGCGTCGTCG
>DASTNZ010000160.1:0-33312 GCA_035762665.1 Jiangellaceae bacterium | reverse complement strand
CCCGCCGGCCGCCGGACGTGCGGACGTCGCCGCGCCGGACGTGGATCACGCCGGCGGCCGAGTCGACGTCACCGCGGCGCAGCTCGAACAGCTCACCCTGCCGCAGACCGCACCCCGAGGCGAGCAAGATCATCAGCTTGTAGCGCGCCGGCGTGGCCGTCACCAGGGCTTCCAGCTCGGCCAGCGTTGCCGGCACGATCCGCTTCACCCGCTTGGCCTGGCCGCCGCCGCGCACCCGGCACGGGTTCGCCGCGATCAGCTCATCGGCCACCGCTGTGTTGAGAACCGTTCGCAACAGGCCGTAGGCGTGCGCCCGCACTGTCGGCCGGTCCGGCACCTTGCGCCGCCCGCTGCCCGCAGCGCGGGCCAGGTTCGCGTGCCACGAGCGCACGGCCGCCGGCGTGATGCTGGTAATGGCGTCGTCGCCGAACGTCGGATAGATCCAGTCCCGGAGCAGCTTCGCGTAATGATCACGGGTCGTGGGCGCCAGATCCCGGTCCCGTAGCCACGCTTGGGCGTACTCGCCGAACGTCTGAACCTTGGCCGGCCGCGCCGCCGGCGGTGTCCACCGGCCGGCCTCGATCTCGCGCCGTACCCACGTCAGATGATCCTCAGCCTGCTTCTCGGTGCTGAACGTCATCGGCCCGCCATCGGACTCCCGCCGCGCCGTGTACCAGACGCCGGAGAGCTTCCAGCGGGCCTGCCAGCGGCCCGAGCGCAGCGGCCGCACCTGCCCGAAATCCCGTCGTGGCACTGGTGATCCTCTCGTGTCCGCGTCACCTACGCGTCACTCGGAGAGTACACCTGTGTCTATGTCTGTCAACACCCGTCACGCGTCAGATTAGCGCATCGACGCAGGTCAGAGCGTCGGATAGCTGATGAGACTATGTATCGCTCGCGCCATGCGATAGAGGTTCAATCCCAGTATCGCCCACCAGCATCACTGCAGGTCAGCTCGAAGAGCGCGTCCACGACCTGCGCTCCCCCGCTCAAGATCGGCCGGAGCTGCTTCCGGTACACCGTCTCGGTCACCTTGGTACTTCCGCGGAGTCCAGTACTGTGCCGTGGCTCATGCAGAAGAACACCAGGCCGCGGTCCGAGTAGACCCCCGCGGCCTGCCTCCCTCCACCGCCCACCTCTCGCTTGTCCGTGCCTGACCGAGCCCGACCCCCGGCCTTGCGTGTCCGCACTCAATCGGGATCCGTGCGTCCTCTGAGCTGAGAGAAGGTCGTCGGCGCTCCGACCCTGGATCCAGCTGTTACGTGTGCATCCGTTCACGCTCGTACTCGACGATTGACTTCTCCGGCGCAGGCAGGTGCCAGGCGAGCCAGGGAATCAACAGAGCGACCATGGTCATGGTCGTGATCATGAGGACCTCACCGCCGAACTCGCCGTCAGCGAGGTGCGTGACCATATCCAGGCCGTCGAAGATCGCGACCACCAACCCCACGATCACGTTGCTCAGGCGGTTGGCTGCGTACGGCAGGGTCAAAGTGAGAAAGGCCATCACCAGTGGGACGATCACGAACACCGCGAGTTGGACCGTCATCGCGGTGGTGATCTCACTCCCCTCGTACGTACCCGTGCGGAGGAACTCGTCCAGGACGCCCGGTTCTATGATGATCAGCGCTAGACCGGTCGGCGTCCCGACTGCGAGGAAGATCCATAGCATTGAGATCTGCAGCTTGCGGTACAGCTCCTTCATCGCATTCACCCCTTCAACAAGACAGGACCAAGGCCCCGGAAGGACAAACCAAAACCTCCACTTTCAACACTTCTCCGCCGGTCGTGGCAGCGCCAGAGGCCAACGTCCCCCGCGACAGTGAGACTGTTAGCTCGCGGCTCCCGGGCATCACAAGCCCGGTCGGCAACCTGCGTACCATCTCGAAGAATCCCGCTTGGCCCGTTCGAGCGCCGCGCCCGCGTGGATGTCACACCGCCGCGTCCGACCCTGTCGCGTCCACCTGGCAGCGAAGCGTCTACGCGGATCACCTGAGCTGAGTCGAGGTCGTCCACAAGGCTAGCGCGCCTGAACCCAGGAACTCGGCGTTGCTCCGGCAGGCGGCCCGGCCGATGGGCATCGCCGGGAGTGCACCAGAAGTCACCCGCCCCGGATGGGTACGCCCGCGAGCATGAAGCCGAGGGTGAGGTGAGCGGTCGCGGTGGAGGTGGACGCCCGCCCATGTCCCCAGCCGGGGAAGATATGCACCCGCCCGTCCTGGACGCCCGCAGCGGTGTCCCGGAACAACTCTGGGGTATACGCGATGTCTTTGCTTCCACCGATGATGAGGGTGGGGGCCGTGACGCGCGGCAGGTCGGCTTCCACATTGAAGGCGTCCTCGGCGTCCAGGGTGACCAGCATGTCAGTGGGGTCAGCGGGGACCATCGGGCCGACCGCCAACCGGGACAACGGGCGTGCCGGACCGCGTAGTGGACCGGGAAGCATCGCCGTCATCACCGTTGCCCACGCCTGCCGAGGCTCTCCGGCCCTGATCAGCCGCGCCATCTCGGCCTGCAGTTCACGCCCGCGCGGCCCCAGCCGGTACGCCGCGGCAATCACCACCAACCGCCGCACGAGGTCAGGCCGGTCGACCGCAAGCTGCAGCGCCACCGACCCGCCGGTACTGGTGCCGTCCAGGAACACCGGCCGGCCGAGATCGTGCTCGATCGCGTTGGCCAGATGCCCTGCGATGCTCGACATAGACTCGCCAGCTTGAAGTCCTCGCTTGCGGTTGACGACATAGACGGTGAACTCGCGCGCCAACGGCCTTGCGTGGGCGAGTGCGAACCGACGCTCCAAACCCTTGGGCATGGCGTGCTCCGGGGTCAGCCCTTGCACCGAGACCAGTGGCGGGCCGTGGCCGATCTTCAGGTAGGGAACGTCGCCATGCAAGAACCCCACAGACCCTCGCTCTGGCATCCCGCACCTCCCTTGTAGGGCCCAGCCTGAACCGCCACCTAATTGCCGACAAGGGCAACAGTCCCACGTACAGCCGTCACTTGTCCGTACCGTCCGAACGGCCAGTCGAAGCGCGCGGCGCAGACGCACCCGGCGGTGCCCTGCAGTTCCTTCTCCGCGACCAAGAGCCAGGTGGCAGAGGCTACGACTTCCGCACCCATCGTGCAGCCGTGTCAGCCCTGCCCAGTAACTGCAATCCAAACTCGAATCCAACCAGTGAAACCTTCTGTGCTACGTAAGTGCGCCAGCTCCGCCGGCGCAAACCGGCCTGCGGCGGCGTTCCGCGGCGTCCTCAGCCGGAGTGGACAGGGTGCGAGATCGCAATACCAAGGGGGTTCCAGGAGGTCACCTGCCGACGAGGCAGCCCTGCAATGAGCTCCGCGCCGTGAGGTGAGGCACCAACTGAGGCACTACGGAACGGACACAGCCGTACGACGGGGCTCGAACGGCTTGTGTTGAGCGGAAACGCAAGGTCTCACCGCAGCCTGACGTCCTTGACGCGGAAGAGGTCATTGGTTTAATCGCTGTATCGCCCACCAGCATCACCGCATCCTCCCCAACCCATCGTCTGGCGTATTCGCTGGTAAATGATCCATCCGATCACGGAGGTCGTCGCACATGGATCTCCGAACCGAACAGACCCAAGACCACGATGCAGTCCTCAACATCCATCGCGACGCCTTCGGAGACCACGGAACCGTCGTGGCGGAACTGGTTGATGCGCTGCAAAAGGATGACCCGGCTGCTCTCTCGCTTGTTGCTGAGGAGGCCGGCGAAATCCTCGGGCACGTCATGTTCACCCGCAGCCTCCTCGACGCGCCAAAGCGGCTTGTCCCTGTACAGGTCCTTAGCCCGGTGGCGGTTACCCCGCTGCGGCAACGACAGGGCATCGGCGCCGCCCTGATCCGACATGGTCTTCACCTGCTCGACCAGCGTGGCGTCCCGCTCGTGTTCCTCGAAGGCGACCCCGCGTACTATTCCCGACTCGGCTTCCGACGCGGTGATGCCCTCAGCTTCCGCAAGCCTTCACTGCGCATCCCGGACGCCGCCTTCCAGGTGGCCACACTGACCGCCCACGAGACCTGGATGACGGGCACATTGGTCTATGCATCCACGTTCTGGGACCTCGACTGCGTCGGCCTGCGCGACAACGAGACATGACCGCCAAGTGCTGGCCGGTGCTCCCCAACGGGTTGACACAACAACGCCGCACACCGCGGACCGTTCCGGACTACGGTCGATGTCTGTCCTAGAGGCCGGCAAGCACCGAAAGCGGCGCTTGGCGATCTCCCACGGTCGCGGCCCTCGGCGGCATGTTGGAAAGCCCATGGCAGCGCAGGGCGCAGTTCCTGCTCAGAGCCCGCGCCGAGCACAAGCGGTAGGTCCCGCCTCCTGATGACCATCGGCCCTAACCCGAAGCGTCTCGAAGGACGAGATTTGAGGTAGACGACCGGGCTTCGTCCAGTGAGGTGTGTCATGGCCAGCCCACGTAAGATCATCCTAAGTCTGGCAGCGTTCGGGTTCAGCGCGACGTTCCTTCTGGTCGGTTTCGCCACGCCGGCAACCGGCGAACCTGAGACTCCAGTCGTGTACTCATCCGGGTCGGCAGCGACCCGAGCCAACTCACTGGGCTTCGACACCTGCGCGGCGCCGTCGCTCACCGCCTTGAAGGCTTGGCGCGGCACGTCGCCCTACGGAGTGGTAAACATCTACTTCGGCGGCAACAACCGGGGATGCGCCCAACCGAACCTGACCAACGCGTGGGTCCGCGACGCCACGGCCATGGGTTGGAAACTGCTTCCCACTTATTTCGGGTATCAGCCGTACTGCATGTTCGGGAGCAAACCCAACCGCTACACGGCCACCAACGCCACGTCGCGCGGAACGTCGGACGCCACGGACGCGGTCGCGAAGGCCAAGGCTCTGGGCATCCTGTCGGGGAGCGCCTTGTTCGCCGATGTCGAGCACTACGACCGGACGGATTCGTCCTGCCGGACCGCCGTCCTCAGGTACGTGTCCGCTTGGACAAAATCACTACACGCGGCCGGATACCTGGCGGGTGTTTACGTGCATCAGGACTCCGGCCTCCGAGACCTGTCGGCGTACTACAACTCGACCACCTACGCCCGTCCAGATGCAGTGTGGATGGCTCGTTGGGACGGCATCCGGTCGGTGACCAACTGGCCAACCGCACCCAACTCACAGTGGGCTGTTTACCAGCGCGCGAAGCAGTACCGCGGCGGCCACAACGAGACCTGGGGCGGAGTCACGATCAATATCGACAACGACATCCTTCAGGCACCTCTCGCCACCGTAGCTCGTACGTACAAAGTGACCAGCACGACGGCGCTGAACGCCCGCTCCGGGCCATCGACCTCGTACTCCGTCGCCCGTACCTACGCACCGGGCGCCTCGCTGCCGGTGGTCTGCCAGACGTCCGGGCAGAAGGTGGGCACGACCGCGGTGTGGGATCGGCTTACCACTGGCGCCTGGGTCAGCGACTACTACGTTTCCACTCCTTCCAACACTGGGTTCACGTCCGCACTGCCACGGTGCACATACCCGGGGCAAGTGACCACGGCGTCGCTCAACGCACGTACCGGTCCCGGCACCTCGTACGCCATCACGGGAAGCCCGCTACCTCGTGGATCTTTGGCATACGTGATGTGCCAGAAGGCAGGCACGAAGGTGGGGACGACGTCAGTGTGGAACAAGCTCATCGATGGACGCTGGGTCAGTGACTACTACGTCTCGAATCGCTCCAACACCACTTGGAGTGCACCCGTCCCACGCTGTCCGTAAGAAGCCCGAACCGCCCCCGCACCGGCCACACTGGATCGGTGCGGGGGCTGAATATGCTGACTTACCGGAGGCCTGAGAATGCTACGAGTTCCCGCCGAACCGCCCTACGGTGTCGCCGCCAGGTCCGCTCCGCGGCATGACAATTCACTTCACACCGAATCACTGGCCGACCTGCTCGGCGGACGCCGAGGCGCCGTTGACGCCACCCTGCCGCCGGTCGCCTTCGTGGTGGCGTGGCTGGCCTCTGGTGAGTCGATCGGCGTCGCGGGTACGGTTGCCGTCACCGTCGCGGCCGCGGTCGCAGGGTGGCGAATACGGCGCGGCGCCAAGCCACGAGCTGTCGTCGTGGGGCTGCTGGCTACCAGCGTCGCGGCTGTGATCGCGCTGCGCACGGGACGCGCCGCCGACTTCTTCCTGCTCCAGGTGTTATCCAATGCGGCAAGTGCCCTGGCATGTGAACAGCGGCAGGTCCTGGTTAGCCGCTGTGGCAGCGATCATAAGGTCGGTCCGCCGCGGCCGCGGATTACGACCAGCTGCTCGCACCAACGCGACCAACAATCCGTACCGCCGAGTGCACTGAGCGTCAAATGGCAGCGGCGACCGAAGTTGGCCTCGACGACCTGCAGCCGCTCGACTCGGGCGGCTCGGCTGCGGTCGTCTTTCGCCAGGTGTGGACCCTGCGATAGCTCCGCGAGGGTGAGGGCACTGATCGTGGCATGAGTCGGAAGGCGCTCATCGGGAATCGTGACGATGTCGATCACAACTGAGGTGTCCAGCACACCTTGCAGGTGGCACCCAGCCTTGCGATTGTTCCCGGAAAAAACTTGAGGCCACGGTGATACCGGTGGCTCAAGGCGGGTACGTGTGGTAACGAAGTAGGCGAGATCACTTACCCAGGGGAGTCGTGAGCCATGAAGGGCAAGCTGCTACTGCTGGCCGGAGCGGCGGTCGGGTACGTACTCGGCACCCGAGCCGGACGCGAACGCTACGAGCAGATCAAGGACAGCGTCAACAAGGCGTGGCACGATCCCCGCGTCCAGGAGAAGGTCACTGAGGCCGAGCACTTCGTCAGCGACACTGCCAGCAAGACAGTCCCGCAGGTGCAGGAGAAGCTCAACGAGGCGGTTGGCGCTGCGCGGTCGCGGCTCGGTGGCGAGAAGCAGGCCGGCCCGACCGACGGCGATCACACGGTTCGGCCGCAAGACGAGTTCGCCGCGCGCCAGGACGAGTTCAGCCGGCGCGCCGACTGACCCCATCGATCTCGCGTCACCCTCCCCCGTGGTGCGCGAGCAGGTTCCTGGCGAGGTCTTGGCCGGCGCCGCGCAGGTTGGCTGGATCAATGACGCACGCTTGCGGTCCGGCGGCGAGGAGGATAAGCCCGAGCCGCGGACCGACCGGCGGCAGCAGGTGGGCGCGGATCCTCAGCAGTTCGTCATCCTCGCCGAGCACGTCGGCGGACTCCGCATGCAATTCGATGGCCCACCGGGCGTCGTACGGCATTTCCATGTCGACGGCCACCGTGCGCCGGCGGCGCTCAATCCGATGGTCGATATCGGGCGGCCTTCGGAACCGGTCAGGCAACACCTCCATCGACAGGATGCCCGATGTCACGAAGGTTGCGACTGCACCGTCACGGCCTACGACCGCGGCGTCGACCTCCCACCCGTGCCCGGTGCGTATGACGCGGTAAGGCTCGATCACCCGCTCGACGACGCTCGCTTTCCACGCCATGGCATGCGTGATGCGCACGCGTCGCCGCTCCGCCCCCGCCTGCTTGATCCGGCGGGCCACCTGCTCCGGCCACCTGGCGTCTCCAGGCGCAACACCGGCCAGCACCGATTCGGTCACCACATCTAGTGCGGCGGCGAGCACGTCGTTCTCGGGCTCCTGGGCCAGCAGTCGCCGGCCGGCGGCCGCTACGGTTGCCAGCTGCCCGAACGACAGGAAATGGGTACCGACGCTGGACGTCGGCCGGAAATCGCGGAGCCGGACGTACGGAGCATCGGCCGGTGAGACATCCTCCGCACCGTTCGCAGCGTCCGGATCGGCGACGAACTCGATCACGGGCTCGTGGAATCCGCCGCCGAGCTGGTCGAGCGTGACGTCAGCCACGTGGTATGCCCTGATCTCCTCCCTGACCTCGTCCTCAGTGGCATCGAACTTGGCCGCCAGCTCGGAGAGCCGGATCCCCTCCGGGTAGTTCGGCAGGATCGCGAGCGCCTGGGCCACGCGGCTGAACCGCCGCACGTCACTGGGTGGCGCGCTCACAGGGTGCCCGCCAGCTGCGAAAGCTCTGCCAGAATGCCGGCCCGCACCCGCTCCGGTGCCAGCACTTCGACCCGGCCGCCGAAGCCGTACAAGCGCCGCCGAAACGCAGCCTGATGGGTTACCGCGATGGTCAGCACCACGTCGTCCCCAGCGTAATCCCGCCGCATCGCGGTCCCGAGTGCCTGCTCGACCTCACCAGCGAACGCCGCGGCTGTGCGCACCCTCACCTCTTCAGGCGGATCCACCAGCCAGCTCAGCGGATCGTGAGCGGCGCGCCGCGCGTCGCGACTGACCTCCGCGCTAGCTGGAGTGCCCACCGCCACTTCGCGCATCCTCGCCACGGCGAAGTATTTGTCCACATGCCCACCGTCGTCGCGGCCGACGAGGTACCAGCCGGCCGGGCCGGGCTGTACCGCGCGCGGGTGCACCTGGCGTTGCCGTCCCCTGTAACTGAACGACAGCACTGCGTGGGCACCGACCGCTCGCACGCATTCGGCCAAGTTCTCCACCGGCAGGTCTTCATCGGCCACACCGACCGCTCCCGCCGCGGATCGGGATGCGCGGAGCAGCGCTGCTTCCTGCGCCCGGTCCAGCTGCACCGGAACCCTGCTGCCGCACGTTGTCAGGACGTATCGCAGGCCTGGGCCCGACCCGATCGCGATGATCTCCCAACCCGCCCGGTTCAGCTCCCCGATGTCGTGGGCGAGCAACTGCCGCGGATCGTCCTGGCCGGCTGCGGAATCGGCCAGCCGGAGCAGCCGGTCCTGGCGCACACCGACTGCACCGGCCGCTTCCAGCACGGCGAGCAATCGCAGCATCCGCTCGATCTCGTCGAGCCGGCGGCGCCCAGCATCAGACATCGACACCCCCACTGACCGCCAATACCGTAGTCAAGCTCGGCTGATGAGTCGACCATTTCCGCCACGGCAAATGTCGGTGACAGAAGCGTCGGTCGTAGCGCCGGGTCCCGTTCGCGTGTCAACAGACGGCCAGATTGGCCAGCCCTGGCTTGTCGAGCCGCTCTTCCCGGGGCGACCGAGCCGGAGCTGCGGCGGTGCGAGTGCCGAGCTCCGTGCGGTTGCGTCGCGCAGCCTTGTCGGGATGCTCGGGTAGCGTCCACAGCATGTCGGAGCAACGGGGCGCCGGAACCGGTGCCGATCTTCGGCCCGGGGCCGAGCAGGCATTGCGCGCGCTGGTCGGTCGCCCCGACGCCGCGTTGCGGGCCGATCAGTGGACGGCCATCGATGCGCTCGTCGCGCACCAGCGACGGGCACTTGTCGTCCAGCGGACCGGCTGGGGCAAGTCTGCCGTGTATTTCGTGGCCACCATGCTGCTGCGGCTACGTGATGCCGGGCCGACCCTGATCGTTTCACCGTTGCTGGCGTTGATGCGCAACCAGGTCGAGGCGGCCGCTCGGGCCGGCGTCCGCGCCCGCACGATCAACTCCGCCAACGTCGAGGACTGGGACCAGGTCGAGAAGGAGCTCGGGGTCGACGAGGTCGATGTGCTGCTGATCAGCCCCGAGCGGCTCAACAACCCTGGATTCCGCGACGGCATCCTGCCCGGGCTGGCGTCGCGGCTCGGGCTACTGGTCGTCGACGAGGCCCATTGCATCTCCGACTGGGGTCACGACTTCCGGCCCGACTACCGGCGAATCCGCGACGCACTCGCCGCCTTGCGCCCCGGAGTTCCAGTGCTCGCGACCACGGCCACGGCCAACGCCCGCGTGGTCGCAGACATCGCCGAGCAACTCGGCGACAACACCTTCGTACAGCGTGGTTCGCTCGACCGCGAGGCCTTGCGGCTCGGCGTCCTCTCCTTGGCGAGCAATGAGCAACGGCTGGGCTGGCTGGCCGCCCATCTCGACGCGTTGCCGGGCAGCGGCATCATCTACACGCTCACTGTGGCCGCGGCCGAGGACATCGCCGCACTCTTGCGGGCACACGGTCACGATGTGCGCGCCTACACCGGGCGCACCGATCCCGCTGAGCGGCTGGCCGCTGAGTCGGCGCTGATCGGCAACGACGTCAAGGCGCTCGTCGCTACGTCGGCACTCGGTATGGGGTTCGACAAGCCCGACCTGGGGTTCATCGTCCACGTCGGCGCTCCCCCGTCGCCGATCGCCTACTACCAGCAAGTGGGCCGCGCCGGTCGGGCGGTCGAGCGGGCCGACGTGCTGCTCCTTCCTGGCCGCGAGGACGTTGAGATCTGGCGCTACTTCGTCAGCCTGGCGTTTCCCGCCGAAGCCCATGTCCGGCAGGTCCTCGACGTGCTCGCCGCCACCGATGCGCCACTGTCGACGACGGCGCTGGAAGCTCGCGTCGACCTTCGCCGCACCCGCCTGGAGCTGATGCTCAAGGTCCTCGATGTCGACGGTGCCGTCCAGCGGGTGGGCGGGGGTTGGGTCAGTACCGGTGCACCGTGGGAGTACGACGGTGAGCGGTACACCCGCGTCGCCGAGGCCCGCCGAGCCGAGCAGCGGGCCATGCAGGAGTACGTGAATACGACCGGGTGCCGCATGGCGTACCTGCGCCACACGCTCGATGACCGCGAGGCGAGCCCATGCGGGCGATGTGACAACTGTGCTGGTCCGTTCTACCCCACCCAGGTTCCGGCCGGCGCGATCGCCGCCGCTCGGGACCGGCTGGAACAGCCGGGGGTCGAACTCGAGCCACGGGCGATGTGGCCGTCGGCGATGCAGTCGCTCGGCATCGACGTGCGCGGCCGCATCCCCGCGGAACAGCGGGCGGAGCCGGGCCGGGCACTCGCTCGGCTGTCCGATCTCGGCTGGGGAGATCGGCTCCGCCACCTTGTCGGGCCGGGCACACCTGACCAGCAGGTGCCCGAGCCCGTGGTCTCGGCAGTGGTCGACGTCCTGCGCCGCTGGGATTGGGAACTCCGGCCGGCCGGAGTCGTCGCAGTCCCGTCCCGCCGCCATCCCATCCTGATCAACTCGTTGGCGGCTCGCATCGCCGAGATCGGCCGGCTTCCCCTGCTCGGCTCCCTCGCACTCCCCCCGTCCAGCGCACAGCCGAGTGAACGCGGCGGCAACAGTGCCTACCGGCTCGCGGCCGTGTGGAACCTGTTCACCGTTCCGCCCGAGATCTCGGCGCACCTCGGCCGGCTCGGCGATGCACCCGTGTTGCTCATCGACGACGTCGCCGACACGCGCTGGACTTTGACGGTGGCCGCACGCTCGCTTCGCCTCGCCGGGTCCGGGCCGGTGCTGCCTCTCGTCCTCGCCATCGAAGGCTAGCCATCAACGTTGGCCGACGGCGCGAGCTGGCAACGCGCCGATGAGGCGAAATTGCACCAAGCCTCCGCGCTGCCGAGTAACCGCTGCACCACGTGCCCACGATGTGGCTGCGCCGCTGCACCTAGGTTCCACGATGTCGCCAGACACGTCGAACTCCGGGGACCGCGCGGTTCGTGGACTATTCTGTGAACGCTAACATGGCCGCACCAGGAGACGCCAGCCAGCGAGGAGCCACGCGGATGCCCGATGCCAAGACACGACCGGCCGTCATGGCCGACGTCGCGCGCCGCGCCGGTGTGTCTCATCAGACCGTCTCGCGGGTTCTCAACGACCATCCCAACGTCCGCCCGGAAACGAAGGAACGGGTCATGCAGGCGATCGAGGAGCTGGCCTATCGCCGCAACTCGTCGGCGCGGGCGCTCGTCACACGGCGCACCAACACGCTCGGCGTCGTTGCCTTCGATACAACCCTCTACGGCCCGGCCAGCACGTTGTTCGGAATCGAGCAGGCGGCTCGTGAGGCGGGCTATTTCATCAGCATCGTCAGCCTCAAGACGATCACCGGCAAGAGTGTGTCGGAGGCCCTCGATTACCTCGCCGAGCGGTCCGTGGACGGCGTGATCGTCATCGCGCCGCAGCGCACAGCAGCCGAGGCGCTCAGCGCCCTTCCGGCCGATGTCCCCGTCGTCGCGGTCGAGGGTGGGCGGGCACCCGACCGGCCCGTCGTCTGCGTCGACCAGGTGGCCGGCGCCACCGCCGCAACCGAGCACCTGCTCAGCCTCGGGCATCGAACCGTCTGGCACGTCACCGGGCCGCAAAACTGGCTCGAGGCAGAGGCTCGGCAGGATGCCTGGCGGGCCGCCCTCATCGCCGCCGGCGCACCGATACCGGAGGCCGTACCCGGCGACTGGAGCCCTCGTTCCGGCCACGAGGCCGGCCGGCGCCTCGCCGAGACCCGGGCCGCCGGCGCCGATGTCACAGCAGTCTTCGTGGCAAACGACCAGATGGCGCTCGGGATGCTTCGCGCGTTCCACGAGGCGGGCATCGAGGTGCCACGGGATGTCAGCGTGGTGGGCTTCGACGATATCCCGGAAGCCGAGTTCTTCCCGCCACCGCTCACCACAGTGCGCCAGGACTTCGCCGCCGTCGGGCGCAACAGCATCGGCGTATTGCTGGACCGCATCGAGTCCGGCCCGTCCCAACCCCCCCGGCGGGTGGTGGTGCCCGCATCCCTCATCATTCGAGCTAGTACCGCCGCCCGCGGCTGACCATCGATCCACCCGCGCCACGATGTTTTAGGAGGCTTGATGTGAACGCTAACACCGCGATCGGGGAACCGCCCGACGCCCGCCTGGCCATCACCTCTGGCCGGACCGCGCTCGGCATCGAGCTGGGCTCGACGCGGATTAAGGCGTCGCTGATCGGTCCGGACCACATCCCGATCGCGACCGGCAGCCATGAGTGGGAGAACCAGCTGGTCGACGGAGTGTGGACCTACGCACTTGACGCGGTATGGGCTGGTCTGCAGGACTGCTTCACCCGGCTTGTGACCGACGCAGAGCATCGGCACGGGGCGCGTCCCACCATCTTCGGGGCCATCGGGGTGTCGGCCATGATGCACGGCTACCTCGCGTTCGACGCCGAACACGAACTCCTCGTGCCATTCCGTACCTGGCGCAATACCAACACCGGCCGGGCAGCCGCCGAGCTGACTGAGCTGTTCGGCTACAACATCCCGCTGCGCTGGTCGATCGCCCACTTGTACCAGGCGATCCTCGACGACGAGCCACACGTGCCGCAGATCGCGCATCTCACCACGCTTGCCGGATACGTCCACTGGCGCCTGGCTGGGCGCAACGTGCTCGGCGTGGGCGACGCCTCGGGCATGTTCCCGGTCGACCCGGCGACCTTGGGCTACGACCGGACGATGCTGGGGAAGTTCAACGAGCTGGTCGCCGATCGCGTGCCCGGCCTGAACGTCGAGGGCCTGCTCCCCGAGGTGCTCCCAGCGGGTGAAGAAGCCGGCCGACTTACCGCCGGAGGCGCCGCGCTGCTGGACCCGACCGGCGCGCTGGAGTCCGGTATCCCGCTGTGCCCGCCCGAAGGCGACGCCGGGACTGGCATGGTCGCCACCAACTCGGTAACTCCGCGCACCGGCAACGTCAGCGCCGGGACGTCGATCTTCGCCATGGTCGTACTCGAGCGGCCGCTGGCGAAGGTGCACGACGAGGTGGACCTAGTCGCGACCCCGGCCGGTGACCTTGTAGCGATGGTCCACTGCAACAACGGCGCCAGCGAGCTTGGGGCGTGGGCCGACATGCTCGGCAAGTTCGCCGCCGCGTTGGGGCACCCGGCCGGGCCGGACGCGGTCTTCGAGGCGTTGTTCAGGGCCGCGCTCTCCGGTGACGCCGACGGCGGTGGCTTGCTGGCCTACAACTATCTCGCCGGCGAGCCCATCACTGGCCTGACCGAGGGACGCCCCCTCTTCGTCCGCAGCCCGGACAGCCGGATGACGCTGGCCAACTTTGCCCGCGCCCAGATCCACGGTGTGTTCGCCACCCTGGCCCTCGGCATGCGCGTGCTCGACGGCGAGAGCGTTGCGTTGGACAGCATGTACGCCCACGGCGGCCTGTTCAAGACCGAAGGAGTGGCCCAACGGTTCCTGGCCGCCGCGATCGGCGCGCCGGTCGCCGTCGGCGAGACGGCCGGCGAGGGCGGTGCCTGGGGCATGGCCATCCTGGCCGCCTACATGGCGACGGCGGAGCAGCAGAGCCTGGGCACCTTCTTGAATGAGCGCGTGTTCGCTGACGCCGCGTTGGTCGTCACCGAACCCGACCCCGCCGACGTGGCCGGTTTCTCCACGTACCTCGATCGGTACAGCGCCGGCCTGGCCGTCGAGCGGGCCGCCACCGAAGCCATCTAACCTTGAGACGAATGGGGAGATCGTGGGAGTGAGCACCACCGACCCAGTTTCCCGGGTCCCGGCCTCGATGCGCGACGCCGTCAACGCTGCCCGGCGAAGGGTCGCCGACCTTCACGCCGAACTGCTGCGCTGGGAGCTCGTCGTGTGGACTGCGGGGAACGTGTCCGAGCGGGTGCCCGGCACCGTCGGCCACGAGGACCTACTGGTCATCAAGCCGTCCGGAGTGTCGTACGACGCCATCACGCCGGAGGCGATTGTCGTGTGCGACCTGGAAGGCAACCTCGTCGACGGGCACGACTCGCCGTCCAGCGACACTGCCGCCCACGCATACGTGTACCGGCATCGGCCGGACGTCGGCGGGGTCGTGCATACCCACTCGACGTACGCGACGGCATGGGCAGCGCGGGGCGAACCCATCCCGTGCGTGCTGACCGCGATGGCCGATGAGTTCGGCGGCGAGATCCCAGTCGGGCCATTCGCCATCATCGGCGACGACTCGATCGGGCGCGGCATCGTCGAGGCGCTCGACAAGCACCGCTCGCCCGCCGTACTGATGCGCAACCACGGCGTCTTCACCATCGGCAAGGACGCGCGGGCCGCCGTCAAAGCCGCGGTGATGTGCGAGGACGTCGCCCGCACCGTGCACATCGCGCGCCAGCTTGGAGAACCGATCCCGCTCAACCCGGCCGACATCGACCGGCTGTACGACCGCTACCAGAACGTCTACGGGCAGAGGAGTCGCTGACATGGACAACGCATCACAGGCGGCCCCGGCCGGTCCGCGTACCCCGGCCGAGATCTGGTTCCTTACCGGCAGCCAGGGCCTCTACGGCGAGCAGACGCTGCACCAGGTTGCGGAGCAGTCCCGCCAGATCGCGGCGAACCTGGAGAAGAGCGAGGAGCTGGCCACACCTGTCGTATGGAAGCCGGTGCTGACCGATGCCGCAGCCATCCGAAAGGTCTTCCTCGAGGCGAACGCGTCTGACTCCTGTGTCGGGGTCGTTGCCTGGATGCACACCTTCTCGCCGGCAAAGATGTGGATCTCAGGGCTGCGGGTGCTCGACAAGCCATTGCTGCACCTGCACACCCAAGCTAACGCAGCGCTGCCATGGTCCGAGATCGACATGGACTTCATGAATCTCAATCAGGCCGCGCACGGCGACCGGGAGTTCGCCTATATCCAGACCAGGCTGGGCGTCCCGCGCAAGACCGTCGCCGGCCATGTCAGCGACCCCTCCGTCGCATCTCGGATCGAGGCCTGGTGCCGGGCTGCTCGTGGGTTCGCCGAACTGCGTTCGCTACGGCTGGTCCGGTTCGGCGACAACATGCGCAATGTGGCCGTCACCGAAGGCGACAAGGTGGAGGCCGAGCGGCGATTCGGCGTGTCGGTCAATACGTACGGCGTCAACGACCTGGTGGACGCTGTGGCGTCGGTGCCGGATGCGGACGTCTCCGCACTCGCGGCAGAGTACGAAGAGGCCTACGACGTGGTCCCGGAGTTGCGCCGCGGTGGAGAGCGGTACGAATCCCTGCGTTACGCCGCTCGGATCGAGGCCGCGTTGCGGAGGTTCTTGGAGGGCGGCGGGTACGGAGCGTTCACTACGAACTTCGAGGACCTGGGTGGGCTACGGCAGCTGCCAGGTATCGCGGTCCAGCGGCTGATGGCCGACGGTTACGGCTTCGGGGCGGAAGGTGACTGGAAGACCGCCGTGCTGGTCCGCGCGGTTAAAGCGATGGCGGTCGGGTTGCCGGGCGGTACATCTTTCATGGAGGACTACACGTATCACTTGGTGCCGGGCGAGGAGAAGATCCTCGGCGCGCACATGCTCGAGGTGTGTCCGACCATCGCGGCCGGCCGGCCGTCTTGCGAGATCCACCCCCTGTCGATCGGGGGGCGCGAAGATCCCGTCCGGCTGGTCTTCGACGCCGCGCCAGGACCGGCGGTCGTGCTCGGTATGGCCGACCTCGGTGACCGGTTCCGTCTGATCGCCAACGAGATCGACTTAGTGCCGCCCGACGAGCCGCTCCCCCGGCTGCCCGTTGCCCGGGCGGTTTGGCGGCCGCGGCCCGACTTCCGGACCGCTGCCGAATCGTGGCTCACCGCTGGCGGCCCGCACCACACCGTCCTGTCGTCCGCGGTCGGTGCCGAGGAACTCACCGACTTCGCCGACATGGCCCGCACGGAGCTGGTGCTGATCGACGGATCGACGACGCGGCGGCAACTGGCCAACGAACTCCGCTGGAGCCAGGCCTACTACCGCCTCGCCCAAGGCTTCTAAGCCCTTCGGTCAGCTGAGCGAGATGGTCGAGCCGCGGATGACCAGGCGGCAAGGCAGCGCCTCTACGCCGAAACGGGGCGAGCCGTCGAGTGCGGCAAACAGCGCCCGCGCCGCCGCCCGGCCGACCTCCTCGAGGTTCATGTCGACGCTGGTCAGGGACGGCCGCGCATCGGCGGCCAGCACTTCCCAGTTGTCGAAGCCCATGACGGCGACGTCCTCCGGGATCCGGCGGCCGCGCTCGCGCACCGTGTCCATCACTCCCCGGGCCACCTGGTCGCTACCGCAGAAGATGGCGTCGACGTCGGGATGGCGATCCAGCAGCAGCCCGGCCGCAGCCCGTCCCCATCCTTCGGACCAGGCCCCGTACTGTACGTCGCCAACGAGTTCGAGCCCGGCGTCGGCGAGGGCGGCCCGCACGCCCTCGGCCCGGTCGCGGGCGGCCGCGTACGTCACGTCACCTGAGATGTGCGCTATGCGGGAGCGCCCAGTGGCGATCAGGTGCTCGACCGCCTGCCGGCCCGCGGCCCCGTTGTCGCAGATGATCGAAAAATCCTCGGGGTCGTCGGAAGGAGCGTAGGCGTATACCACCGGGACGGCTAGATTTCGGCCGAGCGACGGCCGGGGGTCCGTCCGGCTGCCCACCACGATGAGCCCGTCCACCCGCCGGTTCAGGAGCGCCTGGACGTGATGCCGCTCGCGGATGGTGTCGTCTCTGGCGTCGCACAGGAACACGTTGACCTGGCCGGCGCCGAAGGCATCTTCGGCCCCCATGAGGATGGGGATGCTGAACCGGCCCTCCAGGTCGCTGGTCAGCAATCCCACCGTGCCGGTCCGGCCCGCCAGTAGGCCCCGAGCAAGAGTGTTCGGCGTGAAGGACAGCTGCTCAGCTGCGTCGAACACCCGCCGCCGGGTCTCGGGATGTACATGATCCCGCCCGTTGAGAGCCTTTGAGGCCGTTGCCACCGACACGCCGGCCAAGCGTGCGACATCGGTCAGTGTCGCGGCCCGTACCCGCGGCGCCGCACCGGTGTCGCGTTTGGCCACCTGCCTACCTCCTGGTCGTTGCCGATTACCGACTCTACACCGAACCGAAACGCCGTCGGTAAAGGCTTTCACCAGCGCCCTGTCACATATCACGGTTATGTTGCTAACTCTTGACGCGCCGCTTTTCCAACCCTAGGTTGAGTCCGAAAACCTTTTCGGTTCGTTTCGGGACTCTGCCGGGCAGGGGCGGAGTACCGCCGGCGAATCGGGTAGCGAGCGTACGGCACGGCAACAGACAACGCTGTAAAGACTGTTAACGCTAACAACGATCACAAGGACGTGAGGAGACCGACGTGAGCACCACACTCCTACCCAGCTCTCGGCGCCGCCGCGGTCAGACGTTCGCGGCCGTAGCCGCAGGCCTCGCGCTCGTGCTCGCCGCCTGCGGTGGCGACGACGACGAGACCGAGCCCGGAGGTGCAGAGACCGAGCCAGCGGAAGGTGAGGGCGACGCCGCCCTGGCCGAAGGCGTAGACGACGGCTCCGCGATCACCATGTGGACCCGTGCTGCCACCGAAACCCAGTCCCAACTGCTCGTCGACGCCTACAACGAGACCCATGAGAACCAAGTCGAGCTGACCGTCATCCCCACCGACGATTACCTCCCCCGCGTCGGCACCGCCGCAGGTGCCGGAGAACTGCCGGATGTGCTGAGCCTCGACGTCGTGTTCGTACCGCAGTTCACCACGGTGGGGGCCTACCTGGACATCACGGACCGGATCGCCGCGCTGCCGTTCGCGGACAGCATCGCGCCGTCGCACATCGAGGTCGGCACGGTTGACGGCCGCCAGCATGTAGTTCCGCACACCATGGACCTGTCCGTCCTGTTCTACAACAAGGACCTTTACGAGCAGGCCGGCCTCGATCCCGAGCAACCGCCGGAGACCCTCGAGGAGTTCGCTGAACACGCCCGCGCCATTGACGCGCTCGGTGGCGACGTCAACGGCACGTTCTTCGGCGGCAACTGCGGTGGCTGCCTGGTCTTCACCTGGTGGCCGAGCATCTGGGCCGATGGCCACGAAGTCATGAACGAAGACGGCACCGAGTCGCTGCTCAACGCGCCCGAAGCGCAGGCCGTGTACGACGTGTGGAAAGGCCTGTTCGAGGACGACATCACTGCGTCCGGCACCCAGGACGAGGCTGGTCCCACCTGGGTCGGGTTCTTCCCCGAAGGCAACATCGGCATCATGCCGATGCCATCTACGCAGCTCGGCCTGATGCCCGACTCGTTCGAGACCGGCGTGGCGCCCATCCGGGGTATCGACGGCGGCGAATCCACTTTCGTCGGCGGCGACAGCATCGGCATCTCGGCCAACAGCCAGATTCCGGACCAGGCGTGGAACTTCATCGCCTGGACGCTGTCGGATGAGGCCCAGGTCGAGGTCCTGGCTGCGAATAACGACGTCGTGGCACGCACCGACCTGGCGTCCAACAAGTACTCCGAGCAGGACGAGCGCCTGGTCACGATCAACGAGGTGGCCGGTGTGGGCCGCACGCCGTACGCGCTCAACTTCGGCCAGACGTTCAACGACCCGCAGGGCCCCTGGCTGCCACTGATCCGCAACTACGTGTTCGGGGACGGCACGACGCTGGACCAGGATAACGAAGCGGTCAACGCATCCCTCCAGCAGTAGAAGTAAGGCCCAAGGACAGCGTCGATCATGCAACAGCTGGGCGACACGCCGACAGGAATGGTCTCGGCCGTGCGATCCGATCGCGGTGGCGAGGCAGTCCGCCGGCGTGTCGCCCAGCTGTTGCGTGATCGGCGCAGGGGAAGGAGGGGGAACGGGTGACCAGCCCGGTGGCCCAGTCGGTGCGCGCCGCGGGGCCCGGCGAACTGCCGCCAGCGCCGTCCAAGCGACCGTGGTACCGGTCGCGTGCAGCCAAGGGTGCGCTGTACGCCGCTCCGGCCGCTGTGTTCGTCCTCGCGTTCTTTGTCGTACCGCTGCTTCTGGTCGGCCAGATATCAGCCAGCGACTGGCCACTCCTACAAGGCAACCAGGGCGTCAACCTGCCGGACAACTACTCGAAAATGACCGACGACCGCCTGTTCTGGCCGGCCGTCGGATTCACGCTCAAGTACACGGTGATCGTCGTCGCCGCGCTGCTCATCCTCGCCATGGCAATGGCGCTGCTCGTCCAGGAGAAGCGGCGCGGTGTCGGCCTGCTGCGGACCGCGTACTTCCTCCCGGTGGCGCTGGGCCTGGCGTCGGCGTCGTTGCTGTTCTGGGGTTTCTACAGCCCATCCATCGGACCGATCGACCCGATCCTGCAGTCACTTGGCCTCATCGACGAACCGATCCGCTGGATAGGCACCCCCAACATGGCGCTGTCCTCCACGATCGCGCTCATCGTGTGGAAGTTCGCCGGCTTCTTCATGCTCATCCTCCTGGTCGGATTACAGTCCATCCCGACCGATGTCTACGAGGCCGCCAAGGTCGACGGTGCGAGCCGCTGGCAGACGTTCTTCGGGGTCACGCTGCCGCTGCTCCGGCCATCGATCGCACTCTGCCTGATTATCTCGGTGACCGGGTCACTGCTGGCATTCGACCAATTCTTCATCCTGACCAACGGCGGCCCGGATAACTCGACTACCACGATCGTCATGCTGATCTACCGCGAAGCGTTCCGGCAGTTCGACCTGGGCAAGGCGGCCGCGATCTCGATCGTCGTCCTGCTCGTACTGCTAGTGATCAACATCGCCCAGTTCCGGTTCCTCCGGCGGGATGTCGAGGAGTGACGCCATGACAGACAGGCGACTCTTCGGCAGCGTTTCGTACTACGTGGTAGCGGGCGGGCTCGCCATCATGTTTCTCATCCCGCTGGTCTGGACGACGGTCGCCTCGGTTTCGCCGCACGGGGCCACCGCCCAAAAGGTCGGCTACGGGTTCGGCAACTACCGGACCCTGATGGATTACGACGCGGGCCTGCTGCAGTACCTGTGGAACAGCACGTTCGTCTCGGTTCTCACAGTGGTGTTCACGCTGGGCCTGTCGATCCTCGGTGGGTACGCCTTCGGTCGGTTCCGGTTCCCCGGCCGTGACGTGCTCTTTCTGCTGATCATCGCGATCTTGATGGTGCCGTACGCCTCGCTGCTCGTCCCGCTGTGGGTCATGTTCGGTGAGATGGGGCTGCGCAACTCGCTGGTGGGACTGGCCTTGGTGCTTACGCTCTACCAGCTGCCGTTCGCCATGTTCATGATGCGCATCTCTTTCGAGGCGGTGCCGCGCGAGATCGAGGAGTCGGCACTGGTCGACGGCTGCGGCACCTTCGGTGTGTTGTGGCGGATCATGCTGCGCTCGGTCTGGCCCGGCTTGATCACGGTGGGGCTGTTCGCGTTCCTCTACGCCTGGAACGATTTCATCGCTCCACTGTTCATGATCAATGACAGCTCGCGCTACCCGCTGCCGCTGGCCATGGCCACGCTCCGGCAGCAGACCATGGGCGCGGTCGACTTCGGCGTGACACAGGCCGGCGTCGTCGTCATGGCCATCCCATGCCTGGTCCTGTTCCTGTTCCTCCAGCGGCATTACGTCCGCGGCTTCATGTCGGGAGCGTTGAAAGGATGACCGTGCCCGTCGTACCCAGCTCGGGCCGTCTGCGGCCACTTGGCCTCGGCGACGTTCGCATCACGGGCGGTTTCTGGGCCCAGCGGCAGCGGATCAACGGGTCGGCGTCGATAGAGCACGCACTGTCCTGGGCCGAGCGCGTCGGCTGGATCGACAACCTGCGCGCCGCTGCCGACGGACGGCTGTCGGATGTGCGCCGCGGCCGCGAGTTCTCCGACTCGGACGTCTACAAGCTCCTCGAGGCCATGGCATGGGAATCCGCACGCGGCGGGCGCACGATGGACGACGCGGCCGAGCTTGTCGCGATCACCGCCGGCGCGCAGGACGCCGACGGCTACCTCAACACCGCCTTCGGCCGACCTGGCCAGCCAGCCCGGTACAGCGACCTTGAGTGGGGCCACGAGCTGTACTGCTACGGGCACCTGTTTCACGCCGCGGTGGCACATTCCCGGGCGGGCGGGGACGGGTTGCTCGACGTCGCCGTCCGGGCCGCCGACCACGTCTGCCGGACATTCGGGCCTGACGGAAACGACGGCATCTGCGGCCACGCCGGGGTCGAGATGGCCCTCGTCGAACTCGCCCGGCTCACCGGCGAGCAGCGTTACGTCGACCAGGCCGCCGAGTTCGTCGGCCGGCGCGGGCTTGGCCGGCTGGCCGACATCGAACTCGGACGGGCCTACTACCAGGACGACGTTCCTGTGCGTGACGCGACGGTGCTGCGCGGCCATGCGGTCCGCGCGCTCTACCTCGCTGCCGGCGCGGTCGACGTCGCCGTCGAAACAGGCGACCAAGCCTTGCTAGAAGCCGTCATCGCCCAGTGGGAGGCCGCGGTCGCCCGGCGTACGTATATCACCGGAGGCATGGGCGCGCGCCACACCGGCGAGGCGTTCGGCGATGACTTCGCGCTGCCGCCGGACCGCTCGTACTCCGAGACGTGCGCCGGAGTCGCATCGGTGATGCTGAGCTGGCGGTTGCTGCTGGCTACCGGCGATCCTCAGTTCGCCGACCTGGCCGAACGGACGCTGTTCAACGTGGTCGCCACGTCCCCCGCTGAGGACGGCCGAGCTTTCTTCTACGCCAACACGCTGCACCAGCGCAGCCGTGACGCTGTACCGGGTCCGAGCACTCCCAATCCCCGCCCGACCGGCAGCATCCGCTCGCCGTGGTTCGCCGTCTCCTGCTGCCCCACCAACGTCGCACGGCTGCTGGCCAGCCTGGCCGGCTATCTCGCCACAACGGACGGGAATGGGCTGCAGATTCATCAGTACGCGGACGCCGAGATCACGACAACGCTCGACGGCGGGCACCCCATCGCGCTGTCCCTGCGCACGGAATACCCCAACAGCGGTGTCGTGACGGCGGAGGTGACTCAGGCGCCGAATGTGCCGGTCACTCTCTCATTTCGGATCCCACCCTGGGGACGAGCCGGTGCGACGGTTATCGAACCGGACGGCGGCACGCGCGCTGCTTCCGGCGCTAGCACGATCGAAGTCCGCCGCCGGTTCACGACGGGCGAGAAGGTACGGCTGGAGCTCCCCATCGAACCGCGCTGGACCGCAGCGGACCCTCGGATCGATGCGGTCAGGGGGACGGTCGCCGTCGAGCGGGGCCCGCTCGTGCTCTGCGCCGAGTCCACCGATCTCCCGGGAGATGCCGATGTCGATGCCGTCCAGGTGGATACCCGGAAGGCACCGGCGGTGCACGACGGGCGAGTCATTGTCCAGGGCTCACTCGTCAAGGCCGACGACGCCACGTGGCCCTACCAGGATTCCGGCACCAGACCCGCCAGCAGCCGGCAAGACGCCGGCATCTCGCTGCTGCCCTACCACGCATGGGCGAACCGGGGACCGTCCACCATGCGGGTCTGGTTGCCGGTGCAGGACTAGCCATGACGCTGCACACGCAGTGCCTGTTAGCGCTCACATGACGGGAGGCACCTGATGCGCTACGGATTCACAGGTAACACCAGAACTCTCGCCCCGCCCGGGCGGACGGATACGGCCTGGCTCAGGCGAGCATTGCCCACACTCTTCGCCACCGGCCTGGTGCTCTCTCTCGCGGCAGGGCCGGCATCGTCCACCAACCACCTCGACATCCCGCCCGAGGTCGATCCGGGAACGCCCACCTACGCCGGTGAGGACGACCCGGTGCCAGACGAGCCGGTCGCCTACGACCCGTCCACGAGCATGCTGCAGGCCATCTTCGATGCGGACGCCGCTGCGGGTGGCGAGTCGTACTGGATGGACCGCGCCCTGGAGCGACCGTCCGGCGGGGCTGGCGGTAACAACCTGTATACGCGTGGGCGCGCTCTTTACATGTACACCCACAGCGCAGGGACGCTCGGCTTTGCTGGTGGATGGGCGTACCGCGAACGGCCAACGGGCTCGAGCCAGAACATGTTCACAGTCGGCGTCTCAGGGGCGAGCTTCTCGGAAGCCACGGCGGAACGGGCGCAGTACCCGAGCCACTGGACCAGCACCCATAACGCCACCGGCCTTCGGGTTGAACAGACCAAGTTCATCACCCACAACAATGTGGCGGTCACGCTCCTGTCGTTGACCAACACCAGCGACTCGCCCACCACGCGGACGGTCACGGCCACCGCCCCGCCGACCTCCGAGACGACGAGCGACGGAACCGAACGGACCGGCCGGGTCGTCACCCGTTACGAGGTCACCACCGTGACGCCACGCTTCAGCGGTGACGGCTTCAGGGCCGCCGGCGATGACCTGTCCCGCGAGGTGACGCTCGAGCCCGGTGCGTCAGTGACGCTGAAGCTTCAGTTCGGGGCAACGACCGAGGAACTGCCGGAGTCCAACGCCGAGTACGAGCGTTACCGCGACTACGCGGCGGACGAGGCGTTCAAGACCCACCTTGCCGAGTACAACCAGTGGTGGGCCGATAACGTCCCGTACATCGACGTCCCGGACGAGAATGTCAAGAAGATGTCGTACTACCGGACGTTCATGAACCGGTTCAACCTCGTTGACGCCAATGTCCACGGCAACGACTACCAGTTCCCGGTGTCGCTCGAAGGCGTGCTCGGCTACAACAACGCGATCCAGCTGACCCAGCCGATGCACATGCAGGACCTGAAGTACTTCCGCGATCCCATCTACACGTATGGCAACCTGCTGTCGTCGGGCGAGATGTCCAGGTGCGCGGCGTTCACCGACAACCCGGGTTCGCACAGCTGGGGCAACACCTACGAGCAGTACATCGGCCGCGAGGGCTGGAACTCCTACAAGGTCCATGGCGGCGACGACGCGCTCGTGCGCAACTTCGCCTACTACACCGAGTGCGACGTCAAGGGTCAGATCGACAAGTACGACACCAACGGCAACAACCTGATCGAGTACCCGCACGGCTTCTTGACCGGCAACGACGCCGACGCGATCTCCTTCCGCTGGGCCCACCCGAACGCGGGCAACCCGGCGAACCGCCAGGACCGTGCGGAGTCCGCTTTCTGGTACGCGGGTGCGCGAGCCGCCGCGGAGGCCTACGAGTTGCTCGGCAACGAGGATAAAGCGGCCGAGATGACCGCGCTCGCCGACGACATGCAGGCAGAGATCCTGACCCTGTGGGACGACGCACCGGTCGACCCTGAAGGCGATGAGCGCCCCGGTCACGTGTTCAAGCATCGGCTGGTCAGTAACGACGAGCTCATACCGTGGAAGGACCAGCAGAACTTCGCGCCGTTCATCGAGCGGATCCCGCCGACGGACGACCCGAAGTACCGCGAGGCGTTCCGCTACTACGCCGACGCGGATGAGTTCCCGATCATGCCCTTCTATACCGCCAACCAGGCCGACAACGATGAGGCCGCGTCCATGGGCCGGGGTGGTTCGAACAACTTCTCGAACATCAACTCGACCCTGCAGGCGCAGACCTTCTCGGCCGCGATCCGCGACTACCCGTCGGAGTACGTCACGCCGGGTATGTACCGGGCGCTGCTCGAGTGGCTCACCTGGGTGCAGTACGTCGGCGGCAACAATCAGCTGCCGAACAACAACGAGTTCTTCTTCAACTGGAACCCGAACACGCAGACGTTCGGGCGCTCCGGGATTCACCACAACATCCTCGGCGCGTACAACTTCATGATCATCGACGACATTGCCGGAGTTCGCCCGCGCCTGGATGACGTGCTGGAACTGTGGCCGATCGATGTCGGTTACGACTACTTCACGGTCAACAACCTCAACTACCACGGCAAGGACCTGACCGTCGTCTGGGACCGTCCGGGTGTCGATCATTACGGCTCGGCCGTGCCGGATGGCTTGTCCGCCTACCTCGACGGGCAGCGCTTGTTCACGCTCGACGAGCTCGCCCATGTGACCTTCGACGGCGAGACCGCCGAGGTGACAGTGCCCGACGACAGCGGCGCCGAGGTGGACTTCAGCGTGACCACTGAATCGCCGACGGACCGGAACCAGTGCCGGGGCGACGGTTGGCAGATCTTCTACAACCCGTCGTTCCGGAGTGCGGGAGTCTGCGCCGCCTGGGTCCAGAGCGGTGGCAGCGTCGAAGGCATCATCGGACCGCTCCTGCCGGCGAACGACATCACCCTGCGTCGGAACGACCGCATGGTCGACATGCTGCAGAAGGCCGGACGTGACATCACGCGCGAGACCGGCGGCGCGGAGAACCTGGCCGAAGGCAAGCCCGTCCAGGCCTCGTTCACCACGAGCAGCCCGGCGTCCCGCGTGACCTCGCCCGAGTTCGCCGTGGATGGGTTCACCGTTAGCGGGCTGCCGGCCATGGCGGGCGGCAACAACTTCAGCCGTCCCGGCTACGTGTCCCCCAACACCATCTGGGGCACCGAAGGCTCGCCCAACGCTGAGGACTGGCTTGAGGTCGATCTGGGCGAACCCCGGCCGATCGACAACATCAAGCTGTACTTCTACAGCGACAAGGATTATGACCCGCAGCAGAATTCCGACGGCGACACCTACCGAGAGCCGTTGATCTACCGGCTGCAGTACCACGACGGCCAGGACTGGGTGAACATCTTCGGTCACCGCAGTTCGGACCGTCCGATGCCGAACTTCAACGAGGTGGCGTTCCCGCGGCTCACCACCGACCGGGTGCGTGTCGTCGTGACACCGAAGGACGGCTACGGCGTCGGGCTCAAGGAGATCCAGGTCTTCAACACCGGCATCGACGTCGAGCCGCTCACCGGCCCGCAGGTCCTTGCCTTCGGGTCGCCCACGTCGGGGATCGAGCCGCTGACGGTGCAATTCACCGGCATCGCCGATCACCCCGAGGGCGACCAGATGACCATCGAATGGGACTTCGGCGACGGGCAGACCTCGACGGAGTTGAGTCCCGAGCACACCTACACCGAGCCGGGCTCGTACACCGCGACGTTGACCGCTACCGACAGCGATGGTGAGACCGGCAGCGCCTCGGTGGACATCGAGGTCATCGAGTTCGACGGGAACTACGCTCAGTTCGCCACGGCAACCTGCTCCTACACCTCGCCGTGGGAGAACTGCCAGGGCATCAACTCCGGCATCGACCCGACCAGCAGTAGTCCCGGCATCGGCGTCGGGTGGGGTACCTGGCCCAACGGCGGCGAGCAATGGATGCAGCTGAACTGGGACGAGCCGATCACGACCAACCGCACGGAGATCTTCTGGTACGACGATGGCGGCGGCGTGCAGGTGCCGGGCTCGTGGGTGCTCCAGTACTGGGACGGCTCCGCCTGGGTGGAGGTGTCGAACCCGAGCGGCTACGCGACCGAGGTCGACCAGTACAACGTCACCACGCACGACACGGTGACGACATCGGCCATGCGCGTCACGGTCCAGACCGCGGCCGGCGTCACCGCAGTCGGCGCCCTGCAATGGAAGGTGTTCCTCGACGAATAGCCCTCCGCCACAACGCCCCTTGGGAGATCAAGTGTGCACGTCTGGACGCAACACGCCGGCCAGCCCGGCATGTCGCGAACACTTGATCTACCCGAGGGGCTCGGGTCTGTGAACGCTCACCCGAGGAGGCATTGACATGAGACCCCTCTCCAAGATTCTCCACCGCGGGCTCACTCCCGGCCGGCCAGGCCCGAGCCGGCTATCTCGCGCCCAACACCATCTGGGGCGCATGCAGCACCGCGCTCCCGGCCTGCGGCAACGGCTCACCGGACGCGCAGCAGTGGTTCGAGGTCGATCTGCAGTAACCGCAGCAAGTCGACACGGTCAAGCTCTACTTCTTCAACGACAAGAGCTACAACCCCCAGCAGAACGCCTCGAGCAACACGTATCGCCAGCCGGCGTCGTACACCGTCCAGTACCACTACGGCAACGGCTGGTTTGACGTGCCCGGCCAGGTGAAGACGCCCGCCGTGCCTCAGGCCAACTACAACCAGGTCACCTTCCCGCAGCTCACCGCGCAGCGAGTGCGGGTGCTGATGACCCGCACTGGGAACTTCGGGATCGGGCTCAAGGAGATCCAGATTTCGGTCCGTGACCCACTTCTGTCGAGGCACCGAGTTGACCCGTCACTTGTGCTCCGATGATCCGGCTCGAATGACGGATCAAGTCGGCTCGGCGTCAGGCAGGGAGCTGTACCACCGAGGAGGCAGCACATGTCTTACGAACAGCACGAACATCCCGGATCCGGCCACGCGCGGCTCGACCGGCGCCGGTTTCTCACCGCCGCCGGGGCGCTGACCGCGGGCGCCGTCGTGTCCGGCCGCCTCGGTGGCGACGCATTCGCGGCTGCCGAGGCGCAGGCGCCGGCGTCCGATCCGGTCTTTACCGCGCACGGCAATCCCGTCATAACCGATATCTACACGGCGGACCCGGACGCGTTCGTCCACGGCGGGAGGCTGTATCTCGACGTTGACCACGACGAGGCACCGCTCGGCTTCTTCGACTTCGTCATGCGGGAGTGGCGGGTCTACTCCACCGACGACCTGGTCCATTTCACCGACCATGGCGCGCGGATGACCCTTGCCGACTTCGCCTGGGCGGACCGGAACGCCTGGGCGCCGCAGATGATCGAGCGGGACGGCAAGTTCTACTGGTACGTCCCAGCCCGGAAGGCTTCAGACCGTTCGATGGCGATCGGCGTCGCCGTCGCGGACAGCCCGCTCGGCCCGTTCCAGGATGCGCTCGGCCACCCGCTCATCGACATCACCGTCGCCAACCACAGCGCATTCGACATCGACCCGACCGTGCTCGTGGACGACGACGGCCAGGCGTACATCTACTGGGGATCGTTCTCCTCCCCCCGGGCCGCGAAGCTCAAGCGCAACATGATCGAGCTCGAGGAGCTGGACGGTGGTGGTGGTGGAGCGACCGGCCCACGGGTCCCGGGACGGCTCGGCAACGCCGTCAAGCTCAACGGTGTTGCCGACTACGTCAGCCTGCCGACGGGCATCGTGAGTGGTTTGAACGACTTCACGATCTCGGTCTGGGTAAACCGGGCGACGACCACGGGTCAGACCTGGGCCCGCATTTTCGATTTCGGTACCGGCACGGCTCAGAACATGTTCCTGACCGTTAACGCCGGGGGTGCGGGGCTGCGGTTCGCGATCACGACCAGCGGCTCAGGGGGCGAGCAGCGGATCACCGCAGCGCCCCAGTTGCCAACCGGATGGCAGCACGTGGCGGTCACCCGCACTGGCATCGTCGGCACGCTCTGGCTGAACGGCGTCCCGGTGGCGACCAACAACAACATCACCATCAACCCGTCCCAGCTTGGGGGCGGCAACACGACGAACAACTGGATCGGGCGGTCGCAGTACCCCGACCCGTTCCTGAACGCCACAGTGGACGAGTTCCACATCTACGACCGTGCGCTAGACGCGACCGAGATCGCTCGCCTGGCGGCGAGCGACCCGGGAGCCGGCACGGTGGCGGCGTACCGCTTCGACGAGAACGCCGGCGCGGAGGCGCTCGACTCGTCCGGCAACGGCCGCACTGCGACGATCATCTCACCGCCAGTCAACGTCATGACACCACAGGGCCTCACCGGTTACTGGGAAGCGCCGTACCTGATCAAGCGCAACGGGCTCTACTACCTCGCGTACGCGCGGGGAAACCCAAGGACCGGCGGCAACCCGGCCACCATCGACTACGCGACCGCTACCGAACCCCTGGGTCCGTGGACCTACCGCGGCCGCATCCTCGACACGGTCACCAACACGACGACGAACCACGCCGCGATCGTGCAGTTCAAGAACCAATGGCTCATCGTCTACCACAACGGCATGCTGCCCGGCGGTGGCGAGTTCCGCCGGTCGGTGTGCATCGACCGGCTCCGGTTCAACGAGGACGGCACGATCCAGCCCGTGGTCCAGACCCTGAGCTCACAGGCCCGAAATCCGGTCGCGCGGTACCCCTTCGACGAGCCTGATGGGACGACGGCCGTCGACCGGACCGGCAACGGCTGGGACGGCAGCCTGGTCGGCGAGGCGACGCGGGAGCCCAGCATGAACGGCACCGCGGTGCGGCTGGACGGCGATGGCCAGTACGTCGCGTTGCCCGCCGGCATCCTGTGGAACATGTACGACTTCACCCTTGCGGCCTGGGTGAAGCTTGACGGTCCGGGCGCGCTGCAGCACCTGTTCGACTTCGGAGCCAGCGCGAACGTGAACATGCATCTGACACCACAGAGCGCCGCTGGTGTTGTGTCGTTCGCCATCACCGTGAGCGGCCCGAACGCGGCGCAGCGGATCAACGGTACCGCGCCGCTGCCGTCAGGTGAGTGGGTGCACGTCGCCGTGACGAAGTCCGCCCTCGTCGGCACGTTGTACGTCAACGGTGTGCAGGTCGGCCAGAACCCGAACATCGGCCTGTATCCGGCCAGGCTGGGCAACACCGCCAACAACTGGATCGGCCGCTCGCAAAACCCGGCCGACCCGTACCTGCGCGGCTTGGTCGACGACTTCCGCATTTACCAACGCGGCCTCACCGGTGCCGAGCTCGGCGAGCTCGCCCTGGGC
Source organism: Jiangellaceae bacterium (assembly GCA_035762665.1). Classification (GTDB taxonomy): domain Bacteria; phylum Actinomycetota; class Actinomycetes; order Jiangellales; family Jiangellaceae; genus JASLBX01. Next base: position 3,265 of record DASTNZ010000160.1, on the reverse strand, counting down.
AGCTAATCGTGGGATCCAGGGGTCTGTGGCCCTTCACATCTGGGAGGCGAGGACGTGAGACCACTTTCCGAACCAATGCATAAGCGCGCCCGGGAACGCTGGCCGCGGGCGGTTCTCCGCCGAGGGTTCGCCCCACTTCTCGCAGCGAGCCTGGTCGTGTCGGCGGTGGCCAGCCAGGCGTCGTCGGCCGATGGGAGCGACATACCGCCGGCCGTAGATCCTGGCGAGCCCACCTACGGCGGTCTCGACGAGCCGGTGCCCGAGGAGCCGGTGCAGTTCGACCCGACGACGAACATGCTGCAGGCGATCTTCGACGCAGACACCGCGGCCGGTGGCGAGTCCTTCTGGATCGACCGCATCCTCGAGCGGCCGGCCGGTGGGAGCGGTGGCAACGCCCTGTACACCAAGGGCCGAGCGCTTTACATGTACACCCACAATCCGGGCGTCCTAGGGTTCGCGGGCCAGGGCACCGGCGCCAACCAAGGAGGCGGCGGTTTCGCGTACCGCGAGGCAATCGCGTCCGGGGTCACTAACCTCTACACGGTCACGATCTCCGATGCCACGCTGACCGAGCAGACAGCCGAGCGTCGGCAGTACCCCAGCCATTGGTCGAGCGTGCACACCGGCAGCGGGCTCAGCGTGCAGCAGCGAAAGTTCATCACCCACAACAACGTGGCGGTGACCATTCTGGAGATCACCAACACGGAGGAGACAACGACAACTCGAACCGTTACTGCCGCCACGCCTGCAGCGGTGACGCAGTCGACCGCTGCGGATGGCACGGAGCGGACCGGCACGTTCAACACCCGCTACAACCTCACCACCGTGTCCACCCGGCTCAGCGGTGAGGGCTTCACCGCGAGCGGGAGCAACCTGGTCCGCACCGTGACGCTCGACCCAGGCCAGTCGGTGACCCTCAAGCTGCAGCTGGGCGCGATCGCCAGCGAGATCCCAGACTCCGGCCCGGAGTACGAGCGGTACAAGGGCTACGACCCCGGCACGGCGTTCAAGACCCACCTTGCCGAGTACAACCAATGGTGGGCCGACAACGTCCCGTACATCGACGTGCCCGATCAGAACATCAAGAAGATGTCCTATTACCGGACGTTCCTCAACCGTTACAACTACATCGACGCGAACATCCCAGGCAACGACTTCCAGTACCCGGTATCCATCGAGGGCATCCTCGGCTACAACAACGCAATCCAGCTGACCCAGCCGATGCACCTGCAGGACCTCAAGTGGTTCCGCGACGCGACCTCCTCCTACGGCAACTGGCTGTCGTCTGGCGACACGAACCAGTGCACTGCCTTCCACGACAACAACGGCTCCTTCAGCTGGGGAAACAGCATGGAGCAGTACATCGCGCGCGAAGGCTGGAACGCGTACAAGATCCACGGCGGCGACCGCACGCTCCTGGAGAGTTTCGCCCGCTACGCGGAGTGCGATGTCGAGGGTCAACTGGCGAAGTTCGACACCAACGGGAACTTCCTCGTGGAGTACAACTCGGGTCTGTTCACCGGCAACGATGCCGACACCCCCACCCTCCACTGGCCCCAGTACCTCGGCCTGCCGGTACGGCAGGACCGGGCCGAATCGGCGTACCAGTACGCCGGGGCGCTCGCTGCCGCCGAGGCGTACGCAACCCTCGGTGACGATGTCAAGGCGGCCGAGATGGAGCAACTGGCGGCCAGCATCCGGGACGCCGTGCTCAGTCTGTGGGACGACGGTCCGGTTACCGATCCGCCGACTCTCGAACCGGTGCCGGCTACCCGGATCGCCGGGCAGGAGGGCTTTGGCAACGCTGTCCGGCTGAACGGAGGTGCGCCCAACCAGTACGTGGAGATGCCGACCGGAATCCTCAGCGGGCTCACCGACCTGACGATCGCCGCCTGGGTCAACTGGAACGGCAACCAGGCCTGGTCGCGAGTGTTCGACTTCGGTTCGAGCACTGCGGTCAACATGTTCCTCACGCCCGACGCGGGCGGTGCCGCCAACGGCCTGCGGTTCGCAATCACCACGACTGGGTCCGGCGGCGAGCAGCAGGTCACGTCGTCTCAGGTGCTACCGACCGGATGGCAGCATGTCGCGGTCACGCTGCAGGGCACGACAGCAACGATCTGGCTGAACGGCGAACCGCTGGCCAGCAACTCGAACATCACCCTCGACCCGGCCAACCTCGGCAACACCACCCGTAACTGGATCGGGCGCTCACAGTACGCCGACCCGCTGTTCAACGGCGCCGTCGACGAGTTCCAGATCTACGACCGGGCGCTGACCCAAGCGGAGATCGCTTCGCTGGTGGGTTCCCCCGCCGGCTCCACCGGCGGCGGCAACGTAGCGTGGTACCAATTCGACGAGGACGCCAACCTCGCCACCGCGGTCGACTCTTCCGGCAATGCCAACAACGCCACAGTCGTCACTGCGCCGCAGTTCGTTGGCGAGTGGCCTGGCCAGGTGTTCAAGCACCGCATTGTGGCAAACGATGAGCCGGTCCAGTGGAAAGATCATCAGAACTTCACCCCGTTCATCGAGCGCCTCGTTCCGACCGAGGACCCGAAGTACCGGGAGGCGCTGCGCTACTACGCCGACGCCGCGGAGTTCCCGATCATGCCCTTCTACACGGCGAACCAGCGAGACAAGGCTTTCGCGACGGCGGTCGGACTGCCCGGAACCAACAACTTCTCGAACATCAACTCGACATTACAGGCGCAGGTGTTCGCGGCGGCGCTGCGCCACTACCCGTCGGAGTACGTCACGCCTGGCATGTATGGCGCGCTGCTCGAGTGGCTGACCTGGGTTCAGTACGTAGGCGGCGACAACCGTTTGCCGAACAACAACGAGTTCTTCTTCAACTGGAACCCCAACAACCAGACGCTGGGCCGATCCGGGATCTTCCACAACATCCTGGGCGCGTACAACTTCATGATCATCGACGATATCGCCGGCGTCCGGCCGCGCCTGGACGACGTGCTGGAACTGTGGCCGATCGACGTTGACTGGGACTACTTCGCCATCAACAACCTGCGCTACCACGGCCAGGACATGACGGTGGTGTGGAACAAGCCAGGCGCGGCCCATTACGAGAACGTGCCCGAGGGATACTCGCTCTACCTGGACGGCCGGCGGGTGTTCACCGTCGACCGGCTGGCGCATCTGACCTGGGACTCCGCCACGGGAGCGGTAAGCGTCCTTGACGACACAGGGGCAAGTGTCAGCTTCAGTATGAGCGCACCGGTGGACGAGGCCACCGACATCAGCCTGG
>DASTNZ010000159.1:0-33939 GCA_035762665.1 Jiangellaceae bacterium | reverse complement strand
TCCGACAGATCGCGACGACACCGGCACCGACCAGGAGCGCACGGTTGCCGTTGCCCAGTCGCTCGCGGACCCTGACGACCCGACGCAGGAAATGCGGACGCCGATCGACAACGAGTGGGGCCATCCACACGAGGAACATCCAAGCCGTCGGGTCAGCGATGGCTCGGCGGCAACCGGTCGGCGTAGGAGGGCGACACAGTCGTCGTAGGGTTCAAAGGGGGCGCTGTGCTTGTCTGGTACCGACGAGCCAACAGGACAGTCTGGCGACACATTCACGGCTCAGTCCTGGTGCGGCCGGCTGCGGACATCTCCGTCATTGCACTGACTGGCACCGGAGAAGACATCTGGCACTTGCTCAGCACCCCGCTGACCATTGACCAGCTAGCACACCGGCTGGGTGACCGCTACGCTCGGCCGGCCGACGACATCGTGCGCGACATCGCGCCAATCTTGGACGAACTTGTCACCCGTGGCGTGCTGGACGAGGCGGCTCAGCAGTGAATCCAGGGGCGATCAACTCGCTGCTGCGCTGGGTGACCTCACATGGTCTGCCTGGTGCCCGGGCAGCACCGGTTGTCCAACCCCTCGACCGGGACGCCTGGCAATCGTTGCTGCGCGCTGCGCAATGGGAGCGAGTCGTCCCCCTACTTGCGCACGCCGTCGTGGGTGGAGCGTTGCCGACCACCGACAGCCAGCTCGTCGAGGTACTCGATGCCGAGCTGCGGTCGATGGGCGCCGTGCTGACACTCGAAGCCAACCTCGTGGAGATAGCCGAACAGCTGGCTGACGCCAACGTACCCTTCCGTGTGCTCAAGGGGCCGGCACTGGCACACCTGGACTACTCTGAGCCGGCTTTGCGAGATTTCGGCGACATCGATCTGCTCATCGCCCCGGACGCCTTTGATCGCGCGATCGACATTTTCAACAAATTGGGCTACGACCGCCGGTTCCCCGAGCCGCGAGACGGGTTCGACCGGCGTTTCGCCAAGAGTGTCAGCGTCATAGGCCCAGATGGCCAAGAACTGGACCTGCACCGAACGCTCGCATCGGGCGGCTTCGGGCAGCGAATCATCGTGAGCATGCTCTGGGCAGCGCAACCGGACCGGTTCACGCTGGGTGGTCGCACGCTCGAAGCACTGGGCGCCGAGGAACGCTTTCTGCATGCGTGCTACCACATGGTGCTCGGCAACAAACCACCCCGACTTGTGCCGCAACGCGACATCGCCCAGATGCTCCTTACTGGCGAATTGGCCACTGACCGTCTCCTCATCCTGGCTGCCGCCTGGCAGGGCGAGGCAGTCGTCGCCCACGCCGTCACGACGACGTGGCGGAACTTCGAACTGGCCGAGGACGTTCCCCTGTCGGTCTGGGCGGCTAGGTTCAAGCCGCGACGCCGCGAAGGGCGGGAGCTGGCACGGGCCACCTCGCCGCACTACACATATGCCGCGCAGGCATTCGATTCAGTTCGGGCTATCAGCAGCTTGCGCGACCAACTCGCCTATGTGTCAGCCATGGCCTTTCCCCGCCGGACATACCTTCAGGGGCGGCACGCCGGATTCACCGCCCGGATCCGGTATGCCCTGTCTGAGGTAATGAGCACCCGCGTGATCACTAAGGAGCACCGTTGACCGAACCTGCCGTCCGCGCCGCCACTCCCCGCCTCGCTGTTCTGGGAGGCGACCGCGAGTTCCCCGACGGACTCCCGCTCACGCGCGTGGTCGTGCCGGATCGTGCAGACCTACGCCAGCGCCTCGAAGCCATCCTCGACAGCGGCATGCTCACCAACGGACCCACCGTACGCGAGCTCGAGGAGACGGCTGCGGACTTCCTCGAGGTACCCCACGTCGTCGCAGTGGCGAGTTGCACTGCCGGACTCATGCTGGTCTTGCAGGCGTTGCAGGCCTGCGGTTCGGTCGTGATGCCAAGCTTCACATTTTCCGCGACCGCGCACGCTGCCGTCTGGGCCGGTGGGCAACCCGTGTTCGCCGACGTCGACGCCGCGACGCTAACCCTCGACCCAGATGACGCCGCCAAGCGATTGGCTGGTGCGAGCGCCCTTATGGCGACCCACATCTACGGCACGCCGTGTCGCGTGGAGCGACTCGACGAGATCGCCGCGGATGCCGGCATCCCGATCGTCTACGATGCCGCTCACGCGTTGGGCAGCCGCCGCGGCGGACGGCCAGTGGGTGGCTTCGGCACTGCTGAGGTGTTCAGCATGAGTCCCACGAAGGTTGCGCCGGCCGGGGAAGGCGGGTTGGTCAGCACCCGAGACGGCGATCTGGCCGCTCAAGTGCGGCTCGCACGCAACTACGGAAACCCAGGCGACTACGACTGTCGTGTCGCGGGCCTCAACGCCCGCATGTCGGAGCTGCACGCTGCAGTGGGACTCGCCTCGCTGTCCGAACTGCCGCAGCGGGTAGCGCGGCGCAACGAGCAGGTCGAGCTATTCAGGGAGCGGCTCGCCCGCGTCCAAGGCATCCAGATTCCGGCGGTGGACTCGGCCGACCTGTCCACGTTCAAGGACCTGACACTCATCGTCAGCGAAGACGAGTATGGGCTGGATGTACCGGCGCTTGGTGCCGCGCTCGCCGCCGAGGGCGTGGACACCCGGCGGTACTTCTACCCACCTGTACATATGCAGCAGGCATACGCCTACCTGGACGAACCCAGCCCCCCGCTGCCGGCCACGGACGAACTCGCGCCACGGGTGCTGACGCTGCCACTGTGGACACAGATGAGTGACCAAACCGTTCGGCAGCTCGCCGACCTCGTCCTTCGGTGTCATGAGTCGGCCACCGCAATCCGGGAAGCCTTCGCCGGAGCGTCGAGGTGACCATATCCTCGGTGGAAATAGAGCCGACGTACTCACCGGTCCGCAGACCCGGGCTGGTCGCCGTGCCGATCGAGGGTGAGACCGTTGTCTACGCCCCGGACTCGGACGCTCTCCATCACCTCGACCGGACAGCATCTACGGTGTGGGCGCAGCTGACCGGCGACGTTACCCTGGGCGCGCTCGCCAGCCGGCTGGCGTCCGACCACGACGCCGAGCCAGCCAATGTTCTGGCGTACCTCACGAGGCTCGCCCAGACACTCTGGGAGCGCGGATTGCTTGCCGGCTCCGTCGCTGCGCCGCAGTTCACTGGCCGAACACCCGGCGCGGCACACCCCGCAGAGTCTGCTGAGCCACCAGTTCCGGGAATATCGCCATTGCCACATGCTCCGCACCGGACTCACCGCTGCCGTGCGATCGGGCACCGGTTCGACGTGGCAACGAACGATCCGGTCGTTTGCGATTACCTCAACTACGTATTCGCCGACCTCGCCGACCCTGCCGCGGATGGAGCCAAGAAGTACGAGCTTCTTGGTCTAGATCAGCACGGCTACGCCATCCGGTATGGCGGCAGGCTTGTCGCCACTACCGATTGGCTCGACAGGACATTGTCGCTGTTGCTGTGGCACATCAACACCGAGGCAGCTCGGGGTGCTACGCGAACCGGCCCAGTGATCCACGCGGCCGCCGCTGTTCGGCACGGCATGGCTGTGCTTTTGCCAGCACCTGCGGAGAGTGGCAAGACGACCACCGTCGCCGGGTTGGTTCGGGCTGGCTTCGGCTACCTGACCGACGAGGCTGTGGCGATCGAGCCGGCCACCCTCCTGCCTCAGCCATACCCCAAGGCTCTATCGATCGATCGCGGGTCATGGGAAGTTCTGGCGGATGTCCGTCCCGCCCATGCCGATCGCATGGCTGGGCAGTGGCAGCTGCCGGCCCGAGCGATCCGTCCCGATGCGGCGGCGGGCCCGGCACCGATCCGGTTCCTGATCGAGCCAACATACGCTCGCGATGCCATCACTCGGCTGGAGCCCGTGCCCACGGCAGCGATGCTGGTTCGGCTTGCCGACTCGACGTTCCACTTCAGGGACGCGCCTGAGCGCAACCTTGCCGTACTGGCTCGAATTGTCGAGGGAGCGGAGTGCTACCGGCTCACGATCAGCAACCTCGACGATGCTGTTCGGCTCATCGACAACCTGTTCAACCAATGGTGAGCGGCGACTCAAGTCGTTAGAAGAGCTCGATGTCGCCGAGGGACAGTCTCCAATCCGCGAGCGGCGGCATTGTCTCGCTGCCGAGGCTGCGCCAGGTGAGGATGGGGCCTTGCCCAGGAAGTGGCAGGAGGCCGCTCGACGTCATCGTCCTGAGTCCCAGGGCATAGGCGGCGCTCGTCGCCCGCAACGCGGAGCGAACGAGCCGCCGCGCCGCCGCGGGCGTCGGCTCCGAAAGCAATAAGTCACCGACGACGAGTTCCGTCGCCCGCCCCCGCCGCCTCAACCGAAACAGCAACATCCCATCGGCAATCGACGTCCCGGCGAAGACCACCCGATACGCCAACGGCTCGAAGCCATAGCGCCACCTCAAGTACGCCGGCGTGCGTCGGGTAGTCACCCCGCTACTCTTCGGCAACGCGGCCAGCAGTCCTGCGATGCCATTGTCGTCACCGAGCGCTTCCGAGACCGCAAACCCGGCCTTCGTGGTCTCTGACCACAGTTCTGCAGGCACCCGTGCGGCGGCAATCCGCGGCAACGCGAACAGTGACGCCGGCCGCAGACCGGTTGGGAGCCGACCGACGTCCTTCCACCCCATCTTGAGATAGCCTGGCCGGCTCTTGTCGTTCGGTGTGTTGAAAACAAAGTCCACGCCTTCGGCCGTGAGTTCCTCGACGGCCTGTCGCGTAAGAGCCGAAAAGATGCCCCGGCCCTGGTAGTTCGGATGCGTAGCTGTGTCGACGGCTCGCACCGCTCGGACGGGCCCGTCCGGCGTATCGAACTCCCACCGCATGAGCGTCCGGAACCCAACGATCTCAGGTCCCACGCTGGCCACCCAGCAAGGTGACTCACCGAACGGATTCTCCCGGTGCTTCCAGTCGAAGAAGGCATCGTTTGGATCCTCGCGCCGCCAGCCCAGGGCGACCCTCAGCAAGGCAAGCACCTGCTGGCCGTCACTCGGGTCCATGCGGCGGACCACGATCTCGCCGCCAGACGCTCGTTCGGTCTTCCCGCTCATACCTTCGTACGGCTTTCGACATGCGCCTGGAACATCAGAACGGCCCACAAGGCGTAGTCATGGTTCCGAGCGCCGCTCACATGCTGGCGCCACCTCTGCCTAACCTTCGTCGGATCCAAGAAACCTTGCTCGGTGAGCCGCCGTGGATCTAGCAGCTCCTCCGCCCAGTCGCGGAGGGGTCCACGAAGCCAGTCTCCCAGTGGCGGATCGAAGCCCGACTTCGGCCTGTCGATCAGTTCTCTTGGCACGAACTTGTCGAGAACTTTGCGGAGAACCCACTTTCCTGTACTGCCACGGATCTTCATATCCATCGGGAGCTGCCAGGCGAACTCAACGATGGCCGGGTCCAGCAGCGGTAAACGGGTCTCGAGTGAGTACGCCATACTCGCTCGATCGACCTTCACAAGCATGTCGTCCGGCAGTGTCACAAGGCCATCAGCGAGTAGCATCGGCGCAATTGGATCTGCAAAGCTGGACCACACGCTCAAAATATCTGCCCAGCTACCAGGCTCCGAACCGTCAACGACAACCTCATTCGGATCGTTCCAATGCGAGACCAGCCGTGAATACACCTCTTGCGAATTGGTTGCGGTCAGGAGTCGAGCCAGCTTGTGTGCTTTAACGCCATAGGAGCGCTGCGAGTCCGAAATCCCCGGCAAACGACCTGCTATTGTCCCTATCCGATCCCACGCGTCCGGTCGGACCGCGTACAGCATCCGAGACATGAGCCAACGCATTGCCGATGGCGTCCGGCGCATATATCGCCACGCCATACCACCAAGTACGTACCGGTTATAGCCTCCGAAGACTTCATCTCCACCATCGCCAGACAGGCAGACCGTCACGTGCTGGCGTGCCAGCCGAGAGATCAGCGCAGTCGGAATCTGTGACGGATCGGCGAAAGGTTCATCGTAGAGCGTCGACAGCTGGGGGACTAGCTCCAACGCCTCCCGCTCGGTGCAGCGTATCTCGTGGTGATCCGTTCCCAAGTGACGTGCCACCGCATGAGCGTCGGCTGCCTCATCGAGGCGATGGTCATCCATTGCGACGGTGAACGTTTTGATCGGCTCACCGCTCTCGGCCTGCGCCAGGGCCACGACCGTGGACGAGTCAACCCCGCCTGACAAGAACGCGCCGATTGGCACGTCGGACTCCAAACGTCCGCGTGTCGAGACCTCGAGCAGGCGCGTCAGTTCCTCGACTGCCTCCTCTTCTGATCCCGCAAATGGATCTGTGACGCCACGGAAGGCAACGTCCCGAAGAGACCAGTATGGCTGAGGTTCGCCATGACGAGAGGAGCTGTCGGCCGAGATCCGAAGGATACATCCAGCCGGCACCTTCCACACGTTTTGATAGATTGTGTACGGCGCAGGTATGTATCCGAGGCGAAGGAGCAAACTGAGCGCTGAACGACTGTAGTCAAATGTGGCGTCTGGATATGTCAGTAGCGCCTTCAGTTCTGAGCCAAAGACAAGATTGCCGCTCACCCATGTGTAGTAAAGGGGCTTCTCACCAAGACGATCACGCACCAAGCTGAGTTCCCGCTTCTGCTTATCCCAGAGAGCAAACGCGAACATTCCGCTTGCCCGGGCCAGCGCAGCCTCCAGTCCCCACGATTCGATGGCGCCCAGGAGAACCTCGGTATCGGAGTTACCGCGGAAGGCGGATCCTGACGCAGCAAGTTCACTTCGCAGCGTGCGGAAGTTATATATCTCACCATTATAGGTCAATACATAACGGCCGAGGTGCGACATCATAGGTTGATGACCCAAGTGGGAAGTATCGAGAATCGCCAATCTCTGGTGACCAAGAGCTACATGACCGGCCTCGTCGGTCCAGTGCCCGTAATCATCAGGACCACGGTGGCGCACTGTGCTCGCCATTCTCGCGATGACGGTTTCGCGTGAATGTTCCGCCCACGCAGAGGGGTTCAGAGAGAGAACGCCTACGATCCCGCACATCACGCACCGTCTGTCTCTGGCACGGTAGCCAATGCGTCCCTACTCAGACTGCGGTACACGGCTTCGATGTGGCGTACAGCACGGGCGATGTCGTAGTAGTCAGCCCGCTGGCTGGCAGCCTTGCCCATCGCCAACTGCAGTTCGCGGTCTCTTCCAAGGCGAACCAGCGCATCCGCAAGTTCCTTCGGCTGCTTCGGTGGGACTAGGAAGCCCTCCCGCGCATCAGCGAGGCTGTCTGGGATACCGCCCACCGCTGTAGCCACCACCGGGAGCCCCAAGGCCAGTGCCTCCATCAACGCGACCGGAAATCCCTCGTAATGAGATGCGAGCACGAAGATGTCGCAACCAGCGAGTACGCGGACGGCATCACTCCGATACCCAGGCAGCCTGAACCGATCGCCCAGCTGCAATCGTGAATGCTCGGCGTGGACCTGCGCTTCGAGCGGTCCCTGGCCGATCGCAACGAACCGCATATCTGGCACCGCATCGAGAGCGATCCTGGCGGCGGCCAGCAGGTCCGGATATGCCTTCTGCGCCCGATAGTTGGCAACGGTACCGACGACGACGTCGTCCGGTCCGAATCCGAATTCCGCTCGTACCGCATCGCGCTGGTCCCGTACCGCTCGCACGTCGTCGAGCTGGATGCCGTGGACCACAACCTCGACCTTGCGACGGAGCTTCGCCGGAATGGAGCCTCGTACCTCTTCTGAGACCGCGAAGCACGTGGCATCCAGCCGGAAGGTCAAGCGATTCAGGAGGCGCGTTGGTAGGGCGTACGTCGTCCAACTGTTGTGTTCAGTCGATACCAGCCGGGGACGATCACGGCCGAGCGTTTCGACAAGCGGCCTGACGACGCCTGCGACCAAGGGCGAGTGGCAGTGAATGATGTCGTAGCGGCGGGCGCGGATTAGGCGCGCCAACCTGGCAACCCAGTGCGGGTTCAGCATTGGCCACACTCGGCCACCGCCAGTACCGACGCAGTGCACGGTGATCCCGGCGGCGGTGAACTGCGGAACTAGGTGATCCTTCCAGGGCAGGACGTAGGCGACCTCATAGTCGAACTGCTCACGGTCACGTTCAGCAGCTGCCGCAGACAGGAGCCGCTCTGCACCTCCCGGACCGAGCCCCTTGACCACATGGAGTATGCGTAACGGCCGGTTAGCCACAGTCGAACCCCCCCAAAATTCTAACCGCGGTCAGGACCTTCCCCTGAACCGTCATCCGCCGCAGCGGAGCCGCCTCTCCACGCTTAGGCGATCGCGCAGCCGGCGAGGTGCGAGGTGGGCACAGGGAAGGTCACCGTGCCGGACTGAGGGACACCCGGCTGCCCAGCGATGCCAGGCGTGGCGTTGCACTCTCCGCGCTTCACTACGAAGTCCTGCAGAACGCACATACCAAGCGAGACAGTGAGCGATCCATTGGCGTTCAGGACGGCGGTGACGCCCGGTGCCGCGCCCGACTCGATCGTCTGACCGTTGAGGAGACTGGGGCCTCCCGGAATCTGGAAGTTCGGCCCTGTGTCGAGCGACAACATAGACCCATCAACTTCCCACTTCATCCGGTACCACTTGCCTTGGCACTCGACCAGAATGGCCACGAAGGACAGCCCGTCGGCTGGCGTACCTGCGGCAGCAGAAGGCGCTGCGAGCGTGCTGACTACGGGCACCGTCCACGCCAGCGCGCCACCAACAACTGCGCCTCGGCGCAGCAGCGTCCGCCTAGAGATGCCCAGGCTCGCGTCCATGGAGCTCCGCTCCCGAACTTCCATTACAGCCCCCCTCAAAACCTGCTCAACACCCAGCCCCCTCGGATGTTGATCCAAGGCTAGCTGGTCAACTCATTCCTACGCCATAGCTTGTCGTTTGTCATGTGACGAACGGCCCTAATAAGGCAAGAGACGACCAGCTGTCACCAACTCGTTACCAAAAGTCGATCTCCTTGCCTGATCTTGCTCAGCTTGAGACCCTGGTGAACACGAGCCGTTCGATCTACGTGATCCCAAGTGAGGATCAGCCGGGTCGCTGTACTAGGCTCCAATGCCCGGTACACCGTGAGTTGTCCTGTCACAAATCAGCCCAAACGAACCATGTGGAGGTGTGGTCATCAGACTGCTCTTCGTATGCACCGCTGGGCGCTGCCGGTCACCCATAGCCGCGGCACTACTTGAAAAGCGGCTTGAACATCTCGACTCCGGGCTCGTTGTCGGCTCGGTTGGTCTCAAGGTCACGGGAGAGCCGACACCCGAGATCGGCATCTCCTTGATGGCCGAGCGCGGTATCGACCTGGCGCCACGTCGCAGCACGCCCGTCACCAGAGAGGGAGTCATCGAGGCGGACCTCATCCTCGGCATGACCCGCGAGCACGTTCGGGAGATCGTCGGGCTCTCACCCGAAGCTTGGCCGAAAACCTTCACGTTGAAGGATTTCGTCCGCCGCATCGAGCAGATGGTCCCGCCGCGGCGGCATCAACGCCTGAGCGACTGGCTGGCGTCGGTGGGCGAAGACCGCGACCCCCGCGACGTTCTCGGCTCCCATCCAGACGACGAGGTGCCCGACCCGTTCGGGCAACGCGCGAAGGCGTGGGAACGCGTCATCGACGACCTCGACGATCTGGTCAGCAGGATCCCGCGTGCCCTTGGCATCTCGGGGACGAGAATGTCATCTGGCGGCCCACCGAATCGCGCTGCTAGTGACTCCCCGCGGGATCTGCCACCGCGGGCGAACCTGGCCCACTGACGTCAGCTGTTGTAGTGGTTCTGGGCGTAGGCCAAGCCGTCGACGAGTAGCGCTTCGACCGCGTCCGCAGCGCGGTCCACGTGGTACTCGAGATCCTTCCGCTCGGCGGCGCTCCACGGCTTAAGGACGTACTCAGCCGGATCCTGCCGACCCGCCGGCCGCCCGACGCCGAACCTGACCCGGTAGAAGTCTCCGGTGCCGAGGGCGGCGCGGACCGACCGTAGGCCGTTGTGACCGTTGTCGCCGCCGCCCCGCTTGAGACGTAACGCGCCATACGGCAGGTCGAGCTCGTCGTGGATCACCACGAGCCAGTCGGTGTCGAGCTTGAAGAAGTTCAGCAGGCTCGCCACGGTGCCACCGGACAGGTTCATATACGACTTCGGGCGGGCGAGCACCGCCCGCACCCCGGGTGGACCGCCGACGCGGGTCTCGGCGACGTCGGACCGGCCTCGTCGATGAGATTTCAGCTTCGCGCCGGCTCGCTCGGCCAACAACTCGACGACCAAATGGCCCACGTTGTGCCGAGTGTTCTCGTACGAAGGGCCGGGATTACCCAACCCGACGACGAGCCAGCCGTCATCCGGCATGAGTAGACCCGGCCCCTTCTTCGCGTGTGCTGGTCTAATGCCAGCCGTTGATCAGGACTCCTCGGATCGGCCTTCTGCCTCGGCGGGCGCGCCCTCGGCACCCTCGGCGGCCTCGCCCTCGGCGGCCTCAGCGGCTTCCGCGGCCTCCTCGGGCACTTCGGCACCCTCGAGCATCTCTGGGGGAAGCTCAGCCTCAAGCTCCTCGGCGGTGGGCGCAAGTGTGACGTTGACCACGAGCGCCTCCGGGTCGGCGTCCAGCTCCGACCCGCTCGGCAAGGTCAGGTCACTGGCGTGGATTAGCGTGCCGGGCTCAAGTCCCTCAACGGAGACCTCGATGTACTCCGGCAGGTGCGTGGCCTCCGCCTTCAGCGAGATCGTGGGGTGGTCCAGGTTCACGAGGGTGCCTGGCACCGCCTCGCCAACAACGTGGACTGGCACGTCTACAACAACCTTCTCGCCACGGCGTACCAGGATCAGGTCAACGTGCTCGATGACGCCCCGGAGCGGGTGGCGCTGCACGTGCTTGGCAAGGGCGAGTTCGTTCTTCTTCCCATCGATGTCGAGCGTGAGCAGCGCGTTGGGATTCTTCAACGCGAGCATGGTGTCGTGACCCGGCAGCGACAGGTGAACCGGGTCGGTGCCGTGGCCGTAGAGGACCGCTGGCACCTTGTCAGCGCGGCGGAGGCGGCGCGCGGCACCCTTGCCGAACTCGGTGCGCAGTTCGGCAGCGATCTTGACATCGGACACGGTTCTAACTCCTCGACTGGCGGTTCGGCAGGTGTGGGTGCGTTCGGGGGCGCTCGGGCGGGCGCGCACTACCGACCACCGCGTCGATCACGGAGCCGAATCGTGGCCGCCCTCGCCGAGGCAACTTGGAGAGTTTACCCGCGCCCTACGTTCTGGCGCGAATCGGCGTTCATCTTCTTGTACCTGGTGCGGGCCTCTCGCCCTGGAGGTGCCTGTCGTGCCAGGATCGGCCGATGGCCCATGCCACCGACATCGCCAAGCCGTCTCGCCGGAGCCCGCGACGTGTGCGGTCCCGGCGGCGGCTGATCGTGGCGATCGTGGTCACCGCCGCGCTGCTCGCCGCCGCCGCAGCGGCCATACTGGCCGTCCAGGGCCTCAAGGCCCGCACGACGCTCGTGGCCGCCATTCCGCTTGTCGAGCAGATCGAGGACGGGATTCGCACGGGCGACACCGAGCGCGCTCAACGAGCCGTCGCCGAGCTCAAGGAGTCCACCGAAGATGCTCGTGATGCGGCGACCGGTCCACTGTGGTCGCTCGCCGGCGTGGTTCCGTGGGTCGGCCCGAACGTGTCCGCCGTGTCTACCACCGTCGAGGTGATCGACGACATCACCCACCAGGTGCTCGAGCCGATGGTCGCCGCGGCCGAGAGCCTGGACTATTCGACGCTGTCTCCCGTGGATGGCCGAATCGATCTCGAGCCGTTGATCAATGTCGAGCCGTCGATCAGCAGCGCCTCCGTGGCGTTCACCTCAGCGCAGGAGTCGATGGCCGAGATCGATGCCGATCGGCTCATTGAGCCGCTCGCCGCTCCAGTAAGGCAGGTCCAGGAGTACCTGGAGACGCTGGCGCCGACTGTGCACACCGGAGCGCGCGCCGCGCGGCTGTTGCCCCCGATGCTCGGCGCCAACGAACCGCGCACTTACCTTGTGCTGTTCCAGAACACATCCGAGATGAGAGCGACCGGCGGAATCGCCGGGGCGTTCGCGATCATCCGCGCTGAGGACGGCCGGCTCTCGCTCGTGCACCAAGGAACGGCAGGCGACGTGGGGCTGTATTTCAACGAACCGGTGCTAGCGCTTGACCCTGACAAGGAGGCGATCTACACGCAACGCCTGGGCAGGTTCTTCACCGGCATCAACCTCAGTCCGGACTTTCCGACGGCCGCGAAGTTGGCCTCCGAGATGGTCCGGCTGGCCGGCTTCAAGGTGGACGGCGTTGTCGCCACGGACCCGGTCGCGCTCTCCTACTTGCTCGAAGCGACCGGCCCGGTACCCGTACCCGGCGGTGAGCTGGCAGTGGACAACGCAGCGTCGGTGCTGCTGTCCGATGTCTACTGGGAGATCGACGATCCGGAGCAGCAGGATGACTTCTTTGCCCTCACGGCCGCAGCAGTCTTCGAAGCGCTGACCGGCGGGACCGGTGAGCCGATCGAGTTGATCGACGCCCTGGCGGCAGCCGCGGACGAGCGCCGGCTGCTGGTGTGGTCAGCCCTTGAGGACGAGCAGAGCGAATTGCACGGGACGGTCCTGTCGGGCGCGTTCGACGACTCGGCGCCGTCGGCATCCGCCCTGGGCGTGTTCTTCAACGACGGCACGAGTGCCAAGATGCAGTACTACCTCGATACCGAGATCAGTCATCTCGAGACCGTGTGTGTCGACGCGGACCGCCACGACACCCTCGAGGTGACGCTCACCTCGACCGCACCAGCGGAAGCGGCGGAGGAATTCCCGCCCGAGGTGACCGGCGTTGGCAACACCGGCGTGCCCACGGGTTCGTTCCGGACGAACGTCTACTTCTATGGCGCGGTCGGCGGCGAAGTCCGGTCGGTTCTGCGGAACGGCACGCCAGTGGACTCGACTGCGCACACCGATGGCGATCGTCCAGTCCGGATCTTCACCACCGACCTGGCACCTGGCGACAGTGTCACCTTCGAGGTCCAGATGTCGCAGCCCGACCGCGGCGAGCCTGTCCAGATCTGGTCGACACCAACGGTCGGGGAAGGCGGGCATCGAGGGACGGTTCCCGCGTGCGAATGATCGGTTTCAATCTGGCATCGGTCAAGTAATCGATGCCTGCGGGGTCTTGACCCGGAGCCGCCGACACGGAAAGCTGATCGTTCATAGTGGGGGTTCCAGGTGACTACCGCTCGTTGGGGGGCGTTGTGAGAACACGAGTAGGTGCGCGGGCTACCGTCCGGCGCTGGGGCCGCACCATTGCCGCGGCCGCGACGGCGACGCTCCTCGCGTCCAGTGTGCTCATCGGATTGACCGTGGCCGCAGCTCAGGCGACACCTAACAACGCAGGTGAAGAGATCTCGCCCGAGCAGTACCCGCCGCCGTCCCAGCCCGAGAAGACGGTCACGCCCAAGCCGCCGGTGTCGCAACCACCCGAGCTTGTGCGCACCGGCGTAACCATTTCACCGACAGTCTTCGCCGTCGCCGGCATCGGGCTGCTCGTCGTCGGCGGTGGTTTGCTCCTGCTGCGCCGCCGGCTCTCCAACGAGTGACGAGCGCTTAGCAGCCAACAGCGACCTGCTGACAACGGCGTTGAGGAATCGCGCCTTCGTCCCAGACTCAGGCGTTGCCGTCGAACAGGCTCGTAACCGAGCCGTCCTCGAACACCTCGTGGATCGCGCGCGCGAGCAGCGGCGCGATGGACAGCACCGTCAGCTTGTCGAAGCGCCGATCCTCAGGAATCGGCAGGGTATTGGTGACCACGACCTCGCCGATCTGGGAGTTCTTCAGCCGATCCACTGCCGGCCCGGAGAGCACGGCGTGGGTCGCCGCCACGATGACACGCTCGGCTCCGTTGGCAATCAGGGCCTCGGCCGCCTGGCTGATGGTGCCCGCAGTGTCGATCATGTCGTCGACCACCAGACATGTACGGCCCTCGACCTCGCCGACCACCTCGTGAACCCGCACCAGGTTGGCCACGTTCGGGTCGCGCCGCTTGTGGATGATCGCCAGTGTCGCACCGAGGCGATCGGCCCACAGGTCCGCGACGCGCACCCGGCCGGCGTCCGGTGACACTATGGTCATGTTCGTCGTCTCGTACTTCTCCTGGATGTGGTTGGCAAGGAGCGGCAGCGCCCACAGGTGGTCGACCGGCCCGTCGAAGAATCCCTGGATCTGGGCGGTGTGCAGGTCCACGGCCATCAGCCGATCGGCCCCGGCGGTCTTGAACATATCGGCGACGAGGCGCGCCGAAATTGGCTCGCGGCCGCGATGCTTCTTGTCCTGCCGGGCGTAGCCATAGAACGGGATGACCACGGTGATTCGCCGCGCGGATGCCCGCTTCAGCGCGTCCACCATGATCAGTTGCTCCATGATCCACTCGTTGATCGGAGTGGTGTGGCTCTGGATCACGAACGCGTCGCTGCCGCGGACACTTTCTTCGAACCGGACGTAGATCTCGCCGTTGGCGAAGTTCTCCGCCCTCGTGGGCACAAGCTCAGCGCCAAGCTCACCGGCGACCTCCTCCGCCAGCGAACGATGCGCCCGTCCGGAGAAGAGCATTAGTATCTTCTGGCTGCTCGCCTTGATCCCGGTCACGTGGCGCTCCCCTCGTCACCAGCGTCTGCTTGCTCACCAGTGTGCCTCGCCTGAGCTCGGCGCGCCGCCTCGGCCGCCGGCGTCCCTGCGCGCTTGCGTTCGACCCAGCCCTCGATGTTGCGTTGCCGGCCTCGTGCGACGCCCATCGCACCCGGCGGGACGTCGTCGGTTATCACAGAACCGGCTGCCGTGTACGCGCCGTCGCCAATCGTCACCGGCGCGACCAGCATGGTGTCGCTGCCGACGCGCGCGTGTTCGCCGACGACGGTTCGGTGTTTGGCCACCCCGTCGTAGTTGACCACAACGGTCGCCGCTCCGATGTTCGCCCCCGCCCCTATCTCGGCGTCACCGACATAGGAGAGGTGCGGCACCTTGGCCGCCTCTCCGATCGTCGACGCCTTGATCTCGACATGGGCGCCCGCCTTGGATCGCGGCCCGAGCCGCGCGCCAGGACGCAGGTAGGTGTACGGACCAACATTGGCCTCCGGCCCGATCTCCGCGCCTGTGGCATGGGTACGCACAACGCTGGCCCGCTCTCCAACGAAGCAGTCGGTCAAGGTGGTGTCCGGACCGACCTCCGCACCGTCGGCGATCTGTGTCGTGCCGTGCAACTGGACGCCCGGTTGGAGGACGACGTCCCGTCCCAGCACGACGGTGACATCCACCCAGGCCGTGGCCGGATCGACGACGGTGACCCCGTCGCGCATCCAGCCCTCGAGGACGCGCCGGTTCAGCTCGCGCCGCATCGCCGCCAGTTGCACCCTGTCGTTGACGCCTTCGGTCTGCCAGACGTCGTCAGTCTGCACGGCCCCTACTCGCCGACCGGCCTCGCGCGCAATGCCAAGCACATCGGTGAGGTACAGCTCACCCTGAGCGTTGTCGGTCGTCAGCCGTGACAGGCCATCGCGAAGCACCTCGGCGTCGAACGCGTAGATGCCGGAGTTGATCTCATTGATCGCGCGGACCTCGTCCGAGGCGTCCTTGAATTCCACGATGCCGAGCACGGTGCCGTCGCCGCCGCGGATGATTCGGCCGTAGTGCTGTGGGTCGTCCAGCGTTGCCGTCAGGACGGTGACCGCGTTGCCATCCGCGACGTGGACGTCGACGAGCTCGTGGAGCGTATCCGCGGTGAGCAACGGGACGTCGCCGTACGTGACGACCAAGACGCCGTCCAGCTTGGGCAAGGTCTCGAGTGCGCACGCGACCGCGTGGCCGGTGCCGAGTTGTTTGTCCTGCACGGCGGTGGTGGCAGTGGGGGCCGCCCTGGTGAGGTGTGCAATGACCTGATCACGACCATGCCCGACCACGACCGTCAGGTGGTCGGGTTCGAGCGCGGCCGCCGCCGCGACGGCGTGCCCGATCAGGCTGCGACCGCCGAGCTCGTGGAGGACCTTGGGAATATCGGACTTCATCCGCGTGCCCTCGCCGGCGGCGAGAACGACCACGGCGGCCGGGCGTGTGCTCACTAGCACTGGCTCCTGGACATCGGTGGCAAGGCAGGCACGACGATACCGGCTGGGGTGGTGCCGTGCCGAAACCAGCCTCTGAGCTCCCGGGAGAGGATTCGAACCCCTACTACTTGGACCAAAACCAAGGGTGCTGCCATTACACCACCCGGGATCGCGCAGGCCAGTGTTTCATGATACGGATCGCCACACTACTGGCGCCCCACGGCCACACCGAGCATTCGGCTCACCGTGCTCCAGGACCGCGTCCTGCTCCGCACCGCCTCGGCTACTTGGCCGCTAACACCGCGGCCAATTGGTCGATGGCCCAGTCGATCTCGTCCTCGGTGATGACCAGTGGTGGTGAGAGCCGAATCGTCGAGCCGTGGGTGTCCTTGGCCAGCACTCCCCTCTCGGCCAGCCGCAGGCAGATCTCCCTGCCGGTTGCGGAGCTGATGTCGATGCCCGCCCACAGCCCGAGGCTGCGCACCCGATCGATGCCGTGCCCGACAAGTCCGCCCAGGCGTTCGCGAAGCCGCGCTCCCAGCTTCTCGGCCCGAGCTTGGTACTCACCGGTCGCCAGCAGATCGACGACCGCGTGGCCAATCGCGCAGGCGAGTGGGTTGCCGCCGAAGGTGCTGCCATGCTGACCGGGCCGGAGGACGCCGAGCACCTCATCGTCGGCAAGCACGGCGGACACCGGCATGATGCCGCCACCGAGCGCCTTGCCGAGCACGTACACATCCGGCCGGATTCCGGCGTGCTCACAGGCAAACGTCCGGCCGGTGCGGCCCAGCCCGGACTGGATTTCGTCCAAGATGAGCAGCACCTTGTTGGTCGTGCACAGCTCGCGGGCGGCGGCCAGATAGCCGGCCGGAGGCAAGATCACGCCGGCCTCCCCCTGGACGGGTTCGAGCAGTACGGCAACGGTCGTCTCGTCGATCGCTGCGGCGAGCTGGTCCACGTCGCCGTATTCGACCCGGACGAACCCCGGGGTGAACGGGCCGAACCCCTGCCGTGCCACCGGATCATCGGAGAAGCTGACGATGCTGATGGTCCGGCCATGGAAGTTGTTGCTGGCCACAATGACCGTCGCCTGCCCGTCAGGAACACCCTTGCGCTCGTAACCCCACTTGCGGGCGACCTTCAGAGCCGACTCCACGGCCTCGGCCCCGGTGTTCATCAGCAGCACCCGCTGCATGCCCGAAAGCTCGGACAGTGCCTGGCAGAACGGGCCGAAGCGGTCGTTGTGAAATGCCCGGCTGGTCAGTGTCAGCCGAGCCAACTGGTCCGTCGCCGCCCGCACGAGGTCGGGGTGCCGATGGCCGAAGTTCAGCGCTGAGTAGCCGGCCAGGAAGTCCAGGTAGCGGCGACCCTCCACGTCGGTAACCCACGCACCGCGACCTTCAGCGATCACCACGGGGAGTGGTGCGTAGTTGTGGCTGGTGTAGTGGTCTGCCTGTTCGATCAGCTGCTCAGGGTTGCCCGGGGTGGTCACCATCGCTCCTTCGAGGAGTCATTGCCTGCATTGCCAATTACACCGCCATTCGCCGCTCCGCGTGCGAGCACCTGCCGGGAGCGCGTCATTTCTGGCCAGGCTGGTGCCGCCATCGCACCTAGACTCGGCTGGGTGAGTGAGGAACGCGCCCTCAAGGCACTCGCCCAGTCGGGCATCGAGTATGAGATCGTCCGGCACGGTCCGGTGCGCAGCCTGGCCGAGGCGGCCGAGGCACGAGGCGTAGAGCCGGCCGCGGTGATCAAGACGATTGTCGTCCGCCGTGGCGACGACGACTTCGTGTTCGTGCTGGTACCCGGCGATCGCACCATCGCCTGGCCAAAGCTCCGGAGCCTGCTGGGCGTAAGTCGGCTGTCCATGCCCGACGCCAAGGTCGCCAAGGACGTCACTGGGTACGAGCGCGGGACGATCACACCGTTCGGTTCAACCCACGCCTGGCCGGTGATTGCCGACGAACGCATCGCGGGCCGCGAAGTGTCCATCGGCGGCGGCGCCCATGGTGTGTCGGCGAAGGTCCGCGGTGACGATCTGATTCGAGCGCTCGAAGCCCAGCGCGCGGACGTGACCCAGTCCGAATAGCAGACGGACGCCGCCCAACGATCTGATCAACGGAGCGGTCTAGCCGTCACACCGGTCGCGAGACGTCAAGGGATTGCGGAGTTCCGATCCGGGTATGACCAGGCTTGCGTTACCTACGCTGTCGTAGGTTACGGTGCCGTAGGGAAGGTAGACCTTGCCTGAATCCCGCTCCGCCCAGAAGGAGATCGTCATGGCGACCATGACCGACGCCAATCCACCCGCCCCATCCGAAGATCTCCCCACGGGGACGCTCAGCAGCGACCAGCAGTCCACGGCCGAACGCATCACCCTCGCAATCTTCATCGCAATCCCCTTTCTCGCGATCCTGGTCGCCATCCCGTTCGCCTGGGGTGGCTGGCTGGGCTGGCGTGATGTCGCCATCGCCGTGCTGATGTACGTCATCTCGGGTCACGGCATCACGGTGGGCTTCCACCGGTACTTCACACACCGATCGTTCAAGACCAACCGCGGCGTCAAGATTGCCCTCGCCGTCGCCGGGACCCTGGCAATCGAAGGACCGGTCATCCGCTGGGTCGCCGACCACCGCAAGCACCACAAGTTCTCTGACAAGGAGGGCGACCCGCACTCGCCGTGGAGGTACGGCGAGACGGTTCCCGCCTTGATGAAGGGCATGTTCTACGCCCACATGGGCTGGATGTTCGACGTCGAGCAGACCGACCAGCGCAAGTACGCCCCGGACCTGATCCGCGACCCCGACCTCCGCAAGATCAGCAAGGCCTTCCCCGCCCTTGTCGCCGTCTCATTGTTGCTGCCCGCCGTATTGGGCGGCCTCCTGTCGTGGTCGTGGCAGGGCGCACTCACCGCGTTCTTCTGGGGAACGCTCGTCCGGGTCGGCCTGCTCCATCACGTCACCTGGTCGATCAACTCGATCTGCCACGCGATCGGCGAGCGGCCGTTCGCCAGCCGCGACAAGTCGGGCAACGTGTGGTGGCTGGCGTTTCTGTCCATGGGTGAGTCGTGGCACAACCTGCACCACGCTGACCCCACCTGCGCCCGGCACGGCGTACTGAAGGGCCAGATCGACTCCAGCGCCCGGATCATCTGGGCACTCGAGAAGCTCGGTTGGGCCTGGGACGTGCGCTGGCCGAGCGCGGAGCGAGTCGAGGCCAAGAAGGTGGACGACTACGGCGGCGAGAAAACCCTGATCGCCCCCTGACGGCGGGCAGGCATAATGGCCCGCGTGGCCGACTCCGTGACATCGCATTCACGGGCGACGCCGAGCCGGGTTCGGATGACGGGAAAGCAGCGACGCGAGCAGCTCCTCGACGTCGGTCGGGCGCTGTTCGCCGAGCGCAGCTTCGACGGCACCTCCATCGAGGAAATCGCCAGCCGCGCTGGAGTATCCAAGCCGGTGGTCTATGAGCACTTCCGCAGCAAGGAGGGCTTGTACGCGGTCGTCGTCGACCGCGAGATGGAGCACCTGCTCGACGCGATCACTTCGGCGCTGACCGGCCCTGCGCACCCGCGGGTCATCCTCGAGCGGGCGGCCCTGGCCCTCCTCAACTACATCGAGGAATCGACCGACGGGTTCCGGATCCTGGTCCGTGACTCGCCGGTGGCCCAGTCGACCGGAGGGTTCGCCAGCCTGATCTCAGACGCTGCCAGCCAGGTCGAGCACATCCTCGCCGAAGAGTTCAAAACACGCGGGTTCGACGCCAAGTACGCACCGATGTACGCCCAGATGCTGGTCGGCATGGTTGCGCTCACCGGGCAGTGGTGGCTTGACGTTCGCCGGCCGAAGAAGGCCGACGTCGCCAAGCATCTGGTCAACTTGGCGTGGAACGGCCTCGCGGGACTCGAACCGAAACCTCGGCTTACCGATGGCGAGCGCTCTCGCCGGCGATCAGGGTGACTGCTGCGGGCCCTCAGCTGGCGGCCAGCGCCTGCTCGAAGTCCGCGACGAGGTCCTGCGCCGCCTCGATGCCACAACTCGCCCGCACCAGGTCATCGGTGACGCCGATCTTCGCCCGTTCCGATGGGCTCATTCCAGCGTGCGACGTTGCGGCCGGCCTGGTGACAAGGGTTTCGACGCCGCCAAGGCTCGGTGCCACATACGGAATGTGCAGCGCCTTAAGGAACCGCTGTACCGCGTCCAAGCCCCCCGAAAGCCGGAAGCTCAGCATGCCGCCGAAACCGCTGAAGAGTGCGCCCGCCCGGGCATGATCGGGGTGAGACGGCAGCCCCGGATAGTTGACCACCGCTACTCCCGGGTGATCGTCCAGAAACTCGGCCAGCGCCAGTGCGTTTGCGTTCTGGGCCCGCACCCGCAGGGCGAGCGTCTTCAGGCCGCGGGTGAGCAGGAATCCGGCGTGTGGGTCGAGCGAGCCACCGAAGTGGTTCTGCACGTACCGCACAGCGTCGACCCGCTCCGAGCTGCCGGCCACGCATCCTGCGACCAGATCTGAATGACCTCCAAGGTATTTGGTCGCGCTGTGGACGACCAGGTCGTAGCCGATCGTAAGAGGGCGGAAGTTAACCGGCGTAGCGAAGGTGTTGTCGATGATGCTCACCAGGCCGTGCCCGGCGGCGAATTCCGCTGCACCGCGCAGATCACCGACCCGGATCAGCGGGTTCGTCATCGTTTCAACGAAGAACACCCTGGTGTTCGGCCGTAACGCCGCCGACCACGCCTCGGGCTGACCGGCGTCCACGAGGGTGTACGTCCACCCCAGGCGCTCGGCGTACTTCGCGAGGAGTCCATGTGTCCCGCCGTACAGAACCTCACCGGCCAATAAGTGATCACCAGCCTTGAGCACGCTCAGCAGCGCAGCACTGATCGCGGCCATCCCGGAGGATGTCGCCAGCGCGGACTCCGCGCCCTCCAACGCGGCGAGCCTGCTGTGCAGGTCACGCTGCGTCGGTGTGGTGCTCAGCCGCAAGTACTTGATCTCGTCGTAGGTCTCACCCGGCTCGGACTCATAGACCGTGCCTTGGAAGATCGGATACACGACCGACCCTTCTGGGCGAGCGCCGCGCCTGCCCGCATGGACGGCGAGCGTCTCGAATGCCTGCTCTTCCACCGAACACCTCCCGGCGCACTAGCCTAGGCCGCGAGCCGGGCGATCTCGTGCGCGCTGGCGTTTGCCCCGGTGGCGACCACCGCGACGTGGGTGCCGGCGAACCGATTCGGATACGCCAACAACGCGGCCGTTGCCGCCGCGCCGGCACCTTCGGTCAACAGGTGGGCGTCCCGCGCGAGCACCCGCTGTGCGTGCGCGATCCCGCGGTCGTCCACCAGCAGAAAGTCGCTCAGATGCGCTCGCAGAATGCGCTGGGTGAGTTCGAAGCCCGAACCAGTTGCGAGCCCTTCCATGGTGGTGCGGTTCGGACGCCGGACGATCCTGCCCGTCCGCCAAGAGTCGTGTGCCGCTGGCGAGGCCGTCGACTGGACCGCGATGATCTCGCAATCAGGTGCGACTGCCGCCGCCACCAGGCATGCTGCTGCAGCGCCAGTGCCGCTGCCGACCGGCACCACGATGGCAGCGATGTCGGGCGCTTGCTCGAAGATCTCCAGATACGCGGTCGCCACGCCGGCGATCAGGTCGGGCTCATCCCCGGCACTGACCAGCCGAGCTCCGTTATCGGCGGCGAGTTTGGCAGCGTGCTCCCGCGCATCTTCGAGATTTGCGCCGTACTCGATCAGTTCGGCGCCGTATGCGCGGACGGCCGCCGCCTTGATCGGGTTCGGATTGTCCGGCATGACGATCGTGCATGCGACGCCGAAGCGCTCCGCTGCGTAGGCGAGGGCCTGTGCGTGGTTGCCCGTGGAGTAACCCACGACTCCTCCCGCTTGGTCGGCGGGCGGCATGGCCGCCAGCAGATTCAAACCACCACGGACCTTGAAGGCACCGGTTGGCTGGACGTTCTCATGCTTGACGAACACATGAGCCCCAGTCGCGGCGTTCAGCGCCGGATACGACCACATCGGAGTTGGCGGCAGCTCAGCAGTCAGCACCTGGCGGGCTTGGAGGACGTCGCCGATAGTTGGAATTCGCATATGAACTACGCTGACAGCTCACCATTCATAAGTCCAATAGAACTTCTTTCATTAAGCATTAACGCCATCGATGAATGGGGTCGACGTGGATCTCGCTCGACTGCGCGTCCTGGCCGCCGTGGCTCGTGAGGGATCGGTTACCGGGGCCGCAGAATCCCTCCAATACAGCCAGCCTGCTATCAGCCATCATCTGGCCCGACTTGAGGCTGAGCTCGGCATCCCGTTAGTGCAACGTGCCGGACGCGGCGTACGGCTTACTGACGCCGGCCGAATCCTCGCAGAACGCGCCGACGAGATCCTTGGCCGGGTCCGCTCCGCCGAGGCGGAGGTCGCCGCGCACGCCGGGCTGCGAACAGGGCGAGTCCGGCTCGCCGCCTTCCCGTCCGCGCTCGCAACTGTAGTTCCGCCCGTGGCGGCCCGCCTCCTCACCATGCATCCCGAGCTTGAACTCGCCCTCACCGAGTGCGAGCCACCGCAGGCGGTGGCCGCCCTGCGTAATGGCGACGTAGACGTGGCGCTGGTGTTCGAACACGACGAGCCCCGGCTTGCCGCTGCGAACATGACCGCCGCCGAGCTGTTCGACGAACCGATCTACCTTGTGACCGCGGGCAACACTGACCGAACCGGTGACCGGCCGTCCAGTCGCCCGAATGATCATTCCGAGGACGGACGTCCATCCGGCCCGCTCGCCCCGTACGCCGGCGAGCGATGGATTGCCGGATGCCAGCGATGCCGCGCCCACCTGCTCGCCATGTGCGATCGAGCCGGGTTCCGTCCCGACATCGCGTTCGAGACCGACGACTACGTCGCGACCCAAGCGCTCGTCGCGGCCGGCATGGGTGTGACAACGCTGCCCGGCCTCGCGCTGCTGGCAAACCGAAACGCTGAGGTACGCATCGAACGCATTCCACACGACCGTAGGCGTGTGCTCGCGCTCACCTACGGGCGTCCTCCGGCGCCGCTGCCGGTCCAGACGTTCCTCGAGCTGCTGCGCGTGACGGTGACACCGCCCGCATGGCCGGAGAATTAGCCGACCACGGCGACGAGCATGCCGTCGTACCCCTTGCTGCCGACGGTCTGGATCGCCGTAGCGGTCAGCCGCGGCTCGGCTGCGACCAGCTCGTTCATGCGGCGCACTCCGCGCACGGCGCTGTCCTCGCTGCTGGCGTCGGCCACGGCACCGCCGCGCACTACGTTGTCCACGATGATCACGCTGCCTGGGCGGGTGAGCTTCAGGGCCCATTCGACGTAGTCCGGGTTGCTCGGCTTGTCGGCGTCGATGAACACGAGGTCGAACGGGCCGACGCCGTCCGCCTCGACACCAGGCAGGGTGTCGAGCGCACGCCCAACCCGTACCTCGACCCGGTTCGCCAACCCCGCACGGGCGATGTTGGCCGCCGCCACCTCCGCGTGCCGTGGCTCGGCTTCGAGGCTGAGCAGCCGGCCGCCGTCCGGGAGGGCGCGGGCCAGCCAGATGGTGCTGTAACCGCCCAGAGTGCCGATCTCCAAGATGGAGCGTGCCCCGCACATCCGGGCCATCAGGTGCAGGAGTTTGCCTTGGTTCGGTGTGACGTTGATGGCCGGCAACCCCGCGGCTTCACTGTCGCGGAGGGCGGCGCCCAGGGCCTCGTCGGGCTCGACGAGCACGTCGGTGATGTAGTGATCGACGGACGTCCAGAGCTGCTGATTCATACTTCCATCTTGGCCGACGTCTGTGTCCGGCCGGTATGCGCTCCCACTTGCCTTTGCAATGCACACCTATGGGAAGCCAGGAGATGTTGGTGCTTCCTATTGAGTTGAGGTGCATTGCAAAGGCTCCGGAAGCGACAGGGGAAACCCGCCGAGCGGCGTCGGTGTCCTACTCGCCGACCGACCCGTCGATGAGCTCGCGGACAATGTCGAGGTGACCGGCATGGCGCGCGTACTCCTGCAGGACGTGGAACAGAATCCAGGCCAGCGTCCGCGGCTGCTCATCACCACCGAAGCGGCCACCCGTTGCCGCCATATCAGCCAACGACCCCGCCTCGACGATCTGCCGCGTGCGTTCGCCACCGGCGTGCAGCCGCGCAAGCAGGTCAGCCACCGACTCGCCGGCTTCGACGGCCCACCGGCCGTCCGAACTCCGGTCTCCCCACGGGACCTCGACCGGAACACCGGCAAATCCCCACTCGAGCCACCTGCGCTCCATGTACACGAGATGCTTGACCAGCTCGAGCGGCGACCAACCAGACGGCAAGCGCGAGCTGCGCAGTTCGGCGTCCGGCAGCCCGTCCATCTTCCGAGCGATCACCGACCGGTAGTAGTCGAGGTAGCCGAGCAGTAGTTGCTTCGCGTCGCCGATCTGACCGTCCGGCTCCGGCAGCGCAGTAGAAGAGGTCATGGTGGATCATTCTGCCCCCGTACCATGGACGGGTGCCGGAGCCGGACGAGCACTACTTCACGGCTCGACCGCGGGTCGCAAGCCGGAGCGGCACTGTGCGGATCGAGCTGCCGGACGTCCAACTCGACCTGCGGACGGATGCCGGCGTGTTTTCACACGAACGGCTCGACACCGGGACGCGGATACTCCTGCAGCACGCTCCACCTCCTCGCGTGCGTGGCGACATCCTCGACCTCGGCTGCGGCTATGGTCCGATCGCGCTGACCATGGCATTGCGGCGCAAGCGAGCCCGGATATGGGCGGTCGACGTCAACGAGCGTGCGCTCGATCTGGTCCGCGAGAACGCCGAGAAAGCCGGGCGCAGCAATGTGGTCGCGAGCACCCCCGAAGGCGTGCCGGCGGACGTCAGGTTCGCCGCCATCTACTCGAACCCACCTATCCGGATCGGCAAGCAGGCGTTACATGAGCTGCTGCAGTACTGGCTTGGCCGGTTACTGCCCGGCGGTTCAGCTGTGCTCGTCGTCCACAAGCATCTGGGCTCGGACTCGCTAGCCCGCTGGCTCACCGCTGCCGGGTATCCCACGACGCGGTTGCTCTCCGAGCGCGGTTACCGTCTGCTCGAAGTCCGTCCCAATCAGCCGAAGACCTAGGGAGACGGCGGCGATGGCCCAATTACGAGGGACCGACCTGAAGCGGCTACACCGGTCGTGGAAGCGCCGCAGCTCCGTACGCATAGCGCTGCTGCTCGACGGAGTGCAATCGCCCTTCAACGTCGGTGCGATGGTCCGCACGGCGGCGGCCTTCGGCATCACCGACCTCTACCTAGTCGGACGGACCGCGTCCGCACGCGACCCCAAGGCGCAGAAAATGGCCATGGGTACCGACCGGTATCTGAACGTCAAGCATTTCCCCGATGCCGGCCCGGCCGTGGAACGCGCTCGGGGCGAGGGCTACCTCGTGGTGGGCGTCGAGCTCACTGACGATGCGCAGCCGTTGCACGAGCTCGACCTGTCCCGGGACGTTTGCCTCGCCGTCGGGGCGGAGGACCATGGCTTGTCGGCGGCCTGCCTCAAAGCATGCGACTTGCTCGCCTACATTCCACAGATCGGCAAGGTCGGCTCGCTCAACGTCGCCGCGGCCGCTACCATCGCCTGCTACGAGGCGCGCCGCCAGGAGTGGGCCGGCGCACCGCCCGAGCATCCCGGCGGTCCGACCGGCAGTTGATTATGGCTGCCGCCGCGCCACTGCGAAGATCCGCCGGAACGGCAGCACAGTGCCGTACGGCCGCTCCGGGTAAGCCGCCCGGACCATGTCTCCGTACTGCGCGACGAACGCCGCCGCAACTTCGGCGTCCAGCGCCGCGAGAACTGGCCGCAGAGCCGTCCCGGTCATCCAGTCGAGCACAGCGTCCTCTCCCTGGAGCACATGCAGGTACGTGGTTTCCCAGACTTCGGCGGGCAGGCCCAGGCCAGCGAGCACATCGAGGTAGTCGGCTGGCTCGCACACACCGGCCCTCGTCACACGGTCGGCGCCGAGCCGGTCGCGCCACTCGACCGAGTCAGCCAGCTCCCGCAGCAGGACGTGCACCGGCTCGCGGTAGTTGCCCGGGACTTGGAACGCGAGCCACCCGCCTGGCGCCAGCCAGCCGGCCAAACGCGGCAGCAAGTCCAGGTGACCCGGCACCCACTGCAGCACCGCATTGCTCACCAGCACGTCAACCGGCGCAGACGGCTCCCAGTCACGCAGGTCGGCGTGAATCACTTCGATGCCGGCGACCTCGCGTGCAGCCTCGACCATTTCTGCCGAGGAGTCGACGCCGACGACTTCCGCGTCCGGCCAGCGCTCTGCCAATGTCATGGTCAGATGGCCAGGCCCGCAGCCAAGGTCCACAACTCTGCGCGGCGCGTTGGCACCGATGTGGACGACCAGGTCGTGGAACGGTCGCGCCCGTTCGGCCTCACGCGTCAGGTAGCGCTGCGGATCCCACATCTGCCCACTCCTCCAGTTCTCTTGACGTCAAGATATCCATCCTTGTCGATCAACTATCTTGATGTCAAGATGCTCGACGCCGTAGGCTGATTGGCGTGGCACGAGATCAGGTTGACCGCATCGTGGAGGCGTGGGAGCGCGAGCGTCCTGACCTCGACACCGAGCCTATGCAGGTCCTGTCCCGGCTCAGCCGCCTCGCGCGCCACCTCGACAAACGGCGGCGCGAAGCGTTCGCGCAGGCGCGGGCCGACGGCGCCGGTCTGGAATTGTGGGAGTTCGACGTGCTGGCCGCCCTCCGCCGCACCGGGCAGCCATACGAGCTCTCACCGACCGAACTGATGGCCGAGACGCTCGTTACCAGCGGGACAATGACGACCCGCGTCGAAAAGCTCGCAGCACGTGGCCTCGTCGAACGCCGTCGGCGGGAAACCGGCGACCGGCGCGGCGTCCGCGTGGTGCTCACGGCTGAAGGCCGCCGCGCCGCGGATGCCGCACTTGAAGCGCTGCTTGAGCATGAGCGCGAATTGTTGGCTGGCCTTTCTCCCGCTGATCAGGAGCAGCTCGCAGCTCTCTTGAGGGTGCTGGTGCAGCCATTCGACGGCGCCATCGAGTGACCTGACCGCGCGCGGTTAACCCGGCCCACGTACGCTTTCCGGCACTATGAGCCTCGTTGCCCAGCTTGCCGCGGCTGCGGTTGCTGCACCACTCATTCTCTTCTCGTCGGCAACAGAGCCCGTCGGAGGCCCGGTGCTCGGCACGGTGAGCAGGCCGGTTGTGAGCTCAGGTGCCGGCGTCCCCGAGCTACCGGAGGTCGAGGCTGCCGCATGGCTGGTCGCGGATGCCGAAACCGGGGACGTCCTCGCGGCGTACGACGCGCACGTACAGCTCCCGCCCGCCAGCACCATCAAACTGCTCACCGCCCTGGCCGTGCTGCCGGCCATCGATGTGAACCGGACCTACACAGCGTCGGAGGAGAACGGCCATGTGGAGGGCAGCCGGGTCGGCATGGTTCCGGGCGAGGACTATTCGGTGGCCGACCTCAAGCACGGGCTGTTTCTCGCCTCCGGAAATGACGCCGCGCACGGGCTCGCCGAGCTGGCCGGCGGGCTGCCGGCATCCATCGAGCTAATGAACGCCGAGGCGGCCAGGCTGGGCGCCTTCGACACCCATGCCGTGACACCACACGGCCTGGACGAAGCCGGCCAGGTGTCCTCCGCGTACGACCTGGCGCTATTCGGGCGCGCGGTGCTAGCGGACGCCGAGCTCGCGGAGATCGCTCAGACCCGGGCGTACAACTTCCCCGGCCTGGACGGTGCGACATTCCAGATCCAGAACCAGAACCGGCTGCTCGGGTCCTACGACGGAGCGATCGGGCTCAAGACCGGGTACACCACGGAGGCGGGTCACACCTTGGTAGCCGCGGCGGAGCGCGACGGCGTCCGGCTGATCGTGACGGTGCTGGGTGCCGACGGGCGCGGTGAGCCCGTCGCCGCAGCGTTGCTGGATTGGGGATTCGCCGCTGCGGGAACCGCCGAGCCGGTGGGCGTCCTGGTGACCCCGGAGGACGTCGCCGCCGCGGCGGCCCAAGAAGCGCAAATGGACGAAGCGGTGGCCGGCACGCCAGCGCCGGAGAGCGACCACGGGTCCGTGGGTGATGCCTCAGGCATCACGTTAGTCACGGGTGTCCCGTCCTGGTGGCCGATCGGGGTCACAGGGCTGGCCGCTCTGAGCCTCCTCGCCCTCGCCCTGCGGCGCCGCCGGTCCCGCGGCCGCTACGCGGCTTAACCGCCTGACCACTCCCCTTTCCCGGTAGGCGACGTGGAGTGTTCAGTAGCCCATTCGGCGGTGGACGCTGCGAGCAGCATCAGCAGCCTGGTGACCAGGTAGATCCAGGCGAGCAGCGCCAGCGGCACGGCGAACGCGGCCACTGAGTTGTCCGGCACGGCGAACACCGCGAACTGGGTGACCAGCTGCTTGAGCAGCTCGAAGACAAGGCCGCCGAGCACCGCCGCCGGCAACAGCACCCGGATCGGGACGGCTATCCGCGGGAGCCCGGCGAGCATGTAACCGAACAGGACCGAGCTGCTGACAATGCCGAGCCCGAGCGCGCTGCCGCGACTGAGCCATCCAGTCGTGCCGCCGGCGATGTCCAACCAGCCGAGGACCTCCTCGGCTGCGGCGTCGACCATCACGGTTGCCGCCCACGAAACAAGCAGCAGGACACCCAGTCCCAGAAGAGCCGCAAAATCGATCAGCTTGCGCGTTACGTAGTTGCCGGGCGCGTCGTACAGCCGCCACATCGACCTGACCGCCGCCCGCGTGGAGTCGACCCAGCCGAGGCCGGTCCAGAGCAGGACGATCCCACCGATGAGCCCTACCGTCCCCGCGTTGTCGGCGATGGCTGCCACGTTGATCCCGAGGCCGGGCAGGTAATCGTCCACGATCTCCTGGAGGGCCCTCACACCGTCGTCGCCGATGAGCGTCAGCGCGATCGAGCCGGTCAGGGTGAGCAATGCGAATAACGAGATGAACCCATAGAAGCTGACTGCTCCGGCGAGCCGGTTGCCGCGCATCTCGGTGTAGCGGATGGCCGCGCGAACTACGCGCATCGACGTGAGCCGCGCGGCAACCGTCTCGCCCCGCGCGATCAGGTAACGAGCGCGGGCATTCACCCCGTGCCCAGCAAAAACGACCGCTGCTCCACCCAGTAGCCGTCGGGGCGGTGCTCGTACAGCCCGAACGCGGTAACCGGGAACGCTGCCTCGAAGTCGGCCAGTTCGGTGAACGCGCGGTCGAGCGCTTCGTCCGCCAGGTTGTGCGCCACCGTGACGTGCGGGTGGTACGGAAAGTGCAGATCGATGGTCAGCGGGCCGGTCCGCACTGCGCTGGCCATCATTTCGCAGTGTGAGATGCCACGAGCCAGCGCGACAAAAACAACGGGCGAGACCGGCCGGAAGGTCGCCGTGCCGCGCAGGTGGATCTCGAACGGATCGGCGCTGGCCGCGATCGAGTTCAGGTGCTTGGTGATGTCGGGAAGCTCGTCTCCGCCCACGTCAGTGGGCGGTAGGAGCGTGACGTGAGGTGGGATCGCCTCGGCCATCGGATCCCCGAAGGACTGGCGGCTGCGCTGCAGTTCTGGGCCGAACGGTGGCGGAATGGCTATCGCGACGCCGATCGTGCGCACGTCGTCGTGCTGAATCGGTTCGCTCATCGTCACTCGGCCGCGAGGAACCCGACGCGCTCGTACACCGTCGCAAGGGTCTGCGATGCTACTTCCCTGGCCTTGGCCGCGCCACGCCCGAGCAGCGCGTCGAGCCCGGCCCGGTCGTCCAGTAGCTCGTTGACCCGGTTCTGGAACGGGATTGCCACGTCGAGTACGGCGGCGGCGACCGCCTTCTTGAGGTCGCCGTAGCCACGGCCAGTGAAGTCGTGCTCGATCTGATCCAGGTTCTGCCCGGTCAGGGCCGACAGGATGGTCATCAAGTTCGTCACGCCCGGCTTGTTCTCCGGATCGGCCACGATCTCGCGCCCGCTGTCGGTGACCGCGCTCTTGATCCGTTTCTCGATTGTCTTCGGGGCATCCAGGAGCTCGATCAGGCCCGCCCCGCCGATGCTCTTGCTCATCTTGGCGGTGGGGTCCTGGAGGTCGTAGATCCTCGCGGTCTCCCGGAGGATGTAGGGCTCCGGCAACACGAACGTCTCGCCGAACCGTGCGTTGAACCGCCCGCCGAGATCGCGCGTCAGCTCGACGTGCTGCCGCTGGTCCTCGCCGACCGGCACCCGGTTCGCCCGGTACAGCAGGATGTCGGCGGCCTGCAGGATCGGGTAGGTGAACAATCCGACGGTCGTACCTTCGGTGCCCTGGCGAGCCGATTTGTCCTTGAACTGGGTCATCCGGCTGGCCTCGCCGAACCCGGTGATACACCCGAGCACCCAGGCGAGCTGGGTGTGCTCGGGTATGTGGCTCTGGACGAAAAGCGTGCTGCGCTCCGGATCGACCCCGCCGGCCAAGTACTGGGCGGCGGTCACCCGGGTGCGCTGGCGGAGCAGTGCGGGATCGTGCCCAGCCGTGATCGCGTGTAGGTCGACGACGCAATAGAAGGCGTCGTGCGTGTCCTGGAGAGCAACCCACTGCAGAAGCGCACCCAGGTAGTTGCCCAGGTGGAGTGAATCACTGGTGGGCTGCATCCCGGACAGCACGCGCGGCCGGACGTCGGTCATAGGCGTCATTGTGTCAGTAGCGGCTAGGGATTGGCTGGTTCGGTCGGGCCGGCTGTGCGCGTGATCAGCGCGCGCAGTCGCGACGCGCGGCGGCCGTCGACGGTCAGCACCTCCAGGCTGCAACCTTCGACGTCCACGGTGTCACCGACACGAGGCAGCCGGCCGAGTGACGCCACCACGAAGCCGGCCACCGTCTCGTATGGCCCGTCCGGCAACTCCACTCCCGTCCGATCGGCAAAGTCCTCCAGGTTCATCAGGCCGTCGACAGTGAACCCACCGCCGGCCACGGGGCCGCCGGCTTCCTCGGCCACGTCATACTCGTCCCGGATATCACCGACCAGCTCCTCGACCAGATCCTCGAGCGTGACGATGCCCGCCGTGCCGCCGTACTCATCCACCACGATGGCCAGGTGACCGCCCGACCGCCGCATTTCTGAAAGCGCTGGGAGCACCCGTTTGGTCCCCGGCAGCATGATCACGTCACGGGCGATCTCACCGACTCGGACGCTGCGGTTGGCCATGTCTGGCGCGAAGAGATCACGCACATGCACGAAACCCACCACGTCGTCCGCCGAACCCCGAACGACGGGGTACCGCGAATGCGGCATCAGAGTTGCCTGTTTGACGGCCTGGTAGACAGGGGTGCCGGCGTCCAGGAAGTCGACTTCGGTACGGGGCAACATCACCTCGCGCAGCTGCCGGTCACCGGCGTCGAACACGTCCTCGACGATCCGGCGTTCTTCCTCCCCAAGCTCCTCGTGCCCGGAGACCAGCTCGCGGAGTTCCTCGGCGGTGACCTGCTCGCGCTGAACTCCTGGGTCGCCGCCCAGCAGCCGGACGATGACGTCGGTGGCCTTGGACATCAGCCAAAGAAACGGGCGCATAAGAGTCGCGAACCGGTCCAGTGCCGGGCCGACAACGAGCGATACGCCCATAGAGCGCTGTAGCGCGATTCGCTTGGGCGCCAGCTCACCAAGTACAAGTGACACGAAGGCGATGGCGAGGGTGATCACCACGAGGGTGATCGGTTCCGCGACGCGTTGTGGGACGCCCATACGCTCCAGCAGCGGCGAGACGTCGTCGGCCAGCATGGTCGCCCCGAAAGCGGCAGAGAAGAATCCGGCGACCGTGACACCGATCTGCACTGCACCGAGGAACCGGTTCGGGTTATTGGCCAGTTGGGCGACCCGCTCGCCACGGCGACCGCGTTGCTCGAGCTGTGTGAGCTGGCTCTCGCGCAGCGATATCAGGGCAATCTCGGTGGCCGCGAACACACCCCCGATCAGGATGAAGAGCAGCACAAGGGCGATGTTGACCAGAAGGTCCGAGCTCACCGTTTCTCCCAAGGGATGGACGCGGTCGACGTTCGGCTCCGTCCATCCGACGAGTGTACGGGCAGTGCACAGGATCAGAGGCTGGCACCGGTGTCCACGTCGAAGAAGTGCAGCCGCTCCGGGCTCACCGCCAGCCTGACCGGTTGTCCTGATGCAACAGGTGCGTCCACGGGGAGGCGAACGGTGAACCTGGCCCGGTCTTCGGGGAGCAACAGGACGTCCTCCTCGGACTTCGCTTCGACCGCGGCTCGGGTCGCCTCGGTGTCGACCCGTGGCGCATCGATGTCGAAGTGGATGTAGCGCTCGTCGCCTAGTTCCTCCACGACGTCGGGAACTGCCTTGAGCGTGGGTAGATCGTTGCCCGTTGCCACCGAGAAGCCAGTCGGGCGGATTCCGAGTACAACCGGACGCTCGGTGCCCTTCAACGGGGATCCGTCCGGTAGTGGGATCGTCACGTCGGCGAAGTTCACCGCGTCGTTCGCGATGTCGGCCTGCACGAAGTTCATCGACGGTGAACCGATGAATGCCGCGACGAACAGGTTCACCGGCCGCTGGAACAGGTTCGACGGCGTGTCACACTGCTGCAGCACCCCGTTGCTCAGCACGGCAACGCGCTGCCCGAGCGTCATGGCCTCGATCTGGTCGTGGGTGACGTACACCGTGGTAACACCCAGCCGCTGGTGCAGCAACGACAACTGCGCGCGCATCGTCACCCGAAGCTTCGCGTCGAGGTTGGACAGCGGCTCGTCCATCAGGAACACCTTGGGCTGCCGCACGATCGCGCGTCCCATTGCGACCCGCTGCCGTTGGCCTCCCGACAGCGCACCGGGCCGGCGGTCCAGCAGGTGCTCAAGCCCCAGAATGTCGGCGACCTCGTGCACTCGGCGGTCCCGCTCCGGCTTGGGTGTGTGCCGCATGCGCAGCCCGAAGCCCATATTGCCGCGTACTGACATCCGCGGGTAGAGCGCGTAGCTCTGGAACACCATCGCCACGTCCCGATGCTGCGGCAACTGGTTCGTCACGTCCTCGTCCCCGATGTGGACGCGGCCGCCGGAGACCTCCTCGAGGCCTGCGATCACTCGAAGCAGCGTCGACTTTCCGCAGCCGGACGGGCCCACGAGGACCATGAACTCGCTCGGCTTGATGTCGAGCGAGACGTCGTCAACGGCCAAGACGTCACCCTTGAACCGCTTCGTGACGTTCTCCAGTCGGATTCCTACCGGTTCCATCAACTCACCCCTTGAGCGCGCCGGCCATCAGACCACGCATGAAGAACCGGCCCATAAGGATGTACACGAGCAGAGTCGGGATGCTAGCCAGCACCGCGGCCGCCATCGCCTCGTGGTACGGGACTACCTGGCTGCCGGCGGTGTTGTTCAGCGCCACCGTGACCGGCCAGTCGGTCGCCCGGGTGACCACGACGATTCCGAACAGGAAGTCGTTCCACGCCTGCGTGAACTGCCAGATGATCGACACCGCAAACGCCGGCACCGCGATCGGCAGAGCCACGAACGCGAAAGTACGCAGCATGCCCGCCCCGTCGACCTGAGACGCGTCGATGAGCTCATCCGAGATCGACGCGAAGTACGACCGGAAGATCAGCGTCGTGATCGGGATCCCGTAGATGATGTGCACCAGCGCGAGTCCGGTCAGGTTGGTCAAGCCCGCCTCGCTCAACACCTGTCGGAGCGGGATGAGGATCGACTGGTACGGGATGAACATGCCGAACAGGATCAGTGGAAAGACGAAGTCGGCGCCGGGGAACCGCCACTTGGAGAGTACGAAGCCGTTGGCCGCGCCTAGAAAGGACGAAA
>DASTNZ010000158.1:0-28676 GCA_035762665.1 Jiangellaceae bacterium | reverse complement strand
TCGTTCACCCACATCATCGGCTATGCCCTGGTCAAGGCGCTGGCCAAGATGCCGGAGATGAACTATTCGTACGACGAGGTCGACGGCAAGCCGATGCTGGTCAAGCCGGAGCACGTCAACCTCGGGCTGGCGATCGACCTGAAGAAGCCCGACGGCACCCGCCAGCTTGTGGTGCCGAGCATCAAGACGGCCGAGACCCTCGACTTCGCCGAGTTCTGGGCAGCCTACGAGGATCTGATCAGACGCGCCCGCAACGGCAAGCTGGCCATCGATGACTTCGCCGGCACGACGATAAGCCTGACCAACCCGGGCACGATCGGCACCGTCCACTCCGTGCCGCGGCTGATGAGAGGCCAGGGGACGATCATCGGTGTCGGCTCGCTGGAGTACCCGGCCGAGTTCCAGGGCGCCGCCCCCGAGACGATGGCGCGCCTCGGCGTCTCCAAGACCATGACGCTGACCAGCACCTACGACCACCGCATCATCCAGGGTGCGCAGTCCGGTGAGTTCCTGCGCGTGGTTCACGGATTGCTGCTCGGCGACGACGAGTTCTACGACGAACTGTTCCACGCTCTGCGGATACCGTACGAGCCGATCCGCTGGGCCAGCGACACGCCGGTCAGCCACGACGACGAGGTCAGCAGGCAGGCCCGCGTCCTGGAACTGATCCACGCTTACCGGGTGCGCGGCCACCTGATGGCCGACACTGATCCGCTCGAGTACAAGCAGCGCAGCCACCCGGACCTCGACGTCACAACGCACAGCCTGACGCTGTGGGACCTCGACCGCGAGTTCGCGACGGGGTCGTTCGGCGGCAACAAGAGGCTCATGCTGCTGCGCGACATCCTGGGCGTGCTGCGCAACGCGTACTGCCGGACGGTCGGCATCGAATACATGCACATCCAGGAGCCCGAGCAGCGGCGGTGGATCCAGCAGCGGGTCGAACGTCCCGTCGAGCGCACTGCCAAGGACGAGCAACTGCGGATCCTGCACAAGCTGAGCCAGGCGGAAGCCTTCGAGACATTCCTGCAGACCAAGTACGTCGGCCAGAAGCGGTTCTCGCTCGAGGGTGGCGAGTCGATAATCCCGGTGCTCGCCGAGATCTGCCAGGCCGCCGCCGGCGACGGGCTGGAGGAGGTCGCGATAGGCATGGCCCACCGTGGCCGGCTCAACGTACTCGCCAACATCGTCGGCAAGAGCTACGGCCAGATCTTCCGGGAGTTCGAGGGCAACATCGACCCGCGGACCGTCCAGGGCACCGGTGATGTCAAGTACCACCTCGGCGCCGACGGCGAGTTCAGCGCACGCGATGGCTTGAGCGTCAAGGTGTCGCTTACGGCCAACCCCAGCCACCTCGAGGCGGTCAACCCCGTGCTGGAGGGTGTAGCTCGGGCCAAGCAGGACATCCTGGACCGCGGCGAGGAGTTCCCCGTGCTTCCAGTGCTCGTCCACGGCGACGCTGCGTTCGCCGGCCAGGGAGTGGTTGCCGAAACGCTCAACCTCTCCCAGCTGCGCGGCTACCGCACAGGCGGCACCGTCCACGTCGTGGTGAACAACCAGGTCGGGTTCACCACCCCGCCGAGCCATGCTCGCTCGTCGATGTACTCCACTGACGTCGCGCGGATGGTGCAAGCCCCGATCTTCCACGTGAACGGCGATGACCCGGAGGCGTGCGTCAGGGTCGCGCGACTGGCCTTCGAGTTCCGCCAAGCGTTCAACAAGGACGTCGTGATCGACCTGATCTGCTACCGGCGCCGCGGTCACAACGAGGGTGACGACCCGTCGTTCACCCAGCCGCTGATGTACGACCTGATCCAGCAGAAGCGTTCACCGCGCAAGCTGTATGTCGAGGCGCTGATCGGGCGCGGCGACATCACGGTCGAGGAGGCCGAGCAGGCACTGCGCGACTTTCAGGCCGAGCTGGAGCGGGCGTTCGCCGAAACCCGCCAGAAGGACGTCGAGCCAGAACCGTTCGTGTCGGTTCCGTCCTACCCGGAAAAGCCCGAGCGGGTCGGCGCGGTTACGACGAGCGTCACAGAGGAGACCCTCAAGCGCATCGCCGAGGTACACACCAGCCTGCCCGAAGGTTTCACTGTGCATCCCAAGGTCATGCCGCAGCTGCAGCGCCGCGCGGCCATGTTGACCGAGGGTCCGATGGACTGGGGGACGGCCGAGATCGCGGCATTCGGCTCACTGCTGCTCGAGGGCCGTCCGGTGCGCCTGGCCGGGCAAGATAGCCGGCGGGGTACGTTCGTGCAGCGGTTCGCCGCCGTGGTCGACCGTGTGAGCGGCGATCCGCACATCCCGCTGCAGCACCTGGACGAGAACCAGGCGAAGTTCTATGTGTACGACTCGCTGCTGTCCGAGTTCGCCGCGATGGGC
Organism: Jiangellaceae bacterium; assembly: GCA_035762665.1. GTDB lineage: Bacteria > Actinomycetota > Actinomycetes > Jiangellales > Jiangellaceae > JASLBX01. Next base: position 26,294 of record DASTNZ010000158.1, on the reverse strand, counting down.
TTCGAGTACGGCTACTCGGTGGCCCGGCCCGAGGCGCTGGTGCTGTGGGAGGCTCAGTTCGGCGACTTCGCCAACGGCGCCCAGACGATCATCGACGAGTTCATCGCGGCCGGCGAGGCGAAGTGGGGTCAGCTCTCCGGCGTGGTGCTGCTGCTGCCACACGGCTACGAGGGACAAGGCCCGGACCACTCATCCGGCCGTATCGAGCGGTTTTTGACCCTGGCCGCTGGCGATGCGATGCGGATCGCCCAGCCGTCGACCCCCGCCTCGTACTTCCACCTGCTACGGCTTCAGTCGCTGTCCGCCGCGCACAAGCCGCTCATCGTCTTCACCCCGAAGTCGATGCTCCGGAACAAGCGGGCGACCTCGATGCCGGCGGACCTGACTGGCGAGTCGGTATTCCGGCCGGTGATCGGCGATGCCGACGTCACGGCCTCGTCGGTCGAGCGAATCCTGCTGTGCAGCGGCAAGATCGTGTGGGAGTTGCGGGCCGAGCGCGAGAAGCGGTCCGACGCCCGGACGGCGATCGTGCCGGTCGAGCAGCTCTACCCGCTGCCGGCAGCGCAGCTCGCTGCCGAGTTGAACCGGTACCCGTCACTGCGTGAGGTGCGCTGGGTGCAGGACGAGCCGCGGAACATGGGGGCGTGGCCGTTCATGGCGCTGAACCTGCCGCCGCACCTGGATGGGCGCTCGTTCATCGTGGTCTCGCGATCCGAGAGTTCGGCCCCAGCCGTCGGTTCGATCTCGCAGCACCAGGCCGAGCACCGTGAGTTGCTGGACCAGGCATTCGCGTAGGCGCTGATGTACTTCACCGATCGCGGTATCGAGGAACTGGACGGCCGTCGCGGAGACGAGGCCGTAACCCTGGCCTGGATTGCGGAGAAGCTCCGGGAGTTCGTCGATCTCAATCCCGAGTTCGAGACGCCCGTCGAGCGACTGGCCACCTTCCTCGCCCGGTACGACGACGAAGACGAGTAGCGGGCGAGGCCTTCGCGTCGCCTTGATCAACGGCGGATCCGGCCCGGCTATCCGGGAATCAGCCTCGATGCCGTCGCCGAACACGACAAGCCGGTCCGCTTCACTCGTTACGATCAGACGGTCGTGGACGAGCTCCCCTTGCACGAGCGTGGTACCCGTAACCGGCGAGGGCTACGCCTCACGCACAAACCACGCGAGACGGCTTTCTGTCCGTTCAGGGAGGACGATGCGGCTCTTGCGTTCCCGCCAGATCGACCGACACCACACGGTCGCGCCTGTCCCCGTTGACACGATGATGCCGGATGACGCCTGGCGCTCTGGCCGCCGGCTCACCGACAGGTTGTCTCGGGCCGTCTGATGTGACTGACTGCCGATAAACACTTCATTGAGGGCGCGTAGTCGCTGGCCGTCGTCGGTCACCTACCGTCTGCACGAATCGCACCCAGCCTCGCCCACCTCAGGCTCCCGTCTGATCTCGCGGAACATTGCTGACTGAAAGCTCATCCGCGCAGGACCAACTTTGACAGTCGCTCTTGCGAGTCAGGCTCCTCCGGGCGGCGCATCCGCCACCATGGTGCCGGCAGGTGGTTTAGAGGTGTGCCTGGCACCAGCGATAATGACCAGGGTGGCACCCTTGCACTCACGAGCCGTGGCCGGTGCGATGGTGCCATGTCTTGCCGGACCGCTAACCATCCTCACGATCTTCGACTCCGGCCGAGGAGGACCTGGTCGTACGGAGGGCGGGAGGGGTGCGCTATGGCAGGCCCGGGGTTCTTACAGCGGAGGCCGCCCCGAAGGCGTGGGAACGATCACGTGGCTGCGGTGTCGGGTGTCGGATGTCTACCGCCGGTAGAGCAAGGGACCGCGCCGGTGCGTGCCGTGCCAGGGTCCGTCCTACAGGTCTACGACGGTGCAGTGTGGCAAGGGAGTGTGGCGGCGCGGGTAGTTCGAGGTAGCCGACGTTGGCGTCGACAATGGCCGCGCGACTCACCCCGTCAGGTCACCTGTCACGGGTTTCCCAACGGAGTCCGTACGTCAGTCCCGATTGACCCGGATGGGCGAATGACGATACAGCTCGCGGAGCTGGCCCTTTGTCGCTGCCTGTTCCATTTACCCTCAGCAAAGCTCACGGCAGACGATCAGACTTCTCGTAGGTCGTGCCGCAAGTCATGGGGTGGTTCCCCGGTTCCTGTGGATGCATCTGAAGGCGGCGTATTGGGGTGGCTCCAATCATGATGCGTCATGATGCGGTCTCGTGGCCGCACGTTCGGCGCGGAATGGCGGTGCTATTCGGCATCTCCTTCGTGGCCCTGTTCACCGCTGGCGTGTTGCGTGCCCAACTGGGCCCCCTCCTAAGCGAACGCGCGACCTGGCAAGGCGCCCTCGTCGGCGCCGCCTTCGTCGCCGTCGGGAGCTTCGTGATGTTGGAGAGCGGCCAGCGCGTGAACGGTGCGCTGATGGCGGCCTTTGGCGTGGGGTACTGGCTCTCCCAACTCGGGCCGCTGGTCAGCAGTACCGGCGTCGCGCTGCTCTTGACGCTTGCCAATTATCTACCGTGGGTCTGTTTGGGCCTCGTTCTGCTGCGCTACCCGGAGCGCAGACTCGAGCGCGGGTACGGACGCGCGTTCATTTTCGTCGTCGTGGCCTGGCTGGTCATCTGGCAGGCGGTTGCCGTCTTCACGTGGCCTCCGAGAGGAGTCAGTGGCTACGACTCGGCCCAATGGCCGCTTTGGCTGCCTAACTATGAGTTGAACAGCTTCGCGCTGCGGGCGCTGGAGTGGGGGTCAGCTGCGTTTGGCGCTGGGTTCCTGGTCTTGATGACGCTACGCGTCGTGCGTACCAGAGGCATGGATCGGCAGATTTATTTGCCAGTGTATCTCGCCACCTCAGCAGCCGCGGTCGTCGTCCTCAGCAATCTTGTGGCAGACATCGGCGCTTACCACGCGCCGCTTCGCTGGCTGGAACGCGTGGCTCTGCTTGTTATCGCGGCCGCGCTGCTGCTTGCGGCCCTGCGGCGGCGTCTGGCTCGCCTTCGGGTGGCGGACCTGGTGCTGCGCGTGACTGCTGCGGCCGAACCCGCTGAAGTGCAGAATGCGCTGCGACGAACGATGGCCGACCGTTCCCTCACCGTGCTGTTCTGGTCGGCTGACCTCGCCGAGTACATCGACGTCGAAGGTCGGCCGTCCTCCGAGGTGGATTCAGGGAAGCGACTGGCGCTGAAGGTGACCGATCGGAGCGGGGGTCCCTTAGCCATAGTGCTGGCCGACCCATCGGCCGTCCATCACCGCGAGCTAGTTACCTCCGCGCTGGCGGCCAGTGCACTAGCACTGGAGAATGCCGCATTGCATGCCAGCCTGCTTGCACGGCTGGCCGATGTCCGTGAATCTCGGGCCAGGATTGTGGCGGCCGGCGACGCGGAGCGCCGTCGACTTGAGCGCGATCTCCACGACGGCGCCCAACAGCATCTCGTCGCGATCGCGGTGAAACTGCGCGTGGTGCGTGACGCGGTCGAGGACGACCCTGCAGATGCCCTCGCCGTGCTCGATGAACTGAAGACCGACGTGCAGGACACGATTCAGGCCTTGCGCGCACTCGCTCACGGCATCTTTCCCCCTCTTTTGGCCTCGGGAGGGCTTTGTGAGGCGCTTCCCGCGGCCGCAGCGCGGGCCGGGCTGCCCACCGATGTCGAGATCGTTGGCGTGGGCCGTTACCCTGCGCAGGTCGAAACCGCAGTCTACTTCTGCTGCCTGGAGGCGCTGCAGAACGCCGGCAAGCACGCCGGGATGGGTGCGTCCGCGACGTTGCGGGTTTGGGAGGACCCGGGATCACTCCGGTTCGAGGTGGCTGATAATGGCGTCGGCATTGAGCCTGCACTCGGCGCTTGGGTCTCGGGCCACGGATTCATCAACATGAGCGACCGACTCGGCGCGGTGGGTGGACTGCTCGACGTGCATGCCTCTCCTGGCGGGGGTGTGCGAGTGGCGGGAGTCATACCGTTGGAGTGACTCCTTAACCGGTCCTCGATTTCAGTGTGGGAACTTACTTCGTCCCAACAGCAAGTCGCCCCGCGCTTCCCACAGACTGTGGATCGTCACGGGACTCAGTTCATCCTTGTGGAGGAAGGCGCGCAAAATACAGCATCCCTATCAATTGCCGTCAACGAATGGGCCAGCACACCCACAGTCGCGTGAAGGTGGCGACGCAGCGGGCCGGCGTAGCCTGGCGCGGTGCGCGATGTACGGGTGTGCGTGTTCGGTGATTCGTTCGTAGTCGGGATCGGTGACCCGACGGCGTTGGGCTGGGTGGGGCGCGTGGCGGTGCGAACGCCGGAAGCATTGAACGTCCACCTCACCATGTATCCGCTGGGCGTTCGAGGCGAGTCGACCGAGGAGATCGTCGTTCGGATCCCACTCGAGAGCGCGGCCCGATTCGCGCGAGGAGATCAGCACGGCATTGTGATCGCCGCTGGCATTGCGGACGCGTATCGTGGTTTGCCCGCTGCACGGTCCGCGGCCGCGCTCGATTTCGGCCTCGGATCGAGCGACGTGTCAACGCTCGTCGTCGGTCCACCACCGCTCGGGGACGCTGCCCTGACCGCTCGGATCGCGGCCGTCGACGAGGCATTCCGCGACGTGTGCAACGGCCGGGGCGTGCCGTACATCTCGACCTACGAGCGGCTGATCCGCCGGCCAAGTTGGCAGCGGGCAAAGGCCGCCGACGGAATCCATCCCGATCGCGCCGGCTATGCGATGCTCTCGCGCATCGTGCTGGACGGCGGCTGGTCCTCGTGGCTCGACATGCTGTCCCCTGAACACGCGGGCAAGGAAGACAGGGCGAGGTGACCATGTTCCATCGCCACCCGGTACACCGGGGTCAAAGGCGACTCATACCGTCAGTACGATCTTGCCGAACACCTCGCCGCGTTCCATCGCGGCGAAGCCGGCCCGGGAGTCTGCGAGTGGGAGGACACGGTCGATGACCGGGCGAACCCCTGTGTGCTCGCAGAACGCGATGAGCCGGCTGAGCTCGTCCCGCGTTCCCATGGTCGATCCCAGCACCCGTAGCTGGAGGAAGTAGATCCGCGGCAACTCCGTGTCGGCGGTACGCCCGGACGTCGCGCCGGAGAGCACCACCGTCCCGCCCGGCCGGACCGAACGCAGCGAATGCTGCCAGGTGGCCTCACCCACGGTCTCCATCACCGCGTCCACCCGCTCGGGAAGCCGCGAGCCTGTCTCGAACACCTGGTCCGCGCCCAACTCGAGAGCGCGGGCGGCCTTGCCGGCGTCACGTGAGGTGGCCCACACCCGCACGCCCGCGGCCGCACCAAGGGTGATAAGCGCCGTCGCGACGCCACCCCCGGCTCCTTGCACGAGGACCGTCGAGCCCGGCGTGACCCTCGCCTGCGTGAAGAGCATGCGGTAAGCGGTCAGCCAAGCCGTCGGCAGGCACGCCGCTTCCTCGAACGACAGAGCGGCAGGTTTGGGCAGTAGGTTGCGGCGCGGGACGGCGACCCGCTCGGCGAGCGTCCCCTGGTACCGCTCAGAGAGCAGCGACCGCGACGGGTCGAGCGTTTCGTCCCCGAGCCACGCCGGGTCCGAAATCACCGCATGAACGATGACTTCATTGCCGTCCTCGTCGACCCCGGCGGCGTCACAGCCGAGGACCATCGGAAGCTGCTCTTCACGCAAGCCCACGCCTCGAAGGGTCCAGATGTCGTGGTGGTTGATGGTCGCGGCGCGGACCGTGACGGTCGTCCAACCGTCCGGGACTTCCGGGTCTGGACGGTCACCAAGCACGAGTCCAGCCAGTGGATCGTCGGCGTCGAAGCTGTCGGCATAGGCGGCGAACATGGTCGCGACGATACCCGGCCCACGGCACGTCGCCGGCCCTACGTTGAGCGACGAACGCCAGACCGCGCGACGGCTGTCCGACCGGGCCGCGGGCACAGTCGTTCATCACAGCGTGGACATCCTCGCGAAAAATGCGAGCTACCGGATCGTGCCCCACCGGGGCCGTGGCCACACCCGGCCCAGGACGACGGCCACCAGGTCCGCATCCGGTATCGCGCCGACCAGCCACGAATCCACGCCTTCTGCCGGATTGTCCCTCTCAACCCACCATCCGTCAGCATCGCGACGGGTCACCCGCTTGACCGACGCAACCCCGCGGTCGGGCAGCCGGACGACAGCGAGCTGACCCAACCGCGGCTCAGCGCCGTATCGGACCAGCAAGCGGTCTCCGTCGCGGAGAGTGGGCTCCATTGACCGGCCCCGCACGATGGCGAACCCGTACCTGCCCACAGCGACCCTCCCCTGTCGAGAACGACCATTCGGAGTAGTGTCACGTGAGTACACCGATTACTACACGGAGGGACACCAGGATGCTCACGCCTCTGTTCGCGCGCACCATCGAGGTCACTGCCCACTGCGACCTGCCGTGCGGCGTGTACGACCCAGCGCAGGCCCGAATCGAGGCCCAGTCGGTCAAGGCCATTTGCGAAAAGTACAACGACAGCGACGACGAGGAGTTCCGGACTCGGGCGCTGATTATCAAGGAGCAGCGCGCCGAGCTGGTCAAGCACCACCTGTGGGTCCTGTGGACGGACTACTTCAAGCCGCCGCACTTCGACAAATACCCGCAACTCCACCAGCTGTTCAACGAGGCCACGAAGCTGGCAGGAGGTGGCGGAGGCGCCAAGGCGTCCACCGACGTCGCCGTTGCCGACCAGCTACTGGCGAAGATCGATGAGATCGCAGACATCTTTTGGGAGACTAAGAAGGCCTGACGCACCACCTCGCCGATCATGCAAGAGTGATGCGACACGCCCGAAACGCCGGCTGCACAGCCAGCCTCAGGCACGCGTGGACGGCGTGTCGCATCACTCTTGCATGATCGGCGAATGAGGTGGGAGGAGAGCAGTGACGGACGACCACTCGAACGATCACGTTGAGCTGCGGGTGCCCGCGAACGGCGCGTACCTGGCGGTGCTGCGCACGGCCGCAGCCGGCCTGGCCGCGCGGCTCGACTTCACCCTGGACGACATCGAGGACCTGCGGATCGCCGTGGACGAAGCATGCGCGCTGCTGCTTCCGATCGCCGTCGAGGGGGCGCAGCTGACCTGCCGCTTCGAGCTCCAGGGCTCCGTACTGCACGTGGCGGTCTCGGTGCCATCGATGGCCGACGCGCCGCCTGAGCCGGGCAGCTTTGCGTGGACCGTTCTGAGCGCGCTCGCCGGCGATGTCGAAGCAGTCCGGGACAACGGAGTGATCACACTCAAGCTGAGCAAGGGGCGGGCGGTTGCGCCCGAGTGAACGGCTGAGCGTGAACGACGTTGCCGGAGGGGTCGACCGCGCGGAAAGCCGAGAACTACTCAAGCGCCTCGCCAACCTCACTTGGGACGATCCGCGACGCCAGGACGCCCGTGACCGGCTCGTGACGCTCCACCTACCGCTGGTGGAGCACTTGGCGAAGCGGTTCCGTAACAGGGGTGAGCCGTACGACGATCTCGTGCAGGTCGCGACCATCGGGTTGATCAAGGCCATCGACCGATACGACCCTGGCCGCGGCGTTGAGTTCTCGACTTACGCGACTCCGACCATCGTCGGCGAGATCAAGCGCTGGTTCCGCGACAAAGGATGGGCAGTTCGAGTGCCGCGCCGGTTGCAGGAGCTCCGACTGTCGATCGGCGCCGCAACAGCGTCCCTCACCCAGGAGCTCGGCCGCTCCCCGACGATCGGTGAGCTGGCGGAGAAGATCGGCGTCTCGGACGACGAGGTGCTCGAGGGCCTGGAGTCCGCCACGGCCTACAGCACGCTGTCACTCGACGCGCCGGACAGCACCGACGGCGAGGGACCGGCGGTGCTGGACAACATCGGGCAGGAGGACGATGCCCTGCTCGACGTTGAGAACCGGGAGTCGCTCAAGCCGCTGCTGTCCCGGCTCAACGAGCGAGAGCGGCGCATCCTCATGTTGCGGTTCTTTGCCGGAATGACCCAGTCGCAGATCGCCGAAGACGTGGGTATCTCCCAGATGCACGTGTCGCGGTTGCTGGCCCGGACCCTCGCCAAACTGCGGCACGGAATGCTGGACGATTAGGCCGCCAACGTCAGGATGGATCGCGGCCGAACGCCGCGCGGGCCGGCGCACTGAACAATGCCGCCAGGACGATGGCAGCCGCCGCGACCACAAGCACGACTCCCACCCAGAATCCGGCCGTGAACATCTCGTACGCGATTCCGAGGGCGATCAACTGCACGACCACCGTGGCCCCGTAGGCCCAGCCTCGCCGTGATCGCAATCCGAGGGCGATCAAACCGATGAGCAGCCCGCACAGCAGCAGGTAGACGGCCGAACCCTCGAAGACCTGTTCGTTGCTCGGCGTCTCGCCGAGCCGACGCACCAGCAACCAGCCGCTGAAGGCGAGCAGCGCGATCGCCTCGCACACCACGACGCCAGTGGCAACCCGGACCGGCCGTGGCGAGTGGTCGGTTTCGGCGGGCACGTGCAACAGGGTAATCGAGCCCAGCTACGCTGGCGTCCATGCGGGCTGTGGTCGTGGTCAACCACAAGGCGACCACGACGACGCCCCGAACCCTCGACGTGATGCTGTCGGCCCTGCGGCACGATCTCAAACTCGATGTCGTCGAGACCGACCATCGGGGCCACGCGATCGAGCTGGCCAGGGCCGCCCGTGCAGACGAGGTGGACCTGGTGCTTGCGCTGGGCGGTGATGGGACGATCAACGAGGTCGTCAACGGGCTGCTCGGCGATCCGGACGGCCCGCCCGTGCCCAAGCTCGCCATAGTCCCGGGCGGCAGCACCAACGTCCTGGCCCGCAACCTCGGCATTCCCTCTGACCCGGTCGAAGCTACCGGCCTGCTGCTCGATGCGGTGCGATCGGGAAGGAGCCGGCCGCTGGGGCTGGGCCGGCTCGACGACAGGTGGTTCACGTTCTGCGCGGGAGCCGGCTTCGACGCCGACGTCGTGCGGGCCGTCGAGCAGCGCCGTGCTGCGGGCAAGAAGTCGACCACGATGCTGTACGCGCGAACAGCCGTCCGCCGGTTCTTCGCGCAGGATGACCGCCGGCACGGCACGATGACCCTGGAGAGGCCTGGCGTCGCCCCTGTCGCGGGCATTGTGCTGGCGATCGTCACCAATACCGCACCATGGACTTACCTGGGCAAGCGGCCGGTGAACCCCACCCCACAGGCGACCTTCGACAAAGGATTGGACCTGTTGGCGCTCACCAAACTCAGCCTCCCGCGCACCCTTCGCCACGTGGCAGAGATCACCCTCACCTCTCGGCGCGGCGCTCGGGGCAGTGACGTGCTCATACTTCACGATCAGGCCGAAATGGTCCTGCGCGCGGAACGTCCCGTGCCCGTGCAGATCGATGGCGACTACCTCGGAGAGCGGACTCTCTTGACGCTTAGATCGGCCCCTCACGCACTCGATGTCGTGTGCTAAATGTCCATTTGATGGGTAATTGCGCAATCCATGTGACGGACACGACACAAAGTTGAGTGAGACGAGCACCACAAGGGCCTTGTACTGCGGTCATAGGTTTGTCACCCTTGTACTGCCGCAGGGTTATGGCTCCGCCGTGCCCCGCGGTCGAGTCTGCGAACACTTCCCCTTGACGAAGCTGACGGGCGAGGTGTGAGCTAACTCGTGAACGATTTCACGTGATGCCATGCGCGCGTGGGACGGACCGATCCCGTCCTGCGCCGTTACTAATACAAGGAGCTGTGAGATTCATGGACTGGCGCCACCGTGCCGCCTGCCGTGACGAGGACCCGGAGCTGTTCTTCCCGATTGGCACGACGGGGCCTGCGTTGTTGCAGATCGAGGAGGCAAAAGCGGTCTGCCGTCGGTGTGACGTCCGCGAGCAGTGCCTACAGTGGGCGCTGGAGACCGGGCAGGACGCTGGCGTGTGGGGTGGCCTGTCCGAGGATGAACGCCGCGCGCTGAAGCGCCGCCGGGCTCGTGCGCGCGCTCGCGCGTACTGATCTCTCCTCTTCGTGATCGATCATGTGGGGTTCGGCCGGCTATGCCGTCGCGTGACCCACACGATCATCGATTGAGGGAGCGGGTAGGTCCAGCACAACACGCGTGCCGCCGGTCGGCCGGGGCGCGATCTCGAATGTGCCACCGAGCTCACCGACAACAAGGGTCCGGACGATCTGTAATCCCAGTCGGCCCGAGGCGTCCAGGTCGAACCCGGCAGGCAGCCCACACCCATCGTCCTCAACCACGACTCGCAACCGCCCGGCAGGCCGGTCGACCGTCAGCTCGACATGGCCCTCGTTTCCGCCCAGGCCGTGCTCGACAGCGTTCTGAAGCACCTCAGTAAGCGCCATCGCCAACGGCGTCGCCACCCCGGCCTCCAGCACTCCGAACTCGCCGGACCGGTGGACTTTCGCCAGCGGCTCGGCCGCCGACACTTCGGCCACCATGTTCAGCAGCCGGTCGGCGACGTCGTCGAAGTCCATAGCGTCGTCGACGGTCTGGGCGAGGGTTTCGTGGACGATGGCGATCGTTCCTACCCGGCGCACGGCTTCCTCGAGCGCGGCCCTGCCCTCGGGCACGTCGAGTCTTCTGGCCTGCAGCCGAAGCAGTGCGGCCACCGTCTGCAGATTGTTCTTGACCCGGTGGTGGATCTCTCGGATAGTGGCGTCCTTCGTCACTAGTTCCCGCTCGCGGCGGCGTACCTCCGTGACATCGCGGCACAGGACCATCGCTCCGACGTGTATGCCGCCCGGCTGCAGCGGGATGGCCCGAAGCGCCAGGTAGGTGCCATTCGCCTCGATTTCCGTCCGGCGGTGCGCCCGGCCGCCCATGACCACCTCGAAGCCCTCGTCCACCGCGCCGTGCCGTGGTACGAGCTCAGTGACAACCTCGCCGAGATCCCGGCCCACCAGGTCCGCGGTAAGCCCCAACCTGCGGAAGCAGGACATCGCGTTGGGGCTCGCGTACGTCGCGACCCCCGACTCGTCGAGCCGGACCAGGCCGTCGCCGACCCGTGGAGCGCCCCGCCGCCCCATATCCGTCCCCGGCTGCGGGAACCGTCCCTCGGCGATCAGCCGGGCCAGCTGCGAGGCACATTCGAGGTAGGCCAGTTCGAGCCGGCTGGGTGTCCGGGCCGCGACCAAGTTCGTGTTGCGTGCGATCACCGCGATCACCCGGTCACGTCGGACGGGGATGGTCTCGACCCGCACCGGGACGTCGTCCCACCACTCCGGGTCGCCCTCCCTGCGGATCGTCCCCTCGTCGTAGGCCTGATCCACGAGCGGTCGCCGTCCGCGCTCCAGGTACGTCCCGACCAGGTCCTCGACATAAGCCGTGGGTCCGGTCGTCGGCCGCATCTGGGCGGCCGCCCAGTACCGGGTGCCATCCCGATCCGGGACCCAGAGGACAAGGTCGGCAAAGGATAGATCGGCGAGGAGCTGCCAGTCCGCCACGAGCGCGTGCAACCATTCTAGGTCCGCCTCGGTCAGGTCGGTATGGGACCGGACGACGGTGTTCAGCGACGGCACAGCGACGAGCCTAGGACACCCACCCGGGGGGCCCAAGGCGATGTGAGCTCATGCGAAGATGCTGCGGTGCGGAAGTCGTATTGGGAGCGCGTCGTCGCCGACGGGTACCGGGTTCCGCATGGCGCGGCGCTCAACGATCTCACCACCGAATTGGTCAGCATGCTCGGCGATGCGGATCCGCACGTTCGCGACATCGCATGCTCGATCCTGACGACGTGGACCGACGAGGGCGTGTACGACGAGTTGCTCTCAGGGCTCGGTGACGGCCTGCTGCATGGACTACGGGCCGGTCTCGGCCAGGACCGCACGCCCAGCGTGCTGCGCCGCTCGCTGTCGGCCATGACGCTGGCTCGGGTCGTCCGGCGCGACAACTCGGTTCAGGTGCTGCCGGCCACGACCATCCTGACCTGGGCCGACCGCTCGGTCACTTGGCTGCTGGCCGAGCGCGATCTGCGCGGCTGGGTTCCAGAGACTGGGTGGGTGCAGGCCATTTCACACGGCGCCGACCTGCTCAGTGCATTCGCGGCTTCACGCTACTTCAACCGCGACGAGCTGAACGTCCTGCTTGACGTGATCGCCGAGCGGTTGCTGACCGACACTGAATACCGCCTTGTATCCGGCGAGTGCGACCGCCTCGCGCACGCGACGATGTCGATGCTCCACCGGAACTTGATCACCGTCGAAACGTTGGAGAGCTGGTTGGAGCGGCTGGCCAAGACCTGGGCCGCGCCGTTGAAGCCCGGTGAGCGCGAGAGCGCGGTTCAGGTGAACTGCGTCAGCTACGCCCGCTCGCTGCACCTACAACTTCTCCTCGGCGTCAGGGGCACGCCGACGCAGGAGATCATCGGCTCACCCGGCGCCACTCCCACCTGCCGGCCCGACCTGCTGATTGCCCTGCAGAGAGCACTGCGGACCAGCGCACCCGAGATCTTCCGCCAGCAGCCGTCCGGGGTCGCACCCCGCGCTCACTGACGTTCGATCACGTTCGGCAGGCGGCGCACCGTACCTACATGCCTGCCCGCATGCAGCCACGCGGCTGACCCTAGTGGGCGGCCCATCTATCTATCTGACCTGCCTGATTGGTCGGCCAGCCCCAGGCCCAACCCGGTACGCTAAGCCGAGTGAGTACTTCGCCTCGCAACAACCTGCTCGAAGGCCACGCCGGCGAGCACGCCCTTGCCGTGTTCGCCAACTACGACATCGAGACCATGTGGACGTTGTCGGGTGCGCACGTCTTCCCGCTTTATGACGCCGCCACCAAAGCCGATCCGCCGATGCGCCTTGTCGACGTCCGGCACGAGCAGACCGCTGTCTTCGGAGCAGAGGCGACCGCGAAGCTCACCCGCCGGCCCGGCCTGGCTGTTGTCACGGCCGGCCCGGGCGTCACCAACGCCGTCAGCGGTGTCGCACAGGCTTTCTTCAACGGGGTCCCGCTGCTGACCGTCGGCGGCCGAGCGCCGCAGTTCCGGTGGGGCGCCGGTGCGCTGCAGGAGCTCGACCACCCTCCGATCCTCGCTCCTATCACCAAGCGGTCGACCACAGCACGCACCGCCGCTGAAGTCGCAGGAGTGATGGACGAAGCCCTGCAGGTGGCCTTGGCTTCACACCGCGGGCCGGTCTTCGTCGACGTGCCGATGGATGAGCTCTACAGCCGAGCCGAGGTCGCCATTCCCGAACGGACGCCGCGTGAACGGATCTCCCCCGATCCTGAGGACCTTACGAGCGTCGCGGCGCTGCTGGCCGACGCGGAGCGACCCATCCTCGTCCTCGGGTCGGATGTCTGGATGGACGAGGCGGAAGCGGCCGCCGTGCGGTTCGCCGACGAAACCGGGGTGCCAGTCATCACCAACGGCATGGGCCGCGGTGTGCTGCCTCGAGGGCATCGGCAGCTCGTCACGCGCGCCCGCTCGCACGCTTTCAACAACGCCGACCTCGTGCTCGTCGCCGGCACGCCGCTGGACTTCCGGCTCGGCTTCGGTGTCTTCGGTGGTAAGGCACAATCGCCCGCCCGGGTGGTGCACCTGACGGACGCACCGAGCCAGCTGGCCGAACATGTCCAGCTCGCCGCCTCGGCCGCGGGTGATCTCACCCTGGTCTTCGACGGCGTTCTTTCGGCGCTGCAGCAGGAGCTGCGCCGGCCAGCGGCGGAGCCGTGGCTGGAGACGCTCCGCGCCGGCGTGTCGGCTGCAATCGAGCGCGACGCACCCTTGCTCGCGGCCACGAATGACCCGATCCATCCGGCCCGAATCTACGGCGAGCTCCTACCACTGCTCGCCGATGATGCGGTGATCATCGGCGACGGCGGCGACTTCGTCTCCTGGGCGGGTAAGTTCGTCGAGCCTAGACGCGCTGGCTGCTGGCTCGACCCAGGCCCGTACGGGTGCTTAGGCGCCGGCGCGGGTGCCGCCGCGGCGGCTCGCATCGCCCGCCCGTCCAGCCAGGTGGTCCTGCTCTACGGCGACGGCGCCGCGGGACTCTCGCTGCTTGACGTCGACACACTCGTCCGACACCAGCTGCCGGTTGTCATGATCGTGGGCAACAACGGCGCCTGGGGCCTGGAGAAGCACCCGATGCGATTTCTTTACGGCTACGACGTCGCCGCCGACCTGAGGGCCGACACAGGGTACGACGCCATCGTGCGCGCTCTCGGCGGCGCCGGCGAGACAGTGACCCGGCCGGATGAGATTGGCTCCGCGCTGCGCCGGGCCTTCGACTCAGGAATCCCGTACCTGGTGAACGTGCTCTGCGACCCGGAAGTCGCGTATCCCCGCTCAACGACCGGCGTCTAAGACATCACCGATTCACTGAGCAGAACGCCGACCGGTACGCCTGCGGAGTGGTGCCTAACCGGCGTGTGAAATGGTGCCGCAGCGCGGCCGCCGCTCCAAACCCGCATTTCGCCGCCACGGCGTCGATGGTGTCATCGCCGTCTTCAAGCAGTCGCTGAGCGGCGGCCACCCGCTGCGCGACCAACCAGTCGTAGGGCGTTGCGCCGGTCTCAGCGCGAAACCGCCTGGCGAACGTCCGCGGCGACATATTAGCGATACGCGCGAGCGACTCGACGCTCAGCTCTTCGCCGAGGTGTGCCCTCATGTAGTCCAGAACGCCGGCCATCGTGGGGGACTCCGCCGGCCGGATCGGTGCCTCCACGAACTGCGCCTGCCCACCGTCGCGGTGCGGTGGGACGACCATCCGGCGGGCGATCGCAGCAGCCACCGATGCGCCATAGGCCTTGCGCCAGATGTAGAGGCATGCATCGACGCCGGCAGCGGTCCCGGCACTGGTGATGATCGGATCCTCGTCGACGTAGAGAACGTCGGGATCCACCTTCACCGTGGGATACCGCGCCGCGAGTTCGTCCGCGAAGAGCCAATGGGTCGTGCACCGCCGACCGTCCAGCAGGCCGGCAGCGGCCAGGACGAACGCTCCCGAACACACTGACAGCACCCGAGCACCCCGATCGACTGCCGACCGTAGAGCCCGCAGCGCGGATTCGGAGTAGACGCCGTTGCGCGGCATGGCCGGCACCGCGACCAAGTCGGCTTCATCGAGCCGGTCAAGCCCGTGCTCGACGTTGATGGTGAACCCCATCGACGTCGCGACTGGCCCAGGCGTCACGCCGCAGACCGCGAAGTCCAACACCGGCAGGCCCTGGCTCGAACGATCGACTCCAAACGCCTCGCACAGTACGCCGAGTTCAAATGGCGCGACGCCGTCCAGGGCGAGTGCGGCAACGTTTCTCAGCATGGACGGAGTCTGCCACAGCTCGTGGCAGGAAGTCGACGAATAACGGCAGTTCTGCCACAAGCCTGCGATGCTGCGTCAGTAGTAAAATACCTGTATGACTACTTACGTGATTGCTCTGCTGCTTGTTGCCGCGGTCGCGGTAGCGATCGCGGTCGCCCGCCGCTTGACCGACTCCGACGGCGGCCCGCGGCCCGACCCACCACCGCGTCCCGAGGAGGATTGGTTCCCAGGACTGCCCAGCCACCCATACGCCACCAACCACTGACAGACCGGGCCGATACGCTCACAACCGTGACCGCGAAGGTGCCCGAACCAGCCATTAGGCCGGCGCGTCCCGATGAATACACCACTGTGGGTAACATCACCGTTGCCGCCTACCGGGCGGCCGGCATGGCCCGTGGCCGGTATGTGGACGACCTCCGCGACGCCGCGCGCCGGGCCGCTGAAGCCGAACTCCTGGTCGCAGTCGACGCCGGTGGCGTCGTTCTCGGTTCGGTCACGTTCTGTCCGGCCGGCAGTTCCTGGCGCGAGATTGCTCGCGACAACGAGGGCGAGTTCCGCATGCTCGCAGTCGACCCTGGCGTCCAGGGCCAGGGTGTGGGCCGGGCGTTGATCGAGGCCTGCCTTGACCGCACTCGGGAGCTCGGCTTCAGTGGACTGGCACTGTCGACGCCCCGAGGCAACGGTCGCGCCCACCGGTTGTACGAGCAGCTCGGCTTCCGTCGCGACCCGGCTCGTGACTGGTCACCGATTCCCGAAGTCGACCTGGTCGTCTACGAGCTCCGGCTGAGCTGAACAACGCCACAGCCGAATCCGTCCCACCTAGCATGGAAGGCGTACCCAACACGCTGTAGGTGATTATGGACGTGACGCGCCGCGCGCTCGCCGCGCTCCTCGGCGGAGGGCTAACCGTGCTTTGCACTGTTGCGCTGGCCTGGGCCCTGGGAAGCAACGATCCGTCCGAACCGGCGGCAACGAAGCTGGCCGGCACTCCGACTGCTACACGACCGGCACCGACGGATTATCCCGATCCCCGCCCGGTTCGCGGCGCCGCGCTCCTGCGGCCCAACCTGCAAAGCCTGCCCCCCGAAGATCTCCGTATCGAGGTGGTGGACGGCCAGCGCCGATTGCGGTTCACGTCCATTATCGCCAACTCCGGCCGAGGCCCGGTCGAGACTAACCCGGATGGAGTGCTGCCTTGCCCACCCGGCCAGCGTCACGCGTCCCAGGTCCTCTACCGTGACGCGGACGGCGACGGCCACTACGAGCGGTCCACCGACACGGCGACAATCTCGCGCCCCGCGGGTTGCATGCTCGATCACGAAGAGCACGAACACTGGCACTTCGACGCGGCAGCCAAGTACACGTTCGTCCAACCTGGCACCGAGGTACCTGTCTCCGAGGCGGAGAAGGTCAGCTTCTGCTGGCGTGATAACCGCGAGGTGGCGGCGGAGGTCGATCCACGTCCGGAGCGGCATTACGGAGACTGCTCGCACGATAGAGTCCAGGGCATCACACCTGGCTGGGCCGACGTCTATACCGAACGCCTCGACGATCAGCACCTCAACCTCCCGGCAGAACTTGCCGACGGCGTGTACTGCCTGTGGAACGAGGCTGATCCCCTCGGCCTGCTGCTCGAGACGGTCGAGATCGACAATGCCGCTGTGACGGCTGTGCAGATTTCCGGGACGGACGCCCAGGCGGCTTCGCCGGAACTGTGCGAGCGGTCTATCCCTGACAGCGGCTCCTGAGCCACGTCCACGCAGCTACGACACGCTACTGGCCAGCGCCAGCGGACCGGGCCACGAAACGATCCCGGTCCACGCTGACCCGCGTAATACGCCCGTGCGCAACAACCTTCCCGTCTGGATGGAGAGCCACGACGTCGAACTGCACCAGCCGGCCGTCGACAGCTGCAATCTCAGCCCGCGCGGTCACTGTCATGCCCACCGGGCTCGGCGCGACGTGCTCGAGGTCTATCCGGCTACCCACACTCGTCACACCGTCGGCCAGGACACCTTCCAGCGCAGCCACGGACGCCGCCTCCAGCCACGCCAGCAATCGCGGGGTGGCCAGTAAGGGAACATCACCGGAACCGACCGCAGCGGCGGTGTCGGCCGCCGTGACGACACGCGACAGTTCCGCGGCCAGGCCAGGCCGTGGGGCGGTCATGACAGGACCACCAGGACGTCTCCCTCTTGCACGACGTCGCCGGGCTCGACCTTGACCTCGGCCACCGTGCCACCGGTCTCGCAAAGCACCGGTATCTCCATCTTCATCGATTCGAGGATCAGCAGCGTGGTGCCAGGTTCGACCACGTCACCGGCCACTACGGACAGGGACAGGACGTTGGCCACCATTTCGGCACAAACCTGTTCGGCCACGTAAACTTCTCCTCCGGATCGGGATCGCCGCGAGCGTCATTCCATCACGTGCTGATGCCGTTGGTGCCAGGAACCCGCAACCTTCGGGCGTGGCGGCTGGGCCAGACACCGGCTTTCCGATCACGATAGATACATGACGCTCGTACTCCTGGCCCTCGTGGCGGGAGTCGCGGCTGGTTATGCCCGGGGAGGTGGGCTAGCCCGGCTCCCCACCCTGCGTCCGTGCCGTAACCGCCTGCTGGTGACCGCGGTCGGATTGCACGCGCTCGGGGTGCTCGGCGGCTGGTTGTGGGAGCCAATGCTGCCCATCTTGGTCGGTCTGTCCTGGGCCCTGCTTGCGTTCTACGCATGGGTGAACCGGACGATTCATGGTGGGCTGTTGATCGCTGCCGGGCTCGCCGCCAACGCGGCCGTCCTACTGCTCAACGGCGCCATGCCGCTGTCCGAGAGCGCGGCCGCCCGGGCGGGCGCCGACCCAGCCACCATTCTGGCGACGGGTGACTACGAGTCCATCGGACCGGACACCCGGCTTCCGTGGCTGGGCAAGGTGGTACCCGTGGCGTTCCCGCCCCGTCCGGAAGTGGTCAGTCCTGGTGACGTATCGGTCGCAGCGGGGGTCGCCGTCCTGCTCAGCATGGGCCTTACGGGCCGCCGTGATCCGGTCCGACGATTCGATGGGGCGGGAAATCCGTCAGAACCTCTGGACGAGTTCGAGACGCCCGATTACCTGGCCGACATCGCCACCGGTGACCATGAGACGATTGACTCCGAGGCGGAGCCGCAGCGCTCCGCAGTTATATGAGTCGAGAGCCAAGGAGCAAGCCGGCCATGGGTAAGAAAACGCGCAAGCGCAAAGCCCGCAAGGGCAAGGCCGCCAACCACGGAAAGCGTCCCAACGCCTGACCGCGCAGGTCCGCCTCAGTACTCGGTGACCTGGATCTGGATCTGCCGGATTCGGGCCAGCACCCGTTGCTTCAGCTCATCAGGAGCGTGCTCGCAGCCGCACGACCGGGCCACCATGGTGCGGATGACGCGCTCGAGGTCGACCTTTTCGAAGCAGGGGCCACATTCGTCGAGGTGCTCCTCGATAGTGGCGTACGCGTTCGTCTCGCCACCCATCTCGCGGTCGAGGAACAGGTAGACCCGTTCGAGGATCTCCGAACAGTCGACGTCGTGCGGTTCGCCGCAGCTCATCAGCTGGCCTCCTTCGCCACGGCTGGTACGAGCCCGCGCTCGCGGGCGTAATCCTCCAAAAGGCCACGAAGCTGGCGCCGGCCGCGGTGCAGCCGCGACATGACGGTACCGATCGGTGTGCCCATGATGTCGGCGATTTCCTTGTATGGGAAGCCTTCGACGTCGGCGAGGTACACAGCGATCCGGAACTCCTCCGGGATCTGCTGCAGCGCCTCCTTGACGTCGGCGTCAGGCAAGTGTGCCAACGCCTGGGCCTCCGCGGACTGCAGGCCGCTCGAGGTGTGGGCCTCGGCGCGTGCCATCTGCCAGTCCTCGACGTCTTCAGCGGCGCTCTGCTGGGGTTCGCGCTGCCTCTTGCGGTACGAGTTGATGAAGGTGTTGGTCAGGATCCGGTACAACCAGGCCTTGAGGTTCGTCCCCTCCTTGAACTGGTGGAACGAACCGAACGCCTTGGCGAACGTCTCCTGAACCAGATCTTCGGCGTCCGCCGCGTTGCGGGTCATTCGTAGGGCAGCCGAGTACAGCTGGTCGAGGTAGGGCAGGGCGTCGCGCTCGAAGCGCGCCGTCCGCTCCTCAGTACTCTCCTGCTGTTGTGTCATCGCTGGCGATGCTATCTGCGATGGTTCCATGCCCGGCACCCACTCCGCCCAATGAGACGAATTGGCCCGGGTCGGCTCTAGGCATGCGGAAGCAGAACTGCTCACGGCTGGTCAACGCAGCGCCACGCCCAGCGCATTCCCGAACCACGCCGTGACCGCCACCACGACGAATTTCAGCGTGGCCGCCTGGCCATGGGATTTGGGAACCGCCATCCCGTGATCTGCGTGTGGGACGACCACCAGCTCGTATGGCCCTGGTTCGAACTCGTCAGGACGCCCGAACGAGTCGCGCTCACCCTGCACCACAAGCGTGGGGGCGCCCGATCGCACGAGTTCGTCGAACCGCGAGCGTTCTGGGCGACCGGGCGGGTGCAGCGGGAAGGCCAGGCAGACAACGCCCGCAGCATCGAGCTGGACGGCGGTGCGGCAGGCGACCCGCGCACCGGAGCTCCGCCCGCCCAAGACGAGCGGCCCGGCCACGTCGATGTTGGGCAGGGCCGCGAGCCACCCCTGGTCGAGCAGCGCAGGGCGCGGTGCCACCCGGCCACCGGCAACACGCCAGGGATGCTCCAGCCTGATGACCGTGATCCCGGCAGCCGGTAGCTCGGCCGCGAGGGCGGCGAGGTCGCGCGCGTGCGCACCACCACCAGCCCCGTGACCGAGCACCAGCGTCGCCTGCGGGTCGCGGGCCGCATCGACGAGCAGCCGGGCTTCGCCGAGTGGTGTCGGGATATGTCGTTCCTCCACCTACCCGACGGTAGCCCGACCGACTCGCGCAGCGGGACGGATCAGCCGATCAGTTCAGGGCGATGATCCGCCCTTCGCCGCCCTCTGGGTAGTCCGCAGCGGTAATGAGCCCGCCCAGATCCTCGACGATGTACTGGAGAAGCGCCTGTTGGTACGTGACGCCGACCGTCGTGAACGGCAGCCCCCGGAACGGGTACTGGTCGCCACCTCGTGCGCTGAAGTCGTTCGTGGCCACAGCGATGGCCGGGCCATCGACCACATTTCCGTTCTCGACAATCACCGTCCCGTCGTCGAGGACGATCGACTGGACACGGGTACCCGGAACGAGCACGACCCCGTCGTCGGTGACTACCTGGGCGGTTCCAGTGGTGTTGTACGTGAACCGGAATCCACTGACCTGACCGAACCGGCCATCAGCGAGCGGTGCGCGCGACACGAGATTCTCCACGATCTCCTTGAACTGCGACCGCGGCACGTCCGGCACGACCGAGACGAAGTTCGGGAACGGCGCGATCGCGAACGTGTCGAGCTCGGTGATGGGGCCTGCGGGGATCAGGGAGTTATTGCGGATGCCACCGCCGTTCTGGATTGCGACATCCGGAGGTGTCACCCCGAAGGCGGCAGCGTTGTCGGTGCCGGCGTCGCGGAGAGCGTCCGCCACCAGATTCCCGAGGTTCGTCTCCTCGGTGCGAACACCGGGATCACGCCGGCCCTCGAGGGCCACCTCCGACTGGGCGATCACGTTCTCGGCCAGGTCCGCGATGAACTGCTTGACCGGCTCCACGACGTTCGCCTGGATCCAGGCGTCCGGCTCCACGGCGTCCGGTGCCACGCCCGAGACACGCACCGGCCCGCTGGACTCGTCGGTGTCCAGGACGTTGCCGTCTCGGTCGAAGTTGACTACCAGCCGCCCGACGTACTTGTAGTCGCCAGCGGTCGTGACGATCGGCACGTCGGCGCCGTCCGCGTTGGTCGCGAAGATCGGGTAGGTCAGCGGCTTGCCGGTCGCCGAGTCGATGGCGCGCACGTCGCCGGGCACCAGCAGGTCTCCGTCGTTGGCAAGCAACTCGTCACCGCCACCGGCGATGGCCACGTCGACGTCGCTCAGCTGCGGCACCAACGCCAGGTCCTCGTTGATGTTCTGCAGGTGACTGATCAGGATGATCTTGTCGACGCCAGTCGCCGTCAGCGCGTCAACCTGGTCCTGAACCAGCCCGGACACGTCCTCGAGCACCTTGACGTTCCGCGGGCTGGAAATTGCCCGCAGCAGCGGCGTTGTGGCGCCCACAACACCGATCCGCTCGCCACGCTCGCGGACCACCGTGCTCGCCACGATGGTGCCGTCGTCGGTGAGAGCTGCCAGCCGTGGCTCGTCACTGACGTCGAGGTTGGCGGACACGAACGGGGGCCGGTCGGCGCCGAAGCTCTCGATGAAGTCAGCGAGCACATCAGGGCCGAAGTCGAACTCGTGGTTTCCGATGGCCATGGCGTCGTAGCCGATCCGGCTCAGCGCCATCGAGTCATAGAACGGAACGCCCTTGTCCAGGCTGGCCTGGAACTCCGGACCGGCGAGGAAGTTGTCACCGGACGAGAGCAGGACCACGCCGCGGCGCGCCGACTGGCCGGCCGGCGGCTTTCCGGTTGTCGCCTCGTCCTGAAGGTCGTCTACGAGCGTCGCGAACCTGGCGACACCGCCGAAATCAGGCTGACCCGGCGCACCTGTCAGCCGGGACTCGCCGTCGTTGTTGTGCAGGATCGTTAATGTGAAGGCCGGCTGGTCGGACGGCGCACCCTGCGCCGCGACCGTGCTCGTGATGGCCAGTGGAACCACCAGCACGGCTGCGGCAATGGTGCCGGTGACCGTGCGGCGGCGAACTGAGTTAATGAGCGACATCGCTCTCCTCCACCCCCCGAGTTGTATCGGACAACAGGGCGACTCTATGGCCCCAGGAGTGACATGTACATGGCCGGTACGTGATGAGGTCGTCATCCATCAGCATTCATCCGTACCGCAAAAGTGCCCTATGCCGCGAACGAGACCGTCGCCACCGAGCTCGATCGATCAGGCAGGCGGGCCGGCCGGTGGTACGCGGAGTCGGCGGGCCTCAGCGGCCCGGGCTGCCATCTGCGCCGCTGGAGGATAACCGACCTCTTCCAGGGTCAGCCCGTGCGGAGGGACCACCGGTACGGCCGGGTCGCGGACGCCCGCGGCGAGAACCTGTGCCGGCCAATCGATGGGGCGCCGGCCCTCCCCGACGGTCAGCAGCGCCCCGACCATGGCTCGCACCTGGTTGTGGCAGAACGCGTCGGCCTGCACTGTCGCGACTGCGAGCCCATGCTCGGCACGGTCCCAATGCAGCGTCGTGAGATTCCGGATCGTCGTCGCACCCTCTCGTGAGCGGCAGAATGCGGCGAAGTCGTGCTCACCCAGCAAGCCGGCGGCGGCCGCATTCATGGCGGCCATGTCCAGGGTGCGTGGGTGCCACACTACGAACGAGCGGCGCAGCGGATCGGCCCCCGCCGGAGAGTCGGCCACCCGATACGCATAACGCCGCCAGGTAGCGGAGAAGCGCGCGTCGAACCCTGGTGGCGCCGGCTCGGCCGAAGACACCCGAACGTCGGGCGGCAGGACCCCAGCGAGCCGGCGGACGAGCGCTTCACCTGGCAGGAGGTGGCCGGATCGTCCCGGTGCCGCCCGCCATGCCCTGTCGGGAATGTCGGCGTGGCACACCTGCCCGCGCGCATGGACGCCAGCGTCGGTACGTCCGGCCGCGGTCAAGGTGGGGGGATCGATGCGCAAGACCGTCCCAAGGGCTGCCTCCAGCACGACTTGGACGGTCCGGCGGCCAGGCTGCGCGGCCCAACCGGAGAACTCGGTGCCGTCGTACGCGACGGACAACCGCACACGCACGACCTCCCCCAAACCACGATCATCGGCACTTTCCGGCCTATCCAGCCGGAAAGTGCCGATGATCACGGGAGCGGGTTCGTGTCAGGCCTTGTCGGCCTCGTTGTCGGAGGCGGCCTCGTCGCCTGCAGTCTCCTCGGCGGCAGCAGCCTCAGGCTCAGCGGACTGGTCGGCAGTTGCCTCGGGCTCGGCCGGCGTGTCTTCGGCGGCGTCAGATGCTTCTGCGGTTTCGGCGGACTTTGCCGACTCGGCCGCCGGTGCAGCCTTCTTCGCCGGTGCGGACTTCTTCGCGGCGCGGCGAGTGGCGGCTTCAGCCTCAGCCACGGCCTGCTCGGCAAGAGGCTCGACGAGTTCGATGACGGCCATCGGCGCGTTGTCACCCTTTCGCGGGCCGATCTTCACGATCCGGGTGTAGCCGCCGTTGCGATTCTCGTACCGCGGGCCGATCTCGGTGAACAGTACGTGCACGATCTCCTTGTCCCGGATCGTGCGCGTCACCTGCCGGCGGGCGTGCAGGTCACCTCGCTTGGCCTTGGTGATCAGCCGCTCGGCCACCGGGCGCAGCCGTCGAGCGCGAGCCTCGGTCGTGGTGATCCGGCCGTGCTCGAACAGCGACGTGGCGAGGTTCGCCAGCATCGCCCGCTGGTGTGCCGGCGAGCCTCCCAGCCGGGGGCCCTTGGTCGGGGTGGGCATTGTCTCGATCTCCTCGTCTTCGTTACGAGGGCGTTCCGGCCGTTGCCAGGACTGTCCAGCGGGCCGGACGCCCTCCTAACGTGATCATTCTTAGTACTGCTCGTCCTCAGCGAAGGACTGGTCGTCGTCGCCGTAGCTGTCCACCGCGGCCGCCGGGTCGAAGCCGGGAGCGCCATCCTTGAGGGTTAGGCCCATCGTGGCCAGCTTGGCTTTGACTTCGTCGATCGACTTCTGGCCGAAGTTGCGGATGTCGAGCAGGTCGGCCTCGCTGCGCGAGATCAGCTCCCCCACGGAGTGGATGCCCTCACGCTTGAGGCAGTTGTACGACCGGACGGTCAGCTGCAGGTCCTCGATCGGCAGCGCCATGTCGGCGGCCAACTGGGCGTCGACGGGCGACGGGCCGATCTCGATACCCTCGGCCTCGACATTCAGCTCGCGGGCGAGGCCGAACAGCTCGACCAGAGTGGTGCCTGCCGAGGCCATCGCGTCGCGCGGACGGGTGGACGGCTTGGTCTCGACATCGACGATGAGCTTGTCGAAGTCGGTACGGCCCTCGACCCGGGTCGCCTCGACCTTGTAGGTGACCTTGAGCACCGGCGAGTAGATGGAGTCGACCGGGATCCGGCCGATCTCAGCGTCCTGCTGCTTGTTCTGGGCGGCGGAGACGTAGCCGCGACCGCGCTCGACGGTCAGCTCCATCTCGAGCTTGCCCTTGCCGTTCAGGGTGGCGATGTGCAGCTCGGGGTTGTGCACCTCGACCCCGGCCGGCGGCGCGATGTCAGCCGCGGTGACCTCGCCGGGGCCTTGCTTGCGCAGGTACATGACGACCGGCTCGTCGTGCTCAGAAGAAACGACCAGTTCCTTGAGATTCAGGATGACGTCGGTTACGTCCTCCTTGACTCCTGGGATGGTGCTGAACTCGTGCAGCACGCCGTCGATCCGGATCGAGGTGATGGCCGCGCCGGGGATCGACGAGAGCAGGGTGCGGCGCATCGAGTTGCCGAGGGTGTACCCGAAGCCCGGCTCGAGCGGATCGATGACGAACCGCGACCGGGTGTCGTTGACGGTCTCCTCGGTGATGGTGGGTCGCTGTGTAATGAGCACGGTGCTGTTCCTTCCCGCGACGCCCGCTATATGACTGTCGCGACGAGGGTGGCGGGACGGCGTCCCGTCACTTGGTTCTGTTATCCGGCCGTGGGTTGCGCACCTAGCGCGATCCACGCCCGGGTACGCGGGGCGGCTGCCCCGCGGGGGTTACTTCGAGTAGAGCTCGACGATGAGCTGCTCCTGGACTGGGGTATCGATCTGCTGGCGGCTCGGAAGCTGGTGGACCAGGATCCGCATGTCGCCGGGAATGACCTCCAGCCACGCCGGAACTGGACGCTCGCCGTGCGTCTCGCGTGCGATCAGGAACGGCGTCGTGTCCCTCGACTTCGGCCGAACCTCGATGATGTCGTGCGGCGTCACCCGGTACGACGGAACATTGACCTTGCGGCCGTTGATCAGGAAGTGACCGTGCACAACGAGCTGGCGCGCGTGCCGGCGGGTGCGTGCGAACCCGGCCCGGTACACGACGTTGTCGAGCCGCGACTCCAGGATCTGCAGCAGCGCCTCGCCGGTCTTTCCCTTGGTCTTGTTGGCCTCTTCGTAGTAGCGGCGGAACTGCTTTTCCAGCACGCCGTAGGTGTACCGAGCCTTCTGCTTCTCGTGCAGCTGGGTTCGGTACTCGCTCTCCTTCTGGCGGCCACGGCCGTGCTCGCCAGGCGGGTATGGACGCCGCTCGTACGATTTGTCGCCCCCGACAAGATCGACGCCGAGCCGGCGCGACTTCTTGGTAATAGGACCGGTGTAACGGGCCATGGTTGAACGTCTCCTACTTCAAGCTCTGGTGGGCGGCGGGGATCACACGCGGCGGCGCTTCGGCGGACGGCAGCCGTTGTGCGCCTGTGGCGTCACGTCCTGGATCGAGCCCACCTCGAGGCCGACGGCCTGTAGCGAGCGGATCGCGGTCTCCCGACCCGAACCCGGACCCTTGACGAAGACGTCGACCTTGCGCATGCCGTGCTCCTGTGCCCGGCGTGCGGCGGCCTCGGCAGCCATCTGCGCTGCGTACGGGGTGGACTTCCGGGAGCCCTTGAACCCGACCTGGCCCGCACTGGCCCACGAAATCACGTTCCCCTGCGGGTCGGTGATCGAGACGATTGTGTTGTTGAACGTGCTCTTGATGTGCGCGACGCCGTGAGCGACGTTCTTCTTCTCCTTGCGCCGGACCTTTCCGGTCTGGCGACCCCTGGCTGGTGGCATAGTCTGCGGTACTCCTCGTGTACGTGTTCAGCGCGGCTTACTTGCCGGCCTTCTTTTTGCCGGCGACGGTCTTCTTCGGGCCCTTGCGGGTGCGGGCATTCGTGTGCGTGCGCTGACCACGGACCGGGAGGCCGCGGCGGTGCCGGATGCCTTGGTAGCTGCCGATCTCGACCTTGCGGCGAATGTCCGCCTGGACCTCGCGGCG
>DASTNZ010000157.1:0-15924 GCA_035762665.1 Jiangellaceae bacterium | reverse complement strand
GGGGGTGCCAAACAGCACCGCGTCGGCCCAGGCCAGGTCGTCAAGGCTGGCCTCGGCGACGTCAGCGGTGTCCTGCAGGTGTTGGCGCCAGGCCGGGAGAGCGCTGATCGCCTCCGCAGGGGCCAGTTCGGCAATCTTGCGCAGTCGCACGCGTGCGCCGGCCCTTTCCGCGCCCTCGGCGGCGGCTCGCGCCAGGGCGTGCACGGTGCCGGTGGCACTGTAGTAGATGATTGTGACGTTCACGGGTTCCAAGATCGGCTTCCTTCCTTCGCGGGTTGTATCGGGTGCTGCCGGTGGGTATTGCCGCCGGAGGATGTTCGTCCCAGCAGTACGACGACACAACCCGTCGGAATGTGAGGCGATGCGCCACCTCACAGTTCGGTGCGTTATCTCGTCTAACTAGTGAGGGCAGATGTGACCAGCGGAGGTCGTCGACACCATGAGCAGCCAATCCGAGCCAGCAGATGGTCGGTCCGATCCGAGCCTGAGCGTGATCATGAGCGAGCGCCGTCAGCTGATCAATCTGGCGTACCGACTCCTCGGCTCCCTGGCCGATGCTGAGGATGTCGTCCAGGAGACCTATGCCCGCTGGTACGCCATGTCCCAACAGCAACGGGAAGCCATCGAATCCCCCGGCGGCTGGCTGACGAAGGTCGCCAGTCGCATCTGCCTGGACCTGCTCGGCTCGGCACGGGCCCGGCGGGAGAGCTACGTGGGCGAATGGATCCCCGAGCCGCTGCCCGATCGTACCGAGTGGATCAACGGGCGGGCGGGCGGCACGGTCGATCCGGCCGACCGAGTCACCCTCGACGAGTCGATCAACATGGCCTTCCTCGTCGTGCTCGAATCGATGACCCCGGCCGAGCGCGTCGCGTTCATCCTGCACGATGTCTTCGGCTACTCCTTCGCCGAAGTGGCCGAGATCGTCGGCCGTACGCCGGCGGCCTGTCGCCAGCTGGCCGCCTCGGCCCGCCGTCGTATTCGCTCGTCGCAAGCTCCGGCGACTCCGACAGCCCAGCGCGCCGACATCATCAGGGAGCTCAAGCAGGCATTGGAAGCCAAGGACATCGACGCCCTCATCGGCCTGCTCGACCCCAACGCCACCGCGATCGCCGACGGCGGCGGTCTCGTCAGCGCCCTACTCCGCCCACTCGAAGGCGGCGATCAGATCGCGCGCTGGCTCGTCGAAATCGCCAACAGGGCACCCAATCTGACGCTGCTGGAACGTACGGTCAACGGTCAACCCGGCCTGGTCGCTCAACAAAATGGCCTCACCGAAGCGGTGCTGGCATTCGACATCGCAGGCGACCAGATCAAGCACATCTGGGCAGTACGGAACCCCGAGAAGCTCCGGCCCTGGACCACCGGCTGACGCGCGTCTCCGCACATCGAGTCCGCCGCCAGCTGCCGAAGCCTGGAGGCAACAGCATGCCGACACCGAGATCCGCCTGCGGCAACGCCGATGCCATCCGCCGCACCGCGCCCGCGACGCTGACGCCTTCGCCCGATGGGAGACAATTCGGCCGGCCGACTTATACACCGCGCAGGGGCAGCGCGAGCCGATCGAGCAGTTACTCGACGACCATCGCAACGACGATCGGTAACCCGGCGTCGTCCTCGCCGACGGCGCCGTGATCGGCCAGGTGACGGTGAGCACAGTCCGGCGTGACACCTCCGGAAGGGGTTCCTCGGCTACGGGATCGCCTCGACGCACCAGGACATGGATCGCGGCATAAGCCAGCTCGGGGTCCCCATCACTCAACTGCTTGGCCCTGGCCAGATGGCGCTTTGCCGAGGCGATCAGCGGCTCGGCCAGGCCGACGTCGGCCACCACCCGGGTAAGCTCGGCACGCTCGAGCATGCCGAGGATCTCGTCCCGACCTCGCGCCCTGAGATGAGAGGAGCGACCGTGGCAAGACCACCCACGAAGCTACTCGCGGGCGTCGCCGTCGCCGCTCTGGCCGCCGCAGCGGTCGCCGCGGTCGTGGACTATCGGCGAGGGCAGAGACTCGACCCCGACCAACGCGTCTACTTGAATGAGCTCGACGCGCGACTCGAGGTGGCCGAAGGGCAGGGCAACAAGACCCCACCGGACCGCCTCGGACGCATCCTCGATCGCCTGCAGCGAGATCGGGGCATCTCGGTGGGCCGCTTACGGGGTTGGATCACCGGTGTGAGGCAAGGCAAATTGAGTCCCGAGCAGGCGACAGCGGCCGAGAGCGACTTCGACTCCCTTGAGAGGGAGTTGGATCAAGGTGGAGTGTAGGGCTATGAGTAGGTGACTGCTGGGTAGAAGACCAGCATCCACACATCGAGCCTCGCTTCAACGCGGCGTCGGCGACGCCGACCGCCGCAGTGGTATCGATCGGCCGGCCCGGAGGCCCGAGCGCCTGCGCGGCCGCCGTCAGGACCCCGAGCGCGTCGATCAGCGGATTGTGCGCCACGGCCGTGATCAGAAAGATGGCCCACCACGAATAGGGACGCTGAGCGTGAATGCGCATGTTGCGGTCCCGAACCTGGTCACGATGGGAATGATCGGGCCTACTCTCCACTATGATCACGCGGGCCAGGGCGGCGATCTGCACGGCCAAGGCCGAGCCGAGCGAGGGTAGCAGCGCAGGCCACAGCCGGTGAGTCCAGCGATGCCACCGGCGATGGCCAGCCGAACCCACCGCCTCAAGAACTCCAGCCGAGCAGGAAGCCGGCGACGATGCCGATGAACAACAGGCCACCACTACGGAACCTGGCGCCGGACGGCGACGGAAAGTCTCCGACCTCGGGCCAACATTCCGGCGCCCGCCGCGGTGATGGTTCCTGCGTCCGGCTCCTCAACGGTCCCCTTGGTCAGCGGCGCCGGCGGGATATCCGGCGACGAAGCTGGGTGATCCGAGCTGTACCGACGATCGACACCAGGATCCCTACACCCACACCGGCGATGAGCAGCGCCAGACCCAGCGGCAGACTACCGTCCAACCAGAGGAAACTCACCGAGACGCTGCCAGTGTTCTGCAGCATAAAAACGACCAGGACCACGAACATGAGCACGGCGACACAGATGCCAACCCAAGTAGCGCCTGTGCGCGTGCGGGTCACCCGCGCCTCTGATGACGTCGGTAACGGGTCGGCCGACAACGGTGGCTCCGTTACGGCTGGACCGGCCGGTCCATTTCGGTTGCGATGCAAAACTGACACGACATTCTCATTTCTTTGACCGGCCGGCGTGGCAGGCACCTCAGAATTGGATGTCGTCGTTTCCGGAATAGCCCAATTTTACCACCATTATTGATGCCGATCAAATTGGTCCTGCATGAATACATCGCGCTTCGCAGAAAGTTCGCCAATACGGAATCCTTCAAGGATCTTGCCTCGGCGTTGGAAGTCCATCTCACCGCGATGCGCAGCAGGCTGCCCTGGGGGTTCAGCGACGTCGGCGGCGACGGGTAGGTCGGTGAACTGCAATCCAGAGTGCACGACCGAGCACGGCTTCAGCCATATTCTCGTTCGTCAAACGTCCGAAGTGTTTCTCTACCGTTGGCGTCGGACTGTCATTCTGGACGATCACGCCGAGTGCTCAGCCCGCGCCAACCAGAAATTCACCGGAAACCGGCTGCCAAATCATGGAGGATCCGGGTCAAGAGCCGGTCGGTGCCTTCAAAAGGATTAGTCCTGCTCGCCGAGCTCGTTATCGAGCAGCTGGGACATTTCGCGGGCGAGCGTACCGAGGTCCTCTCCCCTGTAGACGCCGGCAAGTTCGTCGAGCAATCGGGCCACGACACCAGCCTCAGCCCGCCTCAGCACTTGGTGCGAGCCCGTCCCCTGCGTACCCTCGCCGAGCCGTGCGCGCAGTTGTGCGGCATATTCATCGCGGTTGACCGGATTACCCGCCCGGTCCCGCACAGTCGCGGTCGGTCGTGGCGCAACCACCCCATGGTCCGGGGGCATGCTGAACTCAGCGTGCTCGGGGCAGTAGTCGGTTCCACGAACCGGGTCGTGCGTCCAGCCGACAGCGCGAGCACGAGCCCAGGATTTGGCGTCGGAGTCGCTACGCCACCGCTCGGCCGCCGGCGGCTCCACCTGGACCGGGCATCCCGCAACATCGCAACTGAGCACGATCCGCCGCGATCTGGACCCTCGATCAGACAAATGGATGCTCACGGCTACAGCTCTCTACTCGCCGGTCCGCCGCGCCGCAGGGATAACCGGACCGAGACTGCACTCTCGCGGCCCGTGCACGCCCTGTCAACCACGGTGGCCGACGAAACGCGGCGGACAATTCCAACCCTACCTGACAGTGGATCTGCGGCCCCCAAAGTCAATCCCCATGAGGCGCTCACCGTGCTTTCCGCAAGTCTGGACCTCAATCAGAAGGGGCATCTTCAGGCAAGCCTAGTGATCTCGACGGCGACTCCGAAGTCCTCTGCTGCCGGTCCGGAGTAGACGCCGGCCAGCGGCCGTACGTCGGCGTAGTCGCGACCGCGGGCCAACAGGACGTGCCGGCTGCCAACGTCGGCAAGGCTGGTCGGGTCGACAGCGACCCAGTCACCCGCCCAGAACTCCACCCACGCGTGGCTCTCGCCTGCAATCGTCGCCCCGACCTCGGCCTCCACCGCCGGGTGCAGGTAGCCGGAAACATAACGTGCGGGCAGGCCGGCCGCACGCAACAAGGCCAGAGTGACGTGCACGAAGTCCTGGCACACCCCCTTACCGGCGGCACGGGCCTCGGCTGATGACGTGTGCACATGGGTCGCGCCACGTTCATAGCGCAGCGTCTCGTGGGTCCACTCGGCGGCACGCAGCCCCGAATGCACCGGCGTCGACCCGGCGCGCAATGATCGCCCTATCTCAGTTAGCTCCGGCTCCGCCGAGACGTACCTCGACGCGGCGAGCAGTTCGGCGAAGCGATCCTGCACCGCCGGGTCGGCCAGGTCGGACCAAGCTGCACCCGCCGGCACCGGCCGCGGCCGAGCAGTCTCGACCAGCGACGTGGCCTCTACAACGAGCTCGCTGTGTGGGACATGCAGGTCGAACGCGTCCACCGTCGTGCCCCAGTAGTCGACGTATCGCAACGGCCGGACAGAGGGTGTGATGGCGAGGGCAGCCTGCAGGGTGCGCTGCCCATCGAGGGTCGGCGGCGTTAGCCGCGCTTCGTTGTACGACGCCCGCACCGTGCCGGCGTACCGGTAGCCGGTGCGGTGCCTGACCGCGATCCGCCAGCTCATCCCGCCGACTCCTCGAGACTCCATTGCAGCGGCGCGGACCCTGCGAACAACCCGCGGGTCACCTCTTCGCTGACTGTCGACACGGTCCGTTGCAGTCCGTGCAGCCGGTCCGGCAGGTCTTCGAGGAGGCTGGCGGCGGACAGGAACTCCAGGTCGGTGCGAGCCCGGCCGATCGCCCGGCGGGCGGGCTCGTCGAGCACGGACCGGCCGTATGCCGGGTCGAGCCGGGCCAACGCGTGCTCCCCCGCGCTGAGGGCATGGAAGACCGACCTCGGAAAGAGCCGGTCTACCAGCAGAAACTCCAGCACCCGCGGAGCCTCGACACCCTCCTGGTAGGTGCGCAGGTAAGCATCGTGGGCCGAGCATGCATGCAGGGTCGCGGTCCAGCCTTCGCTCCCTCGTCCGGCGCCGATTCGGGCCGCAAGCAGGCGCGCGGTCATGTCCACCCGCTCCAGACTGCGGCCGAGAACGAGCACGTCGTAGCTCGCGTCCCGGCTCATGCTCGCCTCTACATAGCCGGCGAACGTGGCCGCGCGCTCACGGATGTAGGAGAAGAACGGCGCGGGGCCGAAGTCGCGCGCGGCCGATACCCGAGTAGGGAGGGAATTATGAGTGGAGTTCAGGCATTCCCAGATTTCCGCCGAGAGCGCCTCCCGCGCGCCGCGGGCGTTCTGCCAGGCGGCGACCAGCGCGCCGACGATGGAGTTCGGTGTGGCCTCGTCGTAACCGAGCAACTCCAGCACCGCCCGGCTGTCCCGGTGCCGCGACGCGGTTTCGTCCGGGACCCCCATCACGGTCAACAGGACGGCGTAGGCTGCTTTCTCGTCCACGCCCGGGTCTTCGAGCACCTCGTGGAAGTGGACGTCGAGCAGCCGGGCGGTGTCTTCGGCCCGTTCGACGTAACGGCCGATCCAGAACAACGCCTCGGCGACCCGACTCAGCATCCCGACCCCCTCATTGCTGCGGCTCGTTGCCGCGGGGACCACGGTCGGGGACGGTGCCCCGGACCGTCTGCGCCGGGAACGCCGACGGCCCGTCCCCTTCCGGCGCCCGCTGCGGACGCGAGGTGAGCACCCAGGTGTCCTTCGAGCCACCTCCCTGGCTGGAGTTGACGATCAGGCTTCCCTCCCGCAGCGCAACCCGGGTCAGTCCGCCGGGCAGCACCCGGACCTGCTCGCCGTCGTTCACCGCGAACGGCCGCAGGTCAACGTGCCGGGGGAGCAGCCGGTCGCCTAGCTGCGCCGGCGAAGTCGACAGCAGCACCAGCTCCTGCGCGATCCACGCTCGCGGTGCGGCGAGCACCTGCTCGCGCACAGCGGCCAACTCGGCGTCGGATGCGTGCGGCCCGATGACGATACCGGCGCCGCCGGAGCCTTCCACCGGCTTCACCACCAGCTGGTCGAGCCGGGCCAGGCACTCCGACCGTACGTCCGGATCGTCGAGCCGGTAGGTCGCGACATTGGGCAACAGCGGCTGCTCGTCGAGGTAGTACTCAATGAGGGCCGGGACGTAGGTGTATGTCAGCTTGTCGTCGGCGACGCCGTTACCGATCGCATTGGCGATCGTGACGTTGCCGACGCGGGCTGCGTTCAAAATGCCCGGGCTGCCCACAACAGAGTCGGACCGGAAGTGCACCGGGTCGAGGAATTCGTCGTTGACCCGCCGGTAGACGACGTCCACCCGCTGCTCACCCCCCACGCTGCGCATGTACAGGACGTGGTCGCGGCAGAACAGGTCCCGGCCCTCGACCAGCTCGATGCCCATCTTGCGGGCAAGGAACGCGTGCTCGAAATACGCCGGGTTGTGCACGCCGGGGGTGAGCAACACCACGTTGGGCTCCTCGACACCGGCGGGCGCCGACCGTCGCAGCGCGTCGAGTAGCTGCCCCGGGTAAGAGGCGACCGGCCGTACTTCCTGCTCCAGGAACAGCCCGGGGAAGACGCGCGCCATGGTCCGCCGGTTCTCCACCACGTAGGAGATTCCGGACGGCACCCGCAGGTTGTCCTCCAGCACTCGCATGACACCGGCCTGGTCGCGGACGAGGTCGATCCCGGCGATGTGGATCCGCACGCCGTTCGGCGGGCGGAAGCCGTACGCCGGCCGGCAGAAGCCGGCCGAAGTCGTGAGCAGCGAGCGCGGGACGACCCCGTCCGAGACCACCTCGGCCGGCCCGTAGACGTCGGCGAGGAACGCCTCCAGCGCGCGGACCCTCTGCACCACACCTGCCTCGATCAGTTCCCATTCGGCCGCCGGGATCAGCCGCGGGATCAGGTCGAGAGGGAATACCCATTCCTTGCCGGCATGGGAGAAGGTGACGCCCTGGTCGCGGAAGCTGCTGTCCCTCGCCGCCTCTCGCTGCGCCAGGTCCTCGCGGGTCAGCGTCTGAAGGGCGTCGTGCAGCGCCCGCATGTGCGGGTGCGGCAGCCCGTCCGCCCCGAACATTTCGTCGTACGCTTGGCCGAGCGGATACCCGTCGAGGAGTTCTCCCATGCGAGGAGTCGCACCCCCGATCTGTCCCGCAACTTGTCGCTACGGTTAGGAAAACAATGAAAGTCCAGTATGCGGGAGCAGCGGCCGTGACACGACAGGTTCGGGTGGGGTGTGAGTTCCGGTACACCGCGGAGGTCGAGACCGCCGCGGTCTTCCAGGTCCAGCCATCCGGAGCTGCGCCCGCGACGGTGCTCCGGCAGGCCTGGGAGACTCAGCCCGCCCTCGTCCGGCACGCCTACACCGACTTGTACGGCAACAACTGCCAACGCCTCAGCCTGCCCGTGGGCGACACCACGCTGCGCTACGACGCCGTCGTGACGGTCCCGGACGCGACCGAGGATGTGAACCTCGACGCGGCCGAGGTGCCCGCCGCGCAACTGCCGGACGACGTGCTGATCTACACGCTGCCCAGCCGGTATTGCCTGCCCGACGTCCTCGGCGACGAGGCGTGGCGACTGTTCGGCAACGAGAAGCCGGGGTACCGGCGGGTGCTGGCGATCAGCGAACACGTCCACGGCCACCTGAGCTTCGGCTACGGCAGCAGCACCCCGACGACCACGGCGGCCGAAGCGTATGCCGCCGGCCGGGGCGTCTGTCGCGACTTCGCCCATATCGCGATCAGCTTCTGCCGGGCGCTGTCGATCCCCGCCCGTTACGTATTCGGCTATCTCCCCGACATGGACGTCCAGCCGGACCCCGCGCCGATGGACTTCGCTGCCTGGATGGAGGTCTACCTCGACGGCCGGTGGTGGACCTTCGACCCCCGTAACAACGCCGCCCGCAAGGGTCGCGTGCTGATCGGACGAGGGCGCGACGCGGTGGACGTCGCGATGGTCACCACCTATGGTGGGCCGGTCCTGAACAGCATGCAGGTCTGGGCCGAGGAGCCGGCATGACACAGGCGCCCGGCGTGCTCACGTACGTGCTCAACCAGCGCTTCCGCTACACCTATGACGCACCGGTACGAGACCTGATCCACCGGCTGGTCGTGGTGCCGCCGCGCCGGCACGGTGACCAGCGCCGGAGGCGGCACTCGATCACAGTATCGGCGCCCGACGCCCGCACCGACCACCGCCGAGACGCCGCCGGCAACACGGTGACTCGATCCCGCGTGCCGCTGGTGCCAGAGGAGATCGAGTTCGTGGTGGAGGCCGTCGTCGAGCGGGCGGCACCGGGCTCCGACGTGCTCCTGCCGGCCGCCGCGCTCACCGACCCGCGGATGCTCCGGCCCACCCGGCTGACCGATGCCGACGCGGCGATCCGGGAACTGGCAACGTCGATGGCCAGCCCGGACCTGTTGGCCACCGCCGAGCGGTTCTGTTCGTACGTGCACGAGGCGATCACCTACGCGTACGGCGTGACTTCCATCGCCACCACTGCTGCCGAAGCGCTCGCCGGCGGACGTGGGGTCTGCCAGGACACCGCCCACATCATGATCGCGCTGTGCCGGGCCATCGGACTGCCGGCCCGCTACGTCTCCGGGCACCTGCTCGGCGAGGGCGGAACACACGCCTGGGTGGAGGTCATCGTCGCCCACGCTGCAGGCGCCCGGGCGGTGGCGTTCGACCCTTGCCACGGGCGCCGTGCCGGCAAGGACTACCTGACGGTCGCCACCGGACGCGACTACTCCGACGTGGCACCGACATCCGGCACCTACGTCGGCGCGGCCCGCGGCACTCTCACCGCGACCAAGCGAGTCGACGTCGCGGCGGGCTGACCCGACCTCCGGAGCGCGAGCAGCCGCCGCAGCGCCTCCTGGAGGTGCATACGACATTCAGCAGACGTGGACAAGAGTCGATGTTGGTTGGAGAGCTTTGCGGTGAAAGGTGAGGCTGCGATGGGAACGGACGCCGGCCGGGTCGAGGCCCGATTCGAGGTGGTTGATGAGCGGTTCCAAGGAACCAATGGGGATGAGTTCCTGGAGCGGCTCTTCGATGGGGGCCGGTGGTTGGAGGGCCCGGTGTACTCGCCGGCGTGGCGTCGTCTGCTGTTCAGTGACATCCCGAACGACCGGGTGCTGGGGTGGGACGAGCTGACCTCGGCAGTGGGCGTGTGGCGGCAGCCGGCCGGTTACGCCAACGGCCGCACACTTGACCGGCAGGGCCGGCTGATCCACTGCGAGCAGGGTGAGCGCCGAGTGACCCGGACCGAACCGGACGGCTCCACGACGGTGCTTGCCGACAGCTGGCAGGGCAAGCGGCTGAACAGCCCGAACGACGTGGTGGAGCGAGCGGACGGGTCGGTGTGGTTCACCGATCCCAGCTACGGCATCGACAGCGACTACGAGGGCTGGCGAGCCAACAGTGAGATCGGCGGCTGTCACGTCTACCGCATCGACCCGGCTGGTGCGATCACCCGGGTGGCCGACGACTTCGTGCGGCCGAACGGACTGGCGTTCAGCCCCGACGAGCGGCAGCTCTACATCGTCGACACCCGGAACAAGCACATCCGCCGCTTCGACGTGACCAGTGCCGGCGGGCTCACCGATGGTGAAGTCTTCGCCACCTGCGATGCCGGCTCGTTCGACGGGATCCGCTTCGACGAGCACGGGCGGCTGTGGGCGGCGGCTCACGACGGGCTGCACTGCTTCCACCCGGACGGCACCCTGCTGGGCAAGCTCCGGGTTCCGCATGTCGTCTCCAACCTGACCTTTGGTGGGCCCAAGCGCAACATCCTCTTCCTGACCGCCACGAGCGCGGTCTTCTCGATCATGGTTAACTTCACCGGAGCCACATACCCGGAGTGAGCGGCGTTGGCTAGGGGAGTTCCCGATGACCCCAGCCGTCCCGGTCGACCTGCTCAACGCCGTACGAATCGTCGCCGCGGGCGACGCACTGATAGCACCGCGGATCACACGCCGCCTGACGCGGCGGAGGTGGACTACCGCAGCATGTAATGCGCTTGGATTCAGCGTGTTGGCGTGGAAGCAGGCCTACGGGTGAGCTGCATATTCCAATTGGTTTCCCAAGTTCGCTCACCGTCAACCGAGAACGCCTGCTCCCACCTGGCCGACGTGGGCGTGATCTCCGACCAGATGTATCGAACTCTGACGGCCGTACCGTGGTGGGTGTCGTCTCCATAGAACTCGCCGCGACCATCAACGAACCGGCCAGTCACGGGAGGCTGAAGGCGCCCGTCGCGGCTATCCACCCAAAACAGCGACCAATGATCGAGTTCGGGCTCGTATAGGCGCAGTGTCAATCCCCTGAAGCCCTTGGTGGGAAAGGTGAACTCGTCGAGGTTGACAGCACCGTCGAAGAGGCGGATGCATTCGGACGTGGCCGGGAACTCCTCCCATTCGCCGCTGCCGACTAGCCGTTCCTTGAGCCGTCGGTTAGCTACATTCCATGATCCGACCAAGAAGTCAAAGTCGTTCACCCTGGAGCCTCCTCTGGATTCACATACCGGAATTTGGTGCCCGCTGGATCTGGGGTGTGTGCCGTCCGGCGAGCCGTGCCGGGAGGTTAACCAGCCGCACTGACATGTGCGTATCGGTGGCATTGCCTCCACGTGACCCTTCCGATCACCCGTGAGCATTGCGCGATCACGAGAGCGCCAGGTCAGGCGAACGAGGGGATGCGGGAGTAGCACAACACCGGGTTGGGTTGGTCTTCGTCACGACCATTTGGTACACCCATCGATCCGAGAACGTCACGCGCCTGTATCACCCAGATGTGCAGTCGGCCGGCGCCCCTGCGGTACGCAGGGGCAAACCGTGACGTGAAGCGACAAACGTACCCACCAAGTCGTCGAAGGACTCACGCCGCCTGCGCTTGAGCTCAGTGTGCGCGCAGCGAGTCGAGCAGGGCGGCTGGTTGCCTGGCCGCGTCGAACAGCGCCTCGGGTCCGGTTCGGTCGGCGTCGAGGTGGGACAGCATTTCCATGCCGAGATAGCCGGCGACAGCCGCTCTTGCCAGAACCCGTGCCGGTATGAGCGTGGCAAACGGTGTGTGGGTTACTACGCTGGCGATGACCTGCTCGGCGAAGTCCTGCCATCGCGCGGTCTCAATCCGGATCTGCGCGGCCAGCCGCGACGAGGCGGTCGCGGCCGCGACCAGCTCCTGCACGGCGGCGATGTGGTCCTCTGCGCCGTCTTCGGCGTAGAGCGTACGTAGTCGCCGGATCAGTTCGACGGCGCTGGTCACACCGTCGAGTTCGGCCCGGTAGCGCTCCAGCCGCGCCTCGCTGGTGAACTGGGCGGTTGCCGCGAACAAGTCATCGAGGTCGGTGAAGTGGTAGTAGATGACGCCCGGGGCGAACCCGCCGGCGCGGGCGATGGACCGCGCGGTGGTGCGGGTGTATCCCTCACCGGCGAGTGTGTGCACGGCGGCACGGAGGATCCGTTTTCTCGTCTCGGCGCGTGCCATCTCAAATGACCTTCCGGGGCTGCACGCCGGCGACGGCGAAGAACGGGTCGAGGCGGCGCGCCAGCTCGGCTAGGCGGTGGCTTGGCACCTGCGGGTACAGGTGGTGCTCCAGGTGATAGGTGAGCTCCAGGAAGATGGCCGGGAGCACACGTCCGCGCAGGGTGCGGGTCTGGGTGAGCGGGGTGTCGCCGTAGTCGTGGTGGGGCAGGTACACAGTCAGCAGCGGATAGACCCAACTGCCGACGATCGCCATCACCGTGTACACGAGCAGGCCGGGCGCCGTCGGCCACAGCAAGCCGCCAGCCGCTAGCGCGGCGAATGGCGCGCTAGCTTCGATCAGCAGCCAGGCCCGCTGCCGCCGGTGGCGGTGGCTGCGCCGGTACGCCCACCACCACAGGCGCACCAGGAAGACGGGCCCATAACCAACGGCGCCGAAGAAGCTGAGGTTGGCCGGATACCCCTCGGGGTCGTCCTTGCTGGGAAAGAGCCGGTGATGCTGCAGGTGGGTGATCCGGTATGCGTGGCCGCTTTCCATCAGCACCAGGCCGAGGAGGAACAACGCCCAGTCGGTCTGGCGGCGCGTAAGTCCCAGCGACCGGTGGACGACGTCGTGGGTCACGGTGACCACGGCGACGAAGATGCCGAACATGACCATCGGTGTCAGCACCCACCAGCCACGCCAGGCGACCACCGCGAAGGCGGCCACGCCGAGGTAGGGCCGCGCGAGCGCGACGGTCCGCTGGCGGGGTGTCGTGACCAGCAGGTCAGGGCCGAGGTCGGTGAGCGCAGGCAGGGAGGTGTTCGTCATGAGAGTGCTCCAACGATTGTCCCGGTGGCGTGGCGTCTCGCGGCCTGGCGCACCCCGTCGGCGACTATACGGCTGCCCAGCACGCAGGCGACCGTACCCAGGCCGGGCCAGGTGGAGTCGCCCACCAACCAGAATCCTGGCGGCCCAAGCTGATGCGGAATCGCGTGTTGGTTGGTGTTGCCGAGTGTTTGCCGGGCGCCACCGACCGCGCCGCGTGGCCGGAATGTAAACCGTTCATAGGTGCGAGGTGTACCGACCTGCCGAATTACGGCCCGCGCACCCAACCCTGGGTACGCGCGACGGGCGTAGGCCACGAGCCGCGCGCCGATCTCCGTCTTGCGGTCCTGGTACTCGGCCTCGGACAGCCCCTCCCACGCGGACAGCTCGGTATGTGTCGAGATCATCACGGCACGATGACCCGCAGGGGCGCTCTCCAAGTCACCGGGTGCCGAGACCGACACGAACATGTTGTTGCCATCGCCCAGTGGACGCGCGTAGTCCTGCAGCAGCTGGTGGTGGGTGAACGGCTGGCCTACGACCTCGTCTTCTGGCACGCCGAGGAAGACGACGATGGCGCCGCCGAGGTCCGCCTCGTCCCTTACCAGGTACGGCCGCAGCCGCGACGACACGCCGATGGCTGCCGCAACACGGGCGGTGGTGACCGCCGGCAGGGCACTCACCACCTGTCCCGCCTCTACCATGCCCCGCGACACGTGCACCCTGTACGCCCCGGCGTGCCCAGTCACCCGCTCCACCCGGCAGCCCACCCGCAGATCGCCGCCCTGCGCCCGATAGTGCGCGACCAGCCGACGCCAGAAGCCACTCATGCCACCGAGGTGCCGGGTCAACCCAGCGCCGCGGATCGTGACCCCCAACGCCGCGTTGATCAGTGGCGCCCGGTCCACACTGCTGTGCACGGTGTCCTCCACCAGCATCCCCAGCAGGCCGACCAGCGCCGCATCCTCCCGCAGCCCGAACCGACCCAGCGCGTCACCGAGCGTGTGAGAGAGGTGACGAGCAAGCGGCAGCCGGCGCAGCCCGACCGCCCGCAGGTCATGCAGCGCATCGGCAGGGCGACGGACCGGCAGCCGGACACCCGAACGACTCGCCGCCCAGAACGCGTCAGCCAACCGGTCCAGCAATGCCCAGAACGCGCGATGGCGCTCGGTGTCGCCCAGCTTGCCCAGCCGCTCCCGATGCCACGCGGACTGATCACGGTGCAGCGTCACGACCCGATCCGGCAGCCAGGCCAGGTAGCCAGGCAACGGGTCGCCGTCCAGCGCCGGCATGCCGACCGCATCAAGGAACTCGGCCCCCACTCCGCCAGACTCAAAATCGACGAGGGTTGTGGCCCCGACGTCAAACGCGAAACCCCGGTGACGGTAGAAGCCGGCGCAGCCACCCACATGCCCGTGCGCTTCGAACACCACGGTCGACAACCCGGCGGCCTGCACGCGCATGGCCGTGGCCATCCCGGCGATGCCTCCACCCAGCACCGCCACATCACACCCCGCAGGCAGACCCCGCCGCGCAGCCCTTGGTTGTCCCACCGCCGTGGATCCGTTGTGAACTGTCGGCGCAACGCGCCGCGCCATGACACTGCCGTCAGACGACTGAACGATCGTTCTGGACATCCGTTCAAACTAGAGCCATGGAGAGCTGCCGTCAAGCAAGAGCGGGCATCGGGCACCGTCGTTCTTGTCGGACGACGGTCTTGCCGCTTGGAGACCTGCCTGGTCACCGGCGGGGTCGTTGATCTAGCCGGGCCGTAGTAGGCAAGCCGGTCAACGTGACCATCCGCGCACCCGAAGCGTGGGCACGCAAAGCAGATGGGTTCCTCCAGCACGTCGCAGCCAGCAACCTGATCCAGATCATCTCCACACGTGAGGACGGAGCCACTCGTGAATGACGCCGTTCGGCGGTGGGAGCGAGGTCGCGCCCGCGTGGATGACCTGCGCAAGCGCACCGAACTCCAGCGAGTTCCCGCCGATCAGGGCGCGGCCACCCGGATGCTTCAGGCAGCACGAACCCACATTGACTCTGCAGCACAGATCCGCGAACGTGACCCTGAGATGGCAATGGCGGTTGCCTACGATGCCGCACGCAGAGCACTGGCCGCTCTACTCGAAACGCAAGGTCTGCGCCCAACCAGTCAAAGGGGGCACATCGCGCACTGGAATACGAATACCCGGGCTAGGAGCGGCCGCGGTGGACTATCGGGGCTAGGCCAGCCATGGCAGCCAGGGTGAGCATTACGAACCACATGCCATGCGAGGTGCCGTCGTAGTCATACCACGACATCCAGATCGCGAGCACGAGAGTTGCGCAGGCAAGCGCCCACCCCAGGAGCATCCACCGGCCCAGCAGAACGGGCCGGGTGAGCACGGCCGTCAGTGGCACCGCTACGGCGAGGACCGCGAGCCACATTCCCTGCAGACCCCAGCCGGGATAACTGGAATAGGTGTCCATTGCTGCCGGGACCAGGATCAGCGCGCCAGCTACCGCCAGGACGAGGACTAGCCAGGACGTCCAGTCAGAGACATGGAACGCGGCGAAACCCACATCCGTCTCGCGTCGGGCCGCCGCCACAGCTAGAACGCCGGCTGCGAGAAGGACCAGGGGGGCGACGAAAGCGGCCCAGAAGCCCAGGCCCAAGTCCGAGGAGCCAATATAGTTGAGAGTGTTCACCATGTCGAAGGCGACGACGCTGCTAACGCCCGCCGCTCCGATGACACCGCCCAGCCCCTGGATCCGCCATCGGGCCGTCAGAGTGAGACTTCCGAAGGACAGGACGACCAGGCCGAGACACAGCAGGTAGGCCGCCTTGATGGGGTCATTGTCGAGAGTGCTGATCCCGTACTGCTGCGGCAGCACGATCCACAGCAGCATGAGCGCGCCCGAGACGAGGGCGGCGATGCCGCTGAACTTCCAAAATGCTCGTGACGGCGGTGCGGAGGCAGCGGGTATGCCTTGTGTCGGCATGGGCTGTTCGGAAGCCGGTCCCGCTTGGGCCGGCTGCGGTTGAGCCGGCTCCGATTGA
>DASTNZ010000156.1:0-19485 GCA_035762665.1 Jiangellaceae bacterium | reverse complement strand
TAGAACCTGAACTCTTGGCCGAACATCCTCGGCGGTTCTGCGGTCCCCGGCAGGTCACCTGCCGGGATCACGTACTCGACGGCGTTCAGTCGCCAGCTCCCGTCAGCCAGCTTCTCGTAGAGCAGCAGCTCGGGCTGCGACGGTTCGATGTGCCCGCCGTCCCGGAGGTAGGCGACGTTGAAGAAGTGATGGCCCATCGTGCCGGGCGGCTCTCCCGCGAAGCCGTCCGGGTAGTCCAGGCACATCGGCTGCTCGGTCCATCCGGCCTCGAGTGCTCTGGTGACGTCGTGGAATGGCGCTGTCGCTTCGCGCAGCACTGCCAAGTCTCTGGTCTCCTCGTCGGCCGCGGCCTGCGCCCCACTGGGTGCCAGGGCCGAAACTGTGACTGCGAGGACGCTCACGGTGAGGGCGAGCGCCGTGCGTACGGTACGTGCCAATCGTCTCTGCATTGCTCCTCCGATTCGAGCTCTGGAGTGGTCAGCTCGACGCTAGGAACGTGAGCCGCGATCCGGCCAGAGCCAGACCCGCCCCAATCGGATGGGGCCGGTTGCGACGCGATTACGGGATCCTCGCGCACTGGCCCTTGAGGCTTGGGCAGGCCGCCGAGCTGGCCGTCTGGCGGCTCGAGAGCCGGCGTCGACGTGACCGCTGCTTCGGCGCGGAAGATTGGGGGCATGATGGGGACCGGCCACCGGGGTGCGTCACGATGGGGTGGAGACGGCGCCGCCGTAACAGGGTCAAGGTATGGCCACGAATGCTCCGGATCGACGAGGATTGTTCTCGCTCTGGTGAACGCTGACCCTGACCGCGCGCCCCTGAACGAACTGCGAGTCTGACGTGGACATTCACCTCTCCCTCGACCCGCGGGAGCCGATCACCAAGCAGGTCTTCCAACAGATCCGAGATGCCGTCTTGAGTGGCCGCCTCGAGGCGGGTGTGGCGCTGCCCTCCAGCCGCGACCTTGCCACTTCGCTGGGAGTCTCGCGCAACACGGTGACCGCGGCCTTCGACCACCTGAGGGCCGAGGGCTACCTCCGGGCACGTGCCGGGGTGGGCACCTTCGTGAGTCCCGACGTTCAGCCCATAAACCGAGAGCGGGTGGTTCGGTCAGTGCTGCGGCCCCTGCCGTGGTGGGAAGACGAGTCCTGGGAGGTCCCCCGGGCCTCAGACGAGGACCATACTTTCGACTTCCGAACGGGCCTTCCCGACCCTTCCGCTTTTCCGTTCTCGACCTGGCGGCGGCTGATCGGCGACGCGATCCGGCGGACAGTGGAAGGCGGCCGCTACGCCGACCCACAAGGGGCTGCGGTGCTGCGCAGGTCGATCGCTCGACACCTGGCCGTGAGTCGCGCGCTGCGCATGGGCCCGGAGGACGTGATCGTGACGAGCGGTGTGCAGCAGGCGATCTCCTTGCTTGTTCACGTGCTGGTGGAGCCGGGAGACGTCGTGGCTGTCGAGGACCCCGGCTATCCCCCTGTGCGGCGCGCCCTGCAAGCCGCTCGGGCCCGTGTGGTCAGTGTGCCGGTCGACGGAGATGGCCTGGTGGTTGACCAGCTCCCGCCCCGCGCCAGACTTGTGTACGTCACCCCTGCACACCACTTCCCTTTGGGTGTGCGTATGTCATTGGCTCGCCGGTCCGCGCTGCTCGAGTGGGCCAGAGACAACGACGCAGCTGTGGTGGAGGACGACTACGACACAGATTTCCGATTCAGCGGACGCCCTATCGATGCGCTGCACAGCCTCGACCGTTCGGGCCGCGTCATCTACGTCGGCTCCTTCTCGAAGACGATGCTGCCGTCGCTGCGGCTCGGCTACTGCGTCGTACCGCCTGGGCTCGTCAAGGCCGTACGGCGAGCTCGATTCGTGGCGGACTGGCACGGC
The DNA here is from genome assembly GCA_035762665.1 of Jiangellaceae bacterium. GTDB lineage: Bacteria > Actinomycetota > Actinomycetes > Jiangellales > Jiangellaceae > JASLBX01. The sequence continues at coordinate 17,604 of DASTNZ010000156.1, read as the reverse complement.
CCTGTCGTCCTTCAGGTTGCGCTCGCCGGTTTCATCGACGAGGGCCGACTGGCCGCGCACATCCGGCGGATGCGTCGGATGTACCTGGGTCGTCGGGATCGGATCGCCGCCATCGTGGACTCGGACTTCGGTGACGTGCTCACGCGGATCCCATCGGTGGCGGGCCTGCACCTGGCCGCCTGGGCGCGCTCGGACAACGCTGACGTCGCGGGTTGGATTCGACGGGCGGCTGAGAGCGGGGTGGCAGTTTCGACCGTGCAGGACTACGCGTTCGAGCCAACTCGGCCCGGCCTCGTGTTCGGATTCGGCGCTATCCCGAGGGAGGAGGTGGCTGCCGGGCTGCGCCTGCTCCGTGCAGCAATCGACGCGGACCAGACCGCGCTCGTGACCGAGTAGCGACTGGCCCGGCCTCGCAAGCTCCGCTGTGCACCCATTGCAACCGGCAACGAACGAAGGTGAGGACTATGACGCGCGCTGAGTTCTCAACACTTCGTGCTCGAAGGCCACCACGGGGGTCGAGGCGGCGGCGCGTGCTCAACGACAGATCCGACTTCCCCCTGTCGACGAACGCGTCAGCATCGCGGCGGCCCGCGGATCTGACAGCGTTGGTTCAAGTTCGTTCGCAACCGCAACAGACCAGGGCCGGAGGCCGCTGACAGGGTTTGCCAACGGCTAGCGGTCACCGGCAGATCCGTGCACTTCGTAGAAATGTCTGATGAGGCGACTCTTGCGACCGAGAGCCGCTCGTGGCGGGATGGCGCAATCGCCCGCCCGGCCAGTTCCGTCATCGACGTGCGTAGTGCGCGATGATCACGCCGGTGGTGGTCGTGACGGTGTCGGTGAGCTCGAACTCGGTCAGGGTGCCGGATCGTCGAACAGGCGCGCCCCATGGCCCAGGGTCAGCGGTTGGATCAGCAACGCGTATCGGTCGATCAGGCCCGCCGCGTGCAGGCTCCGAACCAGCGAGGCGCTGCCGGTGATCGACACCTCGCGATCCGACCGCGACTTCAAGCCGGTGACGCTCTCGACGGCATCGCCGCGCTCAGGATCGAGTTCTGCCAGGCACTCGCGTCCGCGAGAGTCTTCGACACGACGTACCTGGTGGCCGCATTCCTGTGGGCGGTGAACGGGTTGCCGTCGGTGGACTGCCCCCATGCCGTGACGAAGTTCCTCCCACGAATGACGACCGAACAGCATGTCTCCCGCTGCGGCCATGCCCTTCGCCATCTCGCGGCCCATCACGTCGCCGGTGTACCGCTGGCCCCAGCCGCCGTGCCGGAAGTCGCCCCGAGTGTCCTCGTCCAGGCGACCAAAACCCCGGGCAACCCCGTCGAGGGACACGCTCATCGTGACCCTGATCGAACCCATCGACCTGTTCCTCTCGCCCGCCGGGCCGCCAGTGCGGCCCAGTCAGGGTAAGAACGAACGGCCGGCCCGATCGACAGCAAGGGCGCGGCGGGTCTGGGGCCGGGGTGAGGATGCGGCATTACAGCGGCAAGGCCTCAGTCCGCCTCCGAGCAAGCAAACGGTGAGGGTTCAGGTGTCATGCCGTCGATCCCCGCACCTACGTGACTCAGTGCGCCGAAGGGTGTCAAGATGAACGCTCGAGCCTGCTGTCAGGCAAGGCACCACGTTGACTGCGTCGTCCGCAGAGGTCGGTTCAAGGATTCGTGCTTGCGGTGATACCGCCATCGACGCGGAGAGTGGCTCCGCTGAGTTAGCTGGCGCGGGGACTGACGAGGAACGCGACGGCGTCGGCGATGTCTTCTGGTCGACCGAGCCTGCCGACGGGGTTGGGCGCGTAGTCGCTGACGATGTCGGCCTCGATCGCGTCCCAGTCGCGGTGATCGCCGCCGACGTGTGCGCGCTGCAGGAACATGGCCTCCAACCCGCGGGTCCCGGATCGCCCCTGGGCTGACGGTGTTCGCGGTGACGCCGCTGCCCGCGAACTCTTGCGCCAAGGCACCGGTGGCGTTGAAGAGCGCGGCCTTGGCGGCGGAGTACTCAACCATGTTCGGCAGTCGGGATGACGGCACGCGTGCCGATCGTCACGATTCGCCCCAGCCGCGATCTCGCATCGGACCGGCCAGGTGCCGGATGCAGCGCACCGGTGACAATACGTTGCCGGTGAAGGCGTCGGCCCAATCCTGGTCGTCAGCGTCCAAGAAGGTGTGCTCGGTGAAAGGCCCGGCGCTGGCACCAGAATATCGACCGGACCTCCGTCGAGCGCTTTCTCGCAGACCGCACGCGCCTGGTCGGGATTGGTGAGGTCACCTATGACAGCGGCCGCGGCCACCGGCGCTGCGGATCGCCTCCACCCGCGTTTGAGCAGTGTCGGCGTGGCGCCCGGGGATCACGATGACGCACCCCTCGGCGGCGAGGCGTTACGCGACCGCCGCCCCCACCCCGCCGCTGCTGCCCGTCACAAGAGTGCGCCTGCCTTGAAGTCCCAGGTCCATCTGGAGAGCGTCGCAGACGCCTCGGACAGGTGCGTCGCTGTCCCGCGCCACAGGCAGCGGTATGACGCGCCATCGAGGCTGCGTCGTTCGCGCTGGCGACACCTCGCGCGCATGCCGCGATCCGCGCACCGCCTGTCGCGCAGCGGAAGCGCCTAGAAACCGGGGCGGCCCCGTCGCGGTGAACCTTCGACAGACTCAAGCGCGTCACTGTCGAGTTCGAACCGGTTCACCCGGAAGTGGCCTGTTGGTAAGTCGCCGCCCCTAGCGTCAGAGCTACCTACGACCTGCGTGGAAGGTTCTCATGACCCGTCACCTTCTCATCACCGCTACCGCCGCTGCTGCGGGCGCCGCGTTGCTCGTGCTGGCCCCGGCTGCCCTGGCCACAACCGGCCCCTTCTCCTTCAGCCCGATCGCTGGCTCGGCGTACGGCCTGGCCAGCAGCAGCTGGACCGAGCCCTACGTGATTCCCGGCGGCTTCTGCCAGCAGCTCGTCAAGGACGAGACCGTCCTCGACGTGTATGCCGGCGCCGACGACCTGCACGACATGAACACCGTCAACGAGACGGGCCTGCAGGCCGGTCGCTACCTGTACAACACCTACGAGGTCGGTTCCAACGGTGCCGTCGGCGTGACCGACCTGGTCACCGGTGAGACCAAGGTCCTCGCGCAGGACCCGGGCTGGCGCCGGCTGGATGGCATCCGCTGGACGCCGTGGGGCAGCCTCCTGTTCGCCGAGGAGACCACGGGCGGACGGCTCTTCGAGCTGTTCCTGGATCCGAGCGACCCGATGACCGCCGCCTCGGTCGAGGCCCGCCCCGAGCTGGGGATCCTTCGGCACGAGGGCATCGAGGCCCTCGGCGACGGCACGACGTTCGTGATCGACGAGCTCAACGGAGGGTCGATCTTCAGGTTCGAGCCGACCGAGCGCGGCGATCTCTCCAACGGTCAGCTGTACGCCCTCAGGCTCACGGGTCTGACCGCCGCCGAGCAGAAGTGGAACGCCGGCACGTTCACGAGCAAGGTCGGCGCCTTCGAGTGGGTCGCGCTCGACATGGACGAGGTCGTGGTCGACGCCGACGCCGCCGCGAACGCCGTCAACGCCACGGAGTTCGGCCGGCCCGAGGATGTCGAGGTCATCGCCGACACCCTCTACGTCGCGAACACCAGCGAGGACCGGGTCGTGGCAATCGACCTCAACAGCGAGGTGCTCACGTCCTATGTCCTCGCTGGCCTCAACGTTCCCGTCGAGGACGCGGGCAACGCCGTCACAGGCTTCAACAACCCGGACAACCTGGCGCAGGGCCCGGACGGCCGCCTGTGGGTCACCGAGGACAACGACTTCAGCGACATCTGGGCCACGACCCCGGACCGCGACCACGACGGCTCCGCGGACACGGTGGAGCTGTTCGCGTCGCTGGTCGACGAGGGGGCCGAGACCACCGGCATCTACTTCTCGCCCATGGATCCCAAGACGCTCTACCTCAACATCCAGCACCCCGACAAGGCGCTGGCCGACGGCACCTGGACCATCTCCAAGCGCTGCGAGTGACCGGCTGGCACAGCCGCGAGGGCCCCGCACGGTCGTGCAGGGCCCTCGCAGTCTCCGCTCACTTCAGGCGAGCGTACGCGCTCAATACCAAGTCCCTCCGTCGTCGAGCCCCCGCCGGCTCCGCCCCAACCGTACCCACGTCCCCCCGAGACATACCGCGTCCCGCCGGTACCAGGCACATTCTGACCAAACGCGTCTATCAAAAGCTCCCGCCATGACGCACGAATTGCCGCGACTCAGACTGCGCGGCGTTACCGCGTCATCCTCGGCGTCCTGACGCGGCGAAATGACGCGGGTGTTGACGCAGCTTGAACTTCCTGTCGTGCCGATGTGAGTGCGGACATTCCGGCTGGTGATCTCTGGCTCGAACGCCTGGCCGCGCAGGCTGGTCGAATGCGCTAACGGAAGTCAGCGTCGGGACGGAAGTGGTCGTAGCAGCCCTGGCGGCTCACGCGCAGGAAGGCCGACTCGCGAGGTAGTCGACGCCCGCGAACATCACCATCCCCATCCACACCGGCGCCTCGTACTCCTCGCGCTCCTCGATGGACGGATGCTTCGTCGATGTCGGCGACAGTAGCGAAGCGCTGCACGCGCATCCGATCCAGGTCGCCGTACGGCATCGGGTGTCGCACGATCCCCACCTTCAGTCCGGCATCCAACAGGAGCCGGCCGACCCTCCTGGTCGTGCGGCTCTACCCGCAGCCCGTCCGGACGGCACAGACCCAGGACTGGTCTGGTGCTCTTCAGCATCGTCGCCCTGGGCCCGATGAGGCGGAAGTCCGCCCCGCTACTCAATGCGATCGAGGCCGTGTGCATCACCCCCTCATATGAGAGATCGGAGTAGCCGAAGACGACCTCGTCGACGCGTTCGCGGTGGATCATATCGGGGAACTTCTCCTCAGCGACGATCCGTACGCCGTGGGGGAAAAGCGGCCCGGCAAGCGACGGCGGGTAGGTGCGATCCTGAATTCCAGGGATCTGAGCAGCGGTGAAGGCCACCACCTGGGTTGACGGGTCGTCGCGGAACACTGTGTTGAAGTTGTGGAAGTCACGCCCACCCGCTCCCGTGATCACAACCCGGCGCATGTCAGGTCCCTTCTACGCCTTCGTGCGTACTCGGTGACGACGTCGGCGAGTGCGCACCTGAACATATGCCGTAAATCGGCCGTTTGCTCGAGTCCTTCGGCACCCGTGGTCGGAACGAGCCCGATCTCGAGCGTCTAGGTCTCGTATCCGAGCAGGGCCATCATGCCGGCCTCGGCGTGATAGGTGTTGTGGCAAATGCACCATCCACAGCCCGGCGTTGTCCGCATCGAAGTCGAGATCTAGGGCCCGGTGCGGCAGGACGTTCACCGTGTCCTTTCGGATTCCGCTGTCGCTCAGCGCTCCTGTGTGGCCGTGCAGATGCAGGGGGTGCCACATCATGGTCCGGTTCACCAGCGAGAGGCGTACCCGTCCCCTTCGCGGACCAGATGAGGCGTCTCCGGGTCGAAGGGCTCGCCATTGATCGACCAAGTTGTAGCTCATCATGCCGCCGGTCAGTTCCAGCCGGACGGTGCGATCGGCGGTACGGGCGCCGAGCCGGACCTCATCGGTGGGGTCGAGCCGCTCGTAGGTGACGAGCTCGCCGTCGAGCTCGACTGGCCGCACCTCTACCGGTGGTGCAGAGGCGGCATCGCTGGTGCGGATGAGGCCGGGGGCGATCGCGTCCTTGCCCTCGGCGAGGGCGACCAGAGGAAAGACCCAGGACCTCAGGTCGACCACGACGTCGTAGCGTTCACCCATCCCCAGCAGCACCGCATCGGTCTCGGCGTGCTCGACGGGGAATCCGTCGGTGTGTGTCACAGTCATCCGATGCCCAACTAGTGCGACGAGCGGGTGACCGCCCACGGACGGTGTGCTCGTTTCCGGAGCTCCATCTTCATGTCCATCGAGCCGTGGTCCATACTTCCCATGCCTTCGGCCAGCTCAGCGAAGACCTCGTCAGGGTCACCGGTGACGCCGTCGAGCCAGTCGTCCAGCACGATCACCCACTCGTCGTCGTAGCCGAGCGGTTCCCGGGGCTCCTCGACGATCAAGGGCGGGTACAGCCCACGACCCAGCTGCGTGCCGGTGTGCGGGTGGAACCAGAACGTTGCAGGGTGAAGGGCGGTGAACTGGTGGACGAACTCCGTGTCGGGCTCGATGGGTGCCAGCGTGATGCCAGGCACGCCGTCGGCGTCGTTGCGCAGCGCCAACCCGTGCCAGTTGACGCTGGTCTCCCGCGACAGTCGGTTGACCAGGCGAGCCCGAACCTGCTCTCGTGCGTTCACACGAATCGGCTCACCTGGGAGCCGCTCGCCGTAGGACCAGGTGGACACCGTCGGGCCACCGATGTCGACGGTGCCCGCCACCGCTTCGATCGTGAAGTCACGGACGCGCCCAGGGCGGCGCCGCTCCTCGGTGGCGTCGATCTGCTCAGCGTCCGGGTTGATGAAGCTCTGGTCGTCCTGCTGGCGGCTACATGCCCCGATGGCCGGCGCGACAACGAGTGCGAGGCCAGCGCGCAACGGCGTACGCCCCTTGATCGTCTTCATCGGTCGATGGTCGTCGCTGGATGTGGAGAAGCTGTGAAGACTGCCTGGGACGCTGCGCATCTGCCGGCTCGACAGAGGAGCCGCACCGGTTGAGTGGTCAGTGGGGGCAGTGTTGCCCGTGCCAGCTGGCGAAGCCCTCGTGCACGCCCGGGTTGTGCTCGCCGTCGACCTTCATGTCGCGAGCGCACTCAGCGACGTGTCGGCCGAAGTCGTCTCCCGACTCAGCGCCGTCCGGCTGCGCCATGGCTGCCGCGGGGGCGGCCACGAGGAGGACGGCGACTGCGCCCCCGGCGGCGGCCAGCCGTCGCAGCCTCGAGGAAGATGTCCTGAACGCCGGTGTAGTCATTGCGACGCTGCCTTCGATTGAATGGACGCCTCTTCGTCGCTCCTGCGTATGGAGGAACGGTGAAGACCGTGTGTACGCCGGGTGCGGCTCGCCTGTCAGGTCGGCAGGTCGGCGAAGAACTGGTCGGCGGGAACGAACATCTCGACGTAGTGGCGCACCCAGGCGAGCTGGCCACTCTGGCGAACCACGGCGAAGCTGTGGCTCGGCGCATCACCGTGGCCGTGCTGTCCGAGCAACCCGTACGCGTCGGACACGCTGCGGTCGGTGTCCACGACGATGGGCATACCCACGCCGAGGCGGGCGGCCTCAGCCGCAACCCAGTTAGGGCGGTCGATCATGATGCGGCAGCGACCAATCCTCGAATCGAGCCTGTGATCTCGTCAAGGTTCAGCGGTGTCGGCCGACAGGCGCATGCTCAATCTTGAGGTGGCTCCATGTCTCATACGCGGAGAACTGGTTACTGGCGTCGGCGAGCTGCATCGACATGTGGGCCAAGACGGTGGTCTCGACGGCGGCGGCTCCGTCGGCGCCGCAGCGGGTCACGGCGTGATGGGCGAGCAACCTGAGGGCGTTGATCGTGTCTCCAGTGAGCCATACATCCGGGATGTGGATCACTCCGAACCTCTCGCCAATCTGATCGCGTTGCTCTCGACCAACTTGGACTGCGGCGAATCCGCCGCCATCAGTGCAGGTGTAACAAGCCGTAACGGGGATTCCCAGCGTCGTCTTGGCCCACGTTCAAGATGATCCGCCGGTGGCCAGGCACAGATGTCCAATTGTGCTTGTCACGTAGCATCGAATGCCCCACGCTGAGCAGCGACACTCCCCCAGGCCTGGGCCGCAGCTCCTTCACGATCTTGTGAGTAAGCTGCATCTCGCCAGGGAGATTCGGCATCAACGCCAACGACAGCGACGCGTACTCACCGAATTCAGGCAGCGCGGACTCGCCTTCGCTTCTGATCGTTGCAAGCCGCTCGACCTGCTCACGGGCAGTAGCGAAGCGATCGCGGTACGCATCCGCAACCTCCGACTCAGAGAGCCATCGGATGCCGGAGCCGTCGCGCTTCGGGTACCGCAGGCTGTTATCCACGCGGACGCGTGGGGATATATGCGCTGCGAGGGACCTCGATCAGGTAGTAGCCACCGTTCTGGTCAGCGTCGCTCGGAACCCGATGAATTGCAGACGCAGGATGAGGAGCGATCTTGGACGCGACGATCTGCCGCATGCGCAGTTCCTCATCATCGGACAGCTCTACTGGCGTCAACTCGACCGCCGCGGCGTTCTCGTCGCGTACCCCGAGCACCAGGACGCCTCCGACGGCGTTAGCCGGCGCGGCCACATCACCTGCAAGATCCTTCTTAGCGCTGTCCGCGCCACCGTACAACTGTTGCTTGAAGTCAGATCGTGATCCTCGCGTATGCGTCCGTCCACAAAGCGACGCAGCTGATCTTCGGCATGTGGACTGCCGCCGGCGTGCTGATCGGCGTGCTGACCCGCAGCCCAGCGCTGGCCGTGGGCCTGGGCCTGGTGTGGTCGCTCGTGGTCGAGAACCTGCTCGCGAAACACCGTTTGTCGTGATCGAATCTGAAGCGACACTCGGCACGTCCCAGGCGAGCGCATGCGGTGACGATCGACTCCGGCCGAAGGCGTACCATCTTCTCCGCACGAATGGGGGATGCAGGGCATTCACCGGGCTGCGCGCCCACATAGACCCAGGAGTCGAAATGAAGCTCACGACGTCCACTCGGACTCTTAGCGCTATCGCCGCAGTTGCCCTTGTCGCCGTTGCCGGCTGTGGTGGAGACGACGATGGCGACGACACAACCGCTGCAACTGACGGCGAAATCCAGCTGATTCAAGAAGGCAAGCTCACGGTCTGCACCCACTTGCCCTACGAGCCGTTCCAGTACCAGGACGAGTCGGGTGAGATCGTCGGATTCGATGTCGACCTCCTTCAACTGCTCGCCGATGACCTCGGTGTCGAACAGGAGATCCTCAACGTCGGCGAGTGGGAGCAGGTCACTTCGGGCGCGGTCTTCGCGGCCGATCGGTGCGACATCGGGATGGGCGCGATGACCATCACCGAGGAGCGCGCCCAGGCACTGCTTATCTCCGACCCGTACTTCGACGCCACTCAGGCCCTCATCGTCAAGACCGGCTCGGGCATCAAGGGGCTGGAAGACCTCGAGGGTGAACTCGTCGGCGTCCAGACCGGTACCACCGGCCAGGACTACGGCGAGGAACATGCCGAGGAGTTCGGCTACACCACGCAGAACTTCGAAGACCTCGCCCTGCAGTTGAATGCCCTCAAGGCCGGCCAGATTGCGGCAGCGATCAACGACAATGTGCCGATCTTGTCGTTCGTGGAGCAGAACCCGGACACCGAAATGGTCACCGAGTTCGCCACCGGGGAAGAGTACGGTTTCCCGGCGAAGAAGGACGACCCGAACGCTGAACTGATCATAGAGCGGCTGAACGAACTGCTCGCCCAGGCATTCGAAGACGGCACCTATGACGAGATTTACGAGAAGTGGTTCGGCGTCAAGCCAGGCGAAACCAACGGTGCGTGATACCACGACACCGAAGCGGAAGCTGAGCCCGCGTAGGCGGGCTCAGCGCATCCGTTTGGTCCAGTACGCCATCCTCGTCGCTCTGGTGGTCCTTGCGGCGTTGGCAGCGGACTGGGCGCAGATTGTCGACGTCTTCTTCCGGCCTTCGCTGATCAGTCGGGCGATCACCAGCGGGATCTTCAACGCACTGGTCAACACATTGGTGTATACCGCCGGCGGATTCGTCTTGGGATTGATCGCCGGGACGATCTTGGCGCTGATGAAGTTGAGCCAGGTGGGGCCGTACCGCTGGATGGCGACGGCCTACATCGAGTTCTTCCGCGGCCTGCCCGCCATCATCATCTTCATCGCTTTCTCGCTGCTTCCACTGGCGATCCCGGGATTGCGGATCCCATTCCCGCCATATGGGACCGCGTGGTTGGCACTCGGGATCGTCGCCTCCGCCTACACCGCTGAGACGGTGCGGGCGGGCATTCAAGCCGTGCCCAGGGGTCAGGTCGAAGCAGCTCGCTCGCTCGGCATGACGCCGTTTCAGGCGAACCGCAAGATCGTGTTGCCGCAGGCGTTTCGGATCGTCCTACCACCGTTGACAAACGAGCTCATCTTGCTGGTCAAGGACTCGTCTCTGATCTACATCGTCGGCCTGACGATCGCGGCATCGGAGCTGACGACGTTCGGACGGCAACTGGCGAACACTACGGCCAACCTCACCCCACTGGTGGTTGCGGGGTTCTGCTACCTGCTCATCACAGTGCCGCTTTCCGCCATCGTCCGGCGGATGGAGGCCTCGGCTGCAAAGGCTCGCTGATGCCCGAACCTCTCGTAAAGATCCGGGAATTGCACAAGTCATTCGGCGATCTTCATGTCCTTCGGGGCATCGACTTCACCGTCGACGTCGGCGAGGTCGTGTGCGTCATTGGGCCGTCCGGCTCCGGCAAGTCGACTCTGCTGCGCTGCGTGAACCTACTGGAGCGGCCAGAGAATGGCACGGTGGACGTAGCCGGCGAGGAAGTCACCGACATCGACTGCGACATCGACTCCGTGCGCCGGCAGATCGGCATGGTCTTCCAGCAGTTCAACCTGTTTCCGCACTTGACGGCACTGGAAAACTGCACCGTCGCCCAACGTATGGTCGCAAAGCGGTCCAAGGCGGAGGCCGATCGAATCGCTAAGGAGATGCTGGAACGCGTCGGCCTGGCCGACAAGATCGATCAGTACCCGGCGAAGCTGTCCGGCGGCCAGCAGCAGCGGGTGGCGATCGCCCGAGCTCTATGCATGCAGCCGGCGCTGATGCTCTTCGACGAACCGACGTCGGCCCTTGACCCTGAGCTGGTCGGTGACGTGCTGACGGTCATGCGACAACTGGCTGAGGACGGAATGACGATGCTCGTGGTGACACACGAGATGGCCTTCGCCCGAGAGGTCGCCGACCGAGTGGTCTTCATGGACGACGGCGTGATCGTCGAAGAGGGTCGGCCGCATGACGTCATCGGCAACCCGCAGCATGAACGGACGCGGGTCTTCCTCAAGCGTGTCCTGGACCCCACCCACGTCCAGCCAACGTGACTCGCCTTAGTAGGTCCATAGATTCGTCGGCTCGTGGCTTACGGCGTTCACCGAACCGAATACCAGCGCACATGCCACTCCTCGTGTGGGGGTCATACTCCCAGGACCTGGCGTAGTCCTCGGTCAACTTCTTGCATGAGATAGTCGGGAACCCGGCCGATCAGTTCGTCGATGTCGCCCTTGTCCACGGTGACGAGTGCGGTGACATTGACGACCGAGTCACGCGGTAGTCCGGTGGCAGCGGCAGGGAGAAAGACGTTGCCGGGCATCGCTGCCAGCGCCGTATTCGACGTGACCACGGCCGTCAGCGTGGTGGCCAGGCGGCTGGCGTTGAATGGATCAGCCTGGATGACAAGAACCGGACGTCGCTTAGCCGGCTTACTTCCTCGAACCTCCCCGAGATCGATCCAGTACAGGTCCCCTCTCGCGATCACCATTCGTTCTCTCGAGCGAGCCGCCGTCGGCCCGCCAGAACGGCAGCGATGGACGAATCGTCGTCCCCGGCCTGGGCCAGGGCCCAGTCGATCTGCCTGGTCACCGACGCGGCATCTAGCTGGTCGAGGTATCGCTGGGCAGCCCGGGTGAAGAACTCCGAGCGGCTCATGCCCAGTTCGGCGGCACGCTTGGACGCGCGATTGAAGGTCTCGTCCGGAACGGAGATCGCGGTCTTCATGCCTGAAGTATAACCGAGTATGACCCGGCCGGCTTCACTCATCACCGGTTCGCCGGTCGCCGGCATCTGGGTACGAAATACGACCGCACGCCGGGTCGGTTGCCGAGATGTGATCAGCCATTCCGCCCTGCTCGGTATCGCCGCGGTCGCCCTTGGCCTGGTTCTAACGCCAGGACCAAACATGATCTACCTGGTTTCCCGATCGATCACACAGGGCCGGCGGGCTGCGACACCGACCAGCCGGGCTCCGAGCTTCCGGACGAGGTAGTCAGCCTGCCCACCGGCCTCATACAGGCCGGCGTTGCGGGAGTGATAGCAGCGCAGTGGGCGATTCGTAGCGAAGCAGCCAGCCTGTTGATGGCGCGGTTTTACCAGCTGTGGCGTACGCAGGGTATGGCGCCGCCCACGGCGCTGCGGATGGCGCAGCGCTGGCTCCGGGACACCACGAACCGGACGAAAGTCTTGGACCTGACCGCCGGGCTCGGCTCAGCTCCGACGGATCCCGACCGCCGCTCGCTCATCCGCGCCCTGCGTTTACGCGACCCAGACGACCGTCCGTACCTGGCTGCGGCCGACTGGGCGGGGCTTAGCTACCACGGGGTATGACCCTTCAATACCCGCTCTCCTGTGCGCCTCCTTCGTGCGGTGAGCGCAGCGAGGATGATGCGCATCGACCTCGTGTCCCGGACCTCGACCAGTTCGGGTTCTGTTCCCGAGGCACCTGGCCGTGCCCATCCAGCGCCATCGGATCCTTAACCGGCTCTACCCTGACCGCGCGGTCGTGCCGAAATGAGTAATTCATCCGCGCAAATATCTATGCACGAAGCGGAATACTCGCTCACGCTATCTCGATCTCGCCGACGATCGCCGTAGAGCATTTTCTAGAGTTCTGTAGGAAATCAGATCGCCGAATATTCGCGGATCATTGTTACTCGTAGGCAAATACCGCGTGAAGTACCGATAAGCCAGTTCTGTTTGTGGACGTCCGGCTTGAACCACTCGCAGACTTCGCGCCTCCGCCGACGGAGCTGTTTTGGGGTTGACCGGGTCGGCAGTCCAGCCGAAAATCGACAGTATGGTGGACCCACTGTCTCTCGCGGTTCTGGGCGGCGCCGCGGCGACCGAAGGGATCAAGTTCCTGTACGGGCAGGCCGCAGAGGTCATTAAGGCGTGGCGGGCACGCCGGAAGGACCGTGAGCAGCCGCTCGAGGTACCGATCGTGGAGACATCTGTCCTCGACGCCCAGCCCTCCGGAGCCACGGTCGATCCGGCTGTGCTGACGCAGGTCCACACCACCATGCTCAACTTGTGGCAGCAGCTGGCCCCTTACGCGCAGGACCTGGAGAACGTCGAGGACACCGACGTGAGGCTGGCGCGCGCGGCCGCTGAGTTGCGCGCCTTGCTGGAGGCCGCCTACGGACAGCGGTTCACATTCCGGGGCGAGCACCGCGAGCCGACCGGCACCCGCGTCGCGGTGGCGCAGGTTCTCGGAACGGTGGCCGGCCAGGCCGTTGGCGTCGAGGGCGACATCGGTCCCGCGGCCGCGGTGGTGGTGCGGCAGGACGCTGATGAGGTGACCCCCGAAGGCACGGTGATTGGGGTCAAGGGCCGGATCAGCGGGTGACCCTCGACTTCACCACCTATCTGGCCGAACGGACCGACGAATTCACCGGGCGGGAGTGGCTTTTCGACGCCGTCGCGGCCTGGTATGCCGACCTGGGGGGCGAACGCTGCTTCCTGCTGACCGGCGAACCCGGCGCCGGCAAGACCGCCGCAGCTGCCTACCTGGCGTCGACGGCGGATTTCCTCGACGCCGTGCACTTCTGCTCGACCCGCGATCGCCGCTGGATCAACCCGCGCACGTTTGCCGAATCGGTAAGCCACCAGGTCGCCGCCCGGCACCCGGCGTTCGCTGCCGCCCTGGCCAGCCGGTCCGCGCCGAACGTCACGATCCAGCAGACGGTCGAGGGTGCCAATACTGGCCGGGTCGTGGGCGTGGAGACCCTGGTGCTTGACGGCGAACCTGAAGATGTCTTCGAACGCCTGGTCCGCGAGCCGCTAGAGGCAGTCACCGACCCGGTTGTGATTCTGGTCGATGCGCTGGATGAGAGCCTGTACTACTCGGGCCGGGTAACCATCGCCGACCTGGTCACGCAGTCCGAGCACTTGCGGCCAACTGTGCGGTTTTTGCTCACTTGCCGTCCCGAGCGCGATCTGCTGCGGGCGCTCGGCGCGCTGAGCCCCCGGCTGTGCGCCATATCCCCACACGACGGCACCGGCTACGACCTGGTCCTGCGTGACGTCGAGCGGTACGTCGCGCGACTCGCCGCCTCAGTTCAGCTCGCCCCGGATCTGTCCCAGCTGGAGTTCGTCGCCGCCGTCCGCGACCGCAGCGGCGGCAATTTCCTCTACACCCGGCACCTGATGCACAACCTGCGAGAACAGGATGTTCCGGTCACCCGTGCGGCCCTGTCCGCGCTGCCCGGCAGCCTGGACGGTGTCTATCTGGACTTCCTGCGCCGCCTCAAGAGCCAGCGACAGCCAGAGCGATACGGCGAAATCAAAGCTATCCTGGCCATCCTCGCCGTGGTGCAACAGCCCGCCGACGAGCGCCACCTCGCCCGGTACACCGGACTGACGCCCGCGATCGTGCGCGGTGCTCTGGCGGGCCTGCGCCAATACCTGCGCACCGACGACACCGCGCCGGCCAGCACCCGCACTTTCGCGCTCTACCACGCCTCCTTCGGTGAACTGCTGCTAGACCCAGAACGCGCCGAGGAATACTGGATCGACGGCACGGCCGCACACCAGGCCATCGCCAGCGCATATCGCGAAGCCCACCGTGATGACTGGTCAGGCTGCGACGACTATGGCCTGAACTACCTGGCCACCCACCTCTTCGAGGCCGACGATGCCGAGGCGCTCCAGACGCTAATCGATGCGGCCTGGATCGCCGAACGCCGCAAGCGCCGCAACGGCGGCAACGACGGTGTCTTGTCCGACGTGGACCTGGCCTGGCGAGCCGCCGAGTCGTCCGACCGGTCCGCGGTGGCAGTCAGCCGTCCTGCCCCGCTTCTGTCGCAGGAGCTGCGCTGGGCCCTGACGGTCGCCAGTATCGGCACGCGGGCCTTGTCGGCCGAACTGCTGGGCCGGCTGGCCTTGGCTGGTATCTGGGCTCCCGAGCAGGTGCTCGGCTACGCGAGGCTCAACCGGTCCGAGTCTGACCGCATCGATACCCTAGCGCGCCTCGCCCTCGCCCTACCCGAGCCGTCGCGAGGCGAAGCCCGCCGGGAGGCACTGTCCGCCGCAAGCTCGCTGCCTGCCAGCGGGCTGCAATCGGCCAGCGAGCGGCGAGCGGCCGCGCTCGCAGGGATATTGCCGCTGCTGCCGCCCGAACTGCGCCGGCAAGCCGCGATCGGGGCGCTCGTCCAGGCCCGGCAGCTATCCGACGAGCGCCGGGTGGCGGAAGGACCCAGCGGGTATTACGGCAGCGAACCAGGCGAACTTTTCCGGCATACCGGACTGCGGAGCACAGCATTCGGCCGGCTGGTGGAGGCCATGACCGAAGCCGGCTGGCCCCGGGACAAGGCGGACGAGCTCGGCGCCGAGCTGCGGCGGGTCTGCGACCTGACCGACGACACAGCATTCGAGCAGGCATCGGCGGCGGACCTGTTCGCCTGGCTGCCCGACGCTCCGTTGCTGCGCGCGGCACCCATTTCGGCACCCACGCCCAGCGAAGCCGACCGGGAGGAAGTCCGGAGGCAGCTGGCGGAGGCGGCTGACACGACGATCGACGACGCGGACCGCCGGGCCGAGACCGCCGCTGCGCTCGCATCCGGCGAGCCGACGGTCCGAACCGGTGCTAGCAGCCGCTCCGTGTCGTCGGGCGAGGTCGTCGCACGTGCGACTAGGGGGCAGGACGCTCGGCTGGTCCCAAGGGCGCCATACGATGATCCGGTCGGCCGACTAGTCGAGCTGATCAGCACCGCGCCGTCGCCTTACCAATTTCCGGACGCCGTCACCATCGCCGCTCCATACCAGGCTGCGGTGCTGACTGCACTCGCACCGCACCTGCCTGGCGACACGTTGGTGGCCGCGCTCGAGTTCGCCGGAGAGATCGGCGATCCCGGTGCGCGGTTCCGGTCGGCACGGGCCATCGGGCGGTTCCTGACCGAGCCGTTGCTGAAGACCGTGCTCGGGCGCATCAGGCCCGACAGCCGCAATGTTGCCGAGCGGCTGGCGCCGCTGGCTGACCGGTTGTCTGGCCCGTTGCTGCTGGACGCGCTGGGAGTGGTCAAGATGATCGAGGACAACACGGGACGGGTCGCGGCTCTGGCGGTGCTCGCACCGCACCTGCCCGAACCGGATGCGGACGAAGCCACCGCTTCCGTGCGGGCCTGGCTGACCGCAACAGCCGCAACAGACGGCGTGGCCAGCGAGTCGTTCGCGGCTATGGCCCGGTATCTGCCGATGTCGTTGGCGCCCGAGGCGTTCACGATGCTCCATGAACACGTTGGACACTATTCCGACTCTGATTACTGGCCGGAGCGGTCATTTGCCGCGATGGCGATGATGGCATTGGCCTCGCAGTTGCCGGTGCCAGAAAGGACCGACGCACTACGGTTCGCGCAGGCGGCCGCCGACCGTTCGGCCTTGCGGGCATATTCGTGGGGATCCGTAGACGCCCAGGCGGCGGCCATAGAGGCGCTCGACCTCGTACGGGCGCTACCGGACTGGCCGGAACGAGAGCGGTTGGTCGGCACACTCGCCGAAGACGTCATCGCCGAGGCTCGAACCGCCCGCTACGGGCGCGATTACGAAACGTGGAATTTGGCATACCGGATCCGCTTGTTCGTCGTGCTCCTGCCGCACCTGCCAGAGCCTTATCTGAGCGGCGCCGCCGAAGAGGTAGTGCAGATGATCGTGGACAGATTCTTCGACCCGCTCGCGGACAACCTGACGGCGACGCTTGCCGCGTACCTTCCAGAGCACCTAGTGCCGGCCATCGAGTCGGCGATCACGGAGACGCCTGTACCGCTTTACCTGCCTGAACCGTTGCTGCCAGCGGCACTGGAGGTGGCGCGGCAGCGTGGAAACACCGACTGGCTATTCGCAATCATCGAGCGGGGCCTGCTCCTCGAATGCCTCGCGGTGGCCGAGGAGATCGGCGGGCCGTTGCTGCGGGTCCAGCTAGTCACCCGGCACGCGGCCCGGCTCGCACGGCTTCCCCTGCCGGAGCTGCACGAGGTGTACGCGGCGACCTTGCACGGGCTGGCCCGCTTGGAGCGTCCTGAGTTCCTCAGCCACCTGCGGGACCTGGGCCCGATCCTCTCCGCACTGGGCGGCCCCGGCGCCATCCCGGCCGCCGTGCACGCCATGGACGAGGTCGCCACCAACTGGCCGTGATCGACGATGCGCCACACCAAGTCCGGGTCTCGAAAGCTGAGCAGTGACACGGAGTTCATCGGTATGATCCATGGGCTCGCTGAGGCCGCATGGCCGATGCGGGACAGAACGGGTATACAGATCACCTTGCTCGGCGCGGCATGGACAAAGTTCTGGCAAACCAACACAGGTGCGTCCAATTGGGCGGGTCTGCGCGCGGTTATCAACCCAGGCTTCGCGTAGTTGGCCGCCTTGCAGCCGCGGTTACGGGCTAACGGACGAGCGAACCCATTGACCGTATGTTTATGCATCGACGCTCTCGGGCGAATGTCCGCATCTGCCGCGATCCGAGCGGACCGCCGATGCGGCAACCGGGCCCTTGCACGCTCCCTTCTCCCCTGTCTTGCGCCCGCGAAAGTGCGATAGGGAGCGTGCGCCACTCACCCCTGAAGCGCATCGACGGTAGGCAGGCCTCGGGC
>DASTNZ010000155.1:0-82549 GCA_035762665.1 Jiangellaceae bacterium | reverse complement strand
GCCGGACGACCGGCCGTACACGTACTCCTGTCGGGCGTGTGGCGCCGAGCTGTTCCGCTCGGAGACCAAGTTCGACTCGCACTGCGGGTGGCCGTCGTTCTACGCGCCGTTGGCCGAGGACCGGGTCGAATACATCGAAGACCGTTCGCTCGGCATGACGCGGACGGAGGTGCGATGCGCCAGCTGCGGCTCGCACCTCGGCCACGTGTTCTCCGGTGAGGGCTACGGCACGCCGACCGACCTGCGTTACTGCATCAACGGCATCGCGCTGTCCCGTTCTGAGGACGCGGCGTGACGCCGGCCGTCAACGCCACCCGGTTTACCGAACTCGACTCCGGCACGCTCTACGCGATCCTCCGGTTGCGCGTCGAGGTGTTCGTCGTCGAGCAGGAGTGCGCTTATCCGGAGCTGGATGGCCGGGACGCTGAACCCGGAGCGCTCCACCTGTGGGTCAGCGATGACGACGGCGTCGCGGCCTACCTGCGGATGCTGGACGAGCCGGATGGCGAGGTCCGGATCGGCCGGGTCGCGGTGGCTCTCCGGGCACGCGGTACCGGGCTGGCCGGGCGGCTCATGCTCGAGGCCGTCGACCGGTTGCGCGATCGGCCCTGCGTTCTGGACGCCCAGACCTACCTGGTCGACTTCTACAAGCGGTTCGGGTTCGAGACCACTGGGCCGGAATTCATCGAGGACGGCATCCCGCACGTGCCGATGCGGCGAGAGCCTCAGGGCAGCGCCGACACGATCTCCTCGAGCGGTGCCCGCCGACCGGTGTAGAAAGGCACCTCCTCGCGGACATGTCGGCGGGCCGCCGAGCCGCGCAGATGGCGCATCAGATCAACGATGCGGTGTAGCTCGTCAGCCTCGAAAGCCAGCATCCACTCGTAGTCGCCCAGAGCGAACGACGCCACCGTATTCGCCCGCACGTCCGGGTAGTCGCGGGCCATCTGGCCATGCTCGGCGAGCATCGCCCGCCGCTCATCTTCCCGCAGCAGGTACCACTCGTACGACCGCACAAATGGGTACACGCATACGTATGCCCGCGGCTGTTCGTCGGCGAGGAAGGCAGGGATGTGACTCTTGTTGAACTCGGCCGGCCGGTGCAGCGCCGCCTGGGACCATACCGGGTCGAACCGCTTGCCGAGAGCCGTACGCCGGAACCGGTGATACGCCTCCTGCAGGTCGGCGATGTCGGGGGCGTGCCACCAGATCATCAGGTCCGCGTCCGCGCGCAGGCCAGCCACGTCATAGGTGCCGCGGACGATCAGATTCTTGCCCGCAAGCTCGTCGAACAGGGTCGTGACCTCGGCGGCGAGTGGCGAGCGGTCAGCGTCGGCCAATGGCTCACGTAACCGGAATACCGACCACATGGTGTAGCGGATGGTCTGGTTGAGTTCACGCGCCTTGGGCTTCACGGGCGTCTCGGTCACATCTCGATGCTAACGACCCGGCCCACGCCAGGCTGCACCCGGTAAGGCAGCGCTCACTTGGACGCCCAAGTCCGCCAGTACCGACCGGGCTGCCCGCCGGGCCACCCCTACGCAGGCAGCGATACCGACTCCTTCGTACGCCGCACCGCAGACTGCCAGCCCGGACACGTTCGCGACCGCGGCCCGTACCCGATCCATCCGTTCGACATGGCCAACGGCGTACTGGGGCAGGGCGCCGCCCCACCGGCTAACCCGAGACGCGGCCGGCCGCCCAACAATGCCTAGCGCGTCCGCAAGATCGGCCAGCACGAGGTCGACGATTTCGTCATCGGTGCGCTGGAGGTCGGCAACCTGCCGGTGCCGTCCCACCGATGCGCGCAGCACGACCAGCTCCCCGGCGAGTTCCGCGAGCCACGGCCACTTCACCGACGAGAACGTCACCGCTTTGATCGTCTTGCCGTCGACTGCAGGAACGAGGAAACCCGTTGAGTCCGGGACCTGAGGGAAGGCCGCCCGCGGCAGTGCCAGTGTCACGATCGCCACACTGGCCTGCTCGACTTGACGCAACTCGTGCGCTGCCTCGGGCGCGACAGCCTCCAGCAGTTTCGCGGAAGGAGTGGGCGGGACCGCCAGCACCAATGCGTCGGCCGTCATGAACTGGGGGCGCGGCGCGGGGCCGGTCTCGAGCCGCCACCTGGCCCCGTCTCCGGCGGGTGCTGGCGCTACAGCGCGCACCGTCGTCCGCGTCCTGATCGATGCGCCGGACGCATCTGCCACCGCCTGCGGAAGCCGGCCCACTGCCCCGCGGATCCCCGCAAAGACCGGGTTGCCAGGCGCAGCAGGACTTGCCTGTTGCTGCGCCGCCGCCACGGCGTCGAGCAGCGATGTTTCCTTTCCGACCGCGGTGGCAAGCTCCGGCACCGTTGCCTGCAACGACAGCTCATCGGCGTGGCCGGCGTAGACGCCACCCAGCAAGGGATCCACGAGCCGCTCGGCCACGGCAGCTCCCATCCGCTCTGCGACCAGGCGGCCGACTGCAACGTCGTCGGCCAGCGGCAATCCCGGCATCGTCCGGTCGAGCTCGATCCGGGCAACCTCCGTCTCGGTCAGCAGTCCCGCGAGTTCGTCCGGCCATCCAGGAACACCCATCACTGTGCCCGACGGGAGCGGGTGGACGCACCCGCGTGACCAGACTCCCGCTGGGACGCTTGCCGGGTAGACGATGTCGTCGCCGAGACCGACCTCGCGGGCCAGCTCGACGGCCTCCGGGCGGCGGTTTAGCAGGGATTCGGCACCCTCGTCGACCGGTATTCCGGCCACTTCCGAGAGCCGCAGGGCGCCACCGACATGTTCCGACGCCTCCAGCACCGTGACCTGGGCGCCGCTGGTACTCAGGTAATACGCGGCAGCCAACCCGCTGATCCCACCGCCGACAACCACGACATGCCGCTCCACGGCACTACCTTCCCAGACGTCTCCCCGCGCCTTTGCAATGCACACCCATGGGAAGCGCCGCACAGGACGGCAAAGCCCCACTGTCGTCCCTGCCTCGGAACAAGGCCGCGTGGACATGTGGGCGCCGGCGCGGCCTAGAGCTTCCTATAGGTGTGCATTGCAAAGGCGCGGAGACCAACACCATGAGCAGCGCACTTGGCCGGCGGACGACGAGGCAAACGGCACCCGAAATGGACGGACGGACTCCAGCCGAGGCAGTGTGCCCGAACCGTGTCTTGATCGTGATCACCGCGTGCAACCCGTCCTGCTCTGGCGAGCGTCCAACTTGTAACACGACGCTGCGGAGGAGGGGCCATGAGGCCGATCAGGATGCTCGGAGCCGCGCTGACCGCAGGCCTGCTGATCGCGGCCTGCAGCGGTGTCGACGCTGACACCGGCGACGCGAGCGGTGAAGGGCCGGTAGAAGAGGAAGTCGAGGCCGAGGAGGAACCCGTCGCCGGTGAGGGTTCGGATGCCGGCAGCGATGGGTCAGTCAGCGGTGCGGCCAGCATCGACCCGTCCCCCAGGCACGTCATCTACACCATCGAACTGGTCATCGAGACCGACGACGTGGCCCGCGCAGCCGCCCGGGCCGCAGCATTAGCCGAGACGTCGGGCGGCTTCGTTGCGCACGAGAGCACAGAGGGAACCGAGAGCGCGACACTCACGCTGCGCATTCCCAGCGCGCGACACACCACCGTCGTCAGCGATCTCGAGGAGCTCGGAGAAGTCCAGGAGCGCAGCCGCAGCGCCGAGGATGTCACAGCGGAGGTCATCGATATCGATGCCCGGGTTGCTTCCCAGCGGCGCAGCATTGCTCGCATCCGTGAGTTGCTCGACCAGGCCAGCGACCTGTCCGACGTGGTGCGCATCGAGTCCGAGCTGGCCAATCGGGAGGCGGATCTCGATTCCCTTCTCAGCCGCCAGGAGCAGCTCGCCTCGTTGACGACGCTGGCCACAATCACGGTCACCTACTACGAAACCGATCAAGCACCTGAGGACGTGCCCAACACGCTCGGTTTCGTGTCCGGGCTCCGGGGCGGATGGGATGCCTTCGTCGCCACAATCCGGGTCATCGGAGCGGTGGCGGGTGCTCTGCTGCCGTTCGCGGCTGCTGCTGCCGTGGTCGGTGTCCCCGCATGGCTCGTGTGGCGCCGGCGCCGGCCCGGGCCGGCCGGCCCGGCTGAACCACCCCACGCGCCGTCTCCGGCTCAGCCGGCACCTTAGCCCGAGACAGGGCGAGAACGGCGCCGCCGCCGCAACCCACGGCCCGCCGCCGGTCGACGTCCGCCCACTCCGCCATGCGAGGATCGACCGGTGAGCAACTTCCTGCACGCGTGCCGGAGCGAACCGGTCGATCGGCTCCCCGTCTGGTTCATGAGGCAGGCCGGCCGGTCCCTTCCCGAGTACCGCAAAGTGCGCGAAAGCGTGCCGATGCTCAAGGCGTGCCGGCGCCCGGACCTGGTCGTCGAGATCACGCTGCAGCCCGTCCGCCGGTACGGTGTCGACGCGGCGATCTTCTTCTCCGACATCGTGGTGCCGCTGCATGCGGTCGGCGTCGGCATCGACATCAAGCCAGGGGTTGGGCCGGTCCTGAATACACCGATCCGCGCGCGAGCCGACCTTGCCGTCCTGCGGCGTCCTGAGCCCGCCGACCTCGCGCCCATCGACGAAGCGGTCCGCGGCGTCGTGGCGGCGCTACCGCCGGACGTCCCTCTCATCGGCTTCGCGGGCGCTCCGTTCACGCTGGCGTCCTACCTCGTCGAGGGCGGGCCGTCGCGCCACCACGAGCGGACCAAGGCATTGATGCACAGCGATCCGGAGTTGTGGCACGACCTGCTGGCGCGAGTTGCCGACATCTCGGCCGACTTCCTGCAGACCCAGGTCCGGGCCGGGGCGCGAGCCGTGCAGTTGTTCGACTCGTGGGCAGGCGCCTTGTCCGCCGCCGACT
Source organism: Jiangellaceae bacterium (assembly GCA_035762665.1). Classification (GTDB taxonomy): domain Bacteria; phylum Actinomycetota; class Actinomycetes; order Jiangellales; family Jiangellaceae; genus JASLBX01. Next base: position 77,674 of record DASTNZ010000155.1, on the reverse strand, counting down.
ACCACGACTTCGTCCTTCCGCACAGCGCCGCCGTGTTGTCGGCCGTCGCCGATTTGGGAGTACCGAGGATTCATTTCGGTGTCGGTACATCTGAGTTCCTCGGCCTGATGGCAGACGCCGGTGCCGACGTGATCGGTGTCGACTGGCGGCTGCCGCTCGACGAGGCCGCCCGCCGGGCCCCGGGCAAGGCAGTGCAAGGGAACCTAGACCCAGCACTCCTGCTCGCTGACTGGCCGGTCATCGAGCGGGAGGTCCACCGAATCGTCGACGAGGGCCGCGCCGCCCCCGGGCATGTGTTCAACCTGGGCCACGGTGTGTTGCCGTCCACTGACCCCGACATGCTTGCCCGCGTCGTCGACGCCGTTCACGCGATCTCACCGGAGCGCGCTCTGGCCGACCAAGCAGCTCATCGGCCGTGATCACCGAGAAGCATCGGGCGAGTCTTCCGGTCTTCAGCCAGCCATCAGTCGTACTCTGCATACGTGGATCTGCGCACCGGCGCGAACCGCACCGACAACGAACCACCGGCCGACTTCGTGGCCGCAGTCGAGTCGCTGCGGCGCGCGAGGTTGCGTCCCGAGATCACGGTCGAGGAGACTCCTGCTCCCAAACGAATGGCGCCGTTCGCCTTCGCGCTTACCGCAGACGTCGCAGAGGAGGCCGCCACAGGTCGCCTCGTGCTGCTCCATGACCCCGACGGACACGACGCCTGGCACGGCAAGTTCCGACTCGTCACCTACGTCCGGGCGGCCCTCGAGCCCGAAATCGCTGCCGACCCCTTCCTGCCTGGCGTGGGCTGGGCGTGGCTCACAGACGCCCTCGCCGGCCAGGGTGCCCAATTCACGGCACCAAGCGGTACGGTGACCCGCGTGGCTTCGGAGTCCTTCGGCGGCATGGCCGACGAGGCACCTACGGCTGATATCGAGATCCGCGCCTCCTGGACGCCAGTGGGGCGTGACATGACTCCCCACGTCCTCGCCTGGGGCGAGGTCCTCACCACCGCTGCCGGCCTACTTCCATTGCCCGCCGGTGTCGTAGCGATTCCGTCGCAGCGAGGTGCGACACGACGGTGACGGAAACTGCCCAGCCACTCCTCGAGCCGCGGGAGGGGCTACCTGAGGTCGTCGCCGATCCGGCGGCCCTCGACAGAGTCGTTGCGGCCTTCTCCGCTGCAAGCGGGCCGGTCGCCGTCGACGCCGAGCGCGCATCCGGGTACCGGTATGGCCAGCGTGCGTACCTGGTTCAACTGCGCCGCGCGGGTGCCGGAACAGCACTTATCGATCCGATCGCATGTCCCGACCTGAGCCCGTTGGACCACACCCTTTCCAAGGTCGAATGGGTGCTCCATGCCGCCAGCCAGGACCTGCCGTGCCTCGCCGAGGTGGGCATGCGTCCCACCCGCCTGTTCGACACCGAGCTCGCGGGCCGACTACTCGGTTATCCCCGCGTAGGGCTGGGCCCGCTTACCGAGACCGTGCTCGGCTACGCCCTGGAGAAGGGACACTCGGCCGTCGACTGGTCGACCCGCCCGCTCCCCGTGGATTGGCTGCGGTACGCGGCGCTGGACGTCGAGTTGCTCGTGGAGCTACGCGATGCGCTCGCGGCCGAGCTTCGCGAGTCGGGCAAGCTGGACTGGGCTCTCGAGGAATTCGCCGCGCTCACCACGGCGGAGACGCCGGAGCCGAGAGCGGATCCGTGGCGGCGCACGTCCGGGTTGCATCGGGTCCGCGACCGGCGCCGGCTGGCGGCCGTCCGTGAGCTGTGGCTGGCTCGCGATAAGCTCGCTCGGCGGCGCGATCTCTCACCTCGGCGCGTGCTGCCCGACGCCGCCATTATCGAGGCCGCCCTCGCAATGCCCGCGTCGAAGGCCGAGTTGATCGCGTTGCCGGTCTTCCGTGGCAGGGCGCAGAAGCGCGAAGCCACCCGGTGGTTCGCTGCCATCACCAGAGCCCGGGAGCTGTCCGAACGCGCGCTCCCTCCGCTGGCGGCTCGGTATGACGGGCCACCGCCGGCCCGATCCTGGACGTCGAGGGATCCCGCCGCAGCCGCCCGGCTTACCGCCGCCCGGGAGGCGGTGGGCGAGGTCGCCGAGGCGCACAAGCTGCCGGTTGAGAATCTGCTGGCTCCGGAGGCCCTGCGCCGGGTGGCCTGGACCCCGCCGGACCCGGTCACCGAGGAGACCATCGCCGCGGCCTTCCGCTCGTACGGCGCCCGCGACTGGCAGATCCGGCTCACCGCCGGCGTCGTCGCGCAGGCATTCACCGAAACAACCCCTTGATCATGTGGGTTCGGTCATGACATACGAGGTCATAGCCACCAAACCCACATGATCATGGAAGAATGGTCGTGGTCACCAGTACTTGGGCAGGTTGTAGAAGTCGTCGCCGTTGAGCTCGTCGATTGAGCCGTCGGCCATCCGCTCGGCGATGCCCCACAGCCCAGTGAGCACGACCTGGGTGAGCATGCCCATCTGCTTCTGACCCCAGGCATCCTGCTGGCCACGCACCTCGAACAGCACAGTGCCGCTGCCGTTCAGCGCGAACGCGGACCGAGCCTGGCCGGCGAAGTTGCGGTCGGTGGCGTAGCCATCACTTACCTGGTTGTGGATGTACCGGGTGACTCCACCGAAGAACGGCGAGAGCTCTGCGTTCCCACCACCGGCGTGGTCGTACAGGCCGAGGGCTGCGGCTAGCGCGAACCGGCGCGACTTGTCCTGGTCCAGCAGCGGCCAGTCGCTGTATTGCGGGTTGCCGTCGGCGTCGGAGCCGAGCGGCGGGTGATCCAGCGCCACCGTCACGTACTGACCCACCACATTCTTGATCCCGCCCGTGGCTGGCAGGCCAGCCTTGATGAGGTCACCGTCGGCGCGCGAGATGTGCACCACCGGGATCATTATTTCGGGATCATTGCCGCCCACGTTTCCCGGCAGCGTGTCCAGGTGGTTGACCATGATAACAGCGACCGCGCCAGCGTCCTGTGCGTTGTTGATCTTTGTTAGGTGAGAATTGTTCGTTGACTGGCCGGGGCATGGGGTGCGGTCTATCAGCGCGATCGAGCCGTCTGGGAAGCCGACCAACGGCTGGCAGGCACGGGTCGGGTTGTCGGTGCCGTCGTTGACGAGCACGATCTCGCCGGACAGTCCCTGCCGCGTCGGGGTAGGACCGGAGGTGGCGCCGGCGGCTTCGTAGCTGCCCGCCGCCGACGACGGCGGGTCGATCGTTACGAGGTTCGGCCGTGCGCCGTCCTGCTGGCTGCACGGGCCCATGTGGTGCAGGTCTACGTACCCGTCGACGATGTCGAACTCGTCCCGCAGAGAGACGTACAGATCACGGAGCGCTCTGGCCTCGTTTGTGAGGTACATGCCCGGCTGGGACTCGTTGGCCGGCCGGTCCTGCGGTTGCGGCACGTCGTAGCTCAGGTCAGCATTGAAGTCCCGGTTGAGGTCGAAACCGCCAGCTCCACTGGAGAAGTAGAAGGGCGGTGTCATGCCGGCCAGTTGGGGGTACGTCGCCACCACGTCGGCCCAGGGAAAGTCATTCTGCCGCCGGTTGAGCTCGGCGCCGTCCGGGTTGAACTTCGGCACCGCGACGAGCGTGATGCCTTCGCGCACCGCCTGGGCCTGCGGGCTGTCGCTGGAACCGAGGGTCTTGAGCATCTCTAACAGCGCCCCGGTGCCCGTCTTCTCGTTGCCATGGATCTCGCTGGTGACCAGTAGCACCCTGTCACCGGTGCCGACCCGAGCCGCGTAGATCTCCCGGCCGCGATGCGAGTGCCCGATGACGTCGACCGTGACCCGCCCGGAGCTGGTCGCTTCGATCTGAGCGAGCTCCTGTCCCAGCTGCTCGTGGCTGGTCCAGCCATCGTCGGAGCGTTCGCCGGGTAGGTTGCGGCAGTCGGCCTCTGCGTTCTGGGCCTGCGACATTGGCGCCAGGAATGTCGCAGTGAGGATCACTGCTGCGATTGACGAGATGAGAGTGCGACGGGACATCAGACCTCCTCAGGTCAGTCGGCGTTATCCGAACTGCGCGTGAGCCTCCTTCCGTTGTGGTCCCAGACGACCGGTACGCGACTTAGGAAGCCACGTACCGGTCCTCTCGCGGCGTTACTCGTCAGTCGTGTAGTCCAGGTCGTAGTCGACGTCGATGTCCGCCGTCTGCACGGCTGGCCCGCGGCCGCACCCTGCGTCGGGCAGCGGCTCGCCGTCAGGCGTTGTGGGCGAGAACAGTCGTATGCCGTCGACCATCGGCTCGGCGGCCTGCCCATCGAGCAGCAGCGGGATCAACCCGCGCAGCGGCTGCTCCATCAGAACCAGGTAGCCGCGGCCGAGGTCGTCGCGGGCTGGGGCGTGAACGACCTCGATTCCGTGCAGCTCTAGGCGTTCGGCCGCGGTCCCTTGGGGATGCGGCCCCGAGTACTGCTCCTCGGTGAGGAAGTAGCCGCACGGCGGTTCCTCAAGGATGGCCCCCGGGGCAGGGGCGTCGACGTCTGGCGCGCTCGGCAGCGGCGGAAACAGCGGCCACGGGTACGAGCCGCGGAAAACGATCGGGCCTTCATTCGACTTCTGGAAGGCGATCGACTCCGTGATCGTGTCCTGGATCAACGGGAGGTTGTCGCGGTGGTACTCCAGGACCTTCCTGATCAACCACATCTGGCCGTAAGACCGGCGGTTCTGGTTCTCCGCCGCCGTGGCGTTCGGCCGAGTGAGTCCCGCCGCAGAGCGGTTCTCCGACAGCAACCCGATGACGTTCTTAAGCCCGAACGTGTTGCGCAGGATCGTTTCCTGGCTGGCGCCGCCGTTGCTGTAAGGCCCGACGTACCACCCGTCGAGCGCACCACTGTCGTAGAGCCAGCTCTCGATCAACCCGTTCTTGGTCTCGGCGTACAGCCCCTCGTAGACGTTGAGATGGCGTGGCCCAAGCACCGGAAGGTCCTCGCTGTCGCCGTTGTGCCCGTCGACACCGATGTCAGGCGTGTAGTCACGCAGCATCGCGGATAAGGCCTTGGTCTCCGGTTCGCGCAGCAGCGAGTGGTCACGGTTGAGGTCCTGCCCGGTCGAGCTGCCGCGGGTGTTGGCGGCCCGGCCGTCGCCGTTGAGGGTGATGACGAGCAGTACGGTCGTGCGCGACATGATGTTGATCAGCTCGGGGTCATCAGTGAACGCCAGTTCACGGGCGAAGATCATGCACGACTCGCGCATCGACGGCTCGTTGCCGTGCACGTGGCACTGGATCAGCACCGACGGATGGCTGGAGATCGCCGCGGCCGTGGGCAGCGGCTTGGGGTAGCCGAACACCATCATGTTGATCGGCCGGCCCAGCAGCGTGCGCCCGATCTCCACCACTCGCACCCGATCGCTGGCCTCGTCGAGCGCCGCAGTGTAGGCAAACTCGTTAACATCGCTCGTGAACTGCGCCCCGTTGGTGAGCTCGAACTGGGTGCGCAAGTTCTCACCGGCCACCGACGGATCGCCGAACTGCGGTCGTGTCGTCCCGAACACCGGCTCCGAGAACGGTAGAGGCTCTGTGCCGATCCGCGCTCGCACGCGCCAACGGAAGCGCTCGCCGAGTACGAATCCGGAGTCGGCGAACGTCGGTGACTCCGGCATCACCGTGCGCGTCGGCTGCCAGAGCCCGACGATCCGCTCCGGACCGATCGGCTCGTTTGCCGCGTTCACCGATGTGCGCTCGATCTGGTAGTCGGTGGCACCCTCGACCGGCGTCCAGCTAAGCGTGGCGAATCCGTCGCCCTGAGCCACAGCAAGGGCGGTGACCTCCCCGGCTTCCTGGGCTTGCGAGGGAGTCGACGCCACCGCAGTCGCGGTCCCAATGAGCAAGGCAACTGTTAGCGCCACCACACCGGCGCGACCACCAAGCCTTCTTCGTTTCTCTGTGTTCATTGTTCCCTCCATGGATTGGCAGCCGTGGATATCAAGGGCTGCGGCTGCCCCCGCTCGGTTCCCGCCGCGTCCTTCCCGCTGTCGGCACCTGTGGTGACCGTGGAGCGCCAGGGATCTCCGACCCCCGCTCGGCGATGGCCATGACGTGTTCTGCCGTCGCCGGCAGACGAGCCACCAGCTCTAGCTCGGGCCCGTGCTCGCTGATCGCGTTTCAACACGTCGAGCGCCCGCACGACGGACCGGACCTGATAATTCCTGCTCAACGGACGTCTTTCACTGTATGAAAGAAGGCTTCACGTTGTGCAAACACCTATGTCGGAAAGTAATGCGCCCAACCGCACCCGTCAAGGCCCACAACGGGCACGGTGGCGAAGCGGTTAGTCCTAGTCCTCGACGATGTGCTGGGCGAACCGCTCCCTGGCGGCAGTCCACGCGTACCGGTCGAACCGCCCGTCGTCGCGGAGCGCGGCTACCGCGTCATACCCCATCTGCATGGCGTGGTGGGCGTTGTCGTGGACGAACAGGCCTTGTCGGCCGAAGCTCACGACCCGGCGGAGCATCCGAGACCAGTGGTCGATCGCCCCGAGGTGCTCCTCGAAGCCGACCCGGTAGATCGGATAGACCTGACCCAGCCGTTTGGTCTCAACGCCTATCCGGTTCACCTTGGGCAACCCAGTGAGCGCCAGCGTCTCGTCCACGAGATCAGCGAGCGACTCGTCATCCATTCCCCAGACCTCGTCGGTCATCGAGCACGGGATCTCGGCGCACAGCACGGACAGGTCGCGAGGATCCGCGGCGCTGTCGCGGTAGTTGGCCGGCTCGGAGATCCTCGTGATTGGTGTCTCCGGGCCTGGTATCGAATGTGCGTCGTACGGTGTCCACCGCCCGCCGTCGTGCACGACGTAGACAAGGAGCATCGCGCGGTAACGCAGACGGGCGGCCGCTTCCATGTCGCTCAGGGACGGCGCCGGCCGGCAGATGCGGGCCAACTGGGGCAGCGGCAGCGTGGAGAAGGCATGCCCGCCGGCGATCACGTCACCGTCCTGGGTGGTGACCACGACCTCGTCCTCGATCACCCGCACGCTGTCGACCTCGGCCTCCAGCCTGATCTGGGCTCCCGCCGCGGTCGCCGCTTCCGCCAGCGCCTCGACAATCTGGCCGAATCCGCGCCGCGGGTAGTAGAACAGCTCCCCGCGGCCGGCCTCGGGGCGGTGGCGCGCCATGCGCGCGGCCACCTTCCACGGTGTATTGGCCGACACGCGCCGCCGCGCCTGCTCTCCGCTGATGCGCTCCCCTGGCAAGCCCCACAACTTGAGCGCGTACGGGCCGTAGAGCTCGTCGTACAACGTCTGGCCGAGACCCGCCCGCAGGACCGCAGCGTAGCTGTCGCCGGTGGGTCGCCGGAGCGACGCCGTTGCCGACTCGGCAGCGATGCGCACCAGCATGGGGCGCGGAAGCCGCCGCGTGAGCTCCGATGCACGTAGTGGAAACCCGACCCAGCGCTCGGCCACCCGTAACCGGCCGCGCCGCGGGCGCAGCTGAAGATCATCGTCAAGCAGCTCGCGGAGGTCAGCCAGCAACATCGGCGGCGTGGAAAGATGCAGCCGCTGAGAACCATGGTCGACCCGCATTCCTGCCACATCGAACGACGCGGCAAGCCCGCCGACCCGCTCGGCCCGCTCGAGGACCGTGACCTTCAGACCACGTCTGGCCGCTCGCCAGGCAGCCGCCAGCCCGGCTGGGCCCGCGCCCAGGACCACGAGATCAAGCGAACCGCTCATTGGAGTCTGCAGCCTAACTCGATCGCGCCATCCAGCACAGTGACGGGTGGCGCCACGGTGGCGTCGGTCCCGCTGCCTGGGGTTCACCGGCTAGGCCCGGCACGGCGACTACTGCGCGATCTGCTGCATCGTTACCTGACCGGCCGCGGCGTACTCTCATCCTCGTGCCTACCGCGGACCAGCAGCTTCTCGGCGACATCCGTGGTGCGCTGGCTACTGCGGCCGATCCCGCCAAGGCCGGCCCGATGCAGGCATACATGAAGTCCCCGATGCCCTTCCGTGGCGTGCAGAAGCCCGCGCGGGTGACAGTTCTCCGCCCGGTGCTCCGTCGTCACGTCCTGCCGGATCGCGAGAGCTGGGAGGCGACCATCCGTGCGCTCTGGGATGGCGCCGACTTCCGCGAGGAGCGATACGCCGCCATCGACGTGGCCCGGCACGGCGCTTACGCGAAGTGGGCCACCGATGAGCGGTCGATTGACCTTTACGACCACCTGATCGTCACCGGCGCCTGGTGGGACTATGTCGACGACGTCGCCATCCGCCTGGTCGGCGCGACGCTCAGGGCGCACCGAACGGCCATCACGCCGACCATCCTGTGTTGGGCGCGCGATCCCGACCGGTGGCGGCGCCGGGCTGCCGTGATCTGCCAGGTCGGCGCCCGGGACCACACCGATACCGCCCTGCTCACCGCGTGCATCCGTGACAACGCCTGCGACGCTGACTTCTTCTTGCGCAAGGGCATCGGCTGGGCGCTGCGCGAGCACGCCAAGACGAACCCGGACTGGGTTCGCTCGTTCGTCGCCACCCACCGAGATCGCCTCTCCCCCTTGTCGATCCGCGAGGCGACCCGCCACCTGTGAGCAGAGGATCGCTGCTAAGCTACTCGTGAGTAACATCGGCTTAGGAACCTCACCGTCTTCTGGAGGGACTCGTGCCCCGTCAGATCCGTGACGTCGTGTTCGTCGACGGCGTTCGTACCCCGTTCGGCAAGGCCGGCCCGAAGGGCATGTACCACGAGACCCGGGCCGACGATCTCGTGATCAAGTGCATCCGTGAGCTGCTGCGGCGCAATCCGAACCTGCCGCCGGAGCGGGTCGACGACGTCGCGATCGCCGCCACTACCCAGATCGGCGACCAGGGACTGACCATCGGCCGAACCGCCGCGCTGTTGGCCGGCCTGCCGCGCAGCGTTCCCGGCTACGCCGTCGACCGGATGTGCGCCGGCGCGATGACCGCCGTAACCACGACGGCGGCCGGCATCGCGTTCGGCGCGTACGACGTCGTCGTGGCCGGTGGCGTCGAGCACATGGGACGGCACCCGATGGGTGAGGGTGTGGACCCCAATCCGCGAATCATCGCGGAGAACCTCGTCGACCCCAGCGCGCTCGTCATGGGCCAGACGGCCGAGAACCTGCACGACCGGTACCCCCATCTCACCAAGGAGCGGGCGGACGCGTTCGCCGCAGCCAGCCAGGCCAAGCTGGCCAAGGCGTATGCCGACGGCAAGATCCAGCGCCACCTCGTCCCGGTGGCGACGCGGAACGCGGAACATGGCTGGGGTCTCGCAACGGCCGACGAGCCGCCGCGGCCCGGGACGACCGTGGAGGACCTCGCCGCGCTCAAGACACCGTTCCGCCCGCACGGCCGGGTGACGGCGGGCAACGCGGCCGGGCTCAACGACGGCGCCACGGCGTGCCTCCTCGCGTCGGCCGGCGCAGCGGCCGAACTCGGCCTGCCGGTCAAGATGCGGCTGGTGTCGTACTCCTTCGCCGGGGTGGAGCCCGAGATGATGGGGGTCGGGCCGATCCCGTCCACCGAGAAAGCGCTGGCGAAGGCCGGATTGACCATCGACGAGATCGGCCTGATCGAGATCAACGAGGCGTTCGCCGTGCAGGTGCTGGCGTTCCTCGACCATTTCGGCATCGCCGACGATGACGCCAGGGTCAACCCGTTCGGCGGCGCGATCGCCCTCGGGCATCCGCTCGCGTCCTCCGGCGTCCGGTTGATGAACCAACTGGCGCAGAGCTTCGCCGACCACCCAGAGGTCCGTTACGGCATCACCACCATGTGCGTGGGTATCGGCATGGGCGGCACCGTGGTTTGGGAGAACCCGCTGCATCCGGCCTACAAGTCCGACCAGATCGAGGAGGCGGCCGCCTGATGACCAGCACCGATTTCACCGTCGCCTTCCCAGACGAGGTCGTGACGCGGGCGCTCGTCCGGTTCGTCGATCTGCCTTTGGGCGCCGGCAAGGCAGCGTTGATCACACTCGACAACGGGCGTGATCACACCAAGCCGAACACGCTCGGCCCGGTCAGCCTGATCGAACTCGACAGGGCGCTGGACACCGCGTTCGGCGAACCCGGCGTCGTCGCCGTCTGCCTCACCGGCAAGCCGTTCATCCTGGCCGCGGGTGCGGACCTCAAAGGCGTCGCGCTCGTGACCCACACCGACCAGGCCAGAGAACTCGGAAAGCTCGGCCACCGGGTGTTCAGCCGGCTCGGCGATGCGTCGGTGCCGACGTTCGCGTTCATCAACGGCCTCGCCCTCGGTGGCGGCCTGGAACTCACGCTGCACTGCACGTACCGCACCGTCCTGGACACTGCGCAGGGCATCGCGCTGCCCGAGACCTTCCTCGGCCTGCTGCCCGGCTGGGGTGGCACCTGGCTGCTGCCCAACCTGATCGGCGCGGACGGCGCCGTTAAGATCATCGTGGAGAATGCGCTCAACCAGAACCGCATGCTCGGCGGGACGCAAGTGGCGAAGATAGGCGTCGCGGACGCGATGTTCGGCGGCGCCGACTTCCTTGAGCAGTCGCTCACCTGGGCCGCAGGGGTGCTGCGCGGTGACGTCGAGGTCTCACGCCGGGAAGTCGACCGATCCGAAGACGCGTGGACGGCCGCAGTTGCCCGCGGCCGAGCGGTCGCGGACGGCAAGGTGCACGGCGTTGCGCCCGCCCCTTACCGGGCGCTCGAGCTGATATCCGCGGCGAGGACGTCCACCCGCGAGGAGGGCTTCGCCGCCGAAGACGACGCGCTGGCCGAGCTCGTCATGAGTGAGGAGTTCCGGTCCGGCGTCTACGCCTTCGACCTCGTGCAGCGGCGGGCCAGGCGCCCGGCAGGTGCACCGGACACGTCGCTCGCACGCGAGGTCACGAAGGTGGGCATCGTCGGAGCCGGGTTGATGGCCAGCCAGCTTGCGCTGCTGTTCGTCCGTCGCCTCGAAGTGCCGGTGGTGATGACCGACCTCGATCAGGGAAGGGTGGACAAGGGGGTCGGTTATGTCCACGTCGAGGTCGACAAGCTCCTCGCCAAGCAGCGGATCTCGCCGGACAAGGCCAATCGGCTGAAGGCCCTGGTCATCGGATCGACGGACAAGTCGGTGTTCGCCGACGCCGACTTCGTGCTCGAGGCGGTCTTCGAGGAGATGAAGGTCAAGCAGCAGGTCTTCGCCGAGCTGGAGGCCATCGTCTCCCCCGAGTGCGTACTGGCCACGAACACGTCCTCGCTCTCGGTCGCCGAGATGGCAGCGGAATTGGCGCATCCCGAGCGCGTGGTCGGGTTCCACTTCTTCAACCCGGTGGCGCTGCTCCCACTGCTCGAGGTCATCCGCACCCAGCGCACCGACGACGCCACGCTCGCCACCGCGTTCGCCGTCGGCAAGGCGCTGAAGAAGTCCTGTGTACTGGTCAAGGACGCGCCGGGCTTCGTGGTCAACCGCATCCTGACCCGGCTGATGGATGAGGTCACTCGTGCCGCGGACGATGGCACGCCGATAGAGGTCGCCGACCGCGCACTGGCGCCGCTCGGCCTGCCAATGTCGCCGTTCGTACTGCTGCAACTGGTCGGTCCTGCGGTAGCGCTGCACGTGGCAGAAACCATGCACGAGGCTTTCCCCGACCGGTTCACCGTGTCGGACAACCTGCGTCGGCTGGTCGAGGCCGGCAAACCAGGCATCTGGTCGTGGAACGAACAGGGCCAGCCGTACCTCGCTGAGGACACCGCCGCCCTGTTCGAGCAGGGCGACACGGTCCTCACGGAGGCGGAGGTTCGGGAGGGCGCGCTGTCCGCTGTGGCGGAGGAGATCCGGCTGATGCTGGACGAGGGCGTGGTCGCCGAGGTTCAGGACGTCGACCTGTGCCTGCTGCTTGGTGCCGGCTGGCCGTTCCACCTCGGTGGAATCACGCCGTACCTCGACCGCACAGGAGTCAGCGAGAAGGTCACCGGCTCGCCCTTCCTGCCGCCGGGAGTGGCTAGCGTCGCCCGTTGATTCCATTCGATCACGTTCGGCAGGCGGCTCGACGTACCTACAGGCACGCACACCTGCAGGTACGTCGTTGAGCCTGATGGGCGGCCCACCTCCACAGGATGTGCTGGCAGCCGCCCACCGCTTATGTCGGTGCCAGTCAGCCCTCGGGATAGGCCGTCTTCATGGCCTCGGTATCGAAGGTTGCCTCGTTCGTCTCGTTGAGGCTGTACCAGTTACCGAACGGATCACGGAAGACCGCTTCGACCCCGTAGGGACGATCGACCGGCTCCTGGAGGAACTCCACGCCGCGGGCTGAGTACTCCTCGAACGTCTTCCGGCAGTCGTCGGTGTTCCAAGCCCCGGCGCTGAGCGCACCCTTCGCCATCAGCGCGCGCAGCATCGCCGCCGTCTCCTCGTCGTGCGTTGGCGGCCCCGGCACGCTGATGGCCAGTTGGAACTCCGGGCTGGCCGGCGGGCCGACGGTTAGCCAGCGGTAGCCGTTCTCCATCGTCAGGTCGTGCCGCAGCTCGAAGCCGAGCTTCTCCACGAAGAACTTCTTGGCTTCGTCGTAGTCGGTGACGAACACACTCGCCACACCGAGATTCGTGATCATCGCTCGCTCCTTGTCGAAACCGGATCAGTATCGACCACAACGCTATTCGGAGGCGTGCGACGCCGGCTTCTCCGTTGTTGCCCTGTTGCCGGGCCGGCCCGCCCACATCAGCACGAAGCAGCCGGGAATCGGCGGGGCGCCCGCCTGGGCCGCCTCGCGCTGGTATTGGGACGGCGAGACGCCGACGAGCTCGCGGAATCGCGCGCTGAACGATCCGAGGCTGGAGAAGCCCACCAGATGGCACACCTCGGTCACGGTCAGGTTGACCGACCGCAGCAGTTCCTGCGCGCGCTCGACCCTGCGTCGGGAGAGGTACTGGCCAGGGGTCTCGCCATAGGCCGCGCGAAAGGCGCGGACGAAGTAGTACCGCGAGTAGCCGGCGGCGCTGGCGATGGCATCGAGATCGAGCGGTTCCGAGTATTCGCGGTCGATCAGGTCGCGTGCCCGCCGAACCGCGACCAGCGTCTCGACGGCCGGCGAGCCCGCGGGTACCAATCGCCGATCAGCCACCGGATTCTGTGTCCTGCGCCACCATGCGCCGCACTCCCCGCGAAACAGGTCCCTCCAACTCGTCTGGCTCGGGAACCGCATCCTTTGTCGCCACTCCCCTAATGGGCCCGCCCTCGTACTCCGGGCTGTACCGGCGGTAACCGACGATGGCGGCGACGATCGCTCCGGTCACGGGCACGGCGAGGAACAGACCCGGCATTCCGAACAGAGTGGCGGCGGATGTCGTCAAGACCAGGATGATCAGAGGATGGAAGCTGACGGCCCGGGCCATCAGCAGCGGAGCCAAAAGGTTTCCCTCGAGTTGTTGCACGACCAGCACGATGATCAACGCCCAGATGGCCGTGGTCAGCCCACCTGAGACGAACGCCACGGCAACGGCCACCGCACCTGCGATCGTCGCGCCCAGTAACGGTATGAACGCGAGCATGAACGTGAGAGCACCGATCGCCACCGCCAGCGGCACGTCCAAGATCCACAGACCTAACCCGATCAGGAGGCCGTCGACGAGGCCGGTGAGAACCGAGGCATAGAACCAAGCGCCGGTGGTCCGCATCGCCGACCGGAACGCCGCGGTGGCTGGCACTCGGTGCTCCGGCGCCAGCAGGCCGGTGAACTGTATCCACAGCCGATCGCCACTCGCCAGCGCGAAGATAGCGAAGAAGGTGGCGATCAGCACGACAGTGATCAGGTTGGTCACGACGCCGAGTCCGCTGGCGACAGCGCTTCCGATGCTGCTGATGAACCCGCCGACGAAGTCCTGCAACTGGTCGAGGAGATCCTGCACCGTTTGGTCGTCGACGCCGAAGGGACCGCTCCGGAGCCATTCCATCGTCTCTTCGAACGCCCCGACCACCTCGTCAGCGATGCGCGGGCTGGCTTGAACAACCTGGGCAACGACGAACACCAACAGCAGCGCGAAGAACGACAAGAACCCAACGACACACAGGATCGAGGCGATAACCTGCGGCACCCGCTGTGCGCGCAGCCACTTGACCAGCGGCCACAGCAGTGACACCTCAGCGAATCCGATCATCACAGCGATCGAGATGAAGCGGACCCGCAGCGCGATGAGGATGAGCGCGATAATGAGGGAGCCGATGGCGCCCACACACACGGCGATAATGGCCCACCGCACCAGCCAGGGCGGGACACCAAGCTCCCGCATCCGCTGCGTGATCTTCACTCGAGAACCGTACCGGACCTAGCGGCCGTCGATCACGATATGCCGCGGCGCATGGGAGTCGAGAGCGGCCACGATTCCAGCGATCTCCCGGGCGAGGTTCTGGCCGGTCAGACCCACTTCGTTGAGGATCTTCCCGCGCCTGGCGTGATCGAGGAACCGTTGGGGTATGCCGTACTCGCGCACCGGCGTGCTCACGCCCGCATCGCGCAACACCTGAGTGAGGACCGAGCCGACGCCGCCCACCCGGCCGTTGTCCTCCACGGTGACGACCAGCCGGTGGTCTCGGGCAAGTCCGATCAGAGCGTCATCGACCGGCTTCACCCAGCGCGGGTCAACGACGGTCACGCCCACCCCCTGGGCGGCCAGCCGGCCGGCCGCGTCAACCCCCACGGTGCCCATCGCCCCGACGGCCACAATCAAGGCGTCCCGTTCTGCCGAACGCACCAGGACATCGCAGCCCCCCACGCGGTCGACGGCCGGCACGTCGGGTCCAACCGGACCCTTCGGAAACCGGACGACCGTGGGCGCATCGGCGATGCTCAGCGCCTCGCCGAGCAGTTCGACCAAGCGGGACGCGTCGCGCGGCGCGGCCAGCCGCAGACCGGGTACAACTTGCAGGATCGACATGTCCCACATGCCGTTGTGGGATGGCCCGTCGTCGCCGGTGACACCGGCTCGGTCCAGGACGAACGTCACTCCGCAGCGGTGCAGTGCGCAGTCCATCAGCACCTGGTCGAACGCGCGGTTCAGGAACGTCGCGTACACGGCGACCACCGGATGCAGGCCGGCCATCGCCATGCCGGCCGCTGACGTGACCGCATGCTGCTCTGCGATGCCGACATCGAAACAACGGTCAGGGTGGGCCGCAGCGAACTTGTCCAGGCCGGTCGGCCCGAGCATCGCCGCGGTGATCGCCACCAGGTCGGGTCGCCGGCGCCCCGCTGCGACAACAGCATCGCTGAACACATCCGTCCAGGTCCGCTCCGGGTTGCCCACTGCCGCCCCGGTTTCCGGATCGAAAGCCTTCACCTGGTGCCAATGATCGACTGTGTCGTTGACCGCGGCGTCGTATCCGAAACCCTTCTGGGTGATGCAGTGCACAATGACCGGCCCGCGGAACCGCCTGGCGCGCTGCAGCGCCTGCTCGACCGCCTCCCGGTCGTGCCCGTCAACCGGGCCGACGTACTTGATGCCGAGATCCTCGAACATGCCCTGCGGTGAGAGGATGTCCTTCAGGCCCCTTTTTATGCCGTGGAGCGCGTCGTACAGTGGCTCGCCGACCAGTGGCGTGCGCCCGAGCGAACGCTTGACCAAATCCAGAGCCTGCTCATACCGCGGGTTGGTGCGTAGCCCGGCCAGGTGGTTCGCGAGGCCGCCGACCGTTGGCGCGTACGACCGGCCGTTGTCGTTGACCAGAATCACGACTGGGCGCTGCGTCCCGGTGGCGATGTTGTTCAACGCCTCCCACGACATGCCGCCTGTGAGAGCACCGTCACCGACGAACGCCACGACTGTGCGCTTGTATTCGCCGCGGACCGCGAACGCTTTGGCCATGCCGTCGGCGTAGGAGAGCGCCGTCGACGCGTGAGAATTCTCAACCCAGTCGTGCTCGCTCTCGTCGCGGCTCGGGTAGCCGGAGAGGCCGCCCTCCTGTCGCAGTGTGCCGAACTTGGCGTGCCGACCGGTCAGGAGCTTGTGGACGTATGCCTGGTGGCCGGTGTCGAAGATCACCGGGTCGCGGGGTGAGTCGAACACCCGGTGCACGGCGATGGTCAGCTCGACCGCGCCCAGATTTGGACCGAGGTGGCCGCTCGTCCGAGCAGTAGTCCGGACGAGCACGTCACGGATCTCCGCAGCAAGCGCGGTCAGTTCATCGCTCGACAGGCCTCGCAGATCACGCGGGCTCTGGATGCCTTCGAGCACACCCAACCGTCTCTCCTCCCAGGTGATCTCACGCAAATCCGGGTATACCAACTGCTGAGACAGTCTAGATGCCCGTACGGCATCGGATGGCCATTGGTGGGTGGATCAGCCCAGCGAATGGCCTGCACCACGTAGTCACAAGTGGCACAGAGTTCACAGTAGCCTCACCGACAGGACTTACCATGAGAGCTCGACGCATCGCGGGCGCCTTCCTGGCTCTCCGCGCAGCAGGCGGCTGTGTGGCCGATACGTCAGCAGCAGCCCAATCGCGTTCAGCGGTCGCGAGGATCCTGCCGGCGACGCCGCCGGCACCCGAGCCGCTGGCTACGGAACCCCCTCCGGAGCCGCTGCCACCCGAGCCCAGGCCGATGCCCGGTCCTGAGCCGGGGCCACTCCCCGAGCCAGAGCCCGGTCCGCTTCCGCAACCCGAGCCGGAAACTCCACACCCGGACGAACCAGGCACGCCGGTCGCCTCCGAGTCAGGGTCCGAACCGCGGCCAGCTTGATTTGCGGACCCTGAGGGCCGAATGCCGCGCTCAACGTGACTCCGGTGGCCGCCCAGTAGACATAGCGACGTACCTACACGCATGCATGCCTGTAGGTACGTCGCACCGCCTGCCGAACGTGATCGGACGTCAGGAGGCGAGGAGGGTACGCAGCACGTACTGCATGATGCCGCCGTGCCGGTAGTACTCGGCTTCGCTGGGCGTGTCGATGCGGATCACAGCGTCGAACTCCACCGTCGAGCCGTCCGGGCGGGTCGCCGTGACGGCCACCGTTGCCGGCGTTGTCCCCTCGTTGAGGGCCGTGATCCCCGCCACGTCGAACGTCTCCTCGCCCGTGAGGTCCAGCGACTCGGCGTTCTCGCCCTCCGGGAACTGCAGCGGCAGCACGCCCATGCCGATCAGGTTGGACCGGTGGATCCGCTCGTACGACTCTGCGATGACCGCCCGCACGCCAAGCAGCGCCGTCCCCTTGGCCGCCCAATCGCGGGACGACCCGGAGCCATACTCCTTGCCGGCCAGCACGACCAGCGGCGTCCCGGCCTCGGCGTAGGCCACCGACGCGTCGTAGATCGTCGTCACGGGGCCGTGCGGTTGCGTGAAGTCGCGGGTGAACCCGCCCTCTGGAATAACTTGTGCCGGGGTCCGAAGCATATTGCGCAGGCGGATGTTGGCGAAGGTCCCGCGAATCATCACCTCGTGGTTCCCTCGCCGTGATCCGTAGGAGTTGAAGTCGCGCCGCTCGACCCCGTGCGATCGCAGGTAATCCCCCGCCGGAGAGTCGACCTTGATCGCGCCGGCCGGGCTGATGTGGTCGGTCGTCACCGAGTCGCCCAGCTTGGCCAGCACCCGCGCACCGGCGACGTCGTTAACTCGCGTGGGCTCGGCCGCCATACCCTCGAAGTACGGCGGCTTGCGCACGTACGTCGACTCCGGGTCCCACTCGAAGATGTCGCCTTCCGGAGTGGGCAGCGAACGCCACGTCTCGTCACCGGCGAAGACGTCGGCGTAGTCGCGGGTGAACATCTCGCTGGCGATGGCCGAGTCGACCACTTCTTCGATCTCGTGCGGCGTCGGCCAGATGTCGCGCAGGTACACGGGCTCGCCAGTGGGGTCGGTGCCGAGCGGCTCGGTGGCGATGTCCATGTCCATCGTCCCGGCGAGCGCATACGCGACCACCAACGGCGGCGAGGCCAGGTAGTTCATCTTCACATCAGGGTTGATCCGGCCCTCGAAGTTGCGGTTGCCGGAGAGCACCGACACGACCGACAGGTCATGCTCGCTGACCGCGGCGGAAATCGCGTCGGGCAGTGGGCCCGAGTTGCCGATGCACGTGGTGCACCCGTATCCGACCAGGTGGAAGCCCAACTTTTCCAGGTACGGGGTCAGTCCGGCTCGCTCGTAGTAGTCCATGACGACCTTCGAGCCCGGCGCCAGTGTTGTCTTCACCCACGGCTTGCGGGCGAGGCCTCGCTCGACGGCCTTCTTGGCCAGCAGTGCGGCGCCGACCATGACACTCGGGTTCGAGGTGTTCGTGCAACTGGTGATGGCAGCGATCACGACGGCGCCATGGTCGATCTCGCACTCGGTCCCGTCGTCCAGCGTCACGTGGACCGGCGAGGACGAGCGTCCCGCTGCTCCCGCGGCCGCGCTGACCAGCTGGGCCGGCCGCTCGCCACCGTCGCCTGGCTCGTGCGACGCAGGGTCGGACGCGGGGAAGGTCCCCTCGACCGCATCGTCCACCTCCGTATGCGGCACGTGCTCGTCGTGGTTGACGTAATCACGCAACGCCGTGCGGAAGGCCGTCTTCGCGTCGGTGAGGGCGACGCGGTCCTGCGGCCGCTTGGGCCCGGCGATGCTCGGCACCACTGTCGACAGGTCGAGCTCCAGGTATTCCGAGTACTCGGGCTCGGCATTGGGGTCATGCCACAGCCCTTGCTCCCTCGCATAGGCCTCGACAAGCGCGACCAGTTGCTCGTTCCGCCCGGTCAGCCGCAGGTAACGCACCGTCTCCTCGTCGATCGGGAATACCGCGATCGTCGAGCCGTACTCCGGGCTCATGTTGCCGATGGTCGCCCGGTTGGCGAGCGGGACGGCGGACACGCCGGGCCCGTAGAACTCGACGAACTTGCCGACGACACCGTGCTGACGCAGCTGCTCGGTGATGGTCAGCACCAGGTCGGTCGCGGTGGCCCCTTCGGGAAGCGAGCCGGAGAGCTTGAACCCGACGACGCGTGGGATCAGCATGCTCACCGGCTGGCCGAGCATGGCCGCCTCGGCCTCAATACCGCCCACGCCCCAGCCGACCACACCGAGCCCGTTGACCATCGTGGTGTGGCTGTCGGTGCCGACGCACGTGTCCGGGTATGCGACCCCATCTCGGACCATCACGGTGCGGGCGAGGTGCTCGATGTTGACCTGGTGGACGATGCCGGTTCCAGGTGGGACGACTTTGAAGTCCTCGAAGGCGCCCTGCCCCCAGCGAAGGAACTGGTAGCGCTCCTTGTTGCGCTGGTACTCCAGCTCGACATTGCGCGCGAACGAGTCCGGCGCGCCGAACACGTCCGCGATCACGGAGTGGTCGATCACCAACTCGGCCGGGTTCAGTGGGTTGATCCTGGATGGATCGCCACCGAGGTCGCGCATCGCCTCTCGCATGGTGGCCAGGTCGACGATCGCCGGAACGCCGGTGAAATCCTGCATGATGACGCGCGCCGGACTGAACTGGATCTCGGTGCTGGGCTTCGCAGCGGCATCCCACTCGACGAGCGCACGAACGTGGTCGGACGTGACGTCCGCGCCGTCCTCGGTACGCAGCAGGTTCTCCAGCAGGATCTTCAAGCTGTAGGGCAATCGCCCGACGTCGCCCGCCGCAGCCAGCCGGTAGATCTCGTAACTCTCGCCGCCGACCTGGAGGGTGCCCTTGGCGCCGAAGCTGTCGTTGCTGGTCACGTCACTACCCGCCTTCCTGATTCATCCGTTGCTACCCATCGTCGCGGATGGCCGTCGTGTGGGTCTCGCAGAGGCTCTCCTAATCTCTGCGAAACGAAAAACCTTGAGTTCAAGATACACGACGTGAAGGTTGTTTTGGCGACATGGAGCCGCTAAACATTGGGGCGACTTCGGCGGCGATGAGTTCGAGGTGGTCCATGTCGGCCAGATCGAGTACCTGAAGGTAGAAACGGGAGGCGCCCAGCTTGCTTAGCGACCGCAGCCGCTCGACGAGGTCGGCTGGCGTGCCGCCGAAGGCATGCTCGCGCAGCTCCCCGGGATCGTGCCCGATGGCCGCTGCGCGCCGGGCCAGCTCCGCCTCGTCCCAACCCACGCATACCGTTGCGGCAACCGAGTAGACCAGATCGTCCGGATCGCGCCCGGCGGCCTCGCACGCCCGGCGCACTCTGTCGAAGCGCTCGGCCAACTCGGCGTCTGAGACCCGGAAGCTGTTGTACTCGGCAGCGAATCGAGCGGCGACACCCGGGGTCCGGCGCCGGCCGGTGCCGCCGACGATGATGGGAACCGGCTGCTGGATCGGCTTCGGCAGCGCGGGCGAATCGGTGAGGGTGTAGTGCGCCCCGGAGTACGAGTAGCGCTCACCGATTGGGGTCGACCACAGTCCGGTGATCAGCTCCAGTTGTTCCTCGAGCAGGTCGAACCGGTTCGGCGGATAAGGGATGCCGTACGCCCGGTGCTCCGCCTCGAACCAGCCCGCGCCCAAACCAAGCTCGACGCGGCCACCGGACATCTGGTCGACCTGGGCAACTTGAATCGCTAACACGCCTGGGTGCCGGAACGTCACCGGTGACACGAGCGTTCCCAGCCGTATGCGGGACGTCTCCCGGGCCAGGCCGGCCAGTGTCGTCCAGGCGTCCGTGGGTCCGGGCAGGCCGTCAAGGTGATCACCCATGTGCAGGTAGTGATCAGATCGGAAGAAGCCGTCAAAGCCGAGGCGCTCGGTCGCCTGGGCGATGCGACGCAAGTCGTCGTACGAGGCTCCTTGCTGGGGTTCGGTGAAGATCCGCAGGTCCATGAATTCAACCCTGCCATGCGTGTCGTCGGACGCCCACCGAGGCTGGCGGTCGGCGCGGGCGCCGGCCGCCGGTTCCAGGCTCAGCGGTCAGGCTGGTCACCGGACCGGGTTGACGAATGCAGTTGCCACGGAACCATAGTGACCATCACGCCCGGGGTGAACATCAGCCGAGCCCGCAGTCGCAGGGCGCTCTTGTTGTGCAGCAACTGCTCCCACCATCGACCGAGCACGTACTCCGGGATGTAGACCACCACGAGGTCGCGCGGACTCTCCCGGCGGATGCTGTTGACGTACTCCACCACGGGCCCGTTGATCTCCCGGTACGGCGAGTCCAGCACCTTGAGCGGTATCGGAATGCCGCGCCTGTCCCACTCGTCGGTGAGCGCGCGCGTTTCGGCCAGGTCGATGTTCACCGTGACCGCCTCCAGCAAGTCGGGGCGGCCGCTCCGGGCGTAGGCCAGCGCGCGCATCGTCGGCTTGTGCAGCCGGGAGACCAGCACGATCGCGTGGACCCGGGAAGGCAGCTTGGTGGCTCCGGCCTGGCCGTCCACCGCCAGCTCGGTCTCGACTCTCTGGTAGTGGTTCCGGATGCCGCGCATCACCAGGTAGAGAGCCGCGATCGTAACCAAGACGACCCACACACCCCCGGTGAATCCCGTCACCCCGACCACCAGTACGACTGCGCTTGTCAGGACGGCGGCCGCCGCGCTCAGCGCCCGCGCGCGTACCGCCATGGAGCGCTCGTCCGTCCTCAGCGGGCCACTGAGCTGCCGGTTCCAGTAGCGCACCATCGCCGTCTGGCCGAGGGTGAAGCTCAGGAACACGCTCGCGACATACAGCGGCACCAGTCGCGTCACGGACACCTCGAAGGCTGTGACCACGATGGCCGCAGCGACAGCGATCACGATCACGGCGTTCCTGAAGGCGTGCCGATCCCCGCGGTGATGCAGTTGGCGCGGCAAGTGCCGGTGCTGCGCCATGATCGAACCAAGCAGCGGGAACGAGTCGAAGGCGGTGTTCGCCGCCAGCAGCAGGATAAGCACCGTGGCCAGCTGGATCACATAGAAACCGAACGCACCGTCACCGAAGACGGCGGCGGCGACCTGAGCGATCACCGTCCGTTGCGGTTCGCCCGCGCAGTCGAAACCGACGAGGTCGCACGGATCGGCGGCATACCGCACGTCCGCCATGACGGCCAGTGCGGTCACACCCACGAACAGGACCGCTGCCAGCGCACCGGTGATCAGCAGCGTGGTCGCGGCGTTCTTCCGGCGGGGTTTGCGGAAGGTGGGCACCGCGCTCACGATCGTTCCCAGGCCGGTGAGCGCAACCCCGCCGGTCGCCGCCGCCCGCACCGCAAGCAGGACCAGTGCCAATCCCGCTACCTCGCCGAGTTCGGCGGCGACTTCGAGCTCGGCGCTCTCGGCCACCGGCGTGTCGCCCGCTGCGGTCCGCGCCAGTCCCCACGCCGTGAGTGCCGCGACGCCGGCCACGAACAAATACGTCGGCACGGCGAAAAGCAGCCCGGTGGCACGGAGCCCGCGCAGGTTGAGCGCGCCGAGCACCACGATCGTCCCCACCGCAAGCGCGATCCCGGCCTCATCCAGGGTGGGGAAGGCGGAGATCAGATTGTCGACCGCGGCCGCCACCGCGACAGCGATAGTGAGCACGAGTGCGGTCAGCATCGCGCCACCGGTGACCAGGCCAGCGTGCTCGCCGAGGTTGCGGACCGCCGGTTCGTAGTCGCCACCACCGTTCGGGTACACCTGCACGAGCCGCCGGTACGCAGCGACAACGACCACCATCAGCACGACGACACCAGCGGCCGCCCATGGGGTCAGGTAGAGGGCGCTCAACCCGCCTAGGGTCAAGACGACGAGAAGTTCCTGGGTGGCGTAGGCCACCGACGAGACGGTGTCGCTCGAGTAGATCGGAAGGGCGACACGTTTGGGCAAGCGCTGTTGCAGATGGTCTGCGGCCGACCTTCGACCGACCAGCAACCGTTTCGAGATTTCGCCCACGCTCGGCACGGTGCAGCATGGTAGGCGTACCGCTACGGGCGGTGAACGGCAACCGGCCGTGTACGGTCGTCTCAGTCGCGAGCCACACGGGAAAGGACCGCTGTGTACGTCGTCATCATGGGGTGTGGCCGGGTGGGTTCCACCCTGGCGCAGATCCTGGAATCCCGAGGACACGATGTGGCGGTCATCGACCAGGATCCCGATGCTTTCCGCCGTTTGCCACCCGGCTTCGAGGGACGGACGGTCGCCGGGATCGGGTTCGACCGTGAGGTTCTGCTCGAGGCCGGAATCGAACAGGCGGACGCGTTCGCCGCGGTCAGCAGCGGCGACAACTCCAACATCATTTCCGCCCGCCTGGCGCGCGAGACGTACGGCATCGACACTGTCGTGGCCCGCATCTACGACCCGGGTCGTGCGGCGGTGTACCAGCGGCTTGGCATTCCGACGGTGGCCACTGTGCGCTGGACCGCCGACCAGATGATCCGCCGGCTGCTACCGGAGGGTTCCGAGACCGAGTGGGTCGACCCGTCGGGCACGATCCGTCTCGCCGAGGTCCACGCCGCCAAGGCCTGGGTCGGTCATCCGGTGTCCGCCCTTGAGGAGGCGTCAGGCACCCGAGTTGCGTTCATAACCCGGTACGGGGACGGCATGCTGCCCGAACCCGACACCGTCATCCAGGAGGGGGACCTCGTGCACGTCATCATGCGCGTCGCGGATGCGCCACACGTCGCCGAGGTCTTCGAGACCGAGCCGGAGGTGGAGTCCTAATGCGCGTAGCAATCGCGGGAGCCGGCAACGTCGGACGCTCGATCGCTGCCGAGCTGATTCACAATGGGCACGAGGTGCTGCTCATCGACAAGGCACCGCGCGCAATCAAGCCCGAGTCGGTGCCTGAGGCCGAATGGCTGCTGGCGGACGCGTGCGAGCTGTCCATGCTCGCCGAGGCTCAGCTGGAACGCTGCAAGGTCACCATCGCCGCCACCGGTGACGACAAAGCCAACCTCGTAGTGTCGCTGCTGGCCAAGACCGAGTTCGGAGTGCCGCGCGTGGTAGCACGGGTCAACCATCCCAAGAACGAGTGGCTGTTCAACGACGCATGGGGCGTCGACGTGTCGGTGTCCACGCCCCGCATCATGAGCGCACTGGTCGAGGAGGCGGTCAGCGTCGGTGACCTGGTGCGGCTATTCACCTTCCGGCAGGGTGAGGCGAACCTGGTGGAGCTGACGCTGCCGGAAGATTCGCCGATCGTGGGCACTGCCGTCGCCGACGTCGCCTGGCCGGTCGACACCACGCTGGTGTCCGTCATCAGGGGCAAGCACGTGCACGCGCCACTGCCGGACCTGCCACTCGAAACGGGTGATGAGCTGATCTTCGTCACGACGGCGGAGCACGAAGGCCCGCTGGAGGCCATGCTCTCGCCGTACGCCCACCCGTCGGTGGAGTAACGGCCGACAGCGGGCGGGGCGACTCGGCGACCGAATGGACGATCAGGTGACCAAAGTAGGTTAGGGTTCCGGGTCCTTGTTGGCGGCGGCCTTCTCCCGCTCCTGGTGGGCTTGGTAGGCCGGGCGGATGATCACCCACGACAAATAGGCGACCAGCAGGAACAGCGGCCAACTCATCGCCAGCCGGGCGCCGGCCAGCCAGCCGAGCTGGTCCTCCCCCGCCAGGTACAGCGGAACCTGGACAGCCAGCCGCAAGGCGAACATCACGACCCACAACGCGCTGGCCTTCATGTACGCCCGGAACAACGCTGGGTCGCGGCGCCAGGAGGTGCCCTGGCCGGTTACCAAGCCGACGATGACACCGAGCAGCGGCCAGCGAATGACGATTGAGATCAGGTACGCCAGCCCGTACCCGATGTTCACCGCGAACCCGGTGAGGAAGATGTCCTGCGCACGCCCGGTGCGGTACGCCAGGAACGCCGCGATGCCAAGCCCGACGAAACCGGCGATCACATTCTGCAACGGCTCTCGCCGGGCCAGGCGGATGACCGCCAGCACAGCGCCCGAGCCGAGCGCGGCCCAAATCGCCACCCCAAGGTTGTGGTCCGTCAGGAAATAGACCGCGGTGAACAGCACCAGCGGCAGCCCGGCATCCAGGAACGCACCCGGCCCCAGCGCGGCGCGGGCTCGAAACTGGTCGCTACTGGCGATGGCCTGTGCGAGGCCGTTCGCCCGCGCCGGCTGGGGTGGCTCGCCCGTTGTCACGCCGCACCGGCCGACAATAGCTGGTACCGGGGGTTGTACATCACTCGGCGCCCTTCCACTGTGGTGATCCGACCGGTAGCGATCAATCTACGGCCACAGTCGATGCCGCCGATCCGCCGGCGGCCGAGCCAGATGAGGGTAAGCACCTCCGTGCCGTCGAAAAGCTCGGCCTCCAGCGCCGGCAACCCGGCCCTCGGCTGCAAGGTGACCGTCTGGAGCGTGCCACGGATTGAGGCGACCTCGCGGTCGCCCACCTCGGAGAGCCGCGCGCAGCCGGCATGCTGGGCTTCGGCGCGCAGCTGTTCGGCGTCGCGGTCGGACTCCGACTCGGACGCCCACTTCGTGACGGCCTCCCAGAGGCCGCGTCGACGTTCACCCATCACAGACGAGCGTAGCGCGGCCCGGCCCGTCCACGACACACGGAGGTTGATCATGGGCGGAAGACGCTTGAGTCCACCACCACGGAAAGCGCCATCCGCCCGTGATCAACTCGATGGTTGCTGTCCGGGCTGCTGCGGTGGCCGCAGGGCGATGAGTTCGCCCGGCGGCATCGGGTTGACACCCCGGACGACCACGGTGTCGCGCACGACTTGTACCAGGCGACCGAATGCCTCCGCGTTGGTGGTGGCTGCACCGAGGAACGTCACGCGAAGCATCCATCGCGATTTGTCGATGCCTACGACCCGGGACGGCTGGACTCCTTTCTTGCCATCCGGCGTGGTGACCGGAAGCACGATCCGGATCTCCGTACCGAACGGGCCAGCCGCTTCTCCTGCCGTGCCGCCGCGGCGCTGGGCATCGGCGGCGATCTGCAGTCGGGTCTGTTCCCACAGCCCCGAGCTGCGCGGCGCGGCCACGGGAATGAGCTGCACTGCAGCGTCGCCGAGCACCACCATCACGCTGGCCGGCCGGCCGGACTTCTCGTCTACCTGCAGCTGCAACTGCATGCCCTCGACCCGCGGGATCAGCAGCCCGCCGAGATCGATGCGATCGGCGCGAGCCTGCTCGAGGTCGATTTCGGCCGAGTCGTACGGGCCGTGAGGGCGCGCCGCCTTCCCGGCGGACTCGTCGCTCCGCTCTGCGGCAGCCTGCGCCGGCTCCGGGTCCGGCTGCGTCCTCTCGTCGCGGCGGCGGCGGAAAATACTCATCGGTGGGGTTGCCCTTCGCTCGGCCGGCTCGCGGTGCCCGTCGATCCGTAGCCGTTGGCGCCCCTTGCCGACCCGGGCAGTCGCTCCACCTCGTGGAACCGGGCGCGCTCGACCCGCTGCACCACGAGTTGAGCGATGCGGTCGCCTCGTTTGAAGATGGCTGGTTCGCGCAGGTCGTGGTTCACCAGCAGCACCTTGATCTCACCTCGGTAGCCGGCATCGACGGTGCCGGGGGTGTTTACGATGCTAACGCCCAGTCGGTGGGCCAGGCCGGACCGCGGGTGCACAAAAGCCGCGAACCCGGCTGGTAGTGCGACCGCGATCCCGGTTCCCACGAGTACGCGCTCCCCAGGAGCGATGGTCAGGTCAATTGTGGTGACCAGGTCAGCACCGGCGTCGCCGGGATGCGCGTACGCGGGCACGGGCACACCCGGGTCGAGCCGGGTGACCAGGACGTCGACGGGTTCAGTCACAGCCCGAGACCATACCGGCGACTCCGATGTGCGAACCTTCCGAGGTGAGCTCGTACCGCGAACGTCTCTGGGTGCCGGTCCGCTGGTGGCTGCTCGCCTTGCTGTTCGCTGGTGCCGTGTGGCTGGCCTACCAGCACGCGTACGGGCCTCGGGTCTCCGTGCCCGCGGGCCTGCTCACCTTCGCCCTCGCGGCCGGGGTGCTCGTCGGGTACGGCCGGGCCAAGGTCGCGGTCGAGCCGAACGGGTTGCTGGCCGGACGCGCTCGGCTGCCGCTCTGGGCAGTGGGCGCGGTCGAAGTGCTCGACGCCGATACGGCGCGCAGAACCCGCGGGCCGGACGCCGACCCGCGGGCTTATCTGCTCCTTCGCTCCTACGTTCCGGGGGCCGTACGAGTCGTCGTGAACGACCCGGCCGATCCGGTGCCGTACTGGTACGTGTCCACCAGGCAGCCAGAACAACTAGCGACCGCGCTTCGTTCTGCCGTTCAATCGACGCAGACCGAGCAGTAGTCGGTCAGGCCGCGCAGTCGCGGCAGATGAGCTGACCGTTCTTCTCACTGGCCAGCTGGCTGCGGTGGTGCACCAGGAAACAGCTCGAGCAGGTGAACTCGTCGGACTGCCGTGGCAGTACCCGGACCGACAACTCCTCATTGGACAGGTCCGCTCCGGGCAGTTCCAAAGCCTCGGCCAGGTCCGCCTCGTCCACGTCGACAATGCCGGACGTCGTGTCCATCCGGCGATTCTTCAGCTCCTCGAGCGAGTCCTCGGACAGTTCGTCGTCAGTCTTACGAGGGGCGTCGTAGTCAGTAGCCATTCGTTCGTTCCCCCTTGTACGGGCATGCATCGTCGTTAGTCTCCGGTCGGGGTTGTGACCGTGACCCTGGTAACGCATAACGGCCGCCGGTTGTGCCCGATCCGAGTCGGGAATTCTGCCTTATGTTCGCTCGAAGCCTGCGCGCGCCCCACCGACTTCGACGAAGATCCTCCTCAAGGGGCCGCCATCGCGGTCAACTGGCGTACGTTGCCACGCGGCGGGCGGTTCAAACGTCCTTGTCGGGCCGCAGTGGCGCAAGCAGGTCGTGCAGTGGGCCGAACAGGGCAGGACCAGCGGCGATCACGAGCTCTGGGCCCGCCACCGCGCCGGCCAGCCCACCGACCACCGCGCCGGCCTCCTCCGCGACCAGCGCACCTGCCGCCAGATCCCACGGGCCCAGCCCCCGCTCGTAGTAGCCGTCCACCCGGCCCATGGCGACCGCGCACAGGTCCAGGGATGCCGCGCCCGCGCGCCTGATGTCGCGTACAGACGGCAGGATCTGCTGGAGGATAGCGGCCTGCCGGGCCCGCCGCCCCGCGTCGTAGCCGAACCCGGTGGCCACCAGGGCCAGTTCGAGCCGATCGCAGCCGGACTCCCGGATGCGCCGGCCGTCGAGGTATGCACCGCCGCCGCGAGTCGCTGTCCATGTCTCGCCGCTAACCGGGTTGTGCACGACCCCCGCCACCGTGTCTCCAGCTCGCTGGGCCGCGATGGACACCGCGTACTGCGGGATCCCGTAGAGGTAGTTCACCGTCCCGTCAATCGGGTCGACGAGCCAGCGCACTCCTGACCCGCCGTGCGACGAGCCACCTTCCTCACCAAGGATGGCATCTTCGGGCCGTGCGGCCAGCAGCCTCTCGCGGATCAGCGCCTCGGCGGCGGTGTCCGATTCGGTGACGACATCCGTGGGAGTCGTTTTGGTCGCTGATATCGCCATCCGGTTGACCGCGTCGCGGCGGCCACGGATCAGCTCACCGGCCTCACGGGCGGTTTCGACGGCAAGCATCAGCAGGGTCGTAGGGTCACTCACCCTGCCAAGTTATCCAACCCGCAGAGGGCGGGCCGTGGGCCGCGCAGGTTCGGGCAGCAGCCTGCGGGGCACACGTCGTGGGATGGTCCCGGCGGCCCGATGCTCGCCCGCACTGGTCGCTCGCCACGTTCTACGGCAGCCCGTTCCACCAACAAGTCTCGGATGGCCGCCACGAAGGCGGGGTGGGTACCGGCGGTGGCCGCTCGCGCGGCCGGAAGTCCCAGCCGCGCGGCGGTCTCCATCGCCTCGGTGTCGAGGTCGAACACCACCTCCATGTGGTCGGACACGAACCCGATCGGCGCGAGTATCACTGCTCGGGCACCCTCGCCGGCGAGCCGCTCGAGGTGGTCGTTGACGTCCGGCTCCAGCCACGGCACATGCGGCGAGCCGCTGCGCGAGCAGTACACGAGGTCATACTCGTGCCGCACACCCGTCCGGTCGCGGACGCCGGCGGTCACCGCCGCGGCGACCGCCTCGTGCTGCGCCACGTACGCGCCGCCGGCCGGGCCGGAGCTGTCGGCCATCGCGATCGGGATGGAGTGCGTGACGTACACCAGCCTGGCCTGGGCGGCAACCTCGCCGGGAAGCTGTTTGAACGCCGTCTTGACGCCGTCCACGTTCGCGGCCACGAACCCAGGGTGGTCGAAGTAGTGGCGGATCCGGTCGATGCGCGGCGCACCGGGACCGACGGTGGCGACGGCGGTAGCCAGGTCCTCGCGGTACTGACGGCAACCGGAGTAAGACGAGAACGCGCTGGTGACGAAGGCCGCTGCGCGAGTGATCCCGTCGCCGCGCATCCGGTTCAGCTCGTCGGCAAGGTACGGATCCCAGTTCCGGTTGCCCCAATAGACCGGAATGTCGAGGTGGGCCGCCGCCAGCTCCTCTCCCAGCGCGGTGATGAGCGCACGGTTCTGGTCGTTGATCGGGCTGCGCCCGCCGACCGCGTAGTAGTGCCCGGCGACCTCCTCGAGCCGATCCCGCGGCACGTCACGACCGCGGGTGACGTTCTCCAGGAACGGCATCACGTCAGCCGGGGACTCCGGCCCGCCGAAGGACACAAGCAGGAACGCGTCATATGGGGCAGCAGTCACGCTAAATAATCCTGCCAGCCGTCGGTGCCGGCCCGTACGCTGGACCAGCACTGTCAGCATCGTTAGTAGCAGGGAGACCTGACATGTTCGGGCCGTACGCGGAGGTACTCCGGACCCCTGGCGCCCGCGCTTTCTCCGCGGCGGGATTGATCGCCCGGTTGCCGATGTCGATGCTCGCCCTCGGCATCGTGCTGGCTGTGACCCTTTCCGGCGGTAGTTACGGACCGGCGGGCGTCGCGGCCGGCCTGGCGACGGCCGGCCATGCCGCCGCGTCACCAGTGCAAGCGCGAGCGGCCGACCGCGTCGGGCAACGCCGGATGCTGCTGCCGCTGCTGTTCGGCCACGGCATAGCGATTGTCGTGCTGGTCGCAGTCGTCGACCGGGCTGCGGTCGGCGAGGCGCCGTTTGCACTGCTCGCTGCCGCAGCACTGCTCACCGGTGCCACCTTCCCGCAGATCGGCGCCCTGGTCCGAGCCAGGTGGGCCGGCCTGCACTCGGCCACCGGGCGACTGCACACCGCGTACGCGTGGGAATCGGCGCTGGACGAGGTCGCCTTCGTGGTGGGCCCGATCGTCGTGGTCGTGCTCGCCACCAATGTCCACCCGGTGGCCGGCCTGGTCGCCGTGTTGGCGTTCACACTCTCCGGAGGCTTCGCGTTTGCTTCGCTTCGTTCGACCCAGCCTCCAATCCGGCCGGCGATGGCGACCGGGCATCGCGACCGGCTGCCGGTGGCGACGCTCACGTGGACCGTTGCCGCGTTCGTCTTCATGGGCGCCATCTTCGGCATCGCCGAGTTGAGCACAGTCGCCGTCGCGGACGAGTTCGGCGCTACTGCCGCCGCCGGCCCAGCGCTGGCCGTGTTCGCGGCCGGGAGCCTCATCGCCGGACTGGCCGCCGGCGCGGTCCACTGGAAGACGTCGCCCCGGCGACGTTTCGTCATCGGTCAGGCTGCATTGGCCGCAGCCGTGCTACCCCTGGCCTTCGCTGGAAATCTTCCGATCCTGTTCGCCGCCATCTTCGTCGCCGGTTTCGCCATCGCGCCCACGCTCATCGCCGGTTTCTCAATGATCCAGGCCGTGGTGCCGGCGAGCCGGGTCACCGAAGGGCTGGCGTGGGCTTCCACCGCCATCACGGTCGGCGCCGCGGCCGGTGCGGCGGCCGGCGGCCCGATCATCGACCGGATTGGGGGGTCTGATACCTATCTCGTCGCGTTCGGCTGTGGGGTGCTTGCCACACTCGCCTGCCTGGTGGGAGTCTCAGTCGACCGGCCGGCGCGAGACGTCCCAGAACCGGTGTAACGCCGGGGCGCGCGGCGTGGCGGCTTGGTCAGTCCGCTGACCGGGGTAACGATAGAGGCCAGCCAGTAGTAGGAGGCCCGGGGATGCGCAAGCTGCGACTCGTCGCCATGAGCGACGACGGCATGCATCTCATCCTCCATGCCGACGGCGACGAAACCCCTATGTCGCTGCCCCTCGACGAGCGCCTGCACGCCGCCCTCCGCGGGGACCGGGCTCGGCTGGGGCAGCTGGAGATTCAGATGGACAGCCAACTGAGGCCACGCGACATCCAGGCCCGGGTCCGCTCAGGTGAGAGCGTCCAGTCGGTGGCGGCAGCCGCCGGAGTCCCGCTCGACAGGGTCCTGCGGTTCGCCGGCCCGGTCCTCGCCGAGCGTGAGCACATCGCCGGCCGAGCCCAGCAGGCCATCATCCGCCGGATCAGCAACGAGTCGCCGAACCGTCCCCTCCAGGAGACCGTCGCCGAGTGGGTCAGCAGTTACGACATCGACCCCGAGACCGTCGCCTGGGACGCCTGGCGACGTGACGACGGGCGCTGGATTGTCAGCGCGCGCTGGCCGTCGCAACAGGACGAGAAGGAGGCTCGCTTCACGTTCGACCCCACCGGGCGCTCGGTTGTACCCGACAACGACGAGGCCCGGGCAGTCGCAGGCGAACGGGCCCAGGTCGAACCCGAACCCGTCGTGGAGCCTCCAGTGCCCACCGGGCCGGCCCGGCTGTCGGTGGTGTCCGATCCGGATGACGAGCCAATCATCGTCGATGGTCCAGGTGTTGTTGAGCCGGGCGACGACGCCGTCGAGTACGACAACGAACCGACCGTCCCCGTGCCGATTACGGCCCAGCGGGCCCAGTACGACGCGCGCCGCCTGCACCCGGAACGACGGTCCTCGGACCGTGACGATCGTCCCGACCCGTGGTCCCGCGACAGCGAAGAGCCCACTAGCGACCGCCTCCGGCTCAGTGACATCGCCAGCCGCATCGAGGTCGAGGAGACCCCGCCACAGCGGCCAGTCGCTGCGCGGGCTGCGAGTGGCGATGTTGCACCCGCCCAGCCGGACGAGCCCGCCCCGCCGCGGGCCAAGCGGTCGCGCTCGAAGCGGCCCAGCGTACCGAGTTGGGACGAGATCATGTTCGGTCGCCGCGACAAATCCGAGTAAGGCGTCCTCAGCAAGGCAGCGTCAGCAGCGGCACCAACATCTCATCCGCGCTCAGGGCACCGTGTAGGCCGATCAGTTTCGCCTCGATCGGGAAAACGCTGCGATACTCCACGGCGCAGTCGCCGTCGATGCTGGCCACCACGTCGCCGATCCGATCCACGACGCGTGCCTCCACAGCACCGAACCAGCCGCGGGCGATCGCGTCGTCCCGAAGGAGCACGGTGGCCCGCGACCCGAGAACGTCGCGCCACGCGGCTAACACGTCGCCGGCGGCGCCGTCGGCCGCGTAGACATGCCTGAACCGGGCCTCGCCGCCCACGAGGGCGACTCCGTCGCGCAGCGCCGTGACCTGGTCTACGTCGATCCGCAGTTCCGACGTGACGTCCACCATGCCATGGTCGGCCGTCACCAGCAGCACTGCGCCGTGCGGTAAGGCGAGGTACAGCTCCTCGACGAACCGGTCCAGAACCGCCAACTGGTGCCGCCATGCCGCCGACCGGCACCCTCGCTGGTGACCGGTGAAGTCAAGATCGCCGTCGTAGACGTACACCAGGGCGGGCCTGGAGCTGTCCGCGATTGCTGCGGCTGCCAGCGCGACGCGCTCGCCCATGCTGTCCGCGATCGCGAAGCCGGGACTTCGCAGCGCCGCTGTGGTGAGCCCGGACTTGTTGAACTTGCGCTGCCCGAGCACCGTGACGGCCACTCCTGCTCGAGCCGCCCGCTCGAACACGGTCGGGTGCGGCTGGTACACGACCGGGTCGACGTCCTTGTGCTCGTCCCACTTCAGCGCGTTGAACAGGGTGGTCGCCGTACCCGGTTTGCGCGTGGTGTAGCCGAGCAGCCCATGCCGCCCCGGCGCGAGTCCGGTACCCAGGCTGGTCAGGCAGGTGACCGTGGTGCTGGGCACACTCGCGGTGATCGCGACGCCGGCCATCGAGTTGAGGAAAGGCGCCTGTGCCTGGTGGGCGCGCAGGGCATTCCAACCCAACCCATCGATCAACAGAACGCAGTACTTCCAAGCCGCCGGCAGGCCCAGGTCGTTCTGTTCGCCGGCCACACCCAGTGCACCCAGCACCGACGGCAGCACGTCAGTGAGCGAAGCCTCGCCGTAGCGCGGCAGGACGATAGTACCTGCCGGCCCGGCCGTCGTCACCGTACCTTCACCGTCGCGGTGGACAACGCCTTGGCGAACCGCAGCAGATCCTCGACCCGTGGCCGGCCGTCGGCGGCCTCGCTCACCCGGAGGGAGAAGTCGTCGGACGTCACGGTGCCCGTGTAGCCGTGATCGGCCTCGCAGGTCGGGTCGGCGCAGCCGGCCGGCTCGACGTCGATCCGGTTCATCGCACCCCAACCGACGGTGATCACGACGTCGCGCGCCGGATCGCCCGTAGCGTAGGAGGCGGGCGAGGTCACCGTCCGGCTGACCACTACCGATGAGACCCGGTCTAGCGGAATGGCCTCGGTAGAGGTCGTCGCGTAAGGCAGTGGGTTGGCCTCGTCGGCTGGGTATTCGTCGGTGTGGCCGACGATAAGGCGGGTCGGAGTGAGTACCAGGACGCTGACGTGCCGCCGCAGCTCGTCCCGGTCGAAGTGCGGCTCGTGGTGGACGAAGTACGACTCCACCGGCTCGTCGGCGAGCGCCGTCTCGAGCGTGTCCGCCACCAGAGCCGGGTAATAGCCCGCCTGCTGGATGGCGAGCCGGAGCGCTTCACGCGTTCCCACGTTGGCCATGACCCCATCTTTGCATGAGAGGCGGGCGGGTTAACCAAGCCGCCTCGTGTACCAGTCCGACCGGGCACCGGGCTGGGCCACAGTGGCCGAGCCGTTCACGACCGAGCAGCCGTCAGGTGCGGCCAGGATGGGGGTCAGCGCCAGATCGACCACCTCGGGCAGGTCGTCGGTGAGCCGCGACACACGATGCAGCAGGTCCTCGATCGCGGCCAGATCTGCTACCGCGCCCCCGTGGTAGCCCAGCAGCAACGGCGCTGCCTTGATCTCCTGCGTCATCTCGCGCGCATCGACGTCGGTCAGGGGCGGGATGCGGTATGCCCGATCGCCAAGCAGGTCTGTCGGCACTCCGGACATGCCGAATGACACGACCGGACCGAACAGGTCGTCCTCTTCCGCACGGATCACCACGGGAATGCCAGGCGGCGCCATTGACTGGACGACGAATCTCGCATCTGCCGGGTCGGCGAGCGTCCGCGACATCGTCACCCACGCATCGCGCATCTCGTCCGCGGTGTCGATATTGCGCCACACGTCGGCCAGGTCGGGCCGGAAACGCAGGTGCGGTGCGGTCGCCTTGAGCACGACATTCCAGCCGAGCCGCTCGCCCGCCACGATCGCCTCGTCGACGGTGGTGGCAGGGATCATCTCCAGCAGGGTTATGCCGTAGCACGCCAGCAGCTGGCGAAGCCGTTCGGCATCAAGGTCGGTCCCGTCCGGATGTCCGTCCAGCGCTGCGGTGACGATCGCCCGGGCCGTGTCCACATCGCAATCGTCGAGCTCAGGAACCACACCCTGAGGACGGCGCCGCCAAGCGGCGTACGACGTGGCGTGGGCGAGTGCCCGGACCGCCTCTTCGGCCGATAGGTACGACGGGATCGACCCCCGGCCGGCGCTGCCGCGCTCGTCCAGCACTCGCAGCGGCTCCGGCACTCCCCTGACACCGAGGAATGTCGTGACAATCGGCTTGACCCCCCGCGCGCCCGCAGTGGCCGCCAGCACCTGAGCCACCTCGTCGCCGCGCGATGATTCCACCGTGGGCACGAACACCACGATGATCGAGTCCACGTTCGGGTCGTCGAGTGTCTCGGCCAGGGCGTGCTCGAAGTCCGCTGCGGACGCCGATGGCCCCAGGTCACGCGGCTGGCCGACGAGCTCCAGCCCGGCACTGTCGGCGGCGTCCGCGGCCAGCAGGCCTATCGAGTCTGAATTGCCCACTACTGCCACCCGCCGCCCCTCCGGAAGCGGCTGGTAGGCCAGCACCTGAGCCGCGTCGAACATCTCCGCCAGCGTGTCGACACGGACGACCCCCGACTGGCGGAACATCGCATCCAGCGCTGCCACCGGCATCGAACTCCGGCGCACCGCGTGCCCGAGCGGCACACCCTGTGTCGACCGGCCGCTCTTGACGGCGACGACCGGCTTGCTGGACGCAACGCGGCGGGCCAGCCGGGAGAACTTGCGAGGGTTGCCGATCGACTCGAGGTAGAGCAGGACGACGTCGGTCGCCGGGTCGTCCTGCCAGTACTGCAGCAGGTCGTTGCCGGAGACGTCGGCCCGGTTGCCCGCGGAGACGAAGGTCGCCAAACCCAGGCCACGTTCGGCTACGGTCTCCAAGATGGCTATGCCGAGGGCGCCGGACTGTGAGAAGAACCCGACCCGGCCCGGTGGCGGTAGGACGCGGGCCAGGGAGGCGTTGAGCGAATACTCCGGATCCGTGTTGACAATGCCCAGGCAGTTTGGCCCCACAACCCGCATGCCGTTGGCCCGGGCCAGCCGGACCAACTCAGCCTGGCGGGCCCGTCCGTCCTCCTCACCGGTCTCCGCGAATCCCGCGGAGACCACGACCAGGCCCTTCACCCCCTTTGAGGCACACTCCAGCACGACCGGCAGCACCGCCGGGGCCGGCACCGAGATGACCACCAGATCGACCTCGCCAGGAATCTCGGCGACGCTGGGGTACGCGGGCACGCCCGCGATCGCCGGCGCACCAGGGTTGACCGCGTACACCGGCCCGGTGAATCCGCCCAGGACCAGGTTGCGCACCAGGGCCTGGCCAACCTTTTCGCGAGACCGGCTGGCGCCGACCACGGCGACCGATCGTGGGGTCAGCAGGCGGCCGATCGACCGCGCCTCGGCACGGTGCTCGCGCGCGGTCATCACTGCCAGCGAGTTCTCGGTCGGATGGATCTCGAACCTGACGTGCACCACGCCGTCCTCGAAGGTGTTGCCGACCGTGTACCCGGCGTCCGCGAAGACCTTGATCATCTTTCGGTTCTGTGGAAGCACCTCCGCCACGAACCGGGCTATGCCGTTCTCCCGGGCGGCCTGCGCGAGGTGTTCCAGCAGGACGCTGCCGATGCCCCGACCCTGGTGGGCATCCTCGACAAGGAACGCCACCTCTGCCTGCTCCTTGTCGATGCGGTCGTACCGGCCCACGGCGATCATGTTGTCACCGGCCAGCATGATGAGCGCGACCCGATCGGAGTGGTCGACGTGGGTGAACAGCCCGATATCGCGCGCGGACAGTTGCGGGTACGGCGCGAAGAACCGGTAGTACTTGGACTCGTCGCTGACCCGTGCGTAGAAGGCGACCAAGCGATCAGCGTCGTCCGGCCGGATGGGCCGCACGTGCGCAGTCGCCCCGTCGGAGAGCACGACATCGGCTTCCCAGTGCGCCGGGTATGTCGATGTGCTCATGTCCATCTCGTGCCACCTCACTGTCGAATCGGCGCTCTGTTGCGCGCTCCTTCTGCACGCTAGCGCTTCGCCTGCTCAACGACAGGTTCACCACCCACGCCTCGTCGGCCGGAATCCCCATCTGAACCGGCTACGTCGGAGTGCGGTACGAACCCGAATGGCACGGATGGCATTACCGCTGCGATACCGCTGGGAGGAGGTAGACAGGTCCCCGGAATAAATTCCGGGGACCTTGGAGCCGTCAGAGTGCTTCGTCGAGAATCATCACGATCACCGTGGAGCCTGCGCCAGGTGCTCGTTCAGGTTGCCCAACGAAAGGGGGACTGTGTCGGGCGCCTGGGCCAGGTGCTCACGCTCGAGGCTGTAACCAGACTCCAGCATGATCACATCCGTCCGCAGGTCACCGATCTGATCCTGCGCCACCTGCAAATCCGTTTGCAGCGACGCAACATCGTCCTGCAGCGAATCAATGTCGCCGTTTATCACGAACAGCCCAATCCCCAGACCGACGCCGAAGGCCAGGAGAACGGCCGCTGCCGCCACGATTCGCGGCCAGATCCTAGCCTTTTTGACTGGCGTCACCGGAGGAGCCACAGTCGGCTGAGCCGTGACCTCCCTGATCGGCGGTTCCTGAAGTACCGTCATCGCGCTCACCTCCCCGCGCCGGGCAGGAACGACCGACTTCGCATTCCTCACCCACTCTGATCGTGCGCTTTGTGGACATTGCCCCGCCAGAGCCGAAGGCCCTGACAATACGGACTCTTCGGAACCGGTCTCGCCGATCAGCCGCCGGCCGGCTCCTGAACTGTGAACCTGCCCGTGGCAGCGCGGGTCGGTCCACTGCTCGGGCGGTTCCGCGAGCAACAATGAGGGCGTCCGAATCCTGTCGATCGAGGAGCACGACCGGCCATGGCCCGCCGTACCACCAAGAACCCGCCGCCGGACGATTTCGAGGAGATGATCCTCGATGTCGACATCTCCGAGGAGATGCGCGGCAGCTTCCTCGAGTACGCCTACTCGGTCATCTACTCCAGGGCGATCCCCGATGCTCGCGATGGCCTCAAGCCGGTGCAGCGGCGGATCTTGTTCCAGATGAACGAGATGGGTCTGCGGCCCGACCGCGCGCACGTCAAGTGTGGCCGGGTCGTCGGTGACGTCATGGGCAAGCTGCACCCGCACGGAGACGGTGCCATCTATGACACGCTCGTCCGGATGGCGCAGCCCTGGGCGATGCGCCTGCCATTGGTGGACGGGCACGGCAACTTCGGCTCCCTCGATGCCGGGCCTGCACATTACCGGTACACCGAATGCCGCATGGCCGAGGCGGCCACGCTGCTCACGCAGTCGCTTGACGAGAACGTCGTCGACATGGTGCCCAATTACGACGGGCAGTTCGAGCAGCCGGACGTGCTGCCGGCGGCGTTCCCCAACCTGCTGGTCAACGGCGCCAGCGGCATCGCGGTCGGCATGGCGACCAACATGCCGCCGCACAACCTGGGCGAGGTCATCGAAGCCGCGAGGCACCTGCTGGGGAACCCGGATGCCACCCTGGACGACCTGATGCGCTTCGTCCCGGGGCCGGACCTGCCGACCGGCGGGCGGGTCGTGGGGCTGGAGGGTATCCGCGAGGCTTACGAGACGGGGCGCGGCTCGTTCCGCACCCGGGCGACCGCCCGAGTCGAGAACATCACGCCCCGGCGCAAAGGCATCGTGGTCACCGAGCTGCCCTACCTGGTCGGGCCCGAACGGGTCCGCCATCGGATCGCCGAGCTCGTCCGCGGCAAGAAGCTACAAGGCATTGCGGATGTCGAGGACTACACCGACCGCAACACTCCACTCCGGCTGGTGATCGAACTCAAGAGTGGCTTCGTGCCCGAGGCGGTCCTCGAGCACCTCTACCGGCTGACGCCACTCGAAGAGTCGTTCGCGATCAACAACGTCGCACTCGTGGACGGCCAGCCGCGCACTCTGGGCCTCAAGGAGCTGCTGGAGGTCTTTCTCAAGCACCGGCTGGACGTGGTCCGGCGGCGTAGCGAGTTTCGCCGCACCAAGGCCGCCGACCGGCTGCACCTGGTCGACGGCCTGCTGATCGCCCTGCTGGACATCGACGAGGTCATCCAGCTGATCCGCTCGTCCGAGGATGCCACGGACGCTCGTGACCGGCTGATGAGCGTGTTCGACCTGACCGAGACTCAAGCCCGCTACATCCTCGACACCCCGCTGCGCCGGCTCACCAAATACGACCGGCTCGAGCTGGAGAGCGAGGCCGACCAGTTGCGCCGCACCATCGACGAGCTCACCGAGATCCTCGAGAGCGAGGACAGGCTGCGTGAGGTCGTGTCGCAGGAGTTGGCCGAGGTCGCTGCCGCGCACGCCACGCCCCGGCGCACGGTACTGCTGGAGTCGGCCGGCACACCGGCCGCGGCGCCGGCAGCCGGCACCCTCGAGGTGTCCGATGACCCCTGCTTCGTCCTGTTGTCGTCCACCGGCCTGCTGGCTCGGACGACTAGTGACGAACGGATCGCTGCCGGCGGCAAGCGGGCCAAACACGACGTTGTCGTTTCCCAGGTCCGGACGACGGCCAGAGGGCAGATCGGGGTTGCCACAAGCACCGGCCGGATGGTCCGGTTGCCCGTGCTGGACCTGCCAGCGCTGCCACCGACGGCGCAGGCACCCAACCTCTCCGGCGGGGCGCCGGTCAAGGAGTTCATCGAACTGGCCAAGGACGAGCGTGTACTCGGCCTGACCACGTTCGAACCGGGCTCCCACGGGCTCGCGCTGGGTACCGCCCGCGGCGTCGTCAAACGGGTCAACCCGGACTACCCGTCGAACAAGGACGAGTGGGATGTCATCCGGCTCGACGACGGGGACCAAGTCGTGGGTGCCGCCGAGCTCCGCACCGGCGAGGAGGAGCTCGTCTTTGTGACCTCGGACGCCCAGCTGCTGAGGTTCTCTGCGAGCGCCGTGCGGCCTCAGGGCCGCAGCGGCGGAGGCATCGTCGGCATCCGGCTCGTCAAGGGCGCCCGGGTGGTGTTCTTCGGCTCGGTCGACCCGGGCACCGATTCCTCGGTCGTCACGGTGTCCGGCAGCTCCGACGCACTGCCCGGCAGCCAAGCCGGCAACGTCAAGGTGACCTCGTACTCGGAATACCCCGCGAAGGGACGGGCAACCGGTGGCGTGCGCTGCCACCGCTTCCTCAAGGGCGAGGACACTCTGCTACTTGCCTGGGCCGGACCAGCGCCGGCGGTCGCAGCGGCGGCGAGTGGCGTACCCATCGCCCTACCTGACCCGACGGGCCGGCGGGACGGCTCAGGCAGCCCGGCGCAGCAACCTATCGCCGCCGTTTCCGGCCCAGCCAGCCAGCACTGATGCGGGGGCGGTGGAGTACCCGCTCCCGCATCGTCGGCCATGGAATGCGCTGGACAGCTCAGACGCTGCCGCCGTCAGCCCCGCAGGCCGCGCACCACGACCCACACGATGATGGCACCCGCGATCACGGCGATGACGGGCAGGACGCGCTTCGCGACGGACCCGCCGGCCACCTGGACCAGGTTGATCGTGTCCGGAGTGGGGCGGGGCCCGGCCGGCCGGCTGCCCCTACCAGCCGACTCCCCGGCTGCCTCGGACTCGCCAGCCGCAGCGGACTCGCCGACCCCAGTAGGTTCGCCACCCGCCGGAGCGGCCGCTCCAGCCGTACCGGCTGCCGACTCCCCTGCCGCCGGCACCGGCTCGCCGGCACCGAGCCGGTCGGCCAGACAGTCAGCGAACTGGCCGAGCAGTTTCGCACCGACCTCGTCCATGACGCCGCGGCCGAACTGGGCAGGCCGGCCGGTGATGGCCAGGTTGGTCTCAACGTTGACCTTGGTGCCTTCATCGATCTCTTGCAGCACCGCGGTCACGGTCGCGGCCGCAGTACCGGCCCCGCGGGTCTCCCGACCCTTGGCTTGGACCACCACGCGCCGCGCGGCGGCGTCCTTCTCGAGGAAAGACGCCGTTCCCGTGTAAGCAACCGTGACCGGGCCTACCCGGACCTTGACCTTGCCAGTGAAGTTGTCGCCCTCGACCGATTCGATCGTCGCGCCGGGCATACATGGCGCGACACG
This sequence comes from Jiangellaceae bacterium, assembly GCA_035762665.1. Taxonomy (GTDB): domain Bacteria; phylum Actinomycetota; class Actinomycetes; order Jiangellales; family Jiangellaceae; genus JASLBX01. The sequence goes on along the minus strand of DASTNZ010000155.1, from coordinate 37,221 downwards.
CTCGACGTCCAGCAACACGTCCCAGGCCTGCTCGACCGGGACAGGCACGGTGAACTCATGCTCGAGTCGCATCGGCTCACATCCCCGCAGCCGCAGCCACGGCCCGGCGCGTCAACACCCGGGCCAGGTGGGCCCGGTACTCGGCGGAAGCCTGGATATCGGTCGTCGGAGCAATGCCGTCAGTGGCCGCCTCCGCAGCTGCCGCCACCGCGTCTGGCGACGCGTCGGCGCCCGCTAGCGCGGCCTCTACGGCCGCCGCGCGGACGGGAGTGGAACCGACGTTGACCAGCCCGATCCGGGCCGAACCGATCGATCCGTTCGACCTCTGGACGAGGGCCACGGCGCCGACCATCGCCCACGCCTGAGCCACCCGGTTGAACTTCTCGTACCGGTGACCCCACTCCTCGCCCAGCTTCGGCACCGATACCGCCACCAGTACCTCGTCCGGGGCCACCACCGTCTGAAGGTAGTCCACGAAGAACTCCGCGGCCGGCACCTCCCGCCGGCCACCTCGGCCGGCGATGGTCATCGTGGCATCGAGGGCAAGCGCCAGGGCCGGCAGGTCACCGGCCGGGTCGGCGTGTGCGATCGAACCGCCGAAGGTGCCGCGATGCCGTACCGCGGGGTCGGCCACCGTCGCCGTCACCTCGGCGATCGCCGGGCAGTGAGTACGAATGAGTTGATCACGCAGTACCTCGTCATGTGTGGTCGCGGCGCCGATCACCAGTCGGTCACCGTCCTCGCGAACACCGCGCATCTCCTCGACCCGCGACACGTCCACCAGGACCTCCGGGTAAGCCAGCCTGAGGCGCATCAGCGGGAGCAGGCTCTGGCCGCCGGCCAGCACCTTGGCGTCCTCCCTCAGCGCTGCCACCGCCTCGTCGACCGAGCCGGCCCTGACGTAATCGAACTGTGCGGGTATCACTGCACACCTCCCCGTGCCTGGTTGAGCGCCTCCCAAATCCGCTGGGGCGAGCACGGCATCCGGACGTCCGTGACGCCGTACTGCCGCAACGCGTCGATGACGGCGTTGACGGCAGCCGGCGTGGACGCGATCGTGCCCGCCTCGCCGACACCCTTCACTCCGAGCGGGTTCGTGGTGGCTGGTGTCTCCGTGCGGTCGGTGATGATCGACGGAACGTCGGCCGCGCTGGGCACCAGGTAATCCACGAACGTGCCGGTCACCAGGTTGCCGTCCTCGTCGTAGACGGCTTCTTCGAACAGGGCCTGAGCGATGCCCTGCACGACGCCGCCGTGCACCTGGCCCTCGACGACCATCGGGTTGACCACCTTGCCGACATCGTCGACCGCCACGTACTTCGTGAGCCGGACCGCGCCGGACTCGGTGTCGACCTCGACCAGGGCGAGGTGCGTCCCGTGGGGGTAGGAGAACACCTCCGGGTCGAAGATCGCCTCACCGGTCAGCACCGGCGACTCCCCGCCCGGCAGGTCGTGGGCGGTGAACGAGGCGAACGCCAACTCCTGGATGGTCTTGGCCACATCGGGTGACCCGCGGACGCTGAACTTGCCATCGCTGAACTCGACGTCGGACACGTCACATTCCAGCTGGTGCGCCGCCAGCATCCTCGCCTTCTCCACGACCTTGCGGCTAGCCTCCACGATGGCGATGCCGCCGACCGCCAGTGAACGCGACCCATAGGTGTCCAGGCCGATGGGCGCGGTCCGGGTGTCGCCGTGCACCACGATGACATCATCGAACGGCACCCCGAGCGCATCGGCCGCGATCTGCGCGAACGTCGTCTCGTGCGCCTGGCCGTGCGGCGAGGTCCCCGAGACCACCTCGACCTTGCCGAGCGGCAGAACTCGCACTGTCGCGGCCTCCCAGCCGCCGGCCACGTACCCGACCGAGCCGAGCCACCGGGACGGCGCCAGCCCACACATCTCGGTGTACGTGGAGATGCCGATGCCGAGCTGGACCGTATCGCCTCGGTCGCGACGCTCCGCCTGCTCGCGGCGCAGCCCGTCGTAGCCGAACAGCTCCTGCGCCCGCTCGGTGGCCGCCTCGTAGTTGCCAGAGTCGAACTCCAGGCCGGCGACCGTTGTGTACGGAAACTCGTCGTGCGTGATCCAGTTCTTCCGGCGCAGCTCGAGCGGCTCCATGCCCAGTTCCGCGGCGACCTCGTCCATCATCCGCTCGATCACGAAGGTCGCCTCGGGACGCCCCGCTCCGCGGTACGCGTCCGTGGGTGTCTTGTTGGTGAAGACACCGGTGCAGCTGAAGTCATGAGCCTGGAACTTGTAGATGCCCGGATACATGTAGCGGCCAAGGAGCGGGATGGACGGCGTGAGCAGCTGTAAGTACGCCCCCATGTCGGCGGTGAGGTCGACCTTGAGACCGAGCACGGTCCCATCGCGCATTGCAGTGATCTCGGCGTCCTGAATCAGATCCCGGCCGTGGATGGTGACCTGGCAGGCCTCGCTGCGGGTCTCGGTCCACTTGATCGGCACGCCGAGCCGCTTGGCGAGCACCAGCGTGATCGCCTCCTCGGCGTAGATCTCGAGCTTGGAGCCGAACCCGCCGCCGACATCGGGCGCGATCACTCGGATGTTCTGCTGCGGGATGCCGGTCACCAGGGCCATGAAGATCTGCACGAAGTGCGGAACCTGCGTTGCCGACCACATTGTGTACTCGTCGGCGCCGGTCGGCTGTACCACCACGGAGCGCGGCTCCATCGCACTCGGAATCAGCCGCTGGTTGATGAACCGGCGGGTCACCACGACCTCGGCCCGCTCGCGCGTGGATGCGTAGTCACCGTGGTGCTCGGTGTAGGTGAAGCACCGGTTGTTGGGGACGTCGTCGTGCACGAGCGACGAGCCGTCCGCCATCGCGGCCGTCATGTCCAGCACCGGGGGCAGCGATTCGATGTCGAACTCGATGGCTTCCAGAGCGTCCACCGCGGCTTCGCGGCTGGTTGCGGCGACCACGGCCAAGCCGTCACCGACGAATCGGGCCTTGTCGGTCGCGAGCGGCAGGTGCGGCGGCGTCTTCAGGTCCTCCGAGACCGTCCACGCGGTGGGTAGAGGGCCCCAGTCGTCGGACAGATCGGCTCCGCTGAATGCTGCCACGACGCCGGGGAGGCCGTGAGCGCCGGACACGTCGACCCTGGTGATGCGCCCGTGCGCAACCGGGCTGCGCAACACGCTGACGTGTAGCATGCCAGGCAGCGTGATGTTATCGGTCCACTGCGTGCGCCCGGTGATCAGGTGAGCGTCTTCGCGCCGTTTGCGGGCCGACCCGACCTCCCGTGCCGGCCGCTCTTCGACGGCGGTCATGCCGGCACCTCCTCGCGGGATCCGGCGGGCTCAGCCTTCTCGCTTCCTGCCTGAGCAGTCGCGGCCTGGCGGACAGCCCGCACGATGTTTTCGTAACCCGTACACCGGCAGAGGTTGCCCTCCAGCCCCTTTCGGATCTCGTCATCGCTCGGTTCCGGATTGTTCGACAGCAGGTCTACCGCTGCCATGATCATCCCAGGTGTGCAGAAACCGCACTGCAACCCATGCTGGTCGTGGAATGCCTGCTGGACCGGATGCAGCCCGTCACCGGACGACAGCCCCTGGATAGTGGTTATCTTGGCGTCGTCGGCCTGGACCGCCAGCACCGTACAGCTCTTGACGCTGACTCCGTCCATCAGAACTGTGCACGATCCGCAGTTCGACGTGTCGCAGCCCACAACGGTGCCGGTCTTGCCGAGCCGGTCACGTAAGTAGTGGACGAGTAGGACTCGGGGCTCGACATCGTCCTCGTGTTGGACGCCATCGACGTTGACGCTGATCCTGGGCACGTCGCCTCCTTCGGCTGGAAGCGCCGTGGAGGCCGGGCGGATGTGACGCCGGAGCCCCACCGGCGCGGATTTCAGGCCATTGCCACCCTAGGGCCAGTTGTGGGTCTTGCGGAAGGGAATCGGAGCGGGCTCGCCATGCCGGTGTGCTCGCAACGTTGTAGCGCTCGCTCCATGACGTGTCGTCGGGCACAACAGGGGGGCGCGCAGTTAGCTTCCGCGGTGTCGTCGGCGCCATACACCAAGGCTCCACAATGTCGCCGATACCGTGCACCAAGGTTCCACGATGTCGCGGTAGCGACCCTGTGGAAGTCTGGTGCAGCGCCCCAGCAGCACCGTGGAAACGTGGTGCTGCGGCCCACCAGCAAACGGAAGCTTGGTGCCGAGCCTCGGTAACACTGTGGAGCGTGGTAACGACGTCACGGCCGGGGACCGCGGTCGACATGACCGGGAATCACATCACGAGAGACCAGTCTCGCCAGCCGGTCGAGAGCATCGGCCGTATTACCCGCTACGAGGCGATCGACCGAGGGCAGTGCTGCCTGCAAGCCCGCCGTCGCGGGCGCGAAGCCGTCCTTACCGGCGTGCGGGCTCACCCAGACGACCCGATGCGCCAGCCGCCGCAGCCGCACCATCTGCGCGCCGAGCAGACTCACATCGCCCCTTTCCCAGCCGTCACTGGCGACCACGATCACCGCACCCCGCGCCGTGCCACGCTGGCCCCACCGGTCCAGGAACGCCTTGAGCTGCTCACCGAGCCTAGTACCACCGCTCCAGTCCGGCACGGCGGCCGACGCCGCGGCGAGGGCCCGGTCCGGGTCGGGCTGGCGAAGTTCGCGGGACACCCGCGTCAGCCGGGTGCCGATCGTGAACACCTCGGTGGACGGGCGTCGCCGGCAGGCGGCGTGGGCGAACCTCAGCAAGCTGTCCGCGTACGCCGACATAGAGCCGCTCACGTCGATCAGCAGCACGAGGCGGCGCGGGCGCTCCACCCGCTCGCGGTGGTGCAGTCGGGCCGGTTCACCACCGCGCCGCAACATCGCCCGGACGGTGCGAGCCGGGTCGAGCCGGCCGTGCCGTGAGGGCCGCCGGCGGCGGCTGCGCCGCGTGGGTCCGATCGGGCTCAGCGCGGCGAGCAGGCGGCCGACCTCCGCGCGCTCGGCAGCGGTCAACCGGGCGATGTCGCGATGCCGCAGCACCTCCTGACGGCTCGCGGAGACGGTCAACGACGTGCCCTCGGATTCCTGCCGGCCATCGGTCCCCTCCTCCGACGGCACCGGCACGATCACCGTCGCGGACGGTGGCCGCCGGCGGAGCGTGGGCACTGGCTGCTCGCCGAAGTACGCGGCGAAGGCGGCGTCGTAGATCAGCAGGTCGTCCGGACCGGAGCACAGGGTCAACCGGCCCGACCAGTACACGTGGGCCGTCTGCCCGGCGTCCAAGTGGCGCAGCGCATCGGCCCAGGCATGTACCCGCTCCGGTCCGGCGGCGATCCCGGCCGCGCGCAGTGTCCGGGCGAAGCCGACCATCGCGGCCACGGCCGTCACGTCAGCCCGCCCTCCGCAGCGACCTCGAGAACACGTTGCTGGTCCTCGTGATACTTGACGGCGGCGCCCAGCGTACGGGCCGCCAGATCCAGATCGAGACTCTTGGCGCCGAGCGCTTCGAGTGCGGCGGTCCAGTCGATGGCCTCGGCCAGGCCTGGGGGTTTGAGCAGGTCCATCTCCCGCAGCCGCTGCGTCGCCCGCGCCACGTCGGCCACTAGGGTCTCGTCGGCAGCCGGAATCCGCCGGCGGATCACAGCGACCTCGCGGTCGAAGTCCGGGTAGTCCAGCCACTGGTAAAGGCAGCGGCGCTTCAGCGCATCGTGGACCTCGCGGGTGCGGTTGCTCGTCACGACCACGACCGGTGGTTGTTCGGCCCGCACCGTGCCGATCTCCGGGATCGAGATGGTGAAATCGCTCAGCACCTCGAGCAGGAACGCCTCGAACTCGTCGTCAGCCCGGTCGATCTCGTCCACCAGCAAGACCGACGGGATGGTCTCGATGGCCTGCAGCAGCGGCCGCGCGATGAGGAACCGCCGATCGTACAGTTCGTGCTCGAGCCGCTGGGGATCGGTGATGCCCGCGGCTTCGGCAGTGCGAAGATGCAGCAACTGCCGCGGGAAGTCCCAGTCGTACAGCGCCTGTGCGGCGTCCAAGCCTTCGTAGCACTGGAGCCGGATCAACGGCGCGTCCAGCACGTCGGACAGCGCGTGCGCGAGCGCGGTTTTTCCGACCCCCGCTTCTCCCTCGACGAACAGCGGCCTCCCCATGCGCAGCGCGAGGAAAGCCGCTGTCGCGACACCGTCGTCGGCCAGGTAGTCGACGGCGTCGAGCCGCTCGGCCAGCTCAGCTGGAGTTGCCGGTAGATCCACGCACTTACGGTACGTCAGTCGGACCCCACTGCCGTCGACTTGAACGCCTCGAGGCAGCCGGGGTTACAGAAGTACCAGGTCTGACCGTCGCGCTCGAGAATCCACCGCGCGGTGGCGATCTCGACAGTCATCCCGCAGACCGGATCGACGGCGGTGGCGGGGGCGGCAACGGCCGCGGCCACCGGCCGGCGCAGCTCGCCCTTCGCCCGGCGGGCCACCAGCTCGGCCAGCACTGCGACCGCGATCTCGCGGTGGTCGGTCGAGCCGAGATCCAGTCCGGCCGGCGCCTGGACGCGGTCGAGGTCGGCGTCGGCCACTCCCCTGTCACGCAGGTAGCCGAACGTCACCTCAGCGCGCTGGCGAGACGCGACCAGCCCGATGTAGCCGGCCGGCGTCCGCAGCGCGGCTTGCAGTGCCGCTTCGTCGTCGTGACCCTGGGTCGCGACAACGACCGCCGTACCAGCGTCAACCGCATCCGCGTCGAAGTCGTCCGCCCCGGACGCCGTGTCAACTCGCCAGCCGAGTTCGCGGGCCAGGCCGGCCAGGGTGGACACCGCCGGGGAATCGCCGACGGCTACTACCAGCGGCGCCGGCACCACGGGTTCCAGATACACCGCAAGCGCTCCCTCACTGCCGCATGCCATCGGGATCACTTCGACGCCGTTGCCGAAGGCATCCGCCACCTCGGCCGGGACGCCCAGCAGGAGGAGGCGGGCCCGCCCGTCGGCCAGAGCGGTCACCGCCTCCCTGCGGACGGCGGGCGTAGCGCAAGCGCCACCGAGCCACCCGTGGATCGACCCGTCGGGCAGTACCATCGCCTTGGACCCGATCTGGCCGGACGACGGAGCACGCCGCCAGACGACGGTCGCCAGCACGAACGTCTCGCCCCGCGCGGACAGCTCAGCGGCCTCGGCCAGGACAGATCCGGTCACGAGCGCGACGCCTCCTGGAGCGCGTTCCACACCCGGGACGGCAGCACCGGCATGTCGATGTTGCGGATCCCCCGGTCCGCCACCGCGTCGATGACGGCGTTGACGAAGGCGGCCGGCGACCCGACCGTTGCCGACTCGCCGACGCCCTTGGCACCGATCGGGTGGTGCGGGGACGGTGTGACCGTCGCGTCCAGCTCGAACCGCGGAGTCTCCCAGGCAGTCGGGATCAGGTAATCCATGAAGTTCGAGCCGATGCAGTTGCCGTCCTCGTCGAAGGTGATGAACTGCATCGAGGACATCGCGTAGCCCTCCGTCAGCCCACCGTGGATCTGGCCGTCGACGATCATCGGGTTGATCCGGACCCCGCAGTCGTCGACCGCGACCATCCGCCTGACCTTCCACTGACCAGTTTCGGTGTCCAGGTCGACCACCACGACATAGCTGCCGAACGGGTAGGTCATGTTCGGCGGGTCGTAGTAGTGCACGCCCTCCAGGCCCGCCTCCATGCCCTCTGGCAGGTTCGTGTAAGCGGCCAGCGCAACGTCCTGAATCGTGACCGCCTGGTCCGGCGAACCCTTCACGGAGAACTTCCCGGCGTCGAACTCGATGTCGCCTTCGGCGGCCTCGAGCAGGTGCGCGGCGATCTTGGTGGCCTTCTCCCGCAGCTTGCGGGCGATCACGGCGGTGGCGGCGCCGCCCACCGGCGTGCTGCGCGACGCGTACGTCCCGAGCCCGTACGGCGTGTTGTCGGTATCGCCTTCCATCACCTTGATGTCGGTGGACGGGATGCCGAGCTCGTTGGCGACGATCTGGGCGAAGGTCGTCTCGTGACCCTGACCCTGGCTGCGGACACCCAACTTGAGGATCGCCTTGCCGGTCGGGTGGACCCGCAGCTCGGCCGAGTCGAACATCCGCAGGCCGGCGATGTCGTACTCACTCCCCTTGCCTGCGCCGACGACCTCGGTGAAGCTGGCGATGCCGATACCCACCTGCATCTTGTCACCCCGCTCGCGCGCCGCGGCCTGCTCGGCCCGCAACTCGTCGTATCCCACGATGTCCAGCGCCTTCTGAAGCGCCGCCGGGTAGTTTCCCGAGTCGTACACGAAACCGGTCGGCGAGGTGTACGGGAACTGATCCGGCTGGATGAAGTTGCGCCGCCGGATCTCGGCCGGGTCGATGCCCAGCTCGTACGCGGCGTTCTGGACCAGCCGCTCGATCAGGTAGGACGCCTCGGTGACGCGGAACGAGCACCGGTACGCCACCCCGCCGGGGGCCTTGTTCGTATAGGCGCCCTCGGTGACGACGTGCGCGGCCGGGTAGTCGTACGAGCCGGTGACGATGTGAAACAGCCCGGCCTTGAACTTCGTCGGCTGAGCATCGGCGAAGAAGGCGCCGTTGTCGGAGAGCATCTTGACCCGCAGGCCCAGGATCTTGCCCTCGCTGGTCAGCGCCAGCTCGCCGTGCATGTGGTAGTCGCGAGCGAACCCGGTGGAGATCAGGTTCTCGGTGCGCGTCTCTACCCACTTCACCGGCTTGCCGATCACCAGTGACGCCGCCGTGGCGACCACGTAACCAGGGTAGATCGGCACCTTGTTGCCGAAGCCGCCGCCGATGTCAGGTGAGATGATCCGGATGTGCTGCTCGGGCAGCCCGGTGACCATCGCAAAGAGCGTCCGGTGCGCGTGCGGCGCCTGGGAGGTCATGTGCACGGTGACGTGCTTGGTTGCAGGGTCGACGTCGGCTACGCAGCCGCACGTCTCCAGCGGCGCCGGGTGAGACCGAGGGTAGAAGGTGTCGATCGAGACGACGTGGTCGGCGGCCTCGAACGCCCTGTCGGTGGCGGCTTTGTCGCCGGCTTCCCACTGGTAGCAGCGGTTGTCGGTCTGGCCCTCCTTGTCATCCCTGATCAGGGGCGCGCCGTCGGCCAGGGCCGCCTGCGGGCTCATCACCGGCGGCAGCATGTCGTACTCGACGTCGATCAACTCGAGGGCGTCATATGCGACGTAGGGGTTCTCGGCGACGACCGCCGCGACCTCCTGGCCCTGGAACCGCACCTTGTCGGTCGCGAGCACGGCCTGAGTGTCACCGGACAGCGTCGGCATCCAGGCCAGGTTGTACCCCGCCAGCGCCTCGCCGGTCAACACCGCGACGACGCCGTCCAGCGCCTCCGCCGCGGACGTGTCGATCGACACGATCCTCGCGTGGGCGACTGGGCTGCGCAGCAGCGCAAGGTGCAGCATCCCGGGCAGCACGATGTCGTCGACATAGTGGCCCGCGCCCTGGACGAGCCGGTCGTCCTCAGCCCGCTTGACCGAGTGCCCGATGCCGCCGATCTCCGCTGGGCCGAACTTCTGGTGGATGGTCTCCGTCGTCATGCCGGGACTCCCTTCGACTCGCCAGCGGCCGCTCGGATCGCCTTGACGATGTTGACGTAGCCGGTGCATCGGCACAGGTTGCCCGAAATCGCCCACCGGACGTCGTCCTCCGACGGATCCGGGTTGGACTCGAGCAGGTGGGTACCCACCAGCATCATTGCCGGCGTGCAGAACCCGCATTGCAGGCCGTGTTCGGCCTTGAAGGCCTTCTGCATCGCGCTGAGCTCCCCGTTCGAGCGGAGCCCTTCGACGGTGGTGATGCTCCGGCCGTCCGCCTGGACGGCGAACACGGTGCACGACTTGACCGGCTTGCCGTCCAGAAGCACGGTGCACACCCCGCAACTGGTGGTGTCGCAGCCGATGTGGGTCCCGGTCAGTCCGAGGTGGGTACGGATGAAGTCGGTAAGCAGTACCCGCGGCTCGACGTCCGCTGTCCGTTCGACGCCGTTGACGGTAACAGTGATCTCCACGGGCTCCTCCTCAGGCGGATTCGGGCTGGCCTACGGCCCGGGTGGCGGCTTGGCTCAACCCACGCCGGACGAACGTGCTGACGATCGAACGCTTGAACTCGGCGGTGCCTCGGACGTCGGTGCGCGGGTCGGCTGCAGCGGCGGCGAGTTGACCTGCTTCGGCGAACAACTCGTCACTGGGAGTCTGACCGATGAGCGCGCCCTCGGCCTGAGTCGCCTTGATGTTCTTCGAGCCGACGCCGGTCAGCGCGATACCCGCCTGCCCGATCCGGCCATTGTCCAACTGCAGATGGACAGCGACGCCGACAGTCGCATAGTCGCCTACCTTGCGCTCCAACTTGAGGTAGGCGCCGCCGGCTGGACCTGTATAACGCGGCACGCGCACCTCGGTCAGCAGCTCGTCGGGTTCCAACGCGCTGGTGAACAGATCGACGAACAGCTCGCTTACCGGGATGGTCCGGTCACCGCGGCTGCTGCTCGTGGCGACAACCTCCGCGCCACAGGCCAGCATCACCGAACCCCAGTCCCCCTGCGGGTCGGCGTGAGCCAGTGACCCGCCGACGGTTCCCAGGTTGCGTACCAGCGGGTCGGCTATCCACGGCGCTGCGGACGCCATCGTGTGGTTCTCAGCCTTGACCAGCTCAGAGTGGACAACGTCGTTGTGCCTGGTCAACGCGCCGACGACAAGGTGACCGTCGGACACCCTGATGTCCGCGAGGCCGGGCACCCGGTTGATGTCGACGAGCTTGGTAGGCGTGGCCAACCTGAGTTTCATCATCGGGATCAGGCTCTGACCACCGGCGAGGACCTTGGTGTCCTCATCGCCCTCGGACAGCGTCGAAAGGGCCTCGTCGAGCGTGCGGACTGCGACGTAATCGAACGCCGCTGGGTACATGGCGCCTCCCGCGCGGTGGATCGGCTTTCCATTGCGACAAACACGTGCACAATGAGCCTACGGTTCAGTGGGCGCACGTCAAGATCTTTCGGGCAACTCGTACGTGATCAATCCATCAGCGAGCAGCGCGGAGGGCGCCCGCACCGGCGAGGTAGGCGAGCACTGCGGCTGGTGGTAGCCCGCCCGGGCCGTGGTACGCCTGACCGGCGAGTGCGACCCCCATCAGCCCGCCAAGCACGGCAGGAACGCCCAGCAGGATCAAGGCGGTACGTCGCCTACTGGGCGGCATCGGCCGGAGCTCCGGGCGGCGCAACTCGATCCGGCCGAACACTGCCACCAACCCCAGGAGCACCACCGCCGCGCTGGCCAGCCACGGCACCCGCCACCACAGCCACGCGGCCGAATCCACCGGTGGCTGCGCCATCAGACCCGCCGGATACACGATCGCCGCCGCGATGACCGCGGCCGTCATGTGCCACACGAACATGGTGAGCACGATCGAGTTGAGCGCCACCACCACCGTCCACGGGCCTAGCCTGGCGAGCCACCGGGCGGCTGCCGGGCGAGCCAGGAGCACCAGGCCGACCTGAGTCGATGCCAGTGCCAGCAGGGCCAGGCTGGGCGGATTGGTGTTCCCGCCCACCATCCGCACGTCGTAGGGCCCCACGGTGGTCAGCAGCACGAGCACGGTGGCCGAAACGGCGGTCCAGGCCAGCAAGGCTGACCGCCGCGTCGGCAGCAGCCCGTCATGCCAGCACATGCCCAGTTGGTGGACGGCGAGCCAACCGATCAAGTAGGTGCTCTCCCCCACATATGGCACGTCGAGTCCGAGCCGCAGCAGGTCGGCAAGAGCCACCCAGATCACCATGGCCACCGGCACCCAGAGACCCACGCGGCGATGCAGTGCAGCCATCCACGGGGTGAGCACCACCATGGCCAGGTATGCGAGCATGAACCACAGCGGGATCGATGCGAGCCACGTCGCCGTCCCCACCAGGTCCTCCGGCACTCCGACAACCCGGGCGACCAGAGCAGCCACTGGGATGACAACGAACAGCGCAGTCACGGGACGCAGCAGCCGATCGGTACGGATCAGCAGCCACTCAGCCGAATCCCGGCCGGCGGACCGGTGCGAGTGAAGCGACGCACCGTTGGCGAATCCGCCGACCAAGAAGAACACCGGCATGACTTGGAACAGCCAGGTCACCGGATGGGCCCAGGCCAGGTCGTTCAGGGCGTTCTGCCCGGATAGCCGTCCATCCTCGAATGTCACCGAGATGACCAGCCAGTGGCCCAGAACCACCATGCAGATCGCCACTGCTCGGAGCAGGTCGGCGAACCGTTCCCGGTGGGCGGGTGTGCGGGCTGCCCGCTCCCGCAAGGCAGCGACTACGTCAGGCATCGTCGCATCGACCCCTCGTCCGGCTCGATCGTACCGGTGTCATGGGCCTATGGTTGCGATCATGCGTGTGCACCGGCCGCGTGATCTGTCGCCGGGCGAGATCGGCTTTCGCCCTCAGTCACCTGTTCCCTGGCTCAACCCCGATCTGCTCGTCACCACCGGGGTCCGGGTCAGCCTGGCCTACGCACTCGGCAGCTACCTCGACAAGCGCGAACTCCAGGCGGCGCTGCCGGATTATTCGTTCGCGCACGCCGGCCCGGGCGAGCTCTGGCTGGACTTCACGGCTGACGGTGGCGACGGCTTCGACGCGACGTACTCGGTGGCTTACCTGCTCGCCCAGACCGCATTGCGGGTCGATGGCCTCGATGAACCCTTGCCTCGTGGCCGCGTGCTGGTGCTCGGTGGCGACCAGGTGTATCCAACGGCATCGGCGCGCACGTACGAGGACCGGTGGAAGGGGCCCTACCGTGCCGCCCTGCCGGCGGCGCAGCCGGACTCCCCCACCATTTATGCGCTGCCGGGCAATCACGACTGGTACGACGGGCTGACCGCGTTCCTGCGACTGTTCGCCCAACAGGATCCGGTGGGTGGCTGGCGGACGGCGCAGCACCGGAGCTACTTCGCGTTGGAGTTGCCGCACCGGTGGTGGCTTCTGGCCATCGACATCCAGCTGGACTCGTACGTCGACGAGCCGCAGCTGGACTACTTCCGCGCCGTCGCGAAGCGGCTGGGGCCGGACGATCGAATCATTCTGGTCGCCGCCCGGCCATCGTGGGTGATGACCCACGAGTACCCCGACGCCTACGACAACCTGGACTACGTCCTGCGTACCATCCTCGAGCCCACCGGGGCGCGGGTGCCTGTCATGTTGGCCGGCGATCACCATCACTACGCCAGGTACTCCGGCCCAGGCCCGGACGGAGCCGGCCGGACGTTGATCACCGCTGGTATCGGTGGTGCCTATCTGTCAAGCACGGCTCACTTGCCGGACGAACTGTCCGCGCCGGCCGCGGACACCATCATCCGTGCGGCCAGCGAGCCTCAGACCTACCGGCTGGCGGCCACCTACCCGTCCCGATCGGCCAGCCGGCAACTGGGCTGGCGCATCTTCGGGCGCCTGCCGGTGCGCAACCGCGGGTTCCCGGTGCTGGTCGGGCTCATGCAGACGCTGCTGATGCTTGCGTTGCTCACCGCCGATGACCGATGGTTCAACGCCCCGATCGGGTTCGCCGTCGCTGCCGTCATCGGCGGCACGTACATGTTCGCAGTGCTGATGGGCAGACGGGGTTGGCGGCATCGCATCGCCGGGCTGCTCCACGCCGTGCCGCACGTCATGCTGGGAATAGCCGGCGCCGCGGTCTGGACCCAGCTGCCGTTCGTCGATGCGCCACCTCCGTGGGGCACGCTGCTCGCATTCGTCGTGTACCTGCCGGTCATCGGCATCCTCGACACCTGGATCGTGGCGGTCTACCTGCTGATCGCCAGCCAGTTCGGCGTCAACGTGAACGAGTTGCACGCCGGGCTGGCGGTGGACGACTTCAAGGGATTCCTGCGAATGCGGATCGGCTCCGATGGAGCGCTGACCATATATCCGATCGGCGTGGACCGGGTCGCGCACGCCTGGCGTGCTGATCCGGAGGCGCCTACCGACTCCCCGTGGATCGTCCCCGGCGAACGCCTGTCTAGCCGGTTGATCGAACCGCCGATCGTGGTTCGGTAGCGGGGTAAGGCGCGGCCTCGACACCGATCTCCTGGAGCAGCCGGGCATAAAGCCGGTACCGGCGGCGAGCTTCGCCGTGTCGGCCCTGCGCGGCCAGCAAACCGACCAGCTCCAGGTGCGCCGGCTCGTCGTACGGGTCACGCTCGAGAATCCGCAGTAAGTAGCGGGTCCGAGCGTCGTCGTCGCCTCGACTCAGCTCGGCCAGCCGGCGAGCGACGTCGAGGTAGGTCAACCGCGCCTTTTCCCGCAGGTCGACCGCCCACTCGGCGTACGGATCCTCCTCGAAGACATCGCCGGCATAGGCCAGCTCGGCCGCCTCCAGGTAGCGTAGCGCGGCCCGGGAAGAGCCCCTCTTCACCAGCGACAGCCCAGCCGTCGCATCGACCAAGAACCGGTTGACGTCGATCGTCACGTTCTGCAACTTGATCGCATCGCCATCGGCCCGCACGTAGTGGTCTGAGGGGTGGTCGTGGTCAGGATCGAGCACCGTGCGGACCGTCGACAGCGCAACCGAAAGCCGGTTGCCGGTGCGGCTGGAGTCCTCGTCGGGCCACAGCAACTCCAGCAACTGCTCGCGGTGTATCGGCCGGCCGGCCCGGCAGACCAGGATCTTCAGTAGCTCGCGCGCCTTTCGTGATTGCCAAGCCGACGCGGGCACAACCTCGCCGTGCCTGGTCACGGTGAACCCGCCCAGGCAACTGATCGAGATGTCCGATGCCGGCTCCTGCTCCTTCAGCTGCCCGATCAGGGTCTGAGCCGTCGCGACGATCTCGCGAGCTCCTAGCTCGCCCGCCTCGCGGGCCGCCTGCTCGGCCAGCGCCAGGGCGCGCTTGGTATCCGGTTCGAGACGAGCCAGCAGCAGCGTCGTGCGGGCCGCTCCTATCGGGTTGTCCAGCTCCCGCCAGAGCCCGAGCGCGTCATTGGCGAGGTTGTGGTCCTGGCGGGCCTCGGCCAACACCTCGTAGACCTCGGCCAGGTCCCTTCGATGGCGTTGCTCCCCTGCCTCGAGTGCGGCTTGCTGGGCATACGTGACCGTGGCGTCGGGGTCACCTTCCGCGAGCCGGACCCGGGCAGCCACGACCAAGGCGTGCGCGTGGTCCAGCGACGCCCCTGCGCCCAGTGCCCGGTCGACGAGCGCTCGAGCCGATTCCGGCTCGTCTATCAGGCTGACGCTCGCCAGCCCGGCCAGCGCGGGTACCAGTCCCTGCACGTCACCGACCTCCTCCGAGAGTTGCAGGGCGCGCTGAAACGCCGCTCGCGCGCCCGCTCGATCGCCGCGGAGCAGGTGGACCGTGCCCAAAGCACCGTTCGGATAGGACGCCATCGACGAGCCCAGCCGGTCGAACACGGCGCGCGCAGCCTCGAGTTCGACCCTTGCCTCGTCGAGTCTGCCCAGGGCCAGCAGCGCCTCGCCGCGGTTGTTCAACGCGAGCGCCCGAAACGTCGCTACGCCGGCCAGGTCGGCCAGGCGGACAGCCACCTCAGCCTCAGCGAGTGCGCCCGCCGCGTCGCCTTCCTCCAGGTGCTGGCTGGACCGGTTGGCGTGTATCCGAACCAGCTGGAAGACGTCGTGGGCAGCCGTCGCGTGATCAAGTGCCCGCAGGTAGTGAGCGTCGTTGGCCGCCCGGTCACGGTCCAGCGCCGCCAGCATGCCCAGAACTGTGTGCGCGCCCGCCAGCGCGCGATCATCGCCTGCTTGCCGGGCCGCTGCCAGCGCTCGCTTGGCCAGGTCGCGGCAGCTTTCGACGTCCCCGCGCAGCCAGTGGGCGCTGGCCGACCACGCGAGCAGCAACGCCCGCGATGCCAGATCCGCGTCCTGCGTATCGCCACGATTGTAGGCCTCGAGCGCGTCGGTCAATTCGCCGCGCAGGTAGTGCAGCAACCCGATCCGCCACGCCACGCTCGCCGGCAGCTTCCCGTTCCCGGCGGCCCGCCGGTAATGCGCCAATGCCGTATCCCACCGGCCATGCATCAGTCCCGCGTCACCGACGAGCACCTCGATGGATGGGCTCCTCAACTCCTCCGGAAGCAGCTCGGCCGCCGACAACACGATGCCGGCCGCCCCGTTCTCGACCAGCTTGGCGCCGTGCTTGCTCAGCAGCCGAGCACACCACTCGGCGTCGGCCAGCTGAACGGCGTAGGACAGGGCTTGGGCATGCTCCCCCGCTGCTTCGTGCCAGAGCGCGGCGGTCGCCTTGATCTCCCGGACTCGCTCCGCATCCAGCCGCCGGTAATGCGCCAGGTACGACCGGAAAAGTGGGCGGAGTACCATTCGCCCGGGCAAGAACCCAGGCAGCGGCTCGAGGTAAACGCCACGAGTGGCGAGCTTTGCGAACGTCTTGTCCGCGTCGGGAATGCCGACCGCCGCCGCCAGGGCCGGCTCGATTCCGTCGAGGACCTGCGCGCAGTCCAGGAGTTCGAGAACCTCCTCAGACTCCCTGCCGATCACTTCGTCGGCCACATATCGCAGCAGCAGGCCCTGTGGCTCCCGGAGGGCGTCTACGATCGCACCGCGCTCGCCAGGCGGCGCTGCAGCCAGTGCCTCAGCAGCCAGCCGGACGGCGACCGGCCATCCTCCCGTGAGCCGGTGGATCTCCGCGGCCAAGGACTCGCCGCCGGCTCCGGCCGTCCGGCCGACCAGCTCGGCCGCCTCGGCCTCCGTGAATGCAAGATCGGCCGCCCCGATCTCGCTGGCCTCCCCATGTGCGATAAGCCGGGCAGTGCGAAATGGGGGTTGATCGCGGCCGGCCACGACAACGTGCAGGGAGTTCGGGGCGTTCCGTACCAGCGCGTCGACGAGCGTGGCCGATTCTGGCGCCTCCGCAAGCTCATCGACGTCGTCCAGGATCAGCACGGTCTGGCGCCGGAGAGCATGGTCCAGGGCCTCGGCCATGCCGGCGGCGATCGCCGTCACGCCGGCGTCCTCGTCAACGTCGTAGCCACGCATCCGGCTCGCTGCCAGCAACATGTCCGCCGACAGGTCTGGGGTCGGCACCCGCAGCGCATCCACCAGATGCTTGGCCAGAGTGCCCGATCGGCGGTCGTCTGGGCCAAGACTCACCCACGCCGTGGGTTTGGACCGCGTCCATGCGCGGAGCAGCGTCGTCTTGCCATACCCGGCGCCGGCCAAGAGCACTGTCAACCGACCGGCGACCGCAGCCTCGTCCAGCCGCGCGAGCAGCCGCCGACGGCTGATCTCGCCGTTTAGCGTCGCCGAGGTGGACCTGCCCACTTGACCTCCGGGAGATCGACGCCACCTGGACGCGATTCTTGCACTGTCTCCCCGGTTAGTGGGCGAGTTCCTCGGCGATCCCCCGCCCCCCAAGGGGATCGACGAGGAACGCGAGCAGCTCCTCGGCTGATCTGAAGATCATGGTTTCGCCACTCGCCACTTGGGACACGACCCCCCGAAGCCGTCCGGGCTCATCCTCCCCACTCGGATAAATCCGCACCACGAACGTGTCCACCGGCACAGCTTGCCCCGTGGCACTTAAACTCCCCTTAAGCCCTGCCCCCGATGTAGTGCGGTAGGAACGTCGACATCGGTAGGGTCTCCGGTGCCGGTGCAATCAACCTCAATCACGTCAGACCGGCCGGCCAGGTAGCTTCGTGCACCCACGTCACCGGTCACAGTCGCCGTGATATCCGCCCAGTGCTCACGGCCGAGCAACACCGGATGACCGCGCTGGCCGCCATAAGTGGCCACCGCCAGCTCTGCGCCGGCTCTGTGCGCCGTCATCACCCGCCGGACGGATTCGGCACCCAGCCATGGTGTGTCCACCAGCAACACGACGGCGGCCGTCGCATCGGCCGGCATGGCCGCGAGCCCTCGGCGCAGGGACGAACCCATGCCGCTTGCCCAGTCGTCGTTGTGCACCACTGCGGCCCCATCCACCTGAAGCCGGACCGCTCCGGAGACCACCACCACGGGTTCACATCCGCCGGCGACAAGAAGCTCGACGGCACGATCGACAAGCCGTACTCCGCCAACCGTTAGATCGGCTTTCGGCCGCCCGAACCGAGCACCAGCACCTGCCGCCAGCACCAGCCCGGCAACGGTCACTGCGGATGCTCCCGATGGATCCGGCCGGTTATGTCGGTCAGCGGCCGGCCGGTGCCGCCCCAACGAGCCGAGATGATCTCCGCTGCGATCGAGACCGCCGTCTCCTCCGGGGTACGGGCACCAAGGTCGAGCCCGATGGGGGACGCCAGGCGGCTGAGCTCTTTGTCGGAAAGTCCTCGCTCGGCCAGCCTGGCCAGCCTGTCCTCATGAGTCCGCCGGGATCCCATCGCACCTACATATGCCGCCGGTGAGCGCAGGGCTACCTCAAGGAGCGGTACGTCGAACTTCGGGTCGTGGGTCAGCACGCAGATGACCGTCCGCTCGTCAATCGCCGTCTCGGCGAGGAACTCATGCGGCCACCGGACGATCACTTCGTCAGCGTCAGGAAAGCGGGCCGGCGTGGCGAACACGGGCCGAGCGTCGCAGACGGTGACGTGATAACCGAGGAACGAACCGACCCGCGATACGGCCGCGGCGAAGTCGATGGCGCCGAAGACAAGCATCAGTGGTGGTGGCGCGAACGACTGCACGAACACGCTCAGCTCGTCGCCCCGGCGCTCACCGTCCGGGCCGTACCGGCGCACCCCGGTCATGCCCTGGTCCAGCATCCCGCGGGCGTCGTCCGCCACCGCGTCGTCCAACCGGTCCGAGCCCAGCCCACCGAGGCGACCGTCCGGCCGGACGACCAGGTGCGTGCCCAGCCGGCCCGGCCCCGCCACGACGGTCGCCACCGCTACCGGTCGGCGCTCGGCGATGTCGGCGGCGATGGTGTCCAGGCCGGGTAGCGACTCCTGGTCCACGACCTCGACGAAGACCTCGATGGTGCCACCACAGGTCAGCCCCACGGCGAACGCGTCGTCGTCGCTCACCCCGTACCGCTCGATCCGCGGTGGCGCGCCCGCCAGGACCTCGGTGGCCGCCTCGTACACCGCGGCCTCGACGCACCCGCCGGATACGCTCCCGACCGCTTCGCCGCCGGGCCCGACCAGCATGGCGGCGCCCACATCGCGTGGTGCGGAACTCCAGGTGCGCACAACCGTGCCCACCGCGACTCGGTCCCCATCACGCCACCACGCCAGAAGCTGGTCCAATACGTCCCGCATACCCCAACGGTACGCTCCGCCCCGCCGAACCCCCTCCCCGCTGATCATGCAACTTCTGGGCGACACACCGATTTGTCCGAATCGGCCAGGTGGCTAAATCGGCGGCGTGTCGCCCAGAAGTTGCATGATCAGCGCGGTGGTTAGAGGCGGGTGGCCAGGATGTCCGTGACGAGGATGCCGCGAGCGCCGATCTCCCAGAGGTCGTCCATCACTTTTTGAGCGTCAGCGCGCGGAACCATGGCCCGGACGGCGACCCAGCCCTCACGGTGCAGCGGCGATACGGTCGGCGACTCGATCCCGGGAGTGAGCGCACACGCCTCGTCGACCCGCTCGGTCCGGATGTCGTAATCCATCATCACGTAGCGCCGGGCCGTCAGAACGCCCCGCAGCCGGCGCACCAGCAACTCCGTCTGCGGGGAAGGTTCCGCGCCGGCCCGACCGATGAGGATCGCCTCGGACCGCAGAATCGGCTCGCCGAAGATCTCCAGCCCGGCTTGCTGCAGCGTGTTGCCCGTCTGCACGACATCCGCGATTACGTCTGCGACGCCGAGGCCGATGGCGTTCTCAACGGCACCGTCGAGCCGCACCACCTCGGCGTCCACGCCGGCGTCCGCGAGGTACTTGCCGAGAATGCCCGCATACGACGTGGCGACCCGCAACCCGCCGATATCGCCGATGGTCCCCGCCATACCAGCCCGAGCAGCGAAACGGAAGGTCGAGTGGGCGAAGTCCAGAGCGAGGATCTCCTCTGCCGGCGCGCCGGAGTCGAGCAGCAGGTCACGACCCGTGAAACCGACGTCCAGTGTCCCCGAACCCACGTAGACCGCGATGTCGCGCGGGCGCAGGAAGAAGAACTCGACACTGTTGTCCGGATCGCGCAGGCTCAATTCGCGCCCGGAGCCACGCTGGCGATAGCCCGCCTCGCGCAGCATCTCGGCCGCGGGCTCAGCGAGCGTGCCCTTGTTGGGGACGGCGATCTTTAGGGTCGGCATCGGTTCCTACAACCTCGCGTAGACGTCGTCGAGGGTGATACCTCGGGCGAGCATCAAGACCTGGACGTGATACAGCAGTTGCGAGATCTCCTCGGCGGCCCGCTCCGACGACTCATGCTCGGCGGCCATCCAGGCTTCGGCCGCCTCCTCGACTACCTTCTTCCCGACTTCGTGCACGCCACGCTTGACGGCCGCGACCGTCCCCGAGGTGGCGTCACCAGCGTCGACCTTGGCGGCCAGTTCCGCCCAGAGCCCGTCGAACGTCTTCACAACCGTCCAGGGTACGGACGAGCCCGCCGAGCCGGGTACCTCGCCCACTTGGCGGACAGCCGGGCGCTGTATCCGAGTCGGCGGGACGCAACAGGGGCTGGCGGACCCGTGATGAAGGTCGCGGCATCGCTAGGTGTGCGGTCGGAGCGTCAGGGCCGTCGCAATCGCCGCCTGAGCGGCTTCGTACCCCTTGTCTTCGACCGAGCCGGGCAGTCCGGCGCGGTCCAGCGCCTGCTCCTCGGTGTCGCAGGTCAACACGCCGAACCCCACCGGGACGCCCGTCTGCACGGACACCTGGGTGAGCCCTTCGGTGGCTGCCTGGCACACGTACTCGAAGTGCGGCGTCCCGCCCCGGATCACGACGCCGAGCGCGACGAGGGCGTCGTACCCTGACCGGGCCAGCCGTGCGCAGGTGACCGGCAGCTCGAATGAGCCGGGCACCCGGACCACCAGCGGGTCTCGCACCGACGCCTCACCCAGGGCCCGCAGCGCACCCTCCAGCAGGCCCTTCATCACCGTCTCGTGCCACTGGGCGGCGACGACGGCTACTTTCAGGTCACCGGCACCGGTCGGCGCTAGTCGAGGCGCTCCAGCTCCACTCACGTCTGGCTCCCTTCGAGATCTCCCAGGTCGGGCAGGTCGTGCCCCATCCGGTCGCGTTTGGTCCGTAAATACCGGACGTTCTCTGGGTTAGGTGTGATGGGCAATCCGATCCGGTCCACTACGCGCATCCCGTACCCCTCCAGTCCGGCGAGTTTGGCCGGGTTGTTCGTCAGCAGCTGCATCTCCTTTACGCCCAGGTCGGCCAGGATCTGTGCACCGGTTCCGTAATCGCGAGCATCTGCCGGCAGCCCTAGCTCCAGGTTGGCGTCGACCGTGTCGTGCCCGGCGTCCTGCAGCTCGTATGCCCGCAGCTTGTGGATCAGCCCGATGCCGCGTCCCTCGTGGCCGCGCATGTACAGCACCACGCCGCGCCCTTCGCTGGCCACCTTGGCCAGCGCTGCCTGCAGCTGAGGCCCGCAGTCGCACCTGACCGACCCGAAGGTGTCTCCGGTGAGGCATTCGGAGTGGACCCGCACCAGTACTGGCGTCCCGTCGCCGACGTCGCCCATCAGCAGCGCCACATGTTCGCTGCCGTCTACCGTGTCGCGGTACGCGATCGCCTGAAACGTGCCGTGCGCTGTCGGCAACCGGGTCTCGGCCACGCGCGCCACTTGCGACTCGTACCGGCGGCGGTACCTGATCAGGTCCGCGATGGAGATCATCGCCAGGTCATGGTCGTCGGCGAACTCGCGCAATGCCGGCGCCCGCATCATCGAACCGTCATCGTGGACGAGCTCGGCCAGCACCGCAGCCGGGGTCAGCCCGGCCAGGCGGGCCAGGTCGACGCCCGCCTCGGTGTGTCCCGGCCGGCGCAACACACCGCCGTCTACAGCCCGGAGCGGGAACACGTGACCCGGCCGGGTTAGCTCGTACGGCTCGGTGGCTGAATCGCTGAGCATGCGGACGGTGTGCGTCCGGTCAGCGGCCGAGATGCCGGTGGTGATGCCGTCGCGGGCGTCGACCGACACCGAGTACGCGGTGCCCTTGCGGTCCTCGTTGACAAGCGTCATCGGCGGCAGTTTCAGCCGGTCCAGGTCGGCCCCGAGCATCGGGACGCAGACGACGCCGGACGTGTGCCGGATCATGAAGCCCATCAGCTCGGGGGTGGCCTTGCGGGCCGCGAAGATCAAATCGCCCTCGTTCTCGCGGTCCTCGTCGTCCACGACGACCACGGCCTTGCCCGCGGCGACGTCGGAGAGGGCCCGCTCGATGCTGTCCAGCCGGATCGCGGTCATCTCGGGGCCTGCCCGAGCCGCTCGACGTACTTGGCGATGACGTCGGCCTCCAGATTCACCCACTCGCCAGGTTTGCGGAGCCCGAGCGTCGTCAGCTCGAGCGTCGTAGGGATCAGACTCACCTCGAACCAGTCCTCCCCGAGGCCCGATACGGTCAGCGACACTCCGTCGACAGCGATCGAACCCTTTTCGACCACATACCTGGAGAGCTTCTGCGGAAGGCCGATCCGGACGACGTCCCAGCGCTCCCCACGCGTCCTGCTCTGCACCTCGTCGACGCCGTCGACGTGGCCCTGCACGATGTGCCCACCGAGTCGGTCGCTCGCGCGGACCGCTCGCTCCAAGTTGACCCGCTCGCCGACGTGTAGGCCGCCAATTGTCGAGCGCTCGAGTGTCTCTCGCATCACGTCGGCGGTGAAGATGTCGTCGTTGACGTCGACCACCGTGAGGCACACCCCGTTGACCGCAATGGAGGCGCCGTGGCCGGCGTCAGCGCTGACCAACGGCGCCTTGACGGCCAGCCGGGCGGAGTCGCCGTCGAGGTTCAAGGAGACGAGCTCACCCAGTTCCTCGATGATTCCCGTGAACATCAGCTGGATTCCTTCCTGATCGCGGTGAGCCGGACATCGGGCCCCACGCGCGCCATATCGGTGATCTCGAGCCTTATCGCGTCGGCGATCGTGCCGACTCCCGCGTCGGAGAGCGCGGCCGGGCCGGCGCCGAGAAACGCCGGCGCGAAGTAGGCGATGACGCGGTCCACGAGTCCCTCCCGCAGGAAAGCGCCGGCCAGCGTGGGCCCGCCCTCGAGCAGCACGTGCTGCCGGTAGCGCGCGAGCAGCCTCTTGAGCACCTCTCCCGGCTCGCGCGTGTTCAGCACAAGCGTCTCGGCTGCGTCGTCAAGGACGGCTGCATCGGCCGGCACGGTACGCAGCCCTATCACGACACGCAGGGGCTGGCGGCCGACGTCGAGTGCTTGGCCCGCCACATCGCGGACCGTCAAGTGGGGGTTGTCGGCGAGGACCGTCCCGGTGCCGACCAGGATCGCATCGCACTCAGCACGAAGCCGGTGCACGTCTGCGCGAGCCTCGGGTGAGGTGATCCACCGGCTGCTGCCGTCCGCAGCCGCACTGCGCCCGTCAAGCGTGGCGGCGTATTTCCAGGTGACGTACGGGCGGCCGTTCTCGACGGCGAAGGTCCAGATCGGGTTGACGGCGCGTGCCTCGTCGGCCAGCACGCCACCTTCGACGTCGACGCCGGCGGTGCGAAGCGCCTCACCTCCGCCACGTGCTACTGGGTTGGTGTCTCGCTGCGCGTACACGAGCCGGGCGACGCCCGCCGCCAGCAATGCATCAGCGCACGGCCCGGTCCGGCCGGTGTGGTTGCACGGTTCGAGCGTGACGACCGCGGTCGTGCCGCGCGCCCGCTCACCCGCGCTGGTGAGAGCGTCGATTTCGGCGTGGGGATGACCGGCGCCGCGATGGTAACCCTCGGCGACGACGGCGCCGTCTGCGTCCAGCAGCACGCAGCCGACCCTCGGGTTCGGCCCGAGCGGCACGCCGGGGTTCTGGGCAAGCACCAGTGCGCGCCGCATCGCCGCCACCTCTGCAGAACTCGCCATTCCCCGGTGCTCCTCTTCTCAGGCGAGCTCCGGGGCGTGGTGCGCAAGGACGCGCGACCGTCGCGGGTGTCCGGACGTTGCCGCCGAGACACCCGGCGCGTGCTGCCTCCCATCCGGACTTTCACCGTCGGTCTCGGAATTTCACCGAGTCAACCGGGCCAACCTGCCTGGACGGGCTGGACCGGGTCGCGGACTGTCACCGCCGGTTCGGACTTTCACCGACCCCGGAGCACGCGTGTGTGCTTTCTGTGCAGTGTAACCGCCGGCTGTCGAGGAACCTTCCCCAGGCCAGGCAAGGCCTCTCGCCCTACGGGTGATCCGGTGACGGCGGGCGGGATTGATCAGTGGACGGCCGCCGCGGCGAGTCGGCGCAGCTCATCGATGGCAGCGGCAGCATCCTCAGCGCTGTAGACCGCCGACCCCGCGACGAACACGTCGGCACCCGCGTCGGCGCACCGCTCGATCGTCTCGGCGGATACGCCCCCGTCCACCTGGATCCACACGTCGAGGCCGGCCTTGGTGACCATCTCGCGGGCGCGGCGAATCTTCGGCAGGCAGATGTCCAGGAAGTCCTGCCCGCCGAAGCCGGGCTCAACGGTCATGACCAGCAGCATGTCCAGTTCCGGCAGCAGATCTTCAAGTGGCTCGACGGGCGTCGCCGGGCGGACGGCGATACCCGAGCGGGCCCCATGCGCGCGCAGTTCCCTGGCCAGCCGCACCGGTGCGGCCGCCGCCTCGATGTGGAAGGTGACGTTGTCCACTCCCGCCTCCGCGTATGCGGGCGCCCACCGATCCGGATCGTCGATCATCAGGTGGCAGTCGACCGGAAGTGAGGTCCGGGCCAGGATGGCCTCGACCACCGGCAGGCCGATGGTCAAGTTGGGGACGAAGTGGTTGTCCATCACGTCGACGTGCACCCAGTCGGCATTGTGGATGCGGCGGATCTCGGACTCGAGGTTGGCGAAATCCGAGTTCAGAATGCTCGGCGCGATCTGAATGCCCACGACGCGCAGGTTAGCCGAAGCTGAGGGATCACTGAGAGAACGCACCTTCTGAGTTGACTTCAACCAAACTTCAACTTGTAGCGTCGCGTATCGACGATCCGAAAGCGCCAGGCGCCGACTCTGTCAGTGCCGGCGCCTAGCATCGTCTCCGACCTGGTACGTCTCGATCCGACTAAGTAACGGGGAGCCATTGGTGCAGACATCGACAGCAACAACAGATCTTATCTCGCGCTTACGCAGCTCGATCGATGGTGCGGTCATCACTCCGGCCGACACGGACTACGACAGAGTCCGGACTGTGTTCATGGGCACCTTCGACGGGCGACCGGCCGCGGTTGCCCGCCCGGCCGACGATGCCGACGTCGCCCGCATCATCACGCTGGCGGCCGACTCGGGTATTCCGCTGGCGGTTCGTAACGGTGGGCATAGCGGGGCCGGCCACAGCACCAATGACGACGGCATCGTGCTGGACGTGCGCGATCTGAACGAAGTCCGCATCGATGCGGAGAGCATGACCGCGTGGGCGCAGTCTGGCGTCACGGCTGGTGCCTACCTCGCCGCGTCCGCTGAGCATGGCCTGGCGACCGGCTTCGGTGACACTGCGACGGTCGGCATCGGGGGCATCACTCTGGCCGGTGGGGTCGGCTACCTCTCCCGGAAGTACGGCATGACGATCGACGAATTGCTGGCGGCTGAGATCGTCACGGCCGACGGACAGCGGCTGCGGGTCGAAGCCGACAACCACCCCGATCTGTTCTGGGCGATCCGAGGCGGCGGCGGCAACTTCGGCGTGGCGACGCGGTTCAAGTATCGGCTCCGCGACGTCAGTCAGTTCACCGGCGGCATGCTCATCCTGCCGGCCACGCCGGAGGTCATCACTCGCTTCGTCGCCGAGGCGGATGCCGCGCCGGACGAGCTGTCGACGATCATGATGGCGATGGTGGCGCCGCCCATGCCGTTCCTCCCGCCGGAGGTTCACGGCCAGCTGATAGTCATGGGGCAGATGGCCTACGTCGGCCCAGCCGAGGATGCCGAACGCGCAATGGCGCCGTTCCGCGCCATTGCCACGCCGATGGCCGACATGGTTGGTCCG
Organism: Jiangellaceae bacterium; assembly: GCA_035762665.1. GTDB lineage: Bacteria > Actinomycetota > Actinomycetes > Jiangellales > Jiangellaceae > JASLBX01. Next base: position 11,230 of record DASTNZ010000155.1, on the reverse strand, counting down.
AAGTCGTACCTCGAGATGTTCCCACCCGAGCAGGAGGGCTACCGCCCGATCGCCGCCAGCCGGAATTTCTTCGCCGACGCCGTCGACCAGTCGTTTGCTGAGGCAGTGGTCGAGTCGCTGAGCGCCTCTTCCGCGATGATGTCCGCTGTGCAGTTCCGGGTTCTTGGAGGTGCGATAGCGCGAGTGCCGGCAGACGCGACCGCTTTCGCGCACCGGAATCGCCAGGTCATGATCAATGTCGCGGCGATGACCCAGGACCTCGCCGGGCTTGCCGAGCAGCAGGTTTGGGTCACCAAACTCGCCGAGCGGCTTCAGCAGGGGCCGGGCGTGTACACCGGCTTCTTGGGCACCGACGGTCAAGGGCGCATCGGCGAGGCCTACCCGCCGAGCACCTACGAGCGTCTCGTGGCGGTCAAGCGGCAGTACGACCCGGCCAACCTGTTCCGCAGCAACCACAACATCGTCCCTTAGGCCGTACCCGTGATCACGTCGGTTCGGCGGTGGCGTAACCCGCCGAACCGACCCGATCAACGCCTTCGCAGCACCGCCAAGTACATCGCGTCCGTGCCGTGCCGGTGTGGCCACAACTGGACATCCGGCCCATCGCCAAGGGCGGGCATGTTCGGTAGATACCGCCGGGCGTCCATCCGTTCTGCGTCGTCCCGCCAGCCGAGCACGTCGCTGACTACCGTCGCCGTCTCCGCCAGGTGCGGCGAGCATGTCACGTACGCAACCACGCCACCGGGGCGCGTGGCCGACAGGGCTGCGTCCAGCAATTCGACCTGCAACGGCCGCAGCGCCGCGATGTCCGCCGGTTGGCGGCGCCACCGCGCCTCAGGGCGCCGGCGCAACGCACCCAGGCCGCTGCACGGCGCGTCGAGCAGTGTCCGGTCGAAAGGGGCACCGGGGATCGGCTCGCGCCCGTCGGCCACTATCACCCGGTGACTGCCGGCGTCACCCGCCAGCGCCCGCTCAACCAGCCGGGCACGGTGCTCGTGTTGCTCGACGGCAACGAGGCTTGCACCGCGGGCCGTGGCGAGCCCGGCCAGCAAAGCCGCCTTACCGCCCGGCCCGGCGCACAGGTCCAGCCAGCGTGTGTCCCCCACTTCTCCCGACTTGTCCGGGTCAGCGGGCGCTCCGCCCGAGGTAGGCGAGCTGTCCGGCCGGACAAGTCCGGGGAGGAGGGGCACGGCGGCGACAGCCAAGGTAACAAGCTGGCTGCCCTCGTCCTGGACGCCGGCCCGCTGTTCCCTTACCGCGGCGATCCGGCCGGGGTCGCCTTCCGGCAGCACCGCGCCGACCGGCGACCAGCGAGTTGGCCGGCCTCCGCCGGCGGCCAGCTCATCGACCGTGCACCGTCCTGGCCGGGCAACAAGGGTCACGGTGGGCCGCTCGTTGTTGGCCGCGAGGCACGCCGCAAGTTCATCAAGGTCTCCCCCGAGCGCGTCGTGGAACGCACGCACGATCCAGGATGGGTGAGCATGCCGGAGGGCCAGGCGACCGAGGGGATCAGCGGGCGCCAAGCGTTCGACCCAGCCGTCCAGGTCCGTCGCGCTCACCCGCCGCAGGACGGCGTTGACCAGCTTCGCGGGACCGGGACCGACCCTGGCCCTGGCCAAGTCAACAGTCGCAGCCACCGCCGCGTGAGCGGGGATTCTCGTGCTCAGCACCTGGTGTGCACCGAGGCGCAACACATCCCTGACCGGCGCATCGAGCCGGTCGAGTGGCCGGTCCAGGCACGCATCAAGCACGGCGTCGTACGTCCCGAGTCCCCGCAACGTGCCGTACACCAACTCAGTGGCAAGCGCGGCGTCCCGCCCGTCGAGCCCGCGGTCGCGGAGCAGGCTCGGCAGGACGAGATTGGCGTACGCGTCCCGCTCGTCTACAGCGCGTAACGCGTCGAATGCGGCGTCCCTCGCAAGGTCGCGGCGAGGCACTACTCGAGCCGCTCGCCCGGTTCGATTCGCACTCCGCGCGCCCAGTCGGCCGCAGGCATGGCGCGCTTGCCCTGGGGCTGCACGTCACCCAGCAGGACTGGATGGCTACCAGTGCCAACCCGGACCCCTTCCCGGCTCACATCGAGGACTCCGGGCGCCAGATCCCCCGCATTCGGATCGAGCCGAACCGGCCGCAGCTTGAGCCGCTCGCCGCGGAACGTCGTCCACGCCCCCGGCGCAGGCGTACAAGCGCGCACGACCCGGTCGATCCGCATGGCCGGCGCGATCCAGTCCACCCGGGCATCGTCGACTGTGAGCTTTGGCGCCATGGACACCCCGTCGGCTGGCTGAGGCTCGGCCACCAATCGACCGGCCTCGATCCCATCGAGCGTCGCGACGAGCAGCTTGGCACCGGAATCGGCCAGCCGGCCCAGCAGATCGCCGCTGGTGTCCGTGGGGCGGATCGTCTCGGTGAGCCGTCCGTAGATCGGTCCTGTGTCGAGCCCCTCGTCCAGCTGGAATGTGCAGGCACCGGTGATGTCGTCACCGGCCATGATCGCGTGCTGGACGGGGGCGGCCCCGCGCCACGCGGGCAGCAGTGAGAAGTGCAGGTTGATCCAGCCGTGCTTCGGAACGTCCAGCGCGGCCTTGGGAACCAGCCCGCCGTACGCCACCACCGGCGCGCAGTCAGGAGCGATCTCGGCCAGCCGCGCCAGGAAATCTTGATCGCGCGGGCGCGCAGGCCTGAGCAACTCGACACCGGCGTCGGCGGCAATCTCCGCCACCGGACTCGGAACCAGCTTGCGGCCGCGACCCGCCGGAGCGTCCGGCCGGGTCAACACTGCAACCACCTCATGGCGGGAGGCGAGGATGGCCTGCAACGAAGGTACGGCCACGTTCGGTGTGCCGGCGAACACCAGCCTCACAGCGGCCGGCCGAACGTCGCGTGCGGCGAGACCTTGACCGTCGGCGGCGCCTCGCCCGCCCACTCGGCCTCGCGGATCGCCTTCATCGCGGCCTTACGCGACTCACGATCGAGGCGGTCGATGAAAAGCACTCCGTCCAGGTGGTCGGTCTCGTGCTGGATCGCGCGCGCAAGCAGCTCGCTGCCTTCGATGACCACCGGGTCCCCGTAAGCGTTGAAGCCCTTGGCGACGATCCGCATGGCGCGCACACAATCGAACTCGAGGCCGGGCAACGACAGGCAACCTTCCGGGCCGGACTGTTCCTCGCTCGACAGCTCCAGATCCGGATTGATCAGGTGACCCACCACGTCGTCGACGTTGTAGGCGAATACGCGCAGCGGCACACCGATCTGAGGAGCGGCCAGCCCCGCACCCGGGGCGTCCAGCATCGTGTCGGTGAGGTCCCGCACGAGCCGGCGAAGCTCCTTGTCGAAGTCGACGACCTGCTCGGCTTTGGTGCGCAAGATGGGGTCGCCGAACAGTCGGATCGGCCGTATCGCCACTGATGTCTCCTCGGAGGGTGTCGGTACGGCCTCAAGTCTACGGACTGGCCCTCACCCCAGGCGGAGATCCTCGGGACGGGAGACCCGCAACCAGCGGTAGCCGTACCCATCGAGGGTGAGCTCGACCCGGCCATCCTCCAGCGGAGTGCTGTCTTGTTGAAGCAAGTCGTTGAGAACGGCGTACCTGTCGAGGTCTTTGAGCTCCAGCGGGACGGTGCACGGCTCAGCCGCGAAGTTGTGCAACATGATGACGCTGCCATCGTGCCACGTGCACCGGTGCGCCAGCACGTTGCTGTGTGGCTGGTCCAGCACTTCATACTCGCTCCACCCGATCTCCGGGCTCTCTCGGAACCGGCGGATGAGAGTCGCGACGAAGTTCAGCAGCGAGTCGGGATCGTTGCGTTGGTCCTCGACATTGACGTGCTCGGGCCCGAAGCCGCCCTCCACGATGGGCACGACCAGCTTTCCTTCCGGCGCGGACGAGAACCCTGCGTTGCGGCCGGACGACCACTGCATCGGTGTGCGCACCGACTGCCGCCCACCCACATCGAGGTTCTCGCCCATGCCGATCTCTTCGCCGTAGAACAGCACGGGCGTACCAGGCAAGGCGAACATCAGGCTGTAGGCCATGCGGATCCGCCGGGGGTCGCCGTCCAGCATCGGTGGGAGACGGCGGATCAGTCCGCGTCCATATATCTGCATGCGTTCCTCAGGCCCGAACGCGGCGAAGACCTCCTGGCGCTCGTCCTCGCTGAGCAGCCCCAGGTGCAGCTCGTCGTGGTTGCGGACGAACGTGGCGAACTGCGACTCGCGAGAGATCTCCGGCCGCTTCCGCAATGCGTCAGCGAGGGGCTGGGCGTCCTGGCGCGCCATGGACAGGTAGATCTGCTCCATGACCACGAAGTCGAACTGCATGGTCAGCTCGTCGCCGTCCGCGCCGCCGAAGTAGGCCATCTGCTGCTCGTAAGGCAGCGCCACCTCGCCCAGCATGATCGCCTCGCCACGTCGCCGGCCCAGGAACGACCGCAAAGCTCGCTGGTATTCGTGTGGGTCGCCGAAGGCCTGCTCCTCCATCTCGCTCGCGCCGAGCGTCTCGAGGAAGAACGGCACGGCATCCACCCGGAACCCGGCCAGCCCGAGCTCCAACCAGAAGCCCATGATCCGCGCCACCTCGTCGCGCACCGCCGGGTTGGCCACGTTCAGGTCCGGCTGGTGCTTGTAGAACCGGTGCAGGAAGTACTCTTCGGTCTTCTCGTCGTACTCCCAGATCCCCTCTTGCTCTCCTGGAAAGACCACTTCGGTGGACGTGTCTGGCGGCTCGTCGCTGCGCCACACGTAGAAGTCGCGGAACGGCGAGTTCTTGCTCGACCGGGCCGAACGGAACCACGGATGCTTGTCGGATGTGTGGTTGACGACCAAATCGGCGATCACCCGGATGCCGCGGTCGTTCGCCGTCCGTACGAACTCCACGAAATCGCCCAGGCTGCCAAACCGGTCGTCCACCGAGTAGAAATCGACGATGTCGTAACCGTCGTCGCGGTCCGGAGTTGGGTAGAACGGCATCAGCCAGATGCACGTGACGCCGAGGTCGGCCAGGTAGTCGATGCGGTGGGACAGCCCTTCAAAGTCGCCAACGCCGTCGCCGTTCCAGTCCATAAACGTCTCGACGTCCAGACAGTAGATGACGGCCGTCTTCCACCACAGGTCGCTGGTGTCCGTAATCCTCACGTGGTTCCCCTCAGGATGCGGTGACGACGGGCAACACATGCTCGCCGAAGAAGTCGATGAAGGCGCGCTGCTGCTGGCCGACGTGGTGCAGGTAGATCTCGTCGAAGCCGAGATCGATCAGCTCGGAGATGCGCTTGATGTACACCGCCGGGTCGCTAGACATCAGCAGATGCGGGCGCATGTCCTCCGGTGCGACGTTCTGGCTGGCGGCGTCGAATTGAGCCGGAGTCTCCAGATTCCAGGCGAGCACGGACGGGAAGACGTTGCTGCGCCATTGATCGTGCGCGATCTGGACGGCTCGCGCCTCGTCCTCGTCCCACGACAGGTGGACCTGGACGCAGCACCGTCCCCGCCCACCCGCCTCGTGGTACACCTCGATCATCTGCCGCAGCTGCTCGGTGGGCTGATCGACAGTGATCAAACCGTCCGCCCACTCCGCGACCGCCGCTGCCGTCTCCACGCTCACCGCGGCGCCTAACTGCGCCGGCGGCTCGTCGGGAAGTGTCCATATCCGCGCCCGGTCCACAGTGACGAGTCCGTCGCTGCTGACTTCGTCGCCGGCCAACAGATCTCGGATGATTTGTGCGCATTCCCGAAGCCGGGCATCCCGCAACTCCTTGCGCGGCCACCCGTCGCCAGTGATGTGCTCGTTGACCGCCTCACCACTACCAAGCGCCATCCAGAACCGGCCAGGGAACATGGCTGCAAGGGTCGCTGCCGCCTGAGCGGTGATGGCTGGGTGGTACCGCTGACCAGGTGCGGTGACGACACCGAACGGAAGTGTCGTCGTGGCGAGCGCGGCCCCGAGCCACGACCAGGCGAAGCCCGAATGGCCCTGCCGCTCGCTCCACGGCGCGAAATGATCCGAGCACATCGCCGCGGTGAACCCGGCTTGTTCTGCGTGCTTGACGTCCTCGAGCAGCTCTGCTGGATGCACCTGCTCATGGCTGGCATGGAATCCGATGATGGGCACCTCAAGTGGTTACCCCGCTGACGGAAGGCTACTCCGCAGACGTCCGTTTCCCACGGTGGCAGATCGACAGCCGCTTCGCTCATGCCGGTAGCGGGCGGCAATGATGCCGGCGATATCCAGGCTTGCGGCCGCAGGCTGTCGACCTGCACGCACACCTGCGACACACTCAGCAGAGCTGGGACTGCGCGACGCAACGAGGTTGCATATCTGCTGGCAGGTCGATAGCCGCCGGATGCTGGTCACCGACTAGACGACGCTGCCGTGAAGCCGGACCATCGTCAGGCCTGGCCCGCGGTGGATGCCTGCCGGGTGGGCAGGCCCAACGCCGCGAGGTCGTCCCGAAGGTTCTTCGGACCGGTGAAGCGCAGGCTCCGTAGGCCGAGCTCGGCGGCCGTGGCCACGTTACGCTCGACGTCGTCGATGTACACCGCGTCCACCGGATCGATGTCGTAGCGCTCCAGAAGGATCCGGAAGATCCGCTGATCGGGTTTGACGACACCCTCCTTGCCCGACACCACGATGCCGCCGAACCACGACAGCCACTCGAACCTCGGGTACGTGAGGTCGAACTTCTCCGCGGACCAGTTGGTCAGCGCGTACAGCCGCACGCCGCCATCCCGGAGTGAGCGCAGCAACTCGACTGTTTCTGGGATATCGCCGCCGATCGTCTCCCACCAGCGCTCGTTGTACGCGCTGATCAACTCGGCCTGGTCGGGGAACTCCTCAATCAACTCAGCGACGGCGACCGGCCACGGGCGTCCCGCATCTTGTGCGGCGTTCCACTCAGGCGTGCAGACCTCGGCGAGGAACCGCTCGACGGCATCCTCCGACGGCAACAGCGTGCGGAACAGGTAGCGCGGATCCCAATCGATGAGAACGCCGCCAAGGTCGAATATGACCGTCGACGGCGCTCCCGCTGAATCGAGCCGCTCAGACATTAAAGCCCAGCGCACGTAGCTGCTCGCGGCCGTCGTCGGTGATCTTGTCTGGCCCCCACGGCGGCATCCATACCCAGTTGATCTTGAAGTCTGAAACCAGACCGTCGAGTGCCGCCTGAGTCTGGTCCTCGATGACGTCTGTCAGCGGGCAGGCCGCACTCGTCAGCGTCATATCGATGGTCGCGACGTTGGCCTCGTCGATGTGAATGCTGTAGACGAGGCCGAGATCGACCACGTTGATACCGAGTTCGGGGTCGACGACGTCTCGCATCGCCTCGGTCACGTCGTCGACGGAAGTCGTTCCGCTCGTCATGGCCTCTCCTCTCCTGCCTGGGCTAACGCGCGGGCGGTCGCATCCTTGAACGCCATCCAGGACAGCAGCGCACATTTGATCCTGGCCGGGTACTTCGCAACTCCGGCGAAGGCGATGCCGTCACCCACGAGGTCTTCGTCCGGTTCTACCTCGCCACGCCCCTGCATCAGCTCGACGAACGCCTCGTGCGCCTTGAGTGCCTCTGCAACCGGGTGTCCGGACGCTACTTCGTGCAGGACGCTCGCCGACGCCTGGCTGATCGAGCACCCTTGACCGTCGTACGACAGGTCGGCCACCTTGCCGTCCACCAGCTTCACCCGCACAGTGATCTCGTCACCACATGTGGGGTTGACGTGGTGCGACTCGGCGTCGAACGGCTCCCGAAGCCCTCGGCCCACCGGATTCTTGTAGTGGTCCAGGATGATCTCCTGGTACAGCGACTCGGTAGTCACCGGAACATCCTCTTCACCCGCTCCAGGCCATCGGCCAGGGCGTCAATCTCGCTCATGGTCGTGTACACATAGAACGACGCTCGCGTGGTCGCCGGAATTCCGTACCGGACGCAGACCGGGCGCGCGCAGTGGTGGCCGACCCGGACCGCGACCCCCTGCTCGTCGAGGACTTGCCCCACATCGTGCGGATGAATCCCGTCGAGGGTGAATGACACCGCGCCGCCACGGTCAACCGGCTCCGCCGGCCCGATGATCCGCACGCCCTCGATGCCCTGAAGCCGGTCCAGCGCGTACCTGGTCAGCGCCTTCTCGTGCGCGGCGACCGCGGACATCCCGAGCCCACTCAGATAGTCCACCGCCGCACCGAGACTGACCACTTGAGCGATCGGTGGGGTCCCTGCTTCGAACTTGTGGGGCACCGGTGCATAGGTGGACCATGCCATGTCGACGGTCTCGATCATCTCGCCGCCGCCGAGGAACGGTGGCAGAGCGTCAAGCACGTCCCGTCGTCCCCACAACACGCCGATACCGGTTGGGCCGCACATCTTGTGGCCGGTGAACGCGACCAGGTCCGCACCCAGAGCGGAAACGTCGACGGGCATGTGCGGGACCGACTGCGATGCATCCAGCAGCACGAGCGCGCCCACCTCGTGTGCTCTGGCCACGATCGTCGACACGGGATTGATGGTGCCCAGGATGTTCGACTGGTGGACGAATGAGACGATCTTCGTACGGTCGGTCACCAGCGATTCGAGGTTGGACAGATCCAGCCGGCCCTCGTCCGTGATTCCGAACCACCGCAGCCGCGCACCCGTGCGCTGGGAGACCAGCTGCCACGGCACGATATTCGAGTGATGCTCCATCTCGGTGATGACTATCTCGTCACCGGGACCCAGCCGGTAGCGCGAATCCTCCGCCAACCCGCTAGCCAGCGTGTTCGCCACCAGGTTCAGCGATTCCGACGCGTTCTTGGTGAAGATCACCTCGTCGCGGGACGGTGCACCGATGAACGCGGCCACCTTTTCGCGGGCGCCCTCGTACGCCGCCGTGGCCTCCTCGCCCAGTTGGTGCACAGCGCGGGCGACGTTTGCGTTGTGCTTCTCGTAGTGGTCGGTGAGCGCGTCGAGGACGGCCCGCGGCTTCTGGGACGTGTTCGCCGAGTCGAGGTAGACCAGCGGCGCGTCACCGGCCAGCCGGCGCTCCAGGATCGGGAAATCCTTGCGGACCAGCTCAACGTCAAGTGCTGGACCGTTCTGGCCTGGCACTGCGTTCACCTCCTCGGCGTGTCGCCCGGGTTTTGCATGATCGGCGCGGGGTGGGTTCAGGCCCGCGCGCCCGTGTAGCTGACGTAACCCTCGGCCTCGAGCTTCTCGGCGAGCTCCGGGCCGCCTTCCTCGGCGATGCGCCCGCCGACGAAGACGTGCACGTAGTGCGGCTTGATGTACCGGAGGATGCGGGTGTAGTGCGTGATCAGCAGCACACCCTTGTCGCCCCGAGCAGCGAACCGGTTGACCCCCTCGGAGACGACCCGCAGGGCGTCGATGTCCAGGCCGGAGTCGGTCTCGTCCAGAATGGCGAACTTCGGGTCGAGCAGCTCCAGCTGCAGGATCTCGTGGCGCTTCTTCTCACCGCCGGAGAACCCGGTGTTCAGGTCTCGCTCGGCGAACGCCTCATCCATGGCCAGGTGAGACATGGCGGCCTTGACGTCCTTGACCCACGTCCGCAGCTTCGGTGCCTCTCCGTCGATGGCCGTCTTCGCGCTGCGCAGGAAGTTCGACACCGAGACACCCGGCACCTCGACCGGGTATTGCATGGCCAGGAACAATCCGGCGCGGGCCCGCTCGTCGACAGTCATGGCGAGAACGTCCTCGCCATCGAGCGCGACCGAGCCGCCGGTGACGGTGTACTTGGGGTGGCCGGCGATCGAGTAGGCAAGAGTCGACTTGCCCGAGCCGTTCGGCCCCATGATGGCGTGGATCTCGCCCGACCTGACGGTCAGGTTGACGCCGCGCAGGATCTCGACCGGGCCGGTCTCGGTCTCGACCGACACGTGCAGGTCGCGGATATCAAGAGTGGTCATGTTGTGGTGCTGCCTCGTCTTCGTAGTGTCGGTTCGGTTGTCTGGACCTCGGCTCGCCGGAGCTCGCGCTCGACCGCGTCGCCCAGCCGGTCGTTCAGCTCCGGCACGCCGATCTTGCCGATCAGCGCGGCGAAGAAGCCACGGACCACCAGCCGCCGCGCCACATCCGCCGGGATGCCCCGCGACTGCAGGTAGAACAGCTGTTCGTCGTCGAACCGGCCAGTGGCGCTGGCATGGCCGGCGCCCTCGATCTCGCCGGTCTCGATCTCGAGATTGGGCACGGAGTCGGCCCGGGCGCCTTCGGTGAGTACCAGGTTCCGGTTCAGCTCGTACGTATGGATACCGACCGCCTCGGGCTGGATGAGCACGTCGCCGATCCACACCGCGTGCGCCTTCGTTCCCTGCAGCGCACCCTTGTACTCGACGTTGCTGCGGCCCTGCGGGTTGTTGTGGTCGACGAACAACCGGTTCTCGATGTGCTGACCGGCGTCGACGAAGTACAACCCGAGTAGGTCGGCCTCGCCGCCGGTTCCCGCGTAGTCGAGCGAGGTGTAGGTGCGTACTAGATCGCCACCGAAAGTGACGACCACGTGCTTGACGGTGGCGTCCCGGCCGACCCGCACGTGGTGGTGTGAGAGGTGGGTCGCGTCGTCGGCCCAGTCCTGCAGGCTCACCAGCACCAGCTGGGCGCCTTCGCCGGTGACGATCTCGACGTTGTCGCTGAATGTCGCCGACCCCTCGTACTCGATGACGACGACCGCATTGCTGTAGGCCTCGGCGGTCACGACCACATGGCCGACCGCCGCCTTCTCCGCGGAGAGGCCGCGCAGCCGGATGTACGTCGGACGCTCTGCGACCGCCTCCGCCGGCACGGTAAGCGCCAGCACCTTATCCGCAACGGCCCAGGCCCTCGCGCTCGGCCGGTCGATCGGCACGTATCCCGACGACCCCCGGACCGCCTCGCCCCGCGGGTCGTCTGCATCAAGCGTCTCGACCCGGACCACCGGGTCGGCGTCGACGGTGACCTCGTAGTCGTGACCGTCCAGGCTCGCGTCGTCGTGCAGACCGCGCAGCCGGGCCATCGGCGTGAACCGCCACTCCTCTTCCCGACCGTGCGGGACCGGGTGCGCGTCGACGTCGAACGATGCGAACTTGTGCAGCGAGCTGCCGCCGTGGCCGCGCTTCTCGGTCCCGGCGCCATGCGAGTGCTCGGCAAGGCCGTGCTGTGCCCTCATCAATCCCTCTTCTGTGGTGTTTCCGGTGAGCGCCGTCATCGCTGGGTCAGCCCACCGCACCTTCCATCTGCAGCTCGATCAGCCGGTTCAGCTCGAGCGCGTACTC
>DASTNZ010000154.1:0-25871 GCA_035762665.1 Jiangellaceae bacterium | reverse complement strand
AGTCCGAGGCGCGACGACGCGGCAGCTCGGCCTGGAAGATGTCCTTCGCCATCGGCGCCTCGATCAGCGGCCGGATTCGCGGCCTGGAAGGGAGGCCGACGTGACGGTGAACCGGACCCCCTCGTCCACCAAGGCCAGAATGGCAACCCGACGGTCCCTATTACTGCTCTGGTGGATTCCACTCAGTCCAATCGTCGGGTTCTTGGTCGCGAACCGGCTGTTTTCTGAATCCTGGCCGCTGTGGCAGGTCGTGCCGCTAGTCGTCGCCCTGGCGGCACCGTTCGGTGTCGGCGCCTACTACGCCCTTAGGGCCATTCAACTTGGCGACCGAAAGGCATGGATACCCCTCGCTGTCCACGTCGCGTTCATGGTGGTCGCTCTTGTCATGCCAATAAGCGAAAGCCTGACGTGACCGTTAGATCTGCCTACGCCAGATTCTTGCCGACGATCGCCTTTACCGACCACACTTGGGCCCGCACCCGTAATTGCCTACCATGCTGCCGACGCTCCAGCGTCCCGCCACCGAGCCTCGGCGGACTCAGTGCACGGCGCGCCCGGATCAGCGACTACCAGTGGAGATCACTGGGCTAGCATCTGACCGTGCCGAAGACGAATCCGCTTGGCCAGGTCGTTGGCGACGTCGATGGCGATGTCGATGGTGCGTGCTGCGAGTGAGGATTGGGTGCGTCCGGCTGGCCAGTGCAGGTAGCTCTCGCGTGCGGGCAGTGGTCGCAGCTGGTGGATGCCGAGTCGGGTGTCGGTCCAGGCGTCGGATCCTGGAGGGCGAGCCATGGCAAGATCGCGATTCCCATGCCGGCCCGCACCATGGACAGGATGGTTTCGTTGCCCGCGCTGCGGAACACGATCCGCGGCCGCGCACCGGCGGGCGAGTGCCTGCTCCATCCGAGGCTGGTCGCAGGTGGCCGGCCAGGCAACCATCGGTGCGCCGTCGAGGTTCTTCAGTCGCACTGGACCGTCGGGAAGGTCGCTCTGGCGGGTCACCAATAGGTACGGATCATCGAGCAGCTTGAGATGCTCGACGTCGCCGTCGATGCGGCCCCGAGACCGGCTCAATGCCGAGCGACGGCGACTCACGAGGGTCCGGATCGGCAAGGAGTACGTCTTTGACGGCCGGACGGCAAGACGACGCTGCTCGACCTGTTCGACGATCGCCGGCAGCTCGTCGTCTACCACTTGACGCTCGACCCGAGTTGGGACGCGGGCTGTGACGGCTGCTCCATTCTGGTCGACGCATCGGCCACCTGGTGCATCTGTACACCCGCGACACGTCATTGGTCAGGGTGTCGCGGGCGCCGCTATCCAAGGTCCGGTCGTTCCAGAAGTGGATGGGTTGGACGGTGCCCTGGTACTCCTCGTACGGCGGTGAGTTCAACTAGACTTCCACGTCCGAACGAGCTGGCGGACATGCTGGAGATCTACGCGGCAGGATCACCTGCCACAACCATCAACGAGCGAACCTGTGCCGGGCATGGCGACGCCGGCGGCGAGATTCGTCACGCTGTGCTGCGTCATCTCCGAGCGCCGCCGCCGTCTGAATGCTCTGTTGTCGGTCAAGAAGAAGACCACGGTCGTTGGATGCGCTCGGCCGAGCGCATGACTGTGTGCGCGCGACCCAGGAGCGCATCGTGGGACCGATCCCGCCGCAGCGTCACCTCTTCGACATTCCCGCCGATCGCGTACTTCAATGTCGCGAGTCTGGCCACGTCATTGCGGTCGGCGGTCGCGGCGGGGGAGGAGGCGCTGCGATGGCGCGCCCAGCCGTGGCGGATCCGGGCGACGGACTGGTTCACCGCGGCCGAGCGCCGCCGGAGCCTATTCGCCGAACTGATCGGTGCGACGGCCGGCGGAATCGTCCTCGTGCCCACGACCAGCTACGGGCTGAGGGTGGCCGCGACCAACCTGCGCGCCGGGCCCGGCGACCGGGTGCTTGTGCTTGCCGACGAGTACCCATCCGGCGTGTACACGTGGCGCCGGTTCGTCCGGCGTACCCGGCGCCGAGATCGTGACCGTGCGACGTGAGCCGGGGCAGAGCTGGACCGACTCCGTGCTGGCAGGTTGCGACGAGCGGGTTGCGGTGGTATCCGTCCCCCAGGTGCACTGGACCGACAGGTCGCTGGTCGACCTGGACGCCGTCGCCCGACGCGCGCGACAGATCGGCGCCGCGCTCGTCGTCGACGCCAGCCAGTCCACGGGAGCGATGCCACTCGACGTGACCGCCCTGGACCCCGACTTCCTGGTGACCGTGGGCTACAAGTGGCTGCTCGGTCCGTTCGCGCTCGGCTACCTCTACGTCGCCGAGCGGCACGCGAGGGGACGGCGTTGGAGGACAACTGATCGTGAGGGAGGGCGCCGACGACTTCGCCGCACTGGTCGACTACCGCGACGAGTACCAGACCGGCGCACGCCGCTTCGACGCTGGCGGCCGGATTCATTTTGAGCTCACCCCGATGGCCCTCGCTGCGCTCGAGCAGCTACTCGTGTGGGGCGTGCCCAACATCGCCGCAAGCCTTGGCGAGCTGACCGGACGGCTCGAACGTGAGGCGCGGACCCGTGGCCTGGAGGTCGAGGCAGACCGCGGGCCGCACATGCTCGGCATCGGCGTTCCGGTCGACGCCCGGGACCGGATCACGCGGGCGTTGTCAGAGGCGGGTGTGTACGTCGGCCCACGCGGCAACGTCCTGCGCGTGAGCCCGCACCTGTACACCACCGACGAGGACGTCGACCGTCTCCTCGCTTCGCTGGACACTGTGGTGTGAGCCAAACCCCGGCCAGCCGCACCACAGTGTGCGCTCGCTCGCGACGGGTCGCGGACAAACCGCTCCGACACGCCGGCCGCAGCCGCCGGCGCGTGCCAAGCGGCAACCCGGCCGCCTTGGTTGATCCGGTGAGGCCCCACACCACTACTTGGTTCGGAAGGAGGAGCCGAGCGACGAGCCGAGGTTGCCCGCGGCGTCGCGGCTGAGAACCCGGTAGAAGTAGGTGGTCTTCCGGTCGAGGCCGGTGATAGTGATGCTGTGCTGCGTAGTTAGGGTGCGATCCGGTTGCAAAGGTGGTGCGAAACTCCCGTAGCCGGTCGTCCGACCGTATTCGACCTGGCTGTCCGACGGCTCGTTCGTGGACCAGGAGATCGTCACCCTGCCGGGGCCGGGGCGCGCGACGACGTTCGAGACTACCGGCACGGTCGCATCCAGGGCGAAAGTGGCGGTGTACGTCGTCGAACTGTTTGCGACGACCGTGTGGGTTTGGGCACCGTCGTCAGACCAGCTGACGAACTCGTAGGTCTGTCCATTCAAGGCCTGCGGTGAGTTGGCGCTAATCGAGGCCGTCGAGCCGGTGATGACGGTGCGGCTGAACGGGGTCGCCTGGCTGGTCGAGCCCACCGTCAAGGTCAGACCCGAGGGCTGGGTGGCGAACTCGAGCTGGACGGTCTGCGGATTCAGGAGCGTGCTGACTGTGTCGCTAAGCCCCCCCGAATCGGTTGCCGTCAACCGCAACTCCAGGTGTGACGGGTACTCGTGGTCGGGCGCCACGAAGCTGCCACCAGTCCCGGTGACTGTCTGCAATTCATGCTCGTGGCAGGTGGACGGGCAATGCTGCAAGATCAACCTCCAGCTGAGCGCCGTCCCCGGCAAGGAGCCGTCCTGGTCGTCCACGGCATGCCCACTGAACGAGATCGTGTCCCCAACCCGCCAGGTCGTACTGGCGGACGGCGTGTCGATTACCGGCCTAGGCGGCGTGTTTCCTGCCGTGATGGTGACCGATGCGACCCCGGTGGCGCCGGAGTTGTCCGTGACCTGCAAGGAAGGCGTGTAGGTGCTTGCCTGCGTGTAGGTGTAGCTCGGTGTAGGCGAATTGGAGTCGTCGAACGCGCCGTCATCGTCGAGGTCCCAAGCGTAGGTCAGCGGGTCGTTGTCTGGATCGCTGGACGCGGTGCCGTCGAACGCTACGGTGAGTGGCGCCGGCCCGCTCGTCGGTTGGGCGGTGATGACGGCGATAGGGGGCTGGTTCGTGCTGAAGTAACGGATCCGCCGTATCGTGCCGCCCAGGTCGACATAGAACAGGTCACCGCCGGGACCGATCTGCACGTCGACGGGCTGGGCGGCGCCGGCGACGAAGGTGCGACGCTTCGATACGTCGGGGAGACCGTTCGGGTCGGCTTCGATCGACCAGATGCACCGGCGGGTGTAATCGGCGAAGAAGAGCGCGCCCCGGTACTCCGGCGGGTAGTTCCCGCCCTCATAGAAGGCGAACGAGACGCCGGCAACGGACGAGCCACCCTTCGGGCACACGTCGTTGGGGACCACGAGATCGTTGTGGTGGTAGCGGAAGTATGGCGGGACCACCGCGCCACTGCCCGCGGTGTAGAGGTTCTCGCACAGGTTGAGGTTCGCGCTGTCGTAGCCGTTTTGCCGCCCGTCTCCCTCATAACAAGGCCAGCCGAAGTTGTCGACGGTATTGTCAGTGGGGTTCGTCAGCCGGTTGATCTCTTCCCAGTCATTCCAGCCGACGTCGCCGGCCCACACCTCGTTGGTACCTGGCCGGAGCGTCATCCGGAACGGGTTCCGGAGGCCGTAGCCCACGATGCGCCGCGCGTTCGCGTCGGAGCTGCTGAACAGAGGGTTGCCCGGTAGGCCTTCGCCGGTCGCCGGGTCGACTCGGAGGATCGCTCCGTCGAGGGAGGCAGGGTCGCCGGTGGTGCGCAGATCCTGGCTTCGTAGCGCGCCACCCTCGGCGGTGGGCGGGCTCATTGAACCCCCGACCCCTGACGGGGGATCTCCGCACGGGTTGACCGGGGTGCCGTCCTGGCCAAAGTCGACGAAGTTGAAGCTCGCGCCGTCGCCGCCGCTCACATAAAGGGCATCACCGTCGGGGCTGAACACCAGGCTGCCGATCGAGTGGCTCGGATACTGCTGGCACCAGTCCTCGATCAGGATATCCTCCGCGCCTACCATGACGTTGCCGGACGCTTGCAGGCGCGAGAGCCGACCGCTCACCACGCAACCGTCTGCGGTGGCACCCGGAGGCGTTGGGCAGCCGTCCGACGTGCCGCCGACGGATCCCCAGCGCGGCGCTGTTCCGCCGATGACGGCGTCATGGGTGTAGAGGACGTATACCCACGGATTGGCCGGGAAGTCAGGGTGCAGTGCCAAGCCGAGCAGGCCCCGGTCCCAGAAGTTGTGAACCTGCGTCCGCAGGTCAGCGAAGACCGTCGGGGTGGTATCGGTCAGGTTGTCGAAGACCTTGACCAGGCCACTCTTCTCAGCGACAAACACCCGGCCATCGCCGGCGAAGCGCACCGCGGTGGGTTGCGTCAGGCCGCTGAAGACGGTCTCCTCCTGAAAGCCGGCAGGGACGTCGACCGCCGCAGCCTGAGGCGTGCCGACCAGTCCACTGACGGCCAGTCCGAGCAGCACGAGCGCGGCGGCGCAGCCACGAAAACCGCGCAACCTGCCAGCAACCATATGAGCCCCCCTCGCAGGTGCTTTGCACCTAGTCAGCTCACCGTAGCACCGCCCGGTGGGCAATTGCGTCCCGGATGACCAAGCTCCAGACCCGACCGTCGGGAGGTCCAGAAGCGGCTGGACCAGAGCGACGAGCGCCTGGCCGCCGCCGCCATACTCGAAGCCCAGCTGGATCTCTTGCAGCACCCTCAGGCGCTGTACCGACGACTCCCCGACCACGGACGCCGCCTGCTCAACCAGGCCATGTTCGACCAGCTCCTAATTGACCAGGAAGACCTCACGACCCATGTGGTAGGGCAAACCTATACCGAGCCAGTCCGCGACCTCGTGATCGCTGCCCATGCCTTCTGTGAGCAAACGGCCGAGGAGGCACCTGTACGCACGAACAGACCCGCCGAGAACGGCGAGCCTGATCGGGAGACCCTGGCGGGCCTGCTCTCTCCTGTCTCTTTGACAGGGGGCTGGAGTAAGACCGCGATGGTGGAGCTGAGGGGATTTGAACCCCTGACCCCCTCGATGCGAACGAGGTGCGCTACCGGACTGCGCCACAGCCCCTTGGGAACAACCCGGTGAACGATATCACCTGGACTGCGACGGTTCCGAATCGGAAATCGTTCAGCCGCCGACCGCCCGCCTCTGTTCGGGCAGGTCATCGTCCTCTTGTAGGCCCGGCGGTGGTAGGGCGATCGATCCAGCCGGGTTAAGCCGGCCGGACGTCCACGCACCCGGGCTCGACAGGTCGATCTTGCGGATCACAGGTGCCTCCGCTTTTGCCTTCGTCAGGTACGTCGGCAGCGGGACAGGCACCGGTTCCCAAGCATTGGGGTCTGGTGGTTCGGCCGGCTCGGGCAGGTTGAGAACGGCAATCCGCCTGCCTGCGACGTCGGGATCCACGGCGGCCGCTTTCTGCGCCTGAGCCTCCGCTCGCCGCCGGGCGAGCACGCGGTGCATCCGATCGCGGCGCCGCGCTTCGGCGACCGCAGCGCGCCGAGCGAGCAGGAGGAATCCACTCAGCAAGACCGCTGGAAGCGTGACGGATTCGAGTGGCAGCCGCCCGGCGGCAACCGCCAGAGTCACGACGCCGAGCGCGATGAGGAGCAACGCGAGCACGCGACGCCGCCGCCGGGCCGCGATTCCGAACGACGGCACGTCGAACTCGTGCGGGTCCGCTGTATCGTTGCCACTGGGCGAGGGCTCGTCGCTGGCAAACGCCGCATCGGAGTTGAGGACACTTCGGGTCCTCGGGCCGTCGTCCGGCAACCCGTTCGACCTGACGCCGGCTGTCGGTGTTACGAAGGGAAAGCCAGCCCCGGACAACGCCAGGCGCCCGGCGCGTTGCCGGGCGTGAGCCTGACGCCGCTCCAGAACGCGGACACCACGGGCCGCGTCCTCCTCGTGGGCTCGCTCCACTTCCTCGTTGCGGCGAATCCATCGCGGGACGAGAACAGCGGCCCAACACGCGACGATCGCCGCGTAGATCAGGCCGCTGTAACTCACGTCATACGACGCTACGGGCAGCGGCGCTGACCTCGGCGCAACCTTGCCGGTGTGTCGTCAGTAACGGGTGTGACGCGGGTGGCTACACCGGGAGGGGCGGCCCATCATTCGGGAGCAAGCTGGGTGCCGCGGGATGCGCGCCACCGGCGTAGCAGGCCTTCCGGGACCTCGTCAGCGGTGAGTGCGAACGAGACGTGGTCGCGCCAGTCCCCGTCGATATGCAGGAACCGCTCTCGGATGCCCTCTTCGCGAAAGCCAAGCTTCCGCACCACCCGCAACGACGCGTGGTTCTCCGGCCGGATGTTCACCTCGATCCGGTGCAGCCCGACATTAAAGAAGCAGTGGTCCACCGCGAGTGCCAGCGCCGTGGGTGTCACACCTCGACCGGCGACGTCACGATCGACCCAATACCCAGCGCTGCCCATCCGGGCCGAGCCCCAGATGATGTTCGAGATCGTCATCTGACCGGCGAGCCGGCCTTCGTACGTCACGATCCAGGGCAGCGCCTCGCCCGCCCGGGCCTGAGCGTTGTAGCGGCGCACCAATTGCCTGAATGACGTCGCAGGCCTCGCCCCCGGCACCGGCGCTGTCGGTTCCCATGGGCGGAGCCACTCGTAATTGCGCTGGCGAACCTCCAGCCACGCGCGCGCATCCCGGTACCTCAACGGGCGGAGCGCCACTGGGCCTTCGGCCAGCTGGACCGGCCAATCAAGGCGTTCGAAGCTGATCAGTGGTCACCTCCCCGCAGCTGGTCGACCGCGTGGGCCAGGACGGAGCCCACGACGGCCAAACCGTCCTTGACGCCGCCGGGAGACCCAGGCAGGTTCACAATCAAGGTACGCCCAGCTGCCCCGACCACTCCACGCGAGAGAGCCGCGGTAGGGACGCCAGCGGCTATGCCGTTGGCTCGGATCGCCTCGGCCACCCCCGGCACCTCCCGATCGATGACGCGCCGGGTCATCTCCGGCGTGAGATCCCGCGGCCCGAGGCCGGTCCCGCCCGTCGTCACGATGACGTCGTAACCGTCCGCAACACCGCTACGGAGAGCATCTTCGACCGGATCGCCGTCCGGCACCACCCGAGGACCATCCACCTCCGCGCCGAACTCGCGCAGGCCGGCTACGAGGATCGGGCCGCCACGGTCCTCGTACACGCCGTTGGCCGCCCGGGTGGACACCGTAACCACGAGTGCGCGCATCACTCAACCGACCCCTTGATTTGGGTTTAGGCAGGCTACGCCACACTACTCAACTGGCGTGATCAGCGGCGTGCGGGCGGTGCCATGTTCCTGATCGCCCGCCTGTCTTCTCGTCCACCCTCACGTCTGTGATCGTCGCCGACTTGTCGACGGCTTTGACCATGTCGATCACCGTGAGCGCGGCCACGCTCACCGCGGTCAGCGCCTCCATTTCGACCCCCGTCCGGTCGGCAGTACGGATGGTAGCCACAATCTCCACCGCGCCGTCGCCGACGCTGAGGTCGACCTCGACGCCGTGCACAGCGATCGGGTGGCACAGCGGCACCAGCTCCGGTGTCCGCTTCGCGCCCTGGATCCCTGCGATGCGGGCGGTCGCCAGCACATCGCCCTTCGGCAGACCTTCACCACGCAACAGCTCGACAACCTTCGGAGACACCAACACCCGGCCGCTGGCCCGCGCGGTACGGACTGTCACATCCTTGCCGGAAACGTCGACCATGCGGGCAGCACCGTGCTCGTCGATATGACTGAGCCGATCCGCCACGGGCGCATCAATCCCTTCGCCGCTCGATGAGCACAGTCTCGACCATCTGCCCTGCAGGCACCTCGGTGACCTGTTCAGGGACGACGATCAACGCGTTGGCATAAGCCAGGTCGGCCAGCAGATGCGACCCCTGGGCGCCCAGTGGCGTGGCTTGGTTTGTCCCGTCGCGGCCAGGCTGCACCCGTGCCCGCGCGAACTGGCGCTTGCCCTCCGGCGAGCGCAGGGTCGACTGCAGGACCGCCTTGGCCGTCGGGCGGTGCAAGCGGGACGAGCCGAGCATCTTGCGGATCGCCGGCCGGACGAAGACCTCGAACGACACGAAGGCGCTCACCGGATTCCCCGGCAACGTGAAGATCGGCGTCGAGGAGTCGCCGACCATGCCGAAACCCTGCGGCATCCCGGGTTGCATCGCCACCTTGTCGAACTGCACCGTGCCGAGCTCGGAGAGCACCTGCTTGACCACGTCGTAGGCGCCGGCGCTGACCCCGCCGCTGGTGATGACCATGTCGGCGCGTACCAGCTGATCCTCGATCACGCTCATCACCTTGGCCGCCTCGTCCGGCACCGGAGCAACTCGATACGCGATCGCGCCGGCTTCCTGCGCGGCCGCGGCAAGCATGAACGAGTTCGAGTCGGTGATCTGTCCCGCGGCCACCGGCAGGCCGGGTTCGACGAGCTCACTGCCCGTTGAGATGACCACCACCCGGGGCCGCGGCCGCACCGTCACGCGGTCCTTGCCCACCGCAGCGAGCAGCCCGACCTGCGCCGCTCCGAGCACGGTACCGGCCGGCAGGACCGTGTCACCGGCGCCCACATCCTCACCGGCCTGGCGCAGGTGCCGCCCAGCCGGCACGGCCGCCGTGATCCGCACCCGGGCCGTCCCGCCGTCCGTCAGCTCGACCGGGACTACCGCGTCGGCACCGGTCGGCATCGGCGCTCCGGTCATGATCCGGGCCGCCAGGCCTGGGCCGATGGCGCTGCTGTAGGACGCGCCGGCCGAGATGTCGGCGACCACGGGGAGCTCGGCCGGGTTCTCCTCGGAGGCCTCAGCGACGTCCGCAGCTCGCACCGCGTACCCGTCCATCGCAGAGTTGTCGAACTGCGGCAGCGGCCACGGTGCGGTGACATCCTCGGTCAGCACGCAGCCGTGCGCATCCAACAACTGCACGTCGATCGGGGTGAGCGGCTCGACGGCGGACAGGATGTCGGACAGGTGATCGGCGACTCGCTTCACTCGATCTCGCTCTCGTCCGGCAGTTTGGCCACAAAGTCGCGGAGAAAAGCGCGGAAGTCCTTGCCCAGGTCTTCGCGTTCGCTCGCGAGTTGGACGGTCGTACGCAGGTAGTCGAGGCGGTCACCGGTGTCGTACCGGCGGCCGCGGAACACGACGGCTCGCACGCCCCCGCCGTCCTCGGGAGGCGTGGACGCGAGAACCTTGAGCGCGTCGGTCAGCTGAATCTCGCCACCCCGGCCAGGTGGGGTCTCGCGTAGCACGTCGAACACCGCCGGGTGCAGGACGTATCGTCCGATGATGGCCAGGTTGCTCGGCGCGTCGTCGGGCTGGGGCTTCTCGATGAGGTCGACCACGTCGACGACGTCTTCTTCAGTGCCCGGCTCGACGGCCGCGCAGCCGTACAGGTGCACCTGGGCGGGGTCGACCTCGATCAGGGCGATCACGCTGCCACCCTGCTCGCGCTGAATGTCGAGCATCCGCGGCAGCAGTGGATCGCGCCGGTCGATCAGGTCGTCGCCGAGGAGGACGGCGAACGGCTGGTCGCCTACGTGCCGCGCAGCGCACAGGACGGCGTGCCCGAGGCCCTTGGGGTCACCCTGCCGCACGTAGTGGATGTCGGCCAGCACCTGAGACTTCTGGACCCGGGATAACCGGTATTCGTCTCCCTTCGCTTCCAGCATGGCCTCGAGTTCCCACGCCCGGTCGAAATGGTCCTCAAGGGAGCGCTTGTTTCTCCCCGTGACCAGCAGGATGTCGTCGAGCCCGGCCGCGACGGCCTCTTCCACGACGTACTGAATGGCCGGCTTGTCGACGACCGGCAGCATTTCCTTGGGGGTCGCCTTCGTGGCGGGCAGGAACCGGGTTCCCAGCCCGGCAACCGGGATGACCGCTTTGGTGATGGGCGCCATGCCACAACCCTAGTTGTCCGCGGTCAACTAGCGTGGCAAGTGTGGCACCCAGTATCGACACGGCAACAGCCAAGGCGGCCTTGCGCGAGCGGATCATCGAAAACCGCCGAGCGCTCGACGCCCGCGGGCTCTCCGTGGCTGCGCGCGCACTCCGCGATGTCGTGCTGGCCATGCCCGAGGTGGCCCAGGCGCAGAGGGTGGCCACTTACGTGTCGGTGGGCAACGAACCGGGGACAGGGCCGTTGCTGGAGTCATTGTCGGCCCAGGGAACCGACGTGCTGCTTCCGATCCTGCTGCCGGACGGTGATTTGGACTGGGCAACCTACACCGGTCCGCGCGGTCTTGTAGCCGCCAGCCGCGGCATGCTGGAGCCGGTGTCTGAGGCGTTAGGGCCTGCGGCAGTGACAACGGCGGACGTGGTACTCGCCCCAGGCCTGGCCGTTGATCAGCGCGGGGTCCGGCTGGGGCGCGGCGGCGGATCGTTCGACCGAGCTCTCGCTCGCGCGGGAGGCCGGGCGTTCACGTGTGTGCTGTTGTACGACGGCGAGGTGCTCGACATACCGGTGCCTCGCGAGTTGCACGATGTGCCAGTCACCGCTGCCGCAACGCCGTCCACTGTGCAGCTCTTCGCGTGATCGATCTACTGGTCGACGGGAGGGACGAGCAGCAGCGAGTTCACGCCGGCCGCTCGGACCGCTTCCTTCGATGACCGCATTGGCAGCGATCGCCCCGTCCGCCACAGCTCGGTCTGGTCCCCGTAGTGCTCGTGGTACGGGTGACCGCTCACGCCGGTCAGGTCGATCCAGCGGGATTCATCCAAATCGCCAAGGTCCACAACCATCCGCATGGAGGGCGCCCAACTGGTCTCGTACCCATCCATGGCGAACCACCCGTTGGCCTGCACGATGGCCGATCCGCCGCCCACCTCTACCGGGCCCTGGTTGAACAGTGCCTCGACGAGCCCGATGCCGGAGTCGCCGACCGTCCGCTCGGTGAGGGTGAGTGCGTGTAGCCGGCCCCACGCCCATTTCTTGGGATCCTTGCCCTGCCGGCGGGTCATATCATCGCGAGCGTCGCGGGCCGCTGTGCGGAGGATCTGGTCGCGGGTCTCGACCTGGTCGGTGCCCACGTCGTCCCAGAACGGGTCGTCCGGCTCGGAAAGCAGTGCCTCCATGACGGCAAACCAGCGACCACCGCCGGCCGGCCACTGGCTTTCCGGCAGCTCGTCGTGAAAGGTCAGCCGCAGCAGGTTGCGCCAGACGGCATTGAAGTACGCCGCGGCGGCCGATTCCGGGCCCTGGCGGTAATCCCAATCACGCAACAATTCGAGGCCGTCGCCGTAATAGTGGCCGAGGTCGCCCAACGCGAGCAGGTGCGGAACGAGCGTCTCGGCCATGGGGTTGCGGCTGTCCATCTGGATGGCAAGCATCGTGTCGGCGTCCAGCGGACCCGCGTCCGCAAGCAGGTCGTGAAGGCGCGCGGCCCGCTGGCCGTAATCGAAATCGGCCGTCAGCAGGAAGGGGTACTCCGGTGAGGTGACCGGCTGGTTCGCGGTCACGATGTACCCCTCGTCAGGGTTGAGGACGCTTGGCAGCGCCTCGAAGGGGATGTAGCCCAGCCATTCGTACTCCCCCGTCCAACCCGGCACTGGCCATCGCCCGTCCCCGGCTTCTCGGACCGGGATCTTGCCGGGCGCCTGGTAGCCGATGTTGCCGTTGACGTCGGCGTACACCAGGTTCTGGGCCGGGACCTCGAACATCGCGGCAGCCTCCCGGAACGACTCCCAGTCCCGGGCCGCGTTAAGCATGAACAGCGCGTCTGCGGTACGCCCCGGATCCAGTGCCGTCCAGCGCAATGCGACCGCATACTCGTCCACCGGAGCGGGCGCGTCGGCCTCGACCTCTACCGGGGCGGTTGCCCCGACGTCCCGCAGCTCGGAGCTGTGGTCCGACAGCAATGGGCCGTGCCGAGTCGTCCGGACGGTGATGGTGACGTCGTTCCCGCCGGCCACCCGGATGGTCTCCCTTCGAGTCTCCATCGGCATCCAGCCATCGCCCACCCGGTACAGGTCCCCCTCCACCTGCTCGAGGTAGAGATCGGTGACATCGGGTGCCAGATTCGTCAAGCCCCACGCAATGCGGTCGTTATGACCGATGATGACGCCCGGAAGACTGGAGAAGGAGAAGCCGGTCACGTCAAACGGGCAAGCATCGGTGATGGCGCGGCAATGCAGGCCGATCTGGTACCAGATGGACGGCATGGCCGGTTCCAGGTGTGGATCGTTAGCCAGCATGGGGGTACCGGTCGCCGTCCGTGACCCGTCGACCACCCACGAGTTCGAGCCGATGCCCTCACCCGTGCCGACAATCGGCGGAACAGCTGCTATCGCGCTCTCGGCCTCCACCAGGGCACTCAGCGCGCGACCGTCGAGTGTCGCTCCGTCCGTGCCGACAAGCTCGGGTACGGGTCCCTCGGGCAGGTAGTCATCAGAGACGATCGGAGGGTGCTCGTCGTAGGGGTACTCGGGATACAGCTGCTCCACCCGCTCCGGCGGAATCGATCCGGCCGTAAGCGCCCGGCCGATCTCGTCCTCCATGTTGCTCCGCAGGTCCCACGCCATCGCCTTCAACCAGGTGAGCGAATCGATCGGGGTCCACCGCGCCGGAGCGGTGTCCGCCCCATTGAGGCCGATCACCGTGTATGCCAACCCGAGATCACCACCGGATCGGCCGGCCAGCCACGCGTTCACGCCGTCGGCGTACGCCCGCAGGTAGCGGCGGGTGGGTGGCGCGAGCAGCGGGAACTCCTGCCGCGCTACGTCGCGCCAGCCCAGCGTCCGCAGGAACGCGTCGCTCTCGACCGACGTTTCGCCGAACAGTTCTGACAGCCGGCCGGCGCCAACGTGCCGGCGAACGTCCATCTCCCAAAACCGATCTTGAGCGTGGACGTAGCCCTGCGCCCGGAACAGGTCCTCGGCCGTATCGGCATAGATGTGCGGGATGCCGTATTCATCGCGGATGATCTCGACGTCGCCTTGCAGCCGGGCTACCTCCACAGTCCCGCTGTAGTCGGGGTACGGCCGACGCACCGACCACACGGTGAACGCAGCGGCCGCCACCATGGCCAGCACTACGACCCCGGCGAGAACGGACAGTCCGTAGGCGATGCGGCGGCGATCCACGCCGAGCAGAGTATGGGACGACCTCCCGCAGCCAAGCGTGCCCCCGCCGGAGCGGGAAACACGGGCCCGCCATGACACTTCGTGTTGGACAACAGGGGTGTCGACGACGCATCATTAGCAGTCAGGGCCATAGAGTGCTAAGGCCCGGAGGCTCGAGGAGGACGTGGAACCGTGCCCACCTACCAGTACGCCTGCACTGACTGCGGCGAACAGCTCGAGGTCGTGCAAAAGTTCACCGACGATGCCTTGACCGTGTGCCCCGCGTGCGACGGCCGGCTTCGCAAGGTGTTCTCGGCCGTTGGCGTGGTCTTCAAGGGCTCCGGGTTCTACCGCACCGACAGCCGAGCCGCGGCGAACGGCTCGAGCAACGGAGCGTCGTCGAAGGCGTCGTCGGAGGCGTCGTCGAACGGCTCGGCCGACTCGTCGGCAAGCTCGTCGGGCGACAGCTCGGCCAGCGGCTCGTCATCAGCCAATAGGTCGGCGAAGAAGGAGAGTCCGGCCGCCGTCTAGCGCCTCCGGGGTGCTCGGCCGCGCCCTAACAGGGCGCCCGACGGATCGTATGCGTCAGCAGTTCTCGAACTCCTCCTCCCCACGCTGCAACTCGACGGTCCCAGAACGGTTTCCCGCCTCGTCGACAGCGCGGAGCCTGATGCGATTGTCGGGGCCGATGATCGGCGACTGCAGTGAGCCAGTTCTTGGGATGTCGTAGCCGGCCGGGTCCAAGTAGAACCGACCGGTACGTATGTCGAACCGGATCGCCTGGTACTGGATCGCCTCCAGTGGCGACGTGTCGTCGGCCGCGCCCTGCAACTCGTACGACTCATCGCCGGTATTGCAGTCGACGATGACTCGCAGGCGGTTGGGTGGGACGGGTGCGGTTGTGTCATCGGACGGCGGACCGGTCACCACAGCCGCGGTACTCGGCCCAGAAACGGCGGAGCCGTGCAGGCTCGGGAAGCGGTAGCGGATCCGCACCGTGAATTCGTGTTCGCCGCTGGTGACGCGTGGGATGAACTGCTCCAGCGTGTCGGCGCGACACGCAACGCAGCGGCAGTCGATAGCAGAGAAAAAATCAGGTGGAACTTCCGCAAAATGGGGTCCCTATCTCGCAACAGGCACGGGCAGCAGCCACGAAGTCGCGCAGGCAGCCAGCCGCGTTACCAACACAAGGCCGGTCAATCTGCCCTGTGGATAACGCGGAGCAGCGACTCTCTGCCCCCTAGCGTCGTGGGGTATGGAAGGCGTATCCCGCGGCCGACTGGCTCAGTTCGCGCAGGCCGTCCTCTGGCACCGCCGGCTGCTCGCCGCCGGCCTGGCCGCCGCAGCCCTCGCTCTGGCGATCCACGCCGCCGAAGCCGATCCCGTCACGACGGTGCCGCTGGTGGTGACAGCACGCGAGCTACCCGGCGGCGCCACCCTGCAGCGTTCGGATCTCGACACGATCGACGTGCTCCCCGCGTCGGTGCCGGCGGGCGCCACGGACAGCATCGATGCGGCGGTCGGCCGGATGCTCGCCGGTCCTGCCCGAGCCGGAGAACCGATCACGGACGTCCGCCTTGTCGGGACGTCCCTGGTCCAGGGCTGGGGCGACGACCTGATGGCGGTGCCGGTCAGGATCGCCGACCCGGGCGCGGTCGCGATCGTACGTCCAGGCGAGCTCGTTGACCTCATTGCCGCACCGGTCGATGGCCACGGGGCCGCCGGTCCGATCGCGACGCAGGTGCCGCTGCTCGCGGCGCCGGCGCAAACCGACGGGGGCTTGCACGCCGACGGTGCTCTGCTCGTGGTCGCAGTCACCTCAGAGCAGGCCGCGGACCTAGCCGAGGCAGCTGTTACGTCTCGCCTCTCGGTCGCAGTCCGCTAGCGTGCCGCCAGACGCCAACTGAGAGTGCAGAGGGGGCGCTCATGCTCAAGGGTTTCAAAGAATTCGTCTTGCGCGGCAACGTCATGGATCTGGCCGTCGCAGTCGTCATCGGAGCCGCGCTCACCGCAGTGATCAATGCCCTGGTCGAACACCTCATCACACCACTGATCGCTGCGCTGTTCGGTCAGCCGAACCTGGACGACGTCTGGGTGTTCACCATCAACGAGGCCGAGTTCTCTATTGGCGCGATCTTGACAGCCTTGATCAATTTCTTGCTCGTTGCCGCGGCGGTCTACTTGTTCATCGTCGTCCCGATGAACAAGTTGATGGCCCTGCGGTCATCCGGCCAGGAACAGGTCCATACGCCTGGTGAGGACATCCAGTTGCTTCGCGAGATCCGCGACCTACTAGCTCAGGGCCGCCAGCGCGGCTAGCGATCTTTCGGCGGTGGCTCACTACCAGTGCGGTGGCCGTTCTTCCAGCAATCGGCGGTCGTTCTCGTCGGACGGCTCGTCACCCCAGCCGACGTCGTCCTCTTCGGTGTCCGGAAGGACGACAAAGTCGTCGTCCCAGCCGATGGTCACTAGTCCAGGTCTCCCATCTCGATGCGGGCGAGCCGCTGATCGCGCACGAGAGAGTCGGTTTCGATGGTCGGCGTTCCACTGGTCTGGACGAGCGAGGCGAACACACCTAGGAAGTCACGCTGGCTGAGTATGCCGACCAGTTCTCCGTGTTCGACGACCGGCAGGTGGCGGACCCAGTGCTGCGCCATGATCCGGGCGGCGTCGCGCACCGAGGTATCCGGCGACGTGGTGATGACGTCCGTCGTCATGACGTCGCCGACCAAGACGCTGGACGGGTCCTTGCCCGCAGCAACCGCGCGGAGCACGTCACGCTCGGTAACAATGCCCGCGATCCGCCCGTTCTCGATGATGATCACTGAGCCGGTCTGCTGCCGCCACATGAGTTCTGCAACCTCGGCAAGGGAAACGCCGGTGGCGTCGGTGACAGCCGGCTGGGTCATTATTTCGTCCACACGCACAACAGAGAGCGTACGCCGACACCGGCGGGCGTGCGCCGGGGTATCAGCTCAGTTCTGGCGCACCCGCACGAGCGACCCGGACCGCGTGGACGAGCACGTCGTCGGCGCGCGGACCCGGATGCAACACATCGAGCTCGGTTGCCAGCTCAGCTGCCACGTCGGCCTCGGTGCGGCCCGCTGCGCCGGACTCCACCCAGCGGGCGAGCGCGGCCAGTTCGCGGCCGGTGTGCTCGCCGATCGGGCGGCGGCGAACCAGCACCGGCTTGGTCCCGCGGTCATTCTCGCCGCCGTCGGCGGACTGACCGCCATCTCCACCCGACTCGGAATCAGCTGCGCCGCCATCTCGCGCCGCTGCACCGGTCCGGGAATCATTGCCGCGAGGCGTGTTGGCGTTTCGCTTGCTCCCGCGGCCAGGCTTGCGCCGAGCCATCCCATCTCTCGCGCCACTCTCGTCAGCTGAGGCCGGCCGATCTTCGGGCATGCCTGCCACGACATCCGCCTCCGCCGCCGCCACCGCCCAGTCATAGGCGTCGGCATCGGTCACGGCCTTGGCGTACGCGTCGACAAGGCGGGCGTTTTCGCCGTCGGGGTCCGCTGCCCAGGCCGCAGACCAGACCCGGTGCACTGCCCACCCTCGCCGAGCCAGCAGATCGCGCCGGACCCAGTCCCGCTGTTGCGCGCTCGGTAATGCGGCGTAAGCAGGGCCGTCCGTCTCGATCGCCAAGACGAATCGATCACGCCGGAGTGGATGCCGGACTGCTACCTCGATTCTGCTTGGGCCGCCGCCGTACCCAACGACGACGGACGCGCCGGCAGCGCGCAGCCGTTCGGCGACCGTGAGGGCCAGCGCGTCCCCGCGGCCTGAGTTCGGCATCGTTACCGGATTCTGAGCGTGAGCGATGAACTCTTTCAGCGCGCGCCCGCCCTCAGTCGTCAGGCGGCGCGGGTTGAGATCATCTGCGCTGAAGGCCGAGACAACCGTCATCCTTTCCCGCGATCTCGTGATAGCCGCCGCCAACCTCCGGTCACCACCAGACCGGTCGAGCGCGCCGAACCGGTACAGCACACGACCGTCGACCGAGCGGCCGTACCCGATAGTGAGGATGATCGCGTCGCGGACGTCACCGCCTACCCTGTCGACGTCCTTGATGAAGAAGGGCTCCTCACGGTCCTCGTTGAGGTACGGCGCAACGTCCGGCGCCCGGATCAGAGCCGCCCGCAATGCGGCGTCGACCCGCGCCGCGTGCGGCCGGCTCAGGGTGATCACGCCGAGGCTCTCGTGTGGGCGCCTGCGAGCATGCTCGAAGATCATTTCGATGACGCGGCAGACTTCTGCCTCTGAGCTGTCCATGCCCTCGTTGTCATTTGCGGTTACGAGCTCATGACTCAGCCTGGAGAGGTCCGCGGCAGGGATCACAGCCAGCCGGTCGCCGTAGGCACTATGGCCGGCGAACCCGGCCAACCGGTCGTCGCGCATCCGGTACTCGGTCAGCAGCGGCAGGCGGGCAAGCGCTCCGGAGAGGACCTCGTAGATCGACGGTGGATGCTCCGCGTTGTGGTCGGCGAACGATCCGGAGGTCGCCGAATGATCGTCCGCCTCGGCGATCGGCTCGACCGCGGTGATGAATCCCGGCAGCGTCAGCTGCTCTCGATCTCCGGTAACCACGACGCGCTGGGCGCGGGCGATCGCGGGCACCGCCTCCGCAGGTGAGACCTGGCCCGCGTCTTCGATGATCACCACGTCGAAGAGCCGCTGCTTCGGCAGCAGGCTCGTGACGGCTAGCGGCGGCATTACCCAGCACGGCCTGGCCGCCAGCGTGATGTCGGGGGCGGCGGCGACTAGTTCGTGCAGGTTGCGGGGTCCAGTACTCGCACGGGACTCGAGGACGACCGTCGCCTGGCCCTCGTGCTCGCCGGCGGCTTCGGTAAATCGGGCATTGCGACCTGCGAATACGGGTCCAGCAGCAGCCTCCAGGCGAGCCAGGTCCGCTTGGCTCTGGGTGGCCAATCGTTGCTCGTGCTGGCCACGGTCGAACCCGCCCAGCACCGGATCGGCGGCCAGCACATTTTCCAGCACCGACGACTGCCAGCAGTAGGCGAAGGCGGCCTCAGCGTGATCCGGACCGGCGTTGCGCCGAGTGAGCGCGACCAGCAAGTCCCCGAGTCCCGCAGCCTCCAGGTCGGACCGAAGCTCGGCCAACATGGGCAGTGCCATCAGTACGTCGCTGACGGCGGACAGCTCTGCGAGCCGGCCCGCGAGCTCAGCGAAGGGCAACTCCGCCAGGTCCGCCAGATCCGGATGGGCGTCGGCAAGGACGTTCAACCTGGCGCGCGCGGCCGCGGCGGCCTCGACAGCTGCCGGAAGGTGCGGCCCGGTATGCGGAGGGCGCGAATCACGAGCTCTTTCGCGCCAGTCGCCGAGTTGCTGATGCGCCGACACAAGCCTGGCGTGGAGGTCGGCGCGACCTCGCCGACCCGCTGGGTTTGCCTGCAGGTCTTGGACCTGAAGCCGGATCCGGCGACGGGCCGTCAGCCCGAGCCGGACGGCATGTGCCGCCCGCTCCCTGCGGTCGGCCGTCGCGGCCACGAAGTGCTCGAGAGGTGCCGTCCAGATGTCGGCATGGAATTCATCCAACGTGCCGGCTACCGCGGTGAGCAGGTCGACCGCCGCGAAGACATCAGCTGGACTCACCGGCCCACGGAGGCCGACCTCGACACACGCCCGGGTTGCGGCGTTGCGAAGATCTGGGAGCGCCGTAGTGCGAAGCTCGTCGAGGGCCGCACGGATCCGCTCGGCGGCTTCCGCCGTCGGGACGGTCGCTCCGCTCCACGGTGTGGTCTCCACCGTGGCGGCCGGCCCGCCAAGCTCGGCGTAGGTTCGCAGTTTGACGCGCAGTACCTCCCGGGTGCCCACGCCGTATCGCACCAGTGTGTCGCCTGGGACACGCGCTGCCGTCCGCGCTTCAGGATCCGCCGCAGCAACCGCTGCCATCAGCTCGTATGCGCTGCAATCCCAGGGATCGCGACTGACATGCAAGGCGTCCAAATAGCTTCGGAACACACCGTCATCGGTACCCGCTCGGCTCGCCGGTTCGGCGTCGGGGTACACCGTGCCGTCCGACTCACCGCCAGATCCGGCCGCCAAGCGTTGAGCGGTGTCGATCACAGTGGTCACGGCGTTGGCGCGGGCCTGAACGGACGACAGGTCGAGCACGACCTCGTCGAGGCCGGCACTGGTAAGCCGGTCCAGGAGGCTCGTGAGGCTTGCCCGCTTGGATCCCACGACGAGCACCCGTAGGCCGCTGGCGACCAGGTCGGCGACAAGGTTGGCGACCGTCTGGGTACGGCCCGTGCCCGGCGGGGCGTCCACGCACAGATTGCGACCGGCGGCCACAGCCGCCACGACGTCGGCTTGCGCTGCGTCAGCGTCCAGTACGAGGTGCAGTGGCCGGCCCGATGCATCGTCAAACCTGGCGTCCCGCGCGACCTGTGCTGCGCGTTCGTCCCCAGCCAGCGCCGCGACGATGTCGTGGCCGTCGAGTTCGGGCGCCAGCGCCTCGAGGTCCGCCGCAGCCACGTTCGGCTCGACGGCGAACGTCCCCAGCACGGCACGATGCGAGATCGAGAAACCGTCGACCACGTGGGCGGGCGCAAACTCGCGCAACCGCTCCACTACTTGTGGATACCGCAGTTGGCCGGTGCGGTCGCGCAGCGAATCAAGGCCGAACCGAAGCCCGAGCTGGGTATCGAGAGCATTTAACAGCACCGGGTTGACGTCCGCCTCCGCCGAGACCTCGAAGACGAAGTCGGTCTCCGCCGGATCGCGCGCGACCACAGTCGCCGGCCGGAGCAGCACTGGCGCCGTCGGCCGGTGGGCTGCATACGGGTTGGCCCAGGTGGCGAAGCCGATTGCCAGCATTGCGGCATCGATCCCGCGCTCTTCGGCCAGCTCGCGCGCCTTTTCGCGGATGGCCCGTGCGGAACGTAGTGCAGAAGTGCGGAGCGGCTCGTGCGGGAACAGGCGTGACACCGTCACAGGCTCGCCGTTGAGCAGTTTCCTGCGCGCTTCCGGATCGGCGGCAGCCAAGTCCAGCGTGCCGACCTTGAGGTCGCGGAAGAACAACAGCGGGTCACGGCCACCTAGTGCCCGAAGCTGGTCCGTCCAGCGGCCCACCGCGTCCGCGACCAGCTCGGTGCGCGCCACTGGTTCGGTTGGGGTCGCCGACGGCTGCGTGGCCGCGGCTTCGTGTACCGTCGTCATCGCGCTCGTCCCCCGGATTGCGGCCTCACGCGCCGAGGTTAACCAGGCCGACCTGACAATTCGTGGAGGCGCGACGGGGTCAGCAGACTTGGTGCATCGCGTGCGACGTCCTAGAGTGACTGTCGCCGAAGGAGGGCACGTGAAGCTACTGGCTGACCAACCCACGGTCGACGTCGAGGAGCCTCCTCATCGCCCAGTCCTCGCAATCTTGGGTGGTGTCGCGGTCCTTGTCGTAATGATCGGCGTCGGGCTGGCACTCCTGCTACCCGGCGATGCCGACGACGACCCGCCGGCTGCGGTGGCCGACGACACCGCCGAGCAATCCGTCGACATGGAGAGCTGGACCGCCAGCGCCAACGCGGCCTGCCACGCTGCCGGGAACTCCCCGCTCGTGGCCACGGCAGACGGATCACTGAGTGAGATCGACCGCAGTGTCCGCAACCTCGTGGTGACGATCCGTGAGATTCCGGTTCCGACCGAGGGCGAGGGCCGCGCGATGGTCCTGCCCATCGTGCTGCTGGGTGACGACGCGGAAACCGCGTGGTCTGGCATCTCTGGCCTCGACGGCGACGAGATTTCCACGGCCGAGCTTGAGAACGCCAACGCGCTGACCCAGGACTTCGTCAACGGCCTTGTCGACATTGGTGCCGACTGCTCGGCTCTCGCCGAATGAACACCTTCAGCGGGCCTGCCGGTGCCGATACGCCTCGTGGCCTTATCCGACAGGTGGGCGTCCGGCGTACACTTGCGTTATGACTTTCGCGCTCGAGTCCTGGTGGCTGCCCTAGCGGGCGGCCACACTTGAGCGAACCCTCTTCCCTTCTGGCCGCCGCGACGGCGGCCATGGTCATTTCTGGACGAGGCCTCTGTCGGCGGCGGCTGCCCGACGGACAAAGGAGCGGACTCCATGACCACCACTCTCGAATTCCAGCCACTGCTGGCGGATCCGTCCAGCATCGCCGCCGAGCCGGCGCGATACCGGATCCTCACCGGCGACCGTCCCACGGGCCCTCTGCACCTCGGGCACTACCTCGGCACCTTGCAGAACCGCGCCCGCCTGCAGGAATCAGGTGTAGAGACGTTCGTCGTGATCGCCGATTACCAGGTGATCACCGATCGCGCTCGTCCAGGTGACGTCGCGGCCAATGTGCGCGAGATCGTGCTGGACTACCTCGCCGCCGGTCTCGATGTCGATCGGACGACGATCTTCGTGCACAGCGCCGTACCTGCCCTTAATCAGCTCATGCTGCCGTTCTTGGCCTTGACGACCGTCCCAGAACTCCAGCGCAACCCGACGGTCAAGAGCGAAGCTGCTGACGCCGGCCTGTCGTCGATCAGTGGGTTGCTGTTGACCTATCCGGTCCATCAGGCGGCCGACATCCTGTTCTGCCACGGCAACCTGGTGCCCGTCGGGCAGGATCAGCTGCCGCATATCGAGCAGACGCGGCTGATCGCACGGCGCTTCAACGAGCGCTTCGGGCCAGTGTTCACCGAACCGCAGGCCCTGCTGTCCGAATCGCCCGTGCTGCTCGGCATCGACGGCCGGAAGATGAGCAAGAGCCGTGGCAACGGCATCGGCCTGCGGGCCACCGAGGACGAGACGGCCCGGCTGATCCGCCGAGCTGTGACTGATCCAGAACGGTCGATCACCTACGAGCCGGACCGGCGGCCAGGCGTGGCCAGCTTGCTGCTTATGGGCGCTTTGTGCGGCGGTACCTCGCCTGAGTCGCTGGCCGAACAGGTGGGCAACGGTGGTGCGGCGCACCTTAAGCAGGTGGTTACCGAAGCGGTCAACGAGCACCTTCGGCCACTGCGCGGGCGGCGGGCTGAGCTTGCGGCCGAACCCGGCATCACGCAGGCAATTCTCGCAAGGGGTGTTGAGCGCGCGAATGCGGTGGCGAACCGGACGCTGGCCGATGTCCACGAGGCACTTGGCATGCGCTACTGAGGCGCCGGGCGGCCCTTGATCACGTGGTCCCAGGTGGCGAAGGCGCGCCGGTGTCTCGCGCAGCTTGGGACCACATGATCTCGCGACGGGTGCCCGTCAGCCTGCGGTCAGGCCAGACCAGATTGCCTTGGTCAAGGTGGCGTTGGCGTCGTCGCCGTCCAGCGACCACACCATCGCCCCGGCGAGCCCTTGCTCCCGGACGTACGCCGTCTTCTGCCCGATCACGACCGGGTCGTCGTACGTCCAGAATGTGGTGCCGTCGAACAACCACGCGTGTCCGGCGTCCTCGTCCCGGTAAAGGGTGAAACCCTCGTCCAGGAGCGTTCGCAGGACCTTCCAGTCCTCGTAACCCGCTTCCCACGTCGCGGGAGCGGGCCCAGCGGCCGACTGGAAAAGGCCATCGCCGCCGCCTGTCACCCCCGTCCAGCCGCGCCCGTAGTACGGGATCCCGATGACGAGCTTGTCGCGTGTCGCGCCGCGGGCCAGCCACTCCTGGACAGCGCGGTCAAGCGTGAAATCCGGAGAGACGGATGCTCCAGCCGGTTCGTACAAAGCGGACTGATGATTGGTCTCGGCTTCCCACGTGCCATGGAAGTCGTAACCCTGGAGTGTCGCGAAGTCGAGGTACTTGAAGACCTTCTTGCCCTCATACCCGGCGTCCATGGTGGCCGGGTTGGCCGGCAGGAACGCGGTCAGTTCGTAGTGTTCGCCAGTCTGTTCTCCGTAGGCGTCCAGCTGTTTGCGGAACTCGCGGACAAGGGCCGTGAAGTTCTTGCGGTCCTCGGGACGGATGACGTTATCGACGTCCCCTGGCCAGTTCGGCCATTCCCAGTCGAGGTCGATGCCGTCGAACACTCCGGCTGCGACAGCCTCGCCGCCGCTACCGCCGTCCAAAATCGGCAGGTTGCCCTTGATGAACAGGTCGATGCACGATTCTACGAAGGCCCGCCGGGACTCTGGCGTCAGTGCGGCGTTGGAGAAGTAGGTCGACCACGACCAACCGCCGATCGCGATGTTGACCTTCAGGTGAGGATACTTCTCCTTCAACTTGAGCAGCTGGCCGAAATTGCCGTTCAGCGGCTCGCCCCAGGTGTCGCCGACGCCGTCGACACTCAACTCAGCGTGGACGGGCCACTGGTAGTCGGCCCAGGCGTCGCCTTCGCCGGGAATGTTGTCCTCGAAGCAGAGCCCCTCTTCGCTCACGTTTGCGAAGGCGTAGTTGATGTGGGTGAGATGTTCGGCGGCTCCGCTCGTGTCGAGGTCCTTCACGGTGAAACCACGGCCGTAGATTCCCCACTGGGTGAAGTACCCGACGTTGAGTGGGCGGTCAATTGCTGATGCAGATGCAGTGGCGTTGTCGACGTCGCTGGTAGCAACCGCGCTCAGTGAACTCGTCATCAGGACGAGCGTGGTGGCTGCAGCAGTGACGAGGCGCGTTCGATAGCGAGGGGCCATCGGCACACTCTCCTGGTATTGAAAAAGTAAGTTACCTAATCTATGCGTGAACCTAGCCTCGCCTAGAGCAGGCGTCAAGACCGTGGGCAGTCCGTGGGGGTCGAAGAGTGCGGGCAGTGTCTGAGCCGCCGGCTCTCAGGCCTCGGACTCGTCCGGCGGAGGTGACCCGGGCCGTCTCTTCGTCGCTCTCTGGAGTGATGCCGAGGCGAGCGACGTGGCCAATGCCACGAAGAGCCCGACGGCGAGAAGGGCGTAGAACATCGTGAAGATCTTGGATATCGCGTGCTGCGGCACGAGATCGCCGTACCCGATGGTGAGGCCGGTCACGACCGCAAAGTAGATGCTGTCGAGGACCGACCAACCTTCCACGACCGTGTAGAAGACCGTGGCAACTGTCATCAGCGTGAAAGTGCTGGCCGCCACCCCGCGGAACACTCGGTCTTTCCATGCCGTGCGTACGACTTCTGCCAGCCGACGGAGCATCAGAAGCAGACTCAGCACGCTCGTAACATACGACCGAACAGTCCCAGCTGCGACGATGTTCCCAGTAGGCGTGTTGCCGGATTGAGCGTGGCCAGCTCAGCGGTGGCGGGCGACGAACGGTACCTTTCTTGGGGCTGCCTGCGCTAGACCGACTAGCCTTGGACGCCAATGCCCCCGTAGCTCAGGGGATAGAGCAACGGTTTCCTAAACCGTGTGTCGCAGGTTCGAATCCTGCCGGGGGCGCCGACTCTGGCCAGGTAACTCTTTCTGATTTCTTGATCCGATTCTGCCGTCGTGGCACGGGTCGTGACACGAATCGTTGCTACGATCGCGCCATGGCAGGCGCGAATGGACGCCGTCGACGGCCTCGTGGGTCGATCCAGGAGTTGCCGTCCGGTGCGCTGCGCGTGCGTGTGTACGGCGGCATCGACCCGGTGTCACAGCGTCGCCTCGACCTCAGGGAGACCGTTCCTCCTGGCCCACGCGCCAGGGCGGAGGCCGAGAAGGTCCTCACCCGACTGCTCAACCAGGTCGACGAGAAGCGCAACCCACGCACAACCGCGCCCCTCAACCAGCTGCTGGACCGCTGGCTGGAGGTGCTCGACGCCGAGGCCAGCACCAGGCGCGGCTATCTCACCAAGATCGACAAGCACATCCGGCCGATCCTCGGGCATCTGCCGGTTGGTCGAGTGGACGCCGAGGTCCTCGAATCGTTCTATGCCGATCTTCGCAAGTGCAAGGACCACTGCGGTGGAAGGACCTTCGTCCAGCAT
>DASTNZ010000153.1:0-3274 GCA_035762665.1 Jiangellaceae bacterium | reverse complement strand
GTACCCGGTGCGCACCACCGTCGGGTCGGACCTGATGGACATCCTGGTCGAGATCGACGTGGTCGCCCGCCGCCCATGATCCACGCAACTCTTCACGAGTCGGGGTATCCCCGGGTTCCGGACACCCCAACTTGTGAAGAGGTAACTGTTCAGGTGGTCGGTGGGTCGGCTTGATCGTCTGGGTGGTTTCGGGGACGGTGTCCGGTTGTGACCGCTGGACCGCGTGCGAGCTATGACGAGTTGGCGGTGTTGGTGCAGGCCCAGCAGCGGCTGATCGCGGCGCAGGCGGCCCAGATTGAGGGGTTGCAGGCGCAGGTGGCCGAGTTGCGGCGGCGGTTGGGGTTGAATTCGACGAATTCGTCGAAGCCGCCGTCGTCGGATGGGTTGGCCAAGCCGCCGCCGCGGTCGTTGCGGCGGGCGTCGGGGCGCAGGCCGGGTAAGCAGCCGGGGGCGCCGGGTACGGCGCTGTCGCAGGTGGATGATCCGGACGAGGTGGTCGAGCACCGTCCGGTGCGGTGTGTCGGTTGCCGGGCTGATCTGGCCGACGCGCCGGTGGTGGGTGTGGTGCGCCGGCAGGTGTTCGACCTGCCGCCGGTACGGATGGCGGTGACGGAGCATCAGCTGGCGGTCTGCCGGTGCGCCTGTGCGAGGGTGACCACGGCGGCCGCGCCGGCGGGGGTGAACGCCCCGGCCCAGTACGGGCCGCAGGTGGCCGCGCTGGCGGCGTATCTGGTGGTGGCGCAGCATGTTCCGGTCAAGCGGGCCGTGCAGATCCTGGCTGATCTGTGCGGTGCTGGGGTGTCGGTCGGCTGGGTGGCCGATCAGATCCCGCGCGCCGCGCGGGGCCTGACCGGCTTCGCGCAGCGGGTGGGCCAGGCGGTCGCCGCCGCGCCGGTGGTGCACTTCGACGAGACCGGCGCCCGGGTGGCCGGACGCAACCGGTGGGTGCACGTGGCCTGCACCCCGTTGCTGACCGCCTACCACGTCGATGACAAGCGAGGCGGCCAGGCCATCGACGCCATGGGTGTGCTGCCGGCCCTACGGGCCGGGCAGACCGCGGTGCACGACGGGTGGATGCCCTACCTGAAGGACTGCTACACCGACATGGCGCACGCCCTGTGCAACGCGCATCACCTGCGGGAGCTTTACGGCTGGGCCGAACATGACCCGGACCGCCACGGCTGGGCCCAGGCCCTGGCCGGGCTGCTGGGTGAGGGCAAAGCCCTCGTCGAGGCCGCCGCGGCCGCCGGCCACGACCGCCTCGACCAGCAGGTGCTGGCCGACCTGCTGGCCCGCTGGGCCCACGGCATCGACGTCGCCTACGCCGCGAATCCACCCCCCGCCGGCAAAGGCCGCGGCAAGATCCTCTCCCTGGTCGACCGGCTGCGCGGGTTCACCACCGAGATCTGGCGCTTCGCCCACGACTTCGCCGTCCCGTTCGACAACAACCAGGCCGAACGCGACCTGCGCATGGTCAAACTCCAACCCAAGATCTCCGGCGGCTGGCGCACCATCGACGGAGCCCGCCACTGGCTACGCCTACGCTCCTACATCTCCACGGCCGCCAAACACGGCATCCACACCCTCACCGCACTACGCGACGCCGTGACCGGCAACCCCTGGCTGCCACCACTACCCACCTGAACAGTTACCTTTTCAATAGTTGGGGTGTCCCGGCCCCGCCGATACCACGACTCTTGACAAGTTGTGTCGACCTTGAGCAGCCCGCCTATCCGCCTCCCTAGACGTTGGCCACGATGACGGCTACGACGAGGATCAGCAGCATCGCTGACACGATCAGGCTTCCGACCAAGGACGTACGAGCAGGCACCCGCGAGGGCTGCTCGGTCGTCAGCTCCTGCTGCTCGGTGGTCCTCGGCGCGGGGATCCGGGCGCCCGGCCCTGGATCCCACTTCCGGAGGCGGACAGCCTTCTCCTCGTCCGCGGGGGTGAGCCCTTGGCCCCCCTGCGTCCGCTTCGGTTTTTCCCGCTTCGCTGGTGTCACGGCGACGCTTCCCCTTCCAGCGCACAAGCGTTTGCTCGCGCGAGCGCCTCGGTTCTGACGAGGACCTGCCTCCTACCTAACGGATCGCCATGGTCGTCGAGATCAGTTTCCGTGAGACCTCACCCGGACGTGGTCGCCGACCTGGCGACCGCGGGAGCGAAATCACCGGCCGAACACGGGGCGGCTGCCTATCCTTGCCACGTCATGCCAATCCCGCCCACCCAGCGCTCCCCTGCCCGGCAGCCGGGAGCCGACCTGCTTGCCCGCCTGCCCGAGGTGATGCTGCTCGACCAGCACCGGCTTCGGCGGCGCATCGACGCCGTCCGGCAACTCAAAGACGCCCAGGCCCGCACGGACGCGGTCAACCAGATCACGGCCGACATCGACGCGGCGGCGGCGCGGCTGGAGCGGCGGCGGGCCGGTATCCCCGAGATCCGCTACCCGGAAGCGCTGCCGGTGAGCCAGCGCAAGGACGACATCCTCGCCGCCATCCGGGACCACCAGGTGGTGATCGTGGCCGGCGAGACCGGATCGGGGAAGACCACCCAGCTTCCAAAGATCTGCCTGGAGCTCGGCCGGGGCGTCCACGGGATGATCGGCCATACCCAGCCCCGCCGGATCGCGGCCCGCACGGTGGCCGACCGCATCGCCGAAGAACTGGCCACCCCGCTCGGCACCGCCGTGGGATACAAGATCCGATTCGCCGACCGCGCGGGCGACGACACGCTGGTCAAGCTCATGACGGACGGCATCCTGCTCGCCGAGATCCAGACCGACCGGCTGCTGCGGCAGTACGACACACTGATCATCGACGAGGCACACGAGCGCAGCCTCAACATCGACTTCATCCTCGGGTACGTCAAGCAACTGCTGCCTAGGCGCCCGGACCTCAAGGTGGTCATCACGTCGGCGACCATCGATCCCGAGCGTTTCTCAGCGCACTTCGGCGACGGTGGCGCCCCGATCGTCGAGGTGTCCGGGCGGACCTACCCGGTCGAGGTCCGCTACCGGCCGCTGCTCGACGACAGCGCGCCGGAGGACGAGGCCGACGACGAGGACGCCGGTCCGCGCGACCAAACCCGGGCCATCCTGGACGCCGTCGACGAGCTGGTCGCCGAGGGGCCCGGCGACATCCTGGTCTTCCTCAGCGGCGAGCGGGAGATCCGCGACACGGCCGACGCGCTGCGCCGGCACGTGGCACACAGCCGGGCGCTGCGCGACACCGATGTGCTGCCGCTGTATGCCCGCCTCTCCTCCGCCGAGCAGCAT
>DASTNZ010000152.1:0-71353 GCA_035762665.1 Jiangellaceae bacterium | reverse complement strand
TCTGTCGCTGCTTCGGCGGCGGCCAGGAAGTCTTCCCAGGTCTCCGGCACCTCGAGGCCGAGCTCGTCGAGCTTGGCCCGGTTGTAGTAGACGCCGACGAGCTCGCCCTGCTGGGCCAGGCCGTACAGGCTGCCCTCGCCGAACGTCACGCCGTCCGGGCTGTAGCTGGCGGTCGCGCGGACCGATTCGGGGAACCGCTCCGTCCAGCCGTACTGGGCGGCGTAGTCGTCCAGTGGGACGAGCAGACCGGCCTCGACGAACGCGCCCATGATTGGTCGGCCGTTGTTGGCCTGCACCACATCGGGCGCGTCCTCCCCGGTGACCGCGAGCGGGAGAGTGGTCTGCAAGTCCTCAAACGACCGTGACACCCGCTCGATCGTGATGTTGGGGTGCTCTTCCATGAAGGCGGCGTTTAGCTCCTCGATGACCTCGTTCTGACCGCCCCGGACCTCCTGGTCCCAGACGATGAGCGTAACTTCCTCGTCGATCTCGGCGGGCTCGCTCGCCGGTGGGGTTTCGTCGCTGCTGGCCGACTCGTCGTCGTCCTCGCCGGGCGCGCATGCCGCCACGAGAAGTCCGACGAGGCCGGCGCCGACCACCGCACGGTGGAGTATCCGAGCCATGAAGTGTCCTCCTAATCAGATAACCGCGGCTCAAGCCGCATCGAGTCTTGTGCTACCGATCCGGACGGAGTCCGATCGTCGCAGGAGCCCGGGTGACGGGCTTGACCGCTCCCGCTGGAAGCAGGTCGGTGAGAAAGCCGTACGCCTTGGCCAGGTCGGCGTGGACAGAACCGGATTCCGTCCACCACGTCGCGATGTCCGCCCAGCCCGGCGCGGACAGCGAGCCGCCGAAATGCCGGACCGACAGCCCTGCGCACAGCACCGCGAACCGCAGCCGATACTCCAGGGGCCAGCCGGCCAGCGTCCCGGTGGTGAATGCGGCGACGAATACATCCCCGGCACCGGTGGGATCAAGCGCGTCGGTGGCCAGGCCCGGCACCCGCACCGACTCACCAGTGGTCTGGTCGGCAGCGATCGCCCCGTCGGGCCCCAGAGTGATCACTGCAATCGGGACCTGCTCAGCGAGCGCTGACAAGGCTCGGTCAGCGCTGTCGGTGCGGGTATAGGCCATGGCCTCTACCGAGTTCGGCAGGAAGGCGTCGACTTCGGCGAGCTGCCGTAGCGTGTCGCGCGACCAGTTGCCGGAGGGGTCCCAGCCCACATCGGCGAAGACCTGCGCGCCGGCCTCGCGGGCCAGATTCGGCCAGACTTCGGGTTCTTCTTCTAGTGACCTGACCACCGCACGGCATGCCGGTGGCGTGCCGATGAACTCGTCGAAAGGTATTGGCGACGGGTGCCCGTGTGTGACGAGCGCGCGGTCGCGCTCATAAGCCATCGAGATGGTGACCGGCGAATGCCAGCCGCGGAAGCGGCGGGACCGTGACAGGTCGATGCCCTCTTCTTCTTCCAGGATCTGCCAGCAGAAGTCGCCGTAGGCATCAGCTCCGAATGGCGCGGCGAGAGTCGTTCGCAGGCCCAGCCGGCTGAGCGCGACTGCGACGTTGGCTACCCCGCCGGGGCACGAGCCCATGCCTTCGGACCAGATCTCGCGGCCGAGCGTAGGCGGCGAGGGTAGGCCGGTGAAGATGATGTCGAGGAAGACGAGGCCTGCGCAGAGCACGTCCCGCCCTGGTGAGGTCGGGGTGCGACTTTCGGCGAGCGGGTCGTGACCGAGCGTTCGGTCCGCGTCGTCGGCGAGAGCCGGCCGACCGACACCCTCGGTTGCGGCGCTGGCCTGACTCGCGCCTGTGGGCCGGCCGGCAGTTCCCGGCGGTGGGCTGCTGTTCACTCCTTACGTCCCCCTCAAGCCTCTGCTCACGATGAGCGATCCTGAATATAGTTGAGCGGAACAGTGATTGTCGACTGTTCTCCACCCGACCGAGACCACACTGTTACGGTGTGAATGAGCAGAACCGCTCAGCTGGATGAGCGATTTCGATGCTATCTTTCTGCCATGCTTGCGGAACAGCGGCGGCAGGAGATTCTCAAGATGCTCCGCGCCGAGGGCGCATTGTCGGCGCGAGCCGTCGCTGAGCGGCTGGGGGTCAGCCTCGCGACCGTCCGACGAGACATGTCGATGCTGCACGGGGACGGGCGGTTGCACCGGGTGCATGGCGGCGCCCTGCTCGGCGAGGCCAACGAGCCATCGTTCGAGGACGTCGCCGTCACGCATCCGGAGGCCAAGGACCGGCTGGCGCGTCGGGCAGCCACGCTCGTCCCGGACGGCGCGGTCGTCCTTTGCGACATCGGGACGTCAGTCCACCATGTCGCCGCTCACTTGCATGGCCGCCCGCTGACCGTCGTCACCAACAGCCTCGCTGTCTACGAGGAGCTCAAGGACGACGTGGCAATCGATCTGGTACTGCTGGGTGGGCAGGTGCGGCGCAACTACCGGTCAATGGTGGGCTTTCTCACCGAGCAAGCGCTCGAGCAGGTCCACGCCGACCTGTTGTTCCTCGGCACCAGCGGGGTTCGCGGGGACGGGTCGGTGATGGACACCACGACCGTCGAAGTGCCTGTCAAGCGAGCGATGCTCCGATCAGCGGACCGGACAGCGCTGGTGGCCGACGGATCGAAGTTTCCCGGCAGTGGCTTGGCCCGGGTGTGCGGGCCGGAGCGGCTGAACTTCCTGGTTACCGACGAGGACGCTGATCCGGGGACGCTCGATGTTGTGCGCCAGGCCGGCGCCGAGGTGGTCCTGGCATGAAGTTGGCGGTGATCGGCGGTGGTGGATTCCGCGTGCCGCTGATCTACGGGGCGCTGCTCGCCGAAACGGCCGAACCGCGGGTAGACGAGGTAGCGCTCTACGATGTTGATGAGCGTCGACTCGGCGTGATCAGCAGGGTATTGGAGCAGATGGCTGCCGGTGCCGACCACCCGCCCAAGGTGACGGCGACGGTCGAGCAGAGGGCCGCGCTCGATGGCTCTGACTTCGTTTTCTCGGCCATCCGGGTGGGCGGCTTGGCGGGCCGGGTGGCCGATGAGCGGGTCGCGCATGGCCTTGGGATGCTCGGGCAGGAGACGACGGGTCCAGGGGGCGTCGCGTACGGTCTGCGGACCGTCCCCGTGGCGCTGAAGATCGCCGAGCACATCGCTCAGGCGGCACCGGACGCCTGGGTCATCAACTTCACCAACCCGGCCGGCATGATCACCGAGGCGATGTCCGAACTGCTGGGCGACCGCGTGATCGGTATCTGCGATTCGCCTATCGCGATGTGCCGCCGGGTCGCCCGCGCGCTCGACCTTGACCCCGACCAGCCGTGGTTCGACTACGTCGGCCTGAATCACATGGGATGGCTGCGGGCGATTGAGGTCGGTGGCCGGGACGAGCTGCCCAAGCTTCTGGAGGACGACAAGCTGGTGAACTCGTTCGAGGAGGGCCGCCTGTTCGGCCCCGAGTGGCTGCGAGTGCTGGGCGCCGTACCGAACGAGTACCTGTGGTACTGGTATTTCCACCGCGAAGCCGTCCAGGCGATGGCGAGTGACGGCGGCCGGACCCGAGGCGAGTTCCTGTTCGATCAGCAGCGGCGGTTCTACGAGAGCGTCGAGCGCGATCCCGCCGGCGCGTTGGACGAGTGGCATCGGGTTCGCCGCGAGCGCGACGCGTCCTATATGGCCGAAAGCCGCGAGCAGGGTGCTGTGCCGCGGGACGAGGACGATGTCGAAGGCGGGGGATATGAACGCGTCGCACTCGAGCTGATGGCCGCAATCGCGCGGGACGAGCACTCGACGCACATCTTGAACGTGCGCAACCGCGGCGCGGTGTCCGGATTGGACGTCGACGCGGTCGTGGAGGTGCCGTGCCTGGTGGACGGGAATGGGGCGCACCCCATTGGCGTCGGTGCTGTCGAGGAGCACCAGTTGGGGCTGATGTTGGCCGTGAAGGCCGTCGAGCGGGAGGCCATTGCGGCCGCTCGGGAACGGTCGCGAGACCGGGCGTTGCGGGCATTCGCCCTGCACCCACTGGTCGACTCCGTCGACGTGGCGCGCCAGCTCCTCGAGGGGTACGAACAAGCGGTCCCCGAACTCGCCGCCCTCTTCAGCTAACCGCCTCTTGTCCTCGTGATCATCGGCATTGTCCGTGTACATAAGCCGGAAAGTGCCGATGATCACGGGATGGGGAAATGGGTTCTGTGCGGGCTGGGCAGTAGTGCGCAGGGCTGACTGGTGAAGTTCGCTAACTGTCGCGCAGACTCAGTCAGGGTCTAGCAAAAGCGCGCACATTCGGTTAGCGTGAGCCGCAATTCCACGTGACACTGCTGGCCGGACTGGTACCGGCCGGCCGGAGGAGGTCCTCGTGAAACGGCTTGCATTGCCATTAGCAGCAGCAGTGCCCTTGATCATGGGCTTGGCCGTCCCGGCGGCCACGGCTCCCGGCGTGG
This sequence comes from Jiangellaceae bacterium, assembly GCA_035762665.1. GTDB lineage: Bacteria > Actinomycetota > Actinomycetes > Jiangellales > Jiangellaceae > JASLBX01. The sequence continues at coordinate 66,909 of DASTNZ010000152.1, read as the reverse complement.
GTGTCGCCGCCGAGGCACACAACAGCAAGGTCGAGGTCGACAGCTCGGATGAAGATCCCAAGAAGGTCAACTTGATGGGCATGTGGGCGCACCCGGACGACGACACCAGCATCATCGCGCCCTGTGGGGTATGGAATCAGCTCTACGACTTTCGTTGTGGGATCGTCATGCACACCCGCGGTGAGGGCGGCGGCAACTCGGTCGGCGACGAGTCGGGCCCTGCCCTTGGCCTCCGGCGCGAGAACGAGGACCGGGCGTCCCACTTCCGGTCCGGCACGGTCGATGTCTTCAACGTGGACCGGGTGGACTTCTTCTACAACACCAGCGCGCCACTGACTGAGCACTTCTGGGGTCACGACCAGACCCTCGAGCGGACCGTCCGGATCATCCGCGAGACTCGTCCGGACGTGATCGTCGGCTTCAGCCCGGTGGGCAGCGGGCACGGCAACCACCAGTACTCCGGCCGGATGATCTGGGAGTCCATCAAGGCGGCCGCCGATCCGACCATGTTCCCTGAGCAGCTCCAAGGCCCGGACGCGCTAGAGCCGTGGCTGGTCAAGAAGACCACCTCGGGCGGGAGCACGCAGGGAACCGGTGGTCAGAACGCACCGCATTGCACGACCGGCTTCACGCCCGCGGCCAACAACCCGTTCACGGTCCACGGTGTCTGGACGGGGTACGAGTCGCCCTACACCTGGCTCCCCGGCAACGTCCAGGGCGTCGAGCCCGGCACCCACAAGACGTGGGCCCAGATCGGCCAAGAAGGCAACCGCGCACACCCAACGCAGGCCCGGTTGATGTACCAGGGACAGGCCAGCCCCGGCTGCTCGCGGTGGGGCGTCACCCAGTCGTTCGTGCCGTTCCAGCCGAACAGCTCGCCGCTGGCTGGCCAGGACGACGCACTGTTCTACGGCGCGTCCATCCCCGACCCCGGCGGCATGCCACTGGGTTCGCTGTTCTATCTGACCTCGGAGGACTTCTTCACGGTGGCCGGCCAGCCGTTCGAGGTGACCGTGCACGCCCAGTCCGGTGAAGGGACGCTGCCCGACGGTTCGGTCGAACTCGACGTGCCGGACGGCTGGACCGTCACTCCGGCCCAGGACATCGGCGCGGTGAGTGACTCGGCGGAATCGACTGCGACCTTCACCGTCACGCCCGCCGCCGACGCCACCGCAGCCCGGTACAAGATCGCCGCCAACTACTCCGCTGGCGACATCACCGGCTACAACGAGACCATCGTCGAGGTCGTCCCGGCTGCCGAGGGGCGGTTCGAACGGTGGGGCAACTTCGCGGAGTTCGATCAGTGGGGAGACGCCAACACATACGTGGCCGGACGCTCATCCGCCGTCCAGCCGATCGGTGCCGGCGAAACCATCACCGTTCCGGTCACCGTCCGCAACTGGACCGACACGACGCAGTCCGGCGAGGTCAGCCTGACCATCCCGGCCGGGTACACCGTCGACGCCGCCGCCAAGTCGTACACCAACCTGGCGGCGAGGGACGAGACCACTGTGACGTTCGAACTCACCCACACCGACCCGGCCGCGCCTGGCGGGACGAATGACAGCGTCACGATCACGACGACATACAGCAATCCGGCGGGGTCGGCGAGCGAGAACTTGTCGCTCACAGTCGTCCCCACCACGGTCGTCAGCGAGGCGCCGGCCGCGCCTAGCGTCGACGGTATCGACAGCGCAGGCGAGTACGCAGGAGCCACCCTCGACATCAGTCGGCGCTGGGAGGGGCAGAACTGCGCCAACACCCTCGACTGTGGCGCGGGCAGCTATGCCAAGGTCAACTGGCACGGCGACGACCTCTACCTGTTTGCGCACGTGATCGACGACGTGCAAAGCGCGGCGGCGCCTCCGGAGCGGTGCTTCGGCCACTGGCTGGTCGACTCCGTGGAGTTCCTGGTCGACCCGCGGGGCAACGCCGTAGACACCTCGACCACGTTCAAGATGGGAGTGTTCCCGTTCAGCGACGATCCATCGGGCACTGCTGGGAATGGCCCGAACGGGCCCTGCTGGACCCGGGACGCGGACAACCACCAGGGCTTCTCATCCGGTCCGCTCGCGGACACGGTGCCGAATGCGCCCAACGCGCCAGGCGTCGAGGTGGCCACGAACGCGGTGCTTGACGAGGGCCGCGTCTGGGACGGCGGCTCGTACAACATCGAGATGAAGGTCCCGCTTGACGTCCTGCCTGCTGCGGCCGGCCCGACGAGTACGCCGCCAACCGGCGACCCGTCGTCCAACGTGGTCAACCCGGCCTATGTCGGGTTGAACATCACGCCGTACGACTCCGACACGCAGAACTTCGTCGGGCAGACCCGGCTTGCTTGGTCGCCGTTCGGCAGCCAGCAGTCCGAGCCCTACCGGTGGGGTCATGCGTACCTGGACGACTACGAACCGCCGGCCAACCGGCCGACCACGCCACGTGACGCCATCATTCCGGACTCGGCGCTGAGTGGAGTCAACTCCCCGCAGACCGTTTACCAGTCGGCGACCAACGGAGTGACCATCTCCGGTCTCGACCCGACGCGTGCTGCGGAGGTCGGCGGCGTGACGCTGGGTGAGTCGGCGGTGGACGTGTCGCTTAGCTCGTCCGAGGCTGGCACGGCCCGGCTGTTCCTGTGGTCCGGCCAGCACGGCTACATCCCGGTGTTCGAGTCGAGTTGCCCGGGTGACTACGACGGATTCACTGCCTGCGATCCATCGGACGGGGCACCGCCGCCATGGGGCGACAACCTCGGCGGGCGGGTCGTGGGGGACGAGACCGTGGAGGTGAGCGCCGGCACCAGCCAGGTGTCGCTCCCGATCGACGCAGCGACATTCGAACGGCTCCGTGCGGACGGCTCGCTGCTAGTTTCGTTCGAGTCCGACGCAGGTGACGTGCAGGCCTTCCACGTGCCGCTGGCCAGCGGGTTCCTGGCGCCGGTCGAGAGCATGCCGACGCTGAACACCGTCAAGGCGGGTGCGACCGTGCCGGTACGGCTGGTCGACGGCAAGGTCGCGGACCTGGCTGACGGATCGCCGACACTGACACCGGTGGTCTGTGGTCTCGGGGCTGCTACCGCCGCCGCCGAGCCGACCAGCGGCCAGGTGGAGGCGCCTGCCGGGCTCTACCGCTGGCAGACGAGCGGTGAGCTGGCCGGTACGTGCGGGCGACTCGACGTGACAACGTCCAACGGCACGACGTATCCGGCGTTCTTCCAGTTCGACTAGCCCTAACCCGCTGATCATCGGCACTTTCCGGCGGCATTACCCGGAAAGTGCCGATGATCAGGGTTGGCGTGTCGCATAGCTGAAGTCCGCCGATCGGTCCGTTCGCGCTGTAGCGTTCGAGGACAGTGTGACTGGTGGTGAAATTGCTACCAGAGTTACGATCGGGGGACGTTACGATGACCATCGTTGTCGCCAGCATGATGATCATCATGCTCACCGCCCTTCTCGTGCTGCTTGCCGTGTTCGCGATGCATCTGATCACCCGATCCCCGCGGGTTCGAACCAGCCTCCGTCGCTGGGCACTCGCCGCAGGCACGTCGGCGTACTCGGTACGGCGCGAGGTGAGCCATCGGGTCAGGCTCTTCGGCCGCTTCATCCGCCGTCGGCTCGGGCCACCTGCGTCGCGGGCGTGGCGAGGGCTCGAGCCCGTGGTGGAGCGCACAGGTGGCCGGGTCACACCCGTGACAGAGCGAGCTCGCCCGCTGATCGGGCGCGTAAAGGCCGGCTTGGAGTACGTACGGCCGATTGCTCCGCCACCGTCCGGTCGGTCCACCGAGCGCAAGCCCGAAATCGTTCCAGTTACGGCGCTCTCAAATCAGCCACCCACCCGTCAGCCGGAGGTACACAGCGACCGCGCAAACCCGGCGGCAGGTGCTCGATAACAGTTCGATCGCCGACTTCTGGGAGACTACGGCCTCGTGGAGTACCTGATTGTCGGCATCGTCGTCGCGATCGTGTTGATCGCGGTCACGGTGGGATTCGTGGTTGTCCGCCGCCGGGCCGAGTTGCCGCGGGCCGGCCCCCGTCCCGGAGTTGGCCAGGCACCAGATGCGGAGGGTGAATCGCCCACTGGCGGAGTGGGCACGCTCGAGCGCGATGTCGACACCGTTGCGCCGCCAGACGAGGGACTGACCGCGGACGTCCTGGAAGCCGCCACGAAGGCACCGCCGGCTCCCGAGCGTCCCGCCCCGGCGGCCGGCCGGCTGGTCCGGCTCCGGTCGCGGCTGGCTCGTTCCCAGTCCACGCTCGGCAAGGGTCTGCTCGGCCTGCTCTCCCGGGAACGCCTCGACGAGGACACCTGGGAGGAGATCGAGGACACCCTCCTGACAGCGGACCTTGGCGTTGCTCCGACGCAGGAACTCGTCGAGCGGCTGCGCACCCGGGCCCGGGTCGAAGGCATTGCCGACCCGGCGTCTGCCAGAACGATCCTGCGGGAGGAGCTGATCGCACTCGTCGACCCCACGATGGACCGGTCGCTCAAGACCGAACGGCACCCGGACCGGCCCGCGGTGGTGCTTGTCGTCGGTGTCAACGGCACCGGCAAGACCACCACCGTCGGCAAGCTGGCTCGCGTCCTCGTGGCTGAAGACCGCGACGTCGTGCTCGGCGCCGCCGACACATTCCGCGCGGCGGCCGTCGACCAACTGACCACTTGGGGAAATCGGGTGGGTGTCCCCACGGTTCGCGGCCCCGAGCGGGGCGATCCGGCCAGCGTCGCCTTCGATGCGGTGCGGACCGGCATAGAGCTGGAAGCGGATGTCGTACTCATCGACACGGCCGGACGGCTGCAGACCAAGGCAGGCCTGATGGACGAGCTTGGTAAGGTCAAGCGAGTAATCGAAAAGCACGGTCCGGTCGACGAGGTGTTGCTCGTGCTGGACGCGACGACCGGCCAGAACGGGATGGCCCAGGCGCGGGTGTTCGGCGAGGTTGTCGACGTCACCGGGATCGCACTCACCAAACTCGACGGCACGGCCAAGGGCGGGATCGTCGTCGCCGTCCAGCGTGAGCTTGGTGTGCCCGTCAAGTTGGTAGGGCTCGGAGAGGGGCCGGACGATCTGGCGCCATTCGATGCGGAGGAGTTCATCGACGGCCTCCTCGGCTGAGGCGCGTCCGCCCGAATTCACCTAGGCGTAACACAGCGGCGTCACATGTCACGCCGCTGCAACATCGCACGCGGGCATCGGCAACACGGTGGCGCCACGATCAGGCGACCGACCGGTACAGGGAGCACCGTCAGGCAGTGTCGCCGCGGCTACCCGGCCGGCACTCGACTCGTGAAGGAGTCACGTATGCCCGAGCTCAGCGCGGGCGATACCGCGTGGATTCTGACCAGCGCGGCTCTCGTCCTGCTCATGACCCCCGGTCTGGCGTTCTTCTACGGCGGCATGGTGCGCGCCAAGGCCGTCCTCAACATGCTCATGATGAGCTTCCTGTGCCTGGCGATCGTGCCCGTGGTCTGGGTCCTGTACGGGTACAGCCTCGCGTTCGACGGATCCAACGGGGGCTTTATCGGCGGCCTAGGCAAGCTGGGCCTTGAGAACGTCGGACCGGACGCCCTCACCGGCACCATCCCGGAATTCGCGTTCGTGGCATTCCAGGCCGTGTTCGCCATCATCACCGCTGCCCTGATCAGTGGTGCGATCGCCGAGCGCGCCACGTTCCGGGGCTGGGCGATCTTCGTCGTGCTGTGGATCACGATCGTCTACTTCCCGGTCGCCAACTGGGTATGGGGCGGCGGCTGGATCTTCGAACTGGGCGCCATCGACTTTGCCGGTGGCACCGTCGTGCACATCAACGCGGGTGCAGCAGCGCTGGCACTCGCCCTTGTGCTCGGAAGGCGCGTCGGCTGGCGCCGCGATCCGATGAAGCCGCACAATCTGCCGTTCGTCATGCTCGGGGCGGGATTGCTGTGGTTCGGCTGGTTCGGGTTCAACGCCGGGTCGGCACTTGGTGCGAACGGCACTGCGTCGGCGGTGTGGGTCAACACGATGGTGGCCACGGCAGCCGCCATCCTGGGCTGGTTGCTGGTCGATGTGGTCAAACAGCGGCACGCCACCACACTCGGGGCCGCATCGGGTGCGATCGCCGGGCTGGTCGCCATCACGCCGGCGTGTGCGTTCGTCAGCCCGATCGGCGCGATCATCATAGGCGTGGTGGCCGGCGCGCTGTGTGCTCTCGCCGTAAGTCTGAAGTACCGGTTCAACTTCGACGACTCACTCGACGTCGTGGCGGTTCACCTCGTCGGCGGCGTCATCGGCACCTTGATGATCGGCCTGCTCGCCACGGAGACGTTCACCGGCGACCCGGCACTCGAGGGCCTGTTCTACGGCGGCGGAGTCGACCTGCTCGGCAAGCAGGCGGTCGCTGCGGGCGCGACGATCATCTACTCGTTCGTGATCGCCTACATCCTTGGCATCCTCATCCACCGGACGGTTGGATTCCGGGTGACCGAGGACGCCGAGGTCGGCGGCATCGACCTGGCCGTGCATGTTGAGGCCGGATACGAATTCACGCCGGCCGCCGGGCCGAGCAGCAGCCACGCGGCCGTGTCCGCGGCGGCCAGGGAGAGGAGCGTGCAGGCATGAAGCTTGTCACCGCGGTGATTAAGCCGTTCAAGCTGGACGAGGTTCGGACCGCGCTGGAGACCTTCGGCGTGCAGGGCATGACGGTCACCGATGCGAGCGGGTACGGCCGGCAGAAGGGCCACACGGAGGTCTACCGGGGCGCGGAGTACACCGTCGACCTGGTGCCGAAGACGCGGCTTGAGGTCCTGGTGGACGATACGGACGTCGATGATGTGGTGGACGTGATCGTCAAGGCGGCCCAGACGGGAAAGATCGGTGACGGGAAGGTCTGGGTGACCTCCGTGGACGCTGTCGTGCGGGTCCGTACCGGAGAGGTTGGAGTCGACGCCCTGTGACCTCGGCGTCAGCAGCTCGCGGCGACCGCTTCCTGAGCCTCCGGCAGGCAGTGGTCGCCGACGAGCGGCTCAGCGCGATCCAGCGCCGAGTCGCACTTACCGAGCTGGTGGACGGGTGGTTGACGCGGTTCTTCGCCGCCCTTCCGGCCGAGGAGTCCGCCGGGTTCGCCCTGGTCGCCGTCGGCGGATACGGCCGGCGGGAGCTCCTGCCGGGCAGTGACCTTGATGTGCTGCTGATTCACGGGGACGCGGGCGACCCGGCCGCCGTCGCCAACCGGGTCTTCTATCCGGTGTGGGACGCGGGCCTGGCGCTGGACCATGCCGTCCGAACCGTCGAGCAGGCCCGCGACGTGGCCGCCAACGACGTGAAGGCGGCGCTCAGCCTCATCGACGCGCGGCACGTCGCCGGGGACCGGACGATTACCGACCGGCTTCGCGCCGAGGTACTCACGGACTGGCGGCGCCAGGCATCCCGGAGGCTGCCAAAGCTGTCGGCGATGGTCCGGGCCCGCGCAGAGCATTTCGGTGAGCTGGCGCACGTGCTCGAGCCGGACCTGGTGCAGGCCTACGGCGGGCTCCGCGACACCCTGGCGCTCCGAGCCGTCGCGGCGTCCTGGATCGCCGATCGCCCGCACCTCAAGGCCGTCGAGGAGGCCCGCGAGTGGCTGCTGGTCGTGCGTGACTCTCTCCACCGAACGACGGGCCGCAGGCATGATCGTCTGCTATTCGAAGATCACGGCACGATCGCCAACCGACTCGGCCTGGTAGACCCGGATGTGCTGCTGCGACGAGTCGCGGAGGCCGGTCGGGCCGTCGCCTACGCGGCGGATGTGACCTGGCGGGATGTCGAGCGCACCCTGCGCGCCCGGCAGCGTGGAGGTCGGCGCCCGCCGGTTCGCCGGCCATTGGCGGACGGCGTCGTCGAGCACGACGGGGAAGCGGTGCTGGCGCGTGATGCCCGGCCCGAACGTGATGCGGTGCTTATCCTGCGGGCGGCGGCTGCGGCGGCACAGGCCGGAGTGGTCCTGGCGCCCCACACCGTGGAGCGCCTCGCCGCTCAGTGCCCCGCACTGCCTCAGCCGTGGCCGAACAGCGCCCGGGACGCCCTGCTCGCGCTGCTCGGCGCGGGGCGAAGCGCGCTGCCGGTCTGGGACGCCCTGGAGTTCGCGGGTTTGGTGACCCGGTGGATCCCCGAGTGGGAGCGGGTGCGCTACAGGGCCACCAGGACGCCCATCCACCGGCACACCGTCGACCGCCACCTCATCGAGACGGCCGTGGTGGCGGCCGGGCTGGCCCGGCGCGTGGGTCGGCCCGACCTGCTGCTGCTCGCCGCCCTCTTTCACGACCTGGGCAAGGGCCTGCCCGGGGACCACAGCGAGACCGGCGAGGCCATCGCCTCCGATCTGGGCCGACGGCTCGGCCTGCCGCCACCGGACGCGGCAACTTTGGGCCTGCTGGTCCGCCATCACCTGCTCCTGCCCGAAATGGCGACCCGGCGAGATCCAGACGACCCGGCGACGATCACTGCCGTGGTCGATGCCGTCGGCGAGGCGGATAACCTCGACCTGCTCGCCGCACTGACCGAGGCCGACGCGACCGCTGCCGGTCCACTGGCCTGGTCGCCGACGCGAGCCAGGCTGGTCGGCGACCTCGTTACGCGGGTGCGCAAGGTGCTCGGCGGTGCCCCGGCCCCGAAGCCGGAGCGTCTCGAACCGTGGCAGGAGAAGCTCGCCAGGCAGCCGGGGATCGCGGTGCGGATTGACGCGCCCACCGCAGACGGCATGTGCCGGGTGACCGTGGCCGCGCCGGACCGGCAGGGAGTGGTCGCGACGGTGGTCGGCGTCCTTGTGCTGCACCGCCTCGAGGTGCGCACTGCGACGATCGAGACGGTGGACGACCGAGCGGTGCTGGTGTGGCGGGTCGTGTCCGCCTACGGCACGCCGCGCGCCGAAGCCGTCCTGCGTGACGACATCGTCCGAGCTCTGGACGGGCGGACCGACGTGCCGGCCCGGCTGGCCGCGCGCACGTCGGAGCGGCGGGGCCGGCTGATCCGGCACGCCGAGCCGAGCGTGACCGTCGTACCCGAGGTATCCGCCGACGCGACGGTTCTCGAGGTGCGGGCGCACGACGGGCCGGGATTGCTGTACCGGCTCACGGCGGCCATCGGTGGCAGTGGCGTGGCGATCCGGTCCGCCGTCGTCGAGACCCTGGGGGCCGAGGCGGTGGACGTCTTCTACCTGGTGGACGACAACGGCGGACCATTGGCAGGCGACGCCGTCGATGCCGTCAAAGCAGCGGCCAGCGCTGCGCTGAGTCAAGGAATTGCTCCGGTTGGCAAGCCGTGATCCACCTACCTCCCTGATCAAACAGCTTCTTCCTGATCAAATCGTCGGTGAGCACGCTGATTCAGGGGTTCTGGCGGCGGATTGATCAGGGAGGAGCTGTTTGATCAGGATGATCGCCAGGGATCTACGCCGATTGGACGCGCATTACTCGAGCTTGGCTACGACGATCATGCGGCGGTGCTGGGGAGTCAACGGTTCGCCATCCTCGCCATAGCCGTCGACGGTCGCGAAGCCGGCCTCAAGCAGCCAGTCGCGCAGCTCCGGGTAGGTGAACATGCGTACCTCGTACTGCGTCCGCCGCACCGATCCGTCCCGGACGATCGTCCGTTCTGCCACGTTGCGCCCGGTCAGCGGATCGAAGTGGTGGCGGTCCACCAGGAGGTTCCCGTCCCGCTCCATGACGGTCGTCGGCAGGTACGACCGCATGATGGCCACGTAGTTGTTCAGCTCGATCGCCAGCCTGCCACCCGGCTTGAGGGCGCGGGTCACCCCGGCCAGCACGCGTCGGTTACCAGCATCGTCGAAGTAGCCGAATGCCGTGAACCAGTTGATCACCCGGTCGAATCGTGCCGTCCAGGGCAGCTCGCGCATGTCGCGCTGCACGTACTCGACGTCCACACCTCGCGCCGCGGCGTCCTCGTGAGCCAGCTCGAGGAACCGCGGCGTGACGTCGAGACCGGTGACCTGCGCGCCCCGAGCCGCGAGCCGGTTGGCGATACGGCCGTGCCCGCAGGCCAGGTCCAGCACCGCCATCCCGGGTTCGATGCCGAGGAGGTGCCAAATCAGATCCGTCTCGGCGTCGCTCAGCGAACCGGCCGCATCTCGTGGCGCGTAGAAGTAGAGGTAGTCGTCGTCGAACAGCCCCTCGGTGTCGAAGACCGGCTCGGACATCAGGCGATGGCGGGCGTCTCGGGTAGCCGGGCCAGCGCTGCCGCCATGTCGGCCTCGGAGAATTCCGGGTCCTCCAGCGAACCGGACAGGTAGGCGTCGTACGCGGACAGGTCGAAGTGACCGTGGCCGGACAGGCCGAACAGGATCACCCGCTGATCGCCGGCCTCCCGCGCGGCTTCGGCCTCCTCGACGACCGCCCGGATGGCATGCGCCGGTTCGGGGCCTGGAATGATGCCTTCCGCCCGGGCGAACTGCACAGCGGCCGCGAACGCCTCGTTCTGCCGGTACGCACGCGCCTGGACCAGGCCTTCCTTGACGAGGGCGCAGAGCATCGGCGCATCGCCGTGGTAGCGCAGACCACCGGCGTGGACCGGCGGCGGGACGAAGTCGTGGCCGAGCGTGTACATCGGCATCAGGGGAGTGAGCCCGGCGGTGTCGCCGAAGTCGTACCGGTAGACGCCGCGGGTGAGCGTCGGGCAGGCCGCCGGCTCCGCGGCCACGAAGCGCATCTCCGCCTCGCCCCGCAGGACCTGTCGGATGAACGGGAACGCCAGCCCGGCGAAGTTGGAGCCACCGCCGACACAGCCGATGACCACGTCTGGGCGGTCGCCGGCCAGTTCCATCTGCAGGATCGACTCTTGCCCGATCACGGTCTGGTGGAGCAGGACATGGTTCAGCACCGAGCCCAGCGAGTAGTTGGTGTCCGGGCTCTGGGCCGCCACCTCGACCGCCTCGGAGATGGCGATGCCCAGCGACCCGGTCTCGTGCTCGGCCTGCCCGCGGCCGGCGTTGGTCAACGTGCTCGGAGAACGGTGCGCCGTCGCACCCCACGCCTCCATCATCGAACGCCGGTACGGCTTCTGGTCGTAGCTGGAGCCGACCATGAAGACTTCGCATTCGAGCCCGAACAGCGAGCACGCGAACGCCAGGGCCGAACCCCACTGGCCGGCGCCCGTCTCGGTCGACAGTTTGCGGATCCCGGCCTGGGCGTTCTCGTACGCCTGCGCCACAGCGGTGTTGGGCTTGTGCGAACCGGGTGGCGACGTGCCCTCGTACTTGTAGTAGATCCGGGCCGGTGTCTCCAGCACCTGCTCCAGTCGCCGCGCCCGGTACAGCGGGGTCGGTCGCCATAGTCGATATGCGTCGCGAACCGGTTCCGGAATCTCCACCTCGGGCTCGGGGGAGACCTCCTGCTGAATCAGGGCCATCGGAAAGAGCGCCGCGAGATCATCCGGACCGACCGGTTGCATGGTCCCGGGATGCAGCGGCGGCAGGGGATCACCGGGCAGGTCGGGAAGCAGGTTGACCCAGTGGCTGGGGATGTCGCGTTCGGTGAGCAGGAACTTGACCTCGTTGGACATGGCGCGAGCTTACGCGCAGCGCGCTGTGGTTGGCGGTGATTGAGCGCACCAGAATCGGCTGCGAGGATCACTCGATATACCGATGCCTCCAGACAGCGAGATGCGCATGACGAACCACCTGATCGGCCTGCTGCTCGGAACCGAGGAAGATTGGCCAGCGGCCTTCGAGACGATCACCCGCCGGCTCGGGCCGGTGGTCGACGCGTCCGGCGAGACGCACGCGTTCGACGTCGAGCGGATCACTATCGAGCCGTTCGACCTGCGCTACAAGCCGCGCTACCACCTGGTGATCGACCGGCTCGCGTATTGGTACTACCACCCGCGCGAGTGGCTGAAGAAGATCGCGCTGATGGACGACGTGTACCTGCTGAACAGCCCGTTCACCTTCCAGGCAATGGAGAAGCACGCGGCCTACTGCGCGATGATGCGGCTCGGGCTGAAGGTGCCCGACACCGTCCTGGTCCCGTTCAAGAACCCGCCCGATCACGCGAAGTGGGCGTACACGGCGGCGAAGTACAACCTGTCGTTCGATCTCGACGCAATTGCCGAGCGGCTCGGGTACCCGCTGTTCATGAAGCCGTACGACGGCGGTGCCTGGGTTGGTGTCACGCGGATCAAGAACAGCGCGGACCTGCATCGCGCGTACGACTCGTCCGGCCAGCGGCTGATGCACTTGCAGCAGTCGATCGAGGGATACGACGCGTTCGCCCGGTCGTTGTCGATCGGCCCGGAGACGATGGTGATGAGGTTCCGACCGGAACTGCCGATGCACGACAGGTACGCCGTCGAGCACGAGTTCCTCACGCCGGAAGTCGGTGATGAGGTCGTCACCATCTCGCGACTGATCAACGCGTTCTTCCGCTGGGAGTTCAACTCCTGCGAATCGCTTGTCCGCGGCGGCGAGGTGTATCCGATCGACTACGCGAACGCGTGCCCGGACGTGGCGATCACCTCGCTGCACTACTACTTCCCGTGGGCCATGACGGCGCTGGTGCGGTGGTCGGTGTTCTGCACGGTGACGGGGCGTCGGCCGAGGATCGACCTGCAGACCCGGCGCTACTTCGAGATCGCCGATCGGCACGACCTGACCTACCAGGAGAAGCTGGCGGCCTACCGCGAGCTCGCCGACGACGCCTTCGACACCGACCGGTACTGGGACTTCTGCGCGAGCCGGCTCGGTCACCTCGAGGAGGTCGTGTACGACTGGGTGGGCAGCGAAGACTTCGATCGGTTGCTCGTAAACACCGTCCGGGCCACCTATCCAGCCCATGAGCATGAGCGCTTCATCGCCCACTTCCGGGGTTTGCTCGCGTTGTGGCGGCGCGACGCCGCGCCGGCTGGTTCGGCCTGAGCGACCGGGTCAACCGTCCACCGGCCAAGTGTGGACCGGTTCGTTGCTGTGCATATGTGCGCAGTAGCGGCGCACCATTTCGCGCAGCGCCTCTGGCCTGTCCAGCCCCGACGCCTCGAGGGCGTGCACGGTCTCGACTTGCCAGGTGGATCCGGTCCGCTCCGTGACGCAGCGCTGTTCGATGATGCCTAGCAACCGTCCGCGCTCGTCGGGGTCGACTCCCCAGCGGTCGAGGCCCTCGTGGGCGAGCGGCAGCAGCCTGCGCAGTACAAGTTCGGTTGCCCGCACCGTGCCAACGCCAGGCCAGTAGACCATCGCATCGATGCCGTCTCGCGCTCCGGCATGAAAGTTCTCCTCGGCGGCCGAGAATGACATCTGCGTCCAAATCGGCCGCTCGGCGTCAACGAGGGTACGCACCAGCCCAAAGAAGAACGCACCATTGGCCAGCACATCGGCCACAGTCGGCCCGGCCGGTAGCGCTCGGTTCTCCACGCGCAGGTGCGGCCTGCCGTCGACGACGGCGTAGACCGGCCGGTTCCAGCGGTAGATGGTGCCGTTGTGCAGCGTGAGCTCGTCCAGGCTCGGAACACCGCCGCTGTCGAGCATTTCGAAGGGGTCCTCGTCCGAGCAGATCGGCAGCAAGGATGGGAAGTACCGGACGTTCTCTTCGAACAGATCGAATACCGAGGTGATCCACCGTTCGCCGAACCAGACTCGGGGCCGCATGCCCTGCGCCTTCAGCTCGACCGGCCGGGGATCGGTGGCCTGCTCGAACAGCGGAACGCGGGTCTCGCGCCACAGTTCCTTGCCGAACAGGTACGGCGAGTTCGCGCCGAGCGCCACCTGGATGCCCGCGATCGTCTGCGTGGCGTTCCAGTGGGGAGCGAATTCGTCGGGTCCGACCTGCACATGAAACTGCACACTCGTGCACGCAGCCTCCGGTGCGATCGAATCCGCCAGCGTCGAGAGCCGCTCAGTGCCCGCTATCTCGATGAACAGATCTTCCCCGCGTGCGGCGAAGATCTGTTCATTGAGCAGCGCGTACCTGGGGCTGGCGGTGAGTGCGTCGGCGGTTACATGGCTCTCGGTGAGCGTGGGCAGGATGCCGACCATGACCATGTGGGCGCCGGCTTCGGCCGCCCGGGCCTCGGCCGTATTGAGGCTCGACCTGACCGACTTCTCGAACGCCGTGAGGCCCTGGGCCAGCAGCTGCCGGGGCGCGACATTTATCTCGATGTTGAACTGGCCGAGTTCGGTTTGGAAGTCCGGGTTCGCGATGGAAGCCAGAACGGCGGCATTAGCGTTGGCCGGCCGGTACTCATCGTCGACCAGATTGAGCTCGATCTCCAGTCCGGTATGCGGGCGTTCGAAGTCGAAATGCGACTCGCGCAGCATCCTGGCGAAGGCATCAAGGCAGCGGCGGACCTTCTCGCGGTAGATCCGCCGGTCCTCGCGGGTGAATTCCCTCGGAGCGACCTCTCGTCCCATCTGAGATCACCTTCCGTCGGTGCCTGCACTCACGGTACGACGTTTGGCGACGTAGAGGGGTCCGTGCGGTGCTATGAACTTGGGGTCAGTTCCTGCAGGTACTGCGGCAGCATGCGCCACCAGGTCGGCCAGTCGTGACGATAGGCCGGTCCCCACGGATCGACCCGGTTCGGCACGCCCTTGTCGCCGAGAACATGCGCGACCCGCCACGTCTCTCCGATGTCCTCCCATTCGCCCTCGCCGGACGCGAGCACGGCAAACCTCTGTCGAAGGTGATCGAGTTGCGGTCCGTCCACGTCGGGCAGGAAATGCAGCGGGGACGAGTAGTAGAGATCATCGCTGAACGTGCCTTCGTACAGGGGTTGGAGGTCGTAGGTTCCACTCATACAGACGGCGTGGCTGAACACATCGGGGAAGCGGCACAGGACGGCGAGCGCATTGAAGGCTCCGATCGACGCACCGGCGGCGATGATTGGCAGCTCCGCGCCTCCGGTATCGGCGTAGATCGCCGGGACCATCTCATAACGGACGCACTGCTGGAACTGGTTGAGCAGCCACATCCGATGGTGCGGGCTGCCGATGCGCGCCATCATCGCCTGGCCGGCCACACCGTCACACGAGTAGATCTTGATCCGGCCGGCGGCAAGGAGCTCGCCACAGGCGCCGACGAGGTGGTGCCGCTCGACCTCCTCGGCGTCACCGCCCGCCGTCGGGAGCAGCAGGACGGGCGCGCCGATCACGCCCCAGCGCACGAGCGTGATCTCCTGCTGCAACCTGTCGGAGTACCAGCGCTCGGATGACTTCACGGCTCGCGTCCTTCCCGCGCGGCCCAGACCGTACACTCGATCCTCCCATGACTAATGCGAAGAATGAGGCAATAGCGGTGCATGACCGCGTACGGTTCTGGCTTCCGGATCCGGAAGGCCGGCTCACGGCGGCACGCCTGTATCAGGAGGTGCAGGGGGAGCAGCGGCTGCTTGAAATGGCGCGGCAC
Organism: Jiangellaceae bacterium; assembly: GCA_035762665.1. Classification (GTDB taxonomy): domain Bacteria; phylum Actinomycetota; class Actinomycetes; order Jiangellales; family Jiangellaceae; genus JASLBX01. The sequence goes on along the minus strand of DASTNZ010000152.1, from coordinate 51,552 downwards.
GACGGTGGGTTCGAGCTGTGGCTTGACCGGCCGGCGGTACGCCGAATGGAGTACGTGTTCGACGTGACGCACGCGGATGGGTCGACTACGCGGGAGCTCGACCCGGGCAACGACGTGGACATCGACGGCGTCTTCGGTCGCAAGAGCGTGATCGAGTTCCCCGGCTACCAGGCACCACACTGGTTGGACGAGGGCGCCGAGCCGGTCGATCCGGTTGAACTCGCGGTCGAGAGCGACTGGCTGGCAGCCGCCGTCCCGGTCCGGTTGTGGCATGCACCCGGAACGCCGCCGGACCAGCCTCTGCCGCTCCTGGTCGTCCACGATGGCTACGAGTTCGAGACCTACTCGAGCATCACGACCTGGGCCGCAGCCGCCGTCGCTCACGGCTGGGTGCGGCCGTTCCGGCTTGCCCTGCTGCACCCGGTCGAGCGGATCGGGTGGTATTCGGCCAACCCGGCGTACGCCGACACCCTGGTCAGGGAGGTGCTCCCAGCGATCATCGAGGCCGCTCCGATCGACGAACGTCCAGCCCTCATGGGGGCGAGCCTCGGTGCGCTCGCCGCGCTCCATGCGCACTTGCTGCACCCAGGTATCTTCTCCGGACTGTTCCTGCAGTCCGGAAGCTTCTTCACCGAACTGCCGCCAGGCAGGGAAGTGAGCCTGCACGCGATCCCGCCGTTCATGGCGGACGTGCATGCCGCGGCCGTGCTCGCCGAACCGGTGCCGACGGTATTGACCGTGGGTGTCATCGAGCGCAATCTGGCGAACGTACGACGAATGGTGACGACATTGAGCGCCCGAGGTTATGACGTGCATCTGCACGAGATGCCCGACGGTCACAACTACACCGCGTGGCGGGACGCGCTGGACCCGCACCTCACCGGGTTGCTGGCACGGCTGTGGAATACGAACGCGGCGAACCGTGAAGTGGAGTCGGCCCACCGCTAACGGGAGGCGATCGTGAACATCCTGTTCATCGAGCCCGCATTTCCGCCTTACCAACGCAACTTCGCCCGCGCCCTGCGGGCAGCGGGTGCCTACGTCATGGTCGTCAGCGAGAGTCCGCTCGCGTCCTACGACCCCGAACTGCGCAGTTGGATTGACTGGCATTGGCAGGTACCGTCCGTCACCGACGAGGCCGCCCTGGAATGGGCAGTGCGGGAGGCTCAGGCGTATACCTGGGTTGATCGGCTGGAGGCGACCATCGAGGCGCACGTCCTGCCGGCCGCACGGGTTCGCGAGCGCCGTGGCATTGCAGGGACGTCTGCCCGCGCGGCGTGGCTCTGTCGCGACAAGCCGAGCATGAAGCAGGCTCTGCGGGAAGCCGGTATACCATGCGCTCAATCCGCGGCGGTTAGCAGTGCCGCCGAAGTGCACGAGTTCGTGGGGGCGGTAGGGCTTCCGATCATCCTCAAGCCGCGTGATGGAGCCGGCGCCGCCGGCACGCACCGCGTCGGCGATCTGCAGGACTTAGAGTTCGCGATCAGGGCCACGGGTGTCGCTGACGGGCAATCCGTGGCCATCGAAGAGTTCATCGAGGGGCACGAGGGATTCGTCGACACGCTCACCATCGGAGGACGAATCCACCACGAGTTCGTGTCGCACTACTTTCCCAACGTTCTCGAGGCGATGCGTACCCGCTGGATTTCGCCGGCCATCATTACTACGAACAAGCCCGACGCACCTCAGTACGCCGAGGTCAGGGCCATGTCGCAGCGGGTGGTACAGGTGCTGGAGCTGGACACTTCGCCGACGCACATGGAGTGGTTCTTCGGCCCTAAGGGCCTGAAGTTCTCCGAAATAGGTGCGCGGGTGCCGGGAGTGGGCCAGTGGGACCTGCTCAATGAGGCCAACGACATGGACCTGTACTACGAGTGGGCGCACGCCCTCGTTCACGGCCCAACGTCCAGCCGGCCGTCACGGCGCTATGCGGCCGGCCTGCTGTCGCTCCGGCCGGACCGGGACGGCACCATCGTCGATTACGAGGGCCTGGACGAGATAGCGCACCGATACGGAGACCTGATCACGGCGCGGCATTTCCCGCCGCCCGGCACTCCCACCCAGCCGGTGGAAGCCGGCTTTCACGCCAACGCGTGGCTGCGAGCACGCCATCCGGACTTCGACACCCTCAAAGACGTGCTCGCCGACATCGGGCGAATCGTGCAGGTGCGGGCCCGGTAGAGGGTTCAGCGCCGCAGCTTCAGCTCGTAAGAGAGGTCGACACTGCCGTCCGACCGGATCCTCGTCTTGAGATAGTCCTCGAACGTTCGCGTGCCCTGAACCCCGTCGGACAGCAGGTGGTGCCCGGCTCGGAAGCCGGCAGCCACTCGACCCGGCAGGGGCAGGCGCAGCAGCGGGCGCCGACGGCCGGTCATCTCCTGGTACCGGCGCACCATCGTTTCGGCGTCCAGTACCTCCGGCCCGCCCACGTCAGGTACCCGCCCTGCCGGGGAGCCTAGGACGAGCTCAGCCATCCGTTCGGCGACCTCGCCCACGTCCACCGGCTGGCCGCGAAAGCCACGAGGAACGACGGCCACGGGGCCTTTGGTCGCCAGGATCAGGAATAGCAGCGCCAGGTCGTGGAACTGCGTCGTTCGAAGGGTCGTCCACGGCAGGCCGGACTCCTTGATGAGCTGCTCGCTGGCAAGTTTCGCCTGGTAGTAGCCGAACGGAATTCGATCGACCCCGACGATCGAGATGTAGACGATGTGCGGGCGGGTGGCCGAGGCCACCTCGAGCAACCGGCGGGTCTGGTCGATGTCGCGCTTCGGATGCCGGTAATCGGCTGCGGACGCGCAGTGCGCGATCACGTCCACGTCCTCCAATGCCGCCGCAAGGCCCTCCCCGCTGTTCAGATCGCCCTGGACGAGAGCCGGCTGGTCAGCCGCGCGGCGGGTCAACACCCGCACCTCGACTCGGTCGCTCAGGCGGTCGACGAGTTCGCTGCCGAGCACCCCGGTGCCACCGGTCACTAACACTCTCATTTCCTTGCTCCCGCACTCACAGGCGGGACGTCGGCCTGCGCATGGTCGCGGTGTGGCGCCAGTTGCAGCACCAGCCCGGCGAGCAGCAGCACGGCGAACGCGCCCGTCAGCCACGGGTCGGCGGCCGTACCGCCGTGGTGCCGGTCGATCAGATGCGATGCCCAGTGGAATGCGGCGGCGACGGTCCCGCCGAGCAGTACCACGAAGCGGACGTCACGCCAGGCGAACACACCCAGCAATGCGGCTCCAAGGCCGAGCAGGAACGCGCCGATGTCGCGGAGCAAGTGGGCGTTGTACGGGGGATAGGTGGCGATCACGTCATAGAACGACTGCGGGGCGGCGAACGCCCACACCCCGGTACCGGCGTAGAAAAGCGCGGCCAGGCCGATGATCGCGGTGATGTATTTGTCACGTGCCGAACGGCTCACCAGGATCTCCTTTCGAGCTTTACGCACTCTGAACCGGAATGGTGGCCGATACGTGACAGGCGGGAATGTGATCCCGATCACGCCGGGACGCTATGCGGTGGTGCTAGCTAGCTGTCGAGCCACATAGGCCAGCTTGTCCGGGTTGACGACCACTCGGATGGCGGCCACGCGGTCGCCAGCCATCTCCAGCACCGAGATTCCGATCAGTGTGTCGCCGTCGTAGTGCGCCGCTGCTGGTTCGGCATTGACCTCGGTGAGTACCGCTCGAGCCTGTGCGACCTCGGGCCGTTTGCCCAAGCCGACCAAGTAGCGGGCCACCCTTTCCCGCCCGATGACCGGCCGGCGGGCCGCCTGCCGGCCTCCGCCGTCCGCCCATGCCTCCACGTCATCGGCCAGCAGGCGCTCGAGCTGCGCGACATTCCCGTCCGTAACCGCGGCGAACAGGCTCTGCACGATCTGGTCGCGGTGCTGACGGTCCGCTGAGAAGCGTTGACGAGCGGCGCCCACGTGCTGGCGCGCGCGCCGGTGCAGCTGCCGGGAGTGCGCTTCGTCGATGGACAGGATCTCGGCGATCTCGCGATGCGTGTGCCCGAACGCCTCCCGGAGGATGAACACCGCGCGCTCGGGCGGCGTCAACCGTTCAAGCATGACCAGAACTCCGAACGAGACCGTGTCTCGCCGCTCTACGGTGTCCAGCGGACTGAGTTCGCCGTGCGCGGTCACCACCGGCTCGGGCAGCCACGGGCCAACGTACTTCTCACGCCGGGCCCGGGCTGACGTGAGCCGGTTCAAGCAGAGGTTCGTCACGACCTTGGTCAGCCAGGCTTCGGGGACGTCGACGTCGAGGCTGTCGGCCCATCGGAGGTACGCGTCCTGGACGACGTCCTCCGCCTCACTCGCCTCACCGAGCATCCGGTACGCCAGGCTGAACAGCCGCGGGCGGTTCGCCTCGAACAGCTCGACCTGGTCCGTACTCACGGCGGTCATCCTGCCACGGCACGAGTCCCTCTGATCAGGCGTCGGACACCGAGCAGTCGTACCGCGGATCGGAGCGAGAAGAGCTGATGTTGCGGGATGGCTCCGGCGAATACTCCGAGGAATGTCCGGGTGGCCTCTGGTCGCTCGGCGATGGTGGACATAAGCAGTTGTTGCCGCGGACTGGGTGGGGCGAACTCGGCGAGCTGCGTGGTGAAGTCGAATATCGGGCTCGCAGCGGCGTCGCGCTGGTTGTGATAGTTGGCGAGCCGCGCATCGAGCGGCTGACCGTCGGCCAACGCGGCGGTCACGGCTTCAGTGAGCAATTCCGCATCGCGAAAAGCCTGGCTGATGCCGTGCGCGCTGATCGGGTCCAGGACGAGGCCGGCGTCACCAACGAGGGCCCATCCGGGGCCACGCGGGACGCGGAACTGGTGGGGGAGATCGGGCGTGGTCCGGAATCGCTCGGCCCGCTGACCGGACCGTACCCGGTCCCCAAGATCACCGCAGAGGTCAAGGATCTTCAGGTAGTGGCCTTCCACGTCGGTTCGGAAGCTGGCGAAGTCCGCGAGCGGTGCGGAGACGAAGATGACCGCGAGGTCGTCGTTGGTTGGAAAGGCCGCCACCACCGCGCGGCCAGGCCGCTGGTAGATCTCACCCGTGACGTTGGTGCCGGACCAGTATGTGTAGCTTGCGAACGTTGATGTCGGCACCTGTCGGTAGACGGGCGCGTTCACCGCGTCCGCGACGAACGAATGCTTGCCGTCGGCACCGACCACTAGACGGGCTTGCTCGTCGAAGGACGGCCCGCCCCGCTCACGGGCCTCAATCCCGGTCACCCGACCCGCGTCCCAGGTCAGCGCCTCGACAGCGACGTTCTCCCGGACCTCGGCTCCGGCCTCTCGGGCCGCATCGACCAACAGCGCGTCGAGTACGGTCCGCCGCGCACAGTGGAGTGCGTCTACACCGTTGTATTCAGGGAACCGGCCCTGCAACACCGCGTACTCGAGATCGAAATGAACCTCTCGCGTTGCCGGGGTGCCGGTGGCGCCGAGTCGTTCAAGCAGCCCCCATCGCCGGAGCCGGGACACGCCGGTGAGTTGGATTGCGTGCGTGGACAGGGTGTCGCTCGGAAATCGGGCCCTGTCCACGACAAGAACCCGCAGTCCGGCACGAGCGAGCAGCATCGCCGTCGCCGCGCCAGCCACCCGGGCTCCGACGACGATGACGTCGTATGGCTGAGATGCCATCGTCTGCCTCCGCGAGTTTGCCAACAGATGTTGGCCAACGTTTGTTGGCAGAACGGTACGTCGTCTTGTTGGTCAAGTCAACGGGCGTTGGCCTACAGTCGTTGGACATGGTGGACGAGGCAGTACGACGTCGGCGATCCGATGCGACCCGCGCAGCGATCCTGCGCGCCGCCCAGGCGCGGTTTGCCGCCGCTGGATACGACCGGGCGACGATTCGGTCGATTGCGGCTGACGCGCAGATCGACCCCTCGATGGTGATGCGTTACTTCGGCTCCAAGGCACAGCTCTTCGCCGTTGCGGTCGATCCTGATCTGCGCCTGCCCGACCTTTCGGGGGTCCCGCGACGCCGGCTCGGGAAGGTGTTGGTGGCGCACTTCCTCGACCGCTGGGAAGGCGATCCGGGGGACGACTCGTTGCTGATGTTGCTGCGCTCCGCGGCCACCGACGAGGTCGCCCGCGAGCGGATGCGACACACTTTCGCGAGCCAGCTAATTCCGGTGCTGGCATCGGTCGTCGGCGATCCCAGTGAGGTTCCCCGGCGAGCCGGGTTGGTCGCCAGCCAGCTGCTCGGCTTGGCCCTCACCCGACACATCCTGCGACTGCCGCCGGTCGTCGCCATGGACAGTGACTTGCTTATCGAGCAGATCGGCCCGACGATCCAGCGGTACTTGACCGGCTAAGTGATCACTCGATGCCGGCGGTAACAGCTCGGGGTTGAGTGAATGGCCAAGAGTTGGCCTTCCTTGCGTGCCACGGAGGCGTAATCTTGGGGCCATCCCGGCCGCCAGCGGCGGAGGTCGACCATGGCGGGTCTCGAGGGCATCGAATTACGTCCACTCGACGGCGAGGAGTTGGAGGCAGCGGCGCTCCTCGCTGCGAGGAGCATGCGCGACAATCCGCTGCAGATTGTTGCCATCGGCCAAGGCCCGGAAAAGCGAGAGCGAGTCCTGCATCGCGGCTTCTCCCGCTTGCTGCGGCTGGATGGCCGACCGACGGTCGGGGCGTGGGATGGCGATCGTCTCGTCGGTGTTGCCGCCACGGCCGAGCCAGGCCACTGCCAGCCCTCGGCCGGTGAGCGCCTCCGACTTGCGCCGACGTTCCTCATGGCCGGCCGGGCTGCACCTCGACTGGGCCGCTGGATGTCGGCCTGGGCTAAGTACGATCCAGTCGAACCCCACTCACATCTCGGTCCGGTCGCGGTTGATCCTGAGCTTCAAGGACGGGGCATCGGGAGCATGCTCCTGGCCGATTACTGCCAGCAACTTGATCGGCGCGGGATGCTCTCGTACCTCGAGACCGACAAGCCCGAGAACGTCCGGCTGTACAAGCGCTTCGGTTACGAGGTGACCGCGGATGCCAGCGTCCTCGGTGTCACAAGCTGGTTCATGACGCGTGAACCGACGCCGGTCACTGGCGAATAGCGGCGAGTGCCGGCGCCTGGTGGGAGCTTGAGATTCGGTCCGCGCGACTCGCCGGCACACGAGTCCGGCACGCTCCTCATGGTGAAGGAGCGTGCCGGTGATGACGTCGCGGCGTGTGAATCACCAGCAGTAGCCACTGCCCGTGAAAGCACCGACTACGAGCGCGACGATGAGCGCTAGAACGACAACCGAACTGGCAAGCCCGGCGGTCCAGAGCATCCGGCGATCCGTGGTGTCCATCGTGAACCTCCTTCCTAAGGGACACTTCGAATCTCCCTCCGCGGGCCGCCGCCGCCCAGCCGGGCACCTGGAGACTTCCGGCACTACTAGCTGGAATTTAGGAAGGTGAGGACAGCCAGTACTCTGCGATGATCGTCGGTGGTGGCTGGGATTTGGAGCTTGGCGAAGATGTTCTGCACGTGTTTTTCGACGGTGTGCTCGGTGATGAACAGCCGATCTGCGACCGCCTTGTTCGAGCGCCCCTCGGCCATCAGCCCGAGCACCTCGAACTCGCGCTCGGTCAGCTCCTCGACCGGGTCGTTGCCCATGCGGCGGCGGTTCACCAGCTGTGCGACGACGGAAGGATCGAGTACGGAGCCGCCACTGGCGACCCGGCGAACGCTCTCGGCTAGTTCGCCGAGATCGGACACTCGGTCCTTGAGCAGGTAGCCAATGCCGTCGGTGCCTTCGCTGAGCAGCTCGAACGCATAGCTTGGGCGGGCGTACTGGGAGAGCACCAGCACACCGATGCCGGGATGGCGGTGCCGCAACTCTTTGGCGGCCCGCAGGCCTTCGTCGGTGTGGGTGGGCGGCATTCTGATGTCGACGATGGCGACGTCAGGAAGCTGGGTATCGACCTGCTTCAGCAACTCCGCTCCGTCGCCTGCTTGACCGACCACGTCGAATCCAACCTCGGTGAGCAGCCGGATGAGGCCTTCTCTGAGGATCACCGAGTCCTCGGCAACGACTACTCGCATGGGATCGCCGCCTCCACAACCGTTCCCGCTCCGGGAGGGCTCTCGAGCGTAAAGCGGCCCCCGAGGGCTTCGACCCGATCACGCAGGCCGCGCAGGCCCGAGCCACCACTGGGGTCGGCTCCTCCCGGGCCGTTATCTCGCACCTGGATCACCACCCCTCCATCCGCCACCTCGACCCGAACACGCACGTTCGACGCCGGCGCGTGTTTCGCCACGTTCGTCAGCAACTCCGACACCACGAAGTAGGCCGCTGTCTCGACCCCGTCCGGGAGCCGCTCCGGCAGCCAGACAACGAGGTCGACCGGCAGGTGGCATCGTGCGGCGAGCTCGTCCAGTGCCGGAGCGAGCCCGCGCTCAGTGAGGATCCCCGGGTAGATCCCACTACTGAGCTCGCGCAGATCTTCCAACGCCTGGGACAGGCCGGTTCGCGCTTCACGCAAGAACGTCTGCGCGCCGTCGGGGTCGGACGCGAGCTTCGAGTCGGCCAAGCCCAGTGTCATCGCCACCGAGACGAGCCGCTGCTGCGACCCGTCGTGCAGATCGCGCTCGATGCGGCGACGCTCCGCCTGTGTCGCCTCCACGATGCGGGTTCGGGAGGCGCTCAGCTCCTGTAGTCGTGCTCTGAGCTCGGCTTGGAGCCGTTCGTTCTCCATCGCCAGCCCGGCCGCCGCGCACACCGACTCGACAAGCTGCTCGTCCTCACGCAGCGCCGGATCATGCACGAGTGCTGCGATGATGTGATCTTTTCGCTGGACGATGGTCACCGACCGTTCGCCGTTGTCGTCGGGCAACGCGACCGGCTGGCCGTCGGCATCGACGAACCGATTACTCTCCGGCAGCCAGTAGGCGATAGCGACCGACGGGTCCCGCAGCGCCCGAGCCAGCGCCCCGCGGAGTTTGCCGGGGCCCGATGTGTTGCCGAGTTCGATGACCAGGTCGGCCACCGCCGACCGCGCCAGCCGGGTCCGTCCCAGCCCAACAAGGAACGCAAAGGCAACGGAGGCGGTGACGACGTCGAGCAGGACATGGGGGACGTCGCCGGCCGGCTCCTCAAGGAAATGGTTGGCAACCATCAGAAATACCGCGACGAAGCTGGCTGCCCCGACCCACAGCACCGGCGCGATCGCGAGACGAAGCCGCGGGCTGGCTCGACGCCAGCGTCGGACGAGCACGGCGAACGCGGACGCGGCTACGACCGCGCCCAGACCGAAGAGCGCGAGCTCGAGCACACGCACGACGCCGGGTGCGTTCACCACCTCGATGACCAACGCGCTCGGACAGCCGACGCAGTCGTCCGGGTCGTGGCCGCCGAAGACGAGCCGCGCCACATCGAGTGGACCGACCGCGAAGATCGCCAGCCCGAACAGCCAGCGGTGGAAGGTGTCTTCCAGGCGCCCCTGTGGGAAGGCCAGCACGATATAGATGACCCCGGCGAGGTAGGCGACCTCGAGTGCATGGCCGCCGGCGAACAGCAGCAGGTTCTGGGACTGGTCGAGCGCCGCGGCGAACCTCAGGAATCCGGTCACGACCATCGCCGTACCGATGCTGTTCCCCGGCTTGAGCTGCCAGGCAAGCAGGCCGGCGCCGATGAACGACCAGCCAACGACCAGAACGAGGATGACGTCGAGGACGCTGGCCGTGCGGACTTCGTTCGCGAACATCACCCACGCGACGCCCACCCCCATTGTGAGCGCCGCAGCCGCGACAATGATCGTGCGTCGGCCCATGTCCGTCTCCCGGGACAAGCCTACGCCGCTCGGAGGGGTCCGGAGCCGTCATCCGGTGCTCCGGCACCCCCGTACTTGCTAGCCCCACCAGCGAAAACACCAACTGGCCATGATTCAAGTCACCGGGTGCCCGGCTGGGTGGCGATCACCAATTCGGCGATTCTCGAAGCATGCGGAAAGTCGCAGGAACCGAGCAGGCAGTCACAGGTATCCGGCTCGCAACCGATGGGCCGCAGGATGACAGAGGAGGACGCACGATGCGACAAGAACACCTGAACGGACCGGGAGTCCTGGCCAGCGTTGCAGGCCACTCGGTGACCGAAACGTTCGACATCCGGCCCGCCGTTCCAAAAACGACGAAAGCACCACGACACAGGACGGCTCACTTCCTCAAGCATCTCGGGGAGATGACGGTCGCAATGATGCTGGGCATGGCCGTTTTCGGTATGGCGTCCCAAGCAGGCTTGGACGCCGCCGGAATCGATTACGACAGGCTCGAACTTGAGTGGCCGATGGTGCCCGCCCTCGTCATGGCGTTCAATATGAGCGCGCCGATGGTGTGGTGGATGCGCCGCCGGGGCCACAGCTGGTCCTACACGCTAGAGATGGCCGCGGCGATGTTCATCCCCGTGCTAGCGCTGACTCCACTGGTCTGGCTGAGCCTCATCTCCGGCGACGGGCTGCTCGTGATCCAGCACGTGGTCATGATCCCGAGCATGATCGTGGTAATGCTTCGCCGCCGGCGGGAATTCGCCCACTGACGCCCCTCGCTGCAGGCGTTCTGCCGCGCGCGGTCTGCCCTGCTCCCCGCCGCGTTCTCGCGGTCGCCTACTGGTTCTGGCGCCGCCGCAACACCTGCTTTGCTTCCAGGTCAGGCGTCGCGTGGTGACAGCCCGCGCCGCGCCTGCAGGTCGATGCCCAGCTCAACGAGCGTATCCGCCAATCCTTCGGCGAACGCGCCTAGATCTGGGACGGCGTCCGCGTCGCCGACGACGTTGATATTGAGCTGGCCAGCGTACGAGAGCGTCCCCACGGCGATTGTGACGTTGCCCTGCACGACTCCGACCTGGAACAGCTCAAGGACACGCGCACCAGCGAGGGCCAGCGGTGCGGAAGGACCGCGGAGGTTGCTCGTAAATACGTTGACCAGCCGCTGATGGAACATTGTCCGCACCATCCAGCGCTGGGCGAACCGGGCGTTGGGCTGGTAGGGAGCATGCCGCTTCCGCTCCGCGGTTGCGTGTTCGATGTGCTCGAGCCTTCGGACCGGATCGGGCTCGCCGACTGGCAGCGGGGCCAGCAGGATCGCTACTCGGTTTCCGCCCGCCTCGTCAGCCGCACCGCGGATCGATGCTGCGACAGTAGCCTTGAGGAGCAGCCCTGGCTCAAGCTCCTGCCGACCACCGAGCAGTCTCCGTGCACCGCCGGCGACCGCTGCCAGCACGACGTCGTTCACCGTCGCGCCGTGGGCGTGGGCCACGGTCTTGACAGAGTCGAGGTTGGTGCGGACGAGGCGCATCTGACGGTGCGCCCCAACCGCACGGTTGAAGGAGACCTTCGGGGCGAGCCCCTCTCGGAACCCTTGGCGAATCTGGTCGCCGACCGCCGCCAGCCGGCGAGCCTCGACCGTCGGTCGTCGTATCAGGGAAAGAGCGCGACCCGCACCAACCCGCCACCGGGCGAGGTTGTCGGCGAGTAACACGCTGGTAGCCGGCACTCGCCGTGGAGTCCACTTCGAAGCAGCGGCCATGTCCTCCTGTACGCCGAGACTCGTCGGCCCGCGCGTCGAGTCTGGCGCTGGGTCGAGCAGTGCACCGATCATTTCCAGCGCTGCGATGCCGTCAGCGACCACGTGGTGGAAGCGGACGAGCAACCCGACGTTGCCATCGGCCAGCCCGGGCAGCAGCCACATCTCCCAGAGCGGACGGCCCCGGTGCAGTGGCGGTTGGTTGAGTTCAGCACACAGTTTCAGCAGGGCCGCTTCGTCGCCCGGTGCAGGGACGGCCCGGACCCGCAGGTGCGCGTCGATGTCGAAGGCTGGGTCGTCCACCCACACCGGCGGTCCCAGACCGATGCGCGGGCGGTGGAGCTTTTGGCACAGGCGAGGTGCCCGGTGCAGACGTCGCTCGAGGCGTAATCGCACCGCGTCCAGCTGCACCTGGCCGGAGGCATCGAGCAGAGGTGTGCCGTCGAGGACGGCGAGCGCCGCCACGTGCATCGGCAGACCGCGCTCCTCCACACGCAGGTTGCTGACATCGAGTGGAGTCAGCCGGTCCAACCGGTGCCGAATTGTGGACCCGTCCATTAATGCAGCTCTCGCTCAGGCCGCCGCCGGCTCGGCTCCAGTATCGATCCGGGAAGGCACGTTGAATTCCGCCGTCTCCGGCACGAACCGGCCGCGTATGTATTCGAAGTCGCGGCCGGCGGGGTGCCAGATGGCGCTGAGGGCGGTGAGGAAAGGCCGGCCGTCATAGATCGCCCACCCCTGGACCGGAGTCGTCCACGACGTGCGCACCAGCCCGGACGGCCCGGTATACCAGCGGTCGGTAGTGCCGAACTCGACGAGGCGTCCCTCCTTATCCACCCTGATCTGGGCAGTCACCGAGCTGCCGCCATCGGTGAGGGTCAACTCGAAGGTGTCGTCGTCGCCGGCCCTCCACATGACGGCGGGGTCGAGCAGCATCGACGGGGCGATCAAGCACGCGTCGTTGAGGTAAGTGACCAGCTCGCCGAGATCCAACTCGCGGCCAGATCCGTTGACCACCGGCACGATGCCGAGGAGCTTGCCGCGCATTCGCCCGTGCCCGCCGAGGTAGATGTCGGTGCCGAACAGCGGCAAGATCTTCGCGATGTTGATGCGCATGTCGAAAATGCGCATGACCGGATGGCTGGTGTTGTATTGCCACGCCTCGCATGTTGTCCAGGGACTGCCCTCGTTCAGGCGGAACTCGCCCCTGAAGCAGATGCGGAACGACCAGTCCCGAGGACGGCCGACCACGCCCATGTAGCGCATGTACCGCTGCGCCGGGAGCGGCAGGCCGGCGATCTCGTCTTCGCGCACTGTCTCGACCGGTGCCGGCTTGGCGGGCAGATTCAGCGCTGCGACGTCCGCCAGCAGGCGTTCTCGCACGCTGAATTTGGGCAGCACCTTCATGATCAACTCTCCTCTTGTCGAAAGGACGGACTGTCGATCGCCACCTCCTGTGCGCGCACCTCGAACGATCAGGATCTCTTCATTCCGGCGCATTGGTCAGAGCCGTAAGTCCCAGCCGAGCAGGCCCACTGTCAGTACAGCGCAGTGACGAATCCGGCCAGGGCCGAGTACAGGCTCTTGCCGGGTCACTTCGACGCAGGCCAGCTGCGCCAGGCGGCCCGGTTCGACGGGGTGAAGACCTCTCCGCCGTCCGGCGGAACGGGGTCCTCGAGGTTGGCCGTCCGCGTCATTCCTTCCAACGATAAGTGGGGTATCACCGTGCACGGCAGTCGAGCAGGCTCGCTCACACCGGGGTGCGCCGACTCGAGCGGCCGAGGCTACTGGCCCGTGCGCCCGTCGATGCACTCGCGTAGCAGATCGGCGTGTCCACAGTGCCGGGCGTACTCCTCGATCATGTGAATCAAGACGTCACGAACGCTCGTCTGCTCACCGCGTGGCGTAAGGACGACGGCGTCTAGGTCGATCTGCCCGTCCAGCCACTCGTCGGCGGCCGCGATCTGCGCCTTCCAGACGGCGAACGCCTCCTCAACCACGGCCGGGTCGGCGACCGCGCCGCTGAAGTCCAGGTCGTGGTCGTCTGGGGACCAGAACAGTCGAGGCACCTCGCGGTGGCCCTGCAGCGACCGCTGAAACCAGTTGTGCTCCACCCGTGCCATATGCCGGACCAGGCCGAGCAGGCTCAGCGTTGACGGCGGCACGGATCGGGTGGCGAGCTGCTCCGGCGAGAGATCATCGCATTTCATGTCGAGCGTGAGCCGGTAATTGGAGAGGCACTCGCGGATGGTCGCGAGCTCGCCGACGGGGTTACCTGTCACTCGAGGATCATCCTCGGGCTTCGCCCACATCCCGTCGTAGCCGACCACACGTTCTTTTGCCACGGTCTTACCCTTGCCGATGAGGCAGCTTCGGGCAAATCGGAATCGGCCGGCGACAGCCAGGGAGGACGAGGTGGGATCCCGGGCTCCGTGACAAGAACGCTCCCAACAAGGGGCCTGCAAACGTTTCGATTGACGCCCGTCGAACTCCACCTCGAGCGAGCCTCTGCCACCAGCCGGTCCAGGTCGAACGCCATTGAGTGCAAGGGAGTTCAAGAGGCGTTCACCGCTGCTCCCGGCTCACCGCGCGGGGGTGGGCCGCGAGGTAGAGGTAAGGCGCGCGGCTTGCCAGGCTTCGCCGGCGCGCCGATCCCGGCAACCTGCACGATGTGCTCGTCCGGCACGAGCAACCGCCTTCTAAAAGAGAAATCTATTGACGAAACCCGGTGAGAAGTTCTAAAGTCAATATCGTACTCTTTTAGAAGCGGGAAGGACGTCATGACCCATCAGCTGAACGGACACCAGACACTGCGGACATCCGCGACATCCCGATCGTCGGTTCTCGCGTGGCGGCCCCGGGTGATCCACGACGCCGCACCGGTGAACCTGGCCGCGGCCGAAAAGGCGGCCGCTGACCTGCTGGTTGCGCTCGGCCAGCCCATCGATAGCGACGACATGGCCGGAACGCCACGAAGGATGGTACGGGCCTACGCAGAATTGCTCAGCACCGAAGCTTTCGACTTCACCACCTTCCCGAACAGCCAGGAGTATGACGAGCTGGTGCTGGTCGAGGACATACCGGTCCGGTCGATTTGTGAGCACCACATGCTGCCGTTCGTCGGTGTCGCCCACATCGGCTACCTGCCGGACACGCGGATCCTGGGCCTGTCGAAGTTCGCCCGTGTCGTGGACTTCTTCGGCCGGCGGGCACAGACCCAGGAACGGTTGACCAAGCAGATAGCCGAGCATCTGCGGAACCAGCTTTCGCCCCGCGGTGTCGGCGTCGTGATCGAGGCCGAGCACAGTTGCATGAGCCTGCGGGGTATCCGTGCGGTCGGGGCCCGGACGGTGACGTCTGCCCTGTTCGGCACGCTCCGAGATGACCCGTCCTCGCGGGCGGAATTCCTCTCCCTCGTCCGCAGCCGCAAGGAGTCGTGATGGCCAAGTCCGAGAGGTTCGTCATTGCCGGTGGTGGGCTCAGCGGCGCCAAAGCCGCAGAGGGACTACGTGAGAGCGGGTTCGAGGGTCGCATCGTGCTGGTGGGCGAGGAGCACCACCTGCCCTATGAGCGGCCGCCGTTGTCGAAGCGCTATCTGCAAGGTCACGATAAGCTGGAGAGAGCGTTCGTGCATCCGCGGGAGTGGTACGTCGAGCAGGACATAGACCTACGGCTTGAGACCGTAGTGCGGTCGATCGATCTTGAGGCTCACACCGTCACCGTAGGAGAGGAGGAGATGCGCTTCGATCGGCTGCTGATTGCAACCGGTGCGACGGCTCGCCGGCTGCCCGTCGCCTGCAATGCCGACGCACCATTGACGTACCTACGCACGATCGAGGACAGCCAGCGGATCCGTGCCGCCTTGCAGCCAGGTCGGCAGGTGGCCGTCGTCGGTGGCGGTTGGATCGGTCTCGAGGTGGCTGCCGCCGCACGCAACGCCGGCTGTGACGTGGTCGTCATCGAGGCGCTCGAGAAGCCGCTCGTGCGAGTGCTCGGCCCGGAGGTGGCGGAGGTGTTCGCCGACCTGCACCGCACACACGGCGTGGACCTCCGCACCAACGCGTCGGTGACCTCGGTCGAAGCCGATGCGGGGAGGGCTGTGGTGAACCTGGCCGACGGCCCCGCTGTGGAAGCCGACCTTCTAGTCGCCGGAGTCGGGGTGACGCCCAACACCGCACTCGCCGACGCCGCGGGCCTCAAGGTCGACAACGGCATCGTCGTCGACGAGTACCTGCGCACTACACATCCGGACGTGTTCGCCGCCGGCGACGTCGCCAACGCCTTCCACCCCGGACTCGGCCGACAACTCCGGGTCGAGCACTGGGACAACGCCATTGAACAGGGCCTCACCGCGGCGCGGAACATGCTGGGCGCCGACGAGCCTTACGAATGGCTGCCCTACTTCTTCACGGACCAGTACGACCTGGGAATGGAGTACGTCGGCAGCATCGGGCCCGCGGGGTATGACGAGGTTGTGCTTCGTGGCGATGTCCGCGGGCACACCTTCATCGCGTTCTGGCTGAAGGACGACACCGTGCTCGCTGGCATGCACGTCAACGAGTGGGACGCGATCGAACCGATCCGGCGGATAGTGAACTCGCAGAACGTCGACCTCACCCGCCTGCGTGACGCCGGCGTGCCCCTGGACCAGCTCGTCCTCAGCGGAGACGGCGGCTCGGGCAATCGCGGCGGAGGAGACCACTGAGCCCAATGGACCCGCGCTGAGATGGACTGGACGGGCTGGGCGGTCTTCGGCCTTGCGGCTACCACCGCGCTGACCGCGATCATGATCGCCGCCCAAATGGGCGGCCTTAGTCGCCTCGACCTGCCCCTTGTGCTCGGCATGGTGCTGACCGAAGACCCCGACCGTGCGCGGGTCGTCGGGTTCTTCATCCACCTAGGTGCTGGTCAAGGTTTCGCGCTCGGCTACGCCGCCGTGTTCGTTTTGCTAGATCGCGCGACCTGGTGGCTCGGCGCATTGCTGGGGCTTCTGCACGGCGCTGTTGCCTTGACGGTATTGCTCCCGCTGTTGCCCGGCGTCCATCCACGGATGGCGTCGCACCGTGCCGGTCCGCGAAGCACCGCCGTCCTCGAGCCGCCGGGTCTGCTTGGCCTGAACTACGGCATCCAGACGCCTGTGGTCGCCGTCGTCGCCCATCTTGCCTACGGGACCATGCTCGGCCTTCTGCTGCAGGTCCGTTGAGATGCCGCCGATCGGAGACTACGGCCTGCTCGGTGACACCCGGACCGGAGCGCTGGTGTCCGCCGACGGGTCCGTGGATTGGCTCTGCGTGCCTCGCTTCGACGGGGAGCCCCTGTTTGGACACCTGGTCGGCGGCGCCGCGGCGGGCAGATTCAAGCTTGGTCCCCGCCTCCCTGCCCGGGTCGTCCAGCGCCGTTATCGGAGCGACACCGCAACTCTGGAGACGACCTGGGCGGTTGGGGAGGCCCGGCTTACCCTGACCGAGGCGATGGTCGCAGAAGTCGCCGGACGGATGCTGCCGGCGACTCTGCTCGTGCGGCGCCTGACCGTCGAGAACGCGCCCGTAGAAGCGATGGTGGACTTCGATCCCCGGCTCGGTGAGCAGCACCGCAGGCCCAGAGTCAGCAGACAAAGGCACGTTCTTGTCTGTCAGTGGGGATCGCTTGCGATCTCTCTGGCCTGCGACGTCGACATGCCGATCGAGCCGGGCCGACCGACACCGGTCACCGTGACGCACGATCGTCCCGTCACGCTGGTAATGGCGGTGGCTCACCGGGAACCACTGATCCACGTCGACCCCGCCGCGGCGTGGGATCTCGTGATCGAGGACGAGGCTCGTTGGCGTGCCTGGTGCGCTGAGATCGACAGCGATTTGCCGTTCCGCGACTCCGTGGTTCGAAGTCTGCTGACGCTGCGGCTGCTGACCTATTCGCCCTCCGGCGCACCAGTCGCCGCGCCGACCACCTCCTTGCCCGAGCATCCCGGCGGAATGCGGAACTGGGATTACCGCTATGCGTGGCCGCGCGACGCCAGCATCGGCATCGCGGCTTTTCTCGCGGTAGGCAAGCTCGATGAGGCGCGGTTGTTTCTCGGGTGGCTCCTGCATGCCAGCCGGTTGCAGCGGCCCCGGCTGCCCGTGCTGTTCACTCTCGACGGCCGGCACGCCCCCCGCGAGCGCACTCTCGCCGGCTGGCCGGGATACGCCGGCAGCGTCCCTGTACGGGTCGGCAACGGCGCGGCCGAACAGCACCAGCTCGACGGTTACGGCTGGGTTGTGGATGCTGCATGGGTTCTGGTGAAGGCCGGGCAACGGTTGTATTCGGAGACGTGGCGCGTGATGCGCGGCTTCGCCGACTTGGTCGCGCGACACTGGAGCGAGCCGGATGCCGGCATCTGGGAGATCCGAGACAAGCCGGCCCAGCACGTGCACTCGAAGCTGATGGGATGGCTCGCTCTCGACCGCGCCCTTCGCATTGCCGAAACCCATGCCGCTCGACCTGGCCAGCGCCGGCGCTGGCTCGAGGCGCGAGACGCCATTGCCGCCGACGTGCGCACGCACGGCTTCGACTCGCTCGGCTACCACTACACCCGCAGCTACGGCTCCGCGGAACTCGACGCCGCTTTGCTCGTCCTGCCCCTGCTCAGGATGGACGACGCCCGCTCTCCCCGGGTCATCGGTACGGTCGACGCCATCCGGAAGGAACTGTCCGCCGGTGGCCCTCTCCTCTACCGGTACCCGCCAGGGCACGACGGGCTGCGCGGCGGCGAGGGCGCATTCTTGCCCTGCTCCTTCTGGCTCATCCAGGCGCTCGCCCTCACCGGTCGACGCA
Organism: Jiangellaceae bacterium; assembly: GCA_035762665.1. Lineage (GTDB taxonomy): Bacteria > Actinomycetota > Actinomycetes > Jiangellales > Jiangellaceae > JASLBX01. The sequence goes on along the minus strand of DASTNZ010000152.1, from coordinate 33,230 downwards.
CCGAGGCTTTCGACCTGTTCACTGAGCTGCTCGGGTACGTCAGCCCGCTTGGCCTTCTTCCCGAAGAGATCGACCCGGAAACCGGCGCCTACCTCGGCAACTATCCCCAAGCGCTCACGCACGCCGCGCTCGTCCAGGCCTCACTCGCTCTCCGAACTACCGATCCTTACGCCGGCATGTCTCCCGAGGGCCGGCGGGCACCTATCCGCCCGTGACCTCAAGCCCGCGTCATTCAGCGAAATCCTCGAATTCGGTGCGGAGTGCGGCGGTGGTCATAGCCTTGCAAAAGTGGACGTCATCGTGGCTCGCGTTGACGACGGCGCGGCACGACGTGACGGAATCCGCCTAGTGGGAGCATCGGAACACAGGGAGGCGGCGATGTGCCAACTGTGTGAGCACCTTGGATATCACTGGGCCGTGTGCCTCACATGCGGCGTCGAGTTCCCGTACCAGGCCGCTGATCAGCTCGCCGCGCTCAAGATCGGCCGAATGGACTCAACCGGTAGCTGGCCATGGTTCGTCGATGGCCACATCCCCGATTGGCTTCTTCCCTCGATGGTGTGGGACGGTGCCCGTGAGCCTGAGTATTGCTTTCGCTGTGACCCCTCCGGATGGCGCACAGTCGAAGACTGACCGCACCCGGCGTGGCATGGCACATCTGAGGCCACGTCGGAGCGGGTAGGTCCGGCAGCCATACGAACGCGTAGGCCCCGCGGCATCAGCGGGGCTCTGTAGGAATGCCGCAGGCTCGCAGTACTACCGACAATCAGGTTCAGTAGCGTGTGACTGACCACCCAATGGCCCGGAGGTGAATATGCCTGCCCCGGTCGACGTGTTCTTCGACTCGTATCGCGCCGCGTACGAGCGCGCTGACCCTTCCGCGATCACTGATCATTTCGCCTTTCCGCTACACGTCACCAGTGACACCGGCGAGTACCGGCGCGCAAGGGGTGCGATCGCCCTGACGCACGTCGCGGCCCGGGACGAGTGGATGTCACAAATCAACCGACTTCTGACCGCGTACGCCAAGGTCGGGGTTGCCTCCGCGCGTATCACCGAGTTGGCGACCTTCGAGCTTTCGCCGCGGCTGTTCCAGGCGGTAGTGCGCTGGGAACTTCAAAATGCCGATGGAGATCAGGTGTACCGCTTCGACGCTGCCTACACCGTGGCGGAAATCGATGGCGTGTTCCGCATCACCGCCCTAGCTCACAACGAGCGTCCCCAACTGCAGGCGCTGCTCGCCTTCCAGCACGAGTCATGACCTCCTCCGCGGCTTGCTGCCTGCCCCGGGATGGCGGCGGCGCGCCAAGGTAACCAGTTCGAGCCCGGCAGCGGATAAGTCCGCGGCCACGGTCATGGCGTTGGAGCACGGCCGCGGCTTTCCAGAGTACATTCGAGGTAGCACCATGAATATGCGCGCGAAGCGACGCTTCATGGACCGCCGGATAGTGTCGCGGAACCACCCGATAAGCGCGCACTGGCTCGGTCACGTCGAGGTCGTGCGTTGACCACAACGGCGATTCAGTCGTCATGTATCAGCCGGGTGAGCCAGCGCCTCTTTCAGTTGACGGTGACCACCGCAGTGCGCGGACACTGATCGACGAGAGGACACACCCCGGGGACGCCCCAATGGGCAAGAAGACGAAGAAGACGACTGAGTGGGTACCAGCCGTGCTCGTTCCCATTACTGTGGCGGTTCTCGGCTTGGTCGGCGTTGTTATCGCAGCATTCATTTCTTCGTGGGGGGATAGTGAGACCGACAAAAGTGCTGATCAGACTCCCACGAATCATGGTCCTTCGAGTGTGCGGGTGATCAGTTGGGAGAGTCGAGAGGTTCCGCCCCCTCCTCAAGTTGAATTAGTCTTTAAGGGCAAGGCTACTGAGGTCTTGGATCAGCACTACGTATTCATTCTGGTCCGCTTGGGTGATGCTGACAACGAACTCTCTGAGAATGCTGCGATGCTCAGCCCCAAAGGGCACAACTACGTTGTGTCGCCGCCCGCTCAATGGGGTGCTGACAACACTTGGACGGTAACATGGCAACTGCCAAGGCTTCCAGAATCCGCTTACTACACGGCTGTGTTAGCCGAAGTTCCAGCTATGGGCGGTAGTGATCTTCCGAACCCTCTTGATGAGCTCAGGGCGGAGCTAGGAGTGGCCGGTCCGAAATCTTGGACGGTAAAAGCAGAGGAGGAGATTGACATAGCTCAGACGCCGTAGAGCTATTCGATACGGGTTCGGCCTGAGTCCATGTCGACGCACGCGAATAGTGAACAGGGTGCGGCAGCCGAACTTAACCCAGTTTCCCAAAGACCTTGGCTGGAGGCGAGTCAGGGAGAAAACGGGCGTTGAGCGTGGAGGATTGGACTGAGATCCGCCGCCTGAACCGGGCGGATCGGTTGTGTCAACGCCGGTTGAATCGTGACCCGCACGGCACCCCGGTGGCGGTGATCGCCCGGCAAGCTCAGCTGGTCAGCAAGCTCGGAGTGGACAGCCGAGCGGAGGCGTTACGGGTTGCCCGCGACAATGGCTGGCTGCAACGAGCCACCCGGCGCCAGACCTGCTACTTAGAGGCCAGGTGGGCGGCCTTCAGTCGGATGCAGTCAGTGAGGCTCGCAGTAGATCGATCTCCACGCTGAACCCGTCGGGGTCGAGGCACTTGAACCCTACGTACGCCGGCTCGTCGAACTCTTCGACAATGTGGACCCCGTCCGCCTTCAGCCGGGCCAGCAACGCTCGTACGGCTACGGCATCGCGAACCTTGAATCCGAAGCGCAAGAATGCGGGTAGCCGCTCGATGACATCGGTGGGGTGCAAGGCGATGTCGAAGTCGTCGGCGTTGCGGATGATGACTGTGCCGTCGTCGTACCGCCGGGCGGTGGCCGGTTCGAAGCCGAAGTAGGCCTCGTAGAACCGGCGGCTGCGACGCTCGCCGTTCATCGGCAGACCCAGGTGCAGCAGGTGCATGCCGCTAGCATGCCGCGACCAGGCTCGGACAGAGGATCTCCGGAGAGTGTCGGAGTGCGCTATCGGGGAATCAACCCGTTGTGATTCGCAGACTACGCAGAGCCAAGTCGACCACGACAAACGACGATGGGCTCCCGGCCACGCCGGCTGCCGGCCATTCGGACGTGGGCACGCTCCCGGATGGTTCACCTGTCGCGGCGGTTACAGCGCCGAAGCCGGGACTGTGGCACGATTCGTTCGGTCGTGCTGCCGCCAGGGCCGGCCAGGCACTTGTGCTCGGCGCAGCGGGCGCCGTCCTCATCTGGTTGCTGGTGACGCTGCGCCTGGTCGTCGTTCCGCTGGTTATCGCCACCATCATCGCCAGCGCGGTCAGCCCCGTCATGCGGGCCTTGCGGTTGCGTGGTGTTCCCCCGGCGCTGGCCGCGATTGCCGCGCTGGTGGCGGGCCTCGGCGTAGTCGGGTTGCTGGGCTGGCTGATCGTCGCAGGTGTTCGGGATGAGTGGCGCGAACTGCGAGATCAGGCCGTTGAGGGTGTTGAGGAGCTCGAGAGGTCCCTCGCCGAGGGACCACTTTCGCTCACCCAGGCGCAAATCCAACAGGGTCGCGAAGCCGTGGTCGAGTTACTGTCCGGCGAGGAGGTGCGGGCTGGGGTGATCGGCGGTGCGGTGCTCGCCTTCGAGGTCATCGCCGGCATATTCCTCACCATCGTGATCTTGTATTTCCTCCTCAAAGATGGCCCGCGGATCTGGCGCTTCCTGTTGAGACCGGTGAGCGAGGCGCACCGCCAACGACTGCTCCTCGTCGGTGAACGTGCGGTCGACGTGCTCGGCGGTTATGTCCGCGGCACGGCCATCATCGCCCTCGTCGACGCGGTGATCATCGGCGTCGCCCTGGTGATCCTGCAGGTGCCGCTGGCGCTGCCATTGGCCGTACTGGTCTTCCTCGGCGCGTTCATCCCGCTGGCCGGGGCGACAATCTCAGGCGCCTTCGCGGCTCTCGTCGCGCTGGTGGCGAATGGATGGGTGACCGCGGTCATCGTGGTTGTGATCGTCATCGCTGTCAACCAGATCGAGGGCGATGTGTTGGCGCCCGCGGTGTTGGGGCGTGCGGTGTCTTTGCATCCGTTGGCGATTCTGCTGGCCCTGACCGGCGGCGCGATCGTCGCCGGGATCCTCGGCGCGCTCCTGGCGGTCCCGGTAACGGCCGTCGTGTGGACGGCGATCACCGCATGGGCCGAGACTGGACCTGGCGCAGGCGGCACGGCGCGCGCAGGACCCTGACAAAGAGTGGACGCTTCACGCTGATCGGCAGGACTGCGCGGTCGGGGTCAGGAAGCGTTGACATCTGTGGCGTCCTCAGTTCGCCGTTTCCCTCAGATGCGTGTTGAAGAACGCGGCGATGCGGCGCCGGGCATCCCGGGTGGCCTCATCGTTGTACTTCGTGCCGGAGATACGAGCGAGGAACCGCAGCAAGAGGGTGGCATCCGCGGGGTCGTGGTCGTTCATGAAGCCATGACCGACACCAGGATAGATCTTCACATCGTGGGGTATCTCCAACTCGGTGAGCAGCCGGCCGAGCCGCTGCCCGGCACGTCGCCCAAGGGGTGACCAGTCAGCGCCGCCGAAGCTTCCTACGATTGGGCACGCTCCAGGCAGCCATTCTTGGGCGTCAGGCGGGCACCCGCCGTAATTGACGCTTGACGCCGAGAAACCTCGGCCCGGCGCCAGAGCCAATGCGTAGCCACCGCCCATGCAGAACCCGATCACTCCGATGTGTCCTGTGCAACCGTCGTGCTCGCTGAGCCAGCGTCTTGCACCCTCTATGTCGTCGAACGTCCTTCCCCTACGTTCGCCGATGTCACGCATGATCGTGCGCAGACAACCCAGCCGGCTCCCCCAGTAGTACAGGTCCGGCGCTACGGCGAGAAAGCCCTCGTCTGCCAGCCAGTCAGCCTGCGCCCGAAGGTCGTGGCTCATGCCGCTGAAGTCATGGATCACTACGACACCGGGCCACGGCGGCGGTGTCGTCGGCACCGCGCAGTACGCCGGCATGATTCCCTGCTCGGTCTGAATGTGCACATCCGACGTGCTCTCCATACGCGCATTCTGCGCCTCTGACCCTGACCTGCGGAACGTACGCACGTCGGCACGACCGCACGGTCAGGCGCGGCCGGCGGATGCTGCGCGAATTTCCGGCGCCTATGCGCCGGTGACCTCAAGCCCGAGCCAGGCGGCGAGGTCGTCGATTTCGGCGCGGACGGCGGCGGTCATGGCCTTGGTGAAACGGACGTCCTCGTGGATCGCGTTGACGACGAGGGTCTTGGTTTTGCGGTCGGCGGTCGCGTCGAGTTTCCCGACGAGTTGGTCGCCGTGAAGGATGGGGAGCGCGAAGTACCCCCACCGGCGCTTGTCCTTGGGTTTGTACATCTCGAGGATGTATTCGAAGCCGAACAGCTGCTCGGTGCGGACGCGGTCGTGGATGAGCCGGTCGAAGGGCGAGAGCAGCGCGGTGCGTCCTTCGAAAGGCAGTCCGATGTATGCCGGGTGTACGCGCCAGGTGCCCGGCGTGCCCTCGACGACGGCTTCGTCACCGGCGTCGCCGACGTACGGCGGCTCGCCCGGTATCTGTGGGCCGGTGGACCGGGCGATGCCGAGCGCTGCGAGCCGGCGCTCGTTGCGGCGCTGGACCGCGGCGTTGCGGTCGAGGGTCGGGAGGTCGGCCGGATAGATGCGCTGGGGGAGGTCCCAGTAGCGCTGTCGCCCCTTGCGACCGGATATCGCGATGTGCCCGCGGTGGGCGAGGAGTTCGAGCATCTTCGTGACATTCCGATTGTTGGTCCAGCCCGATGACGGCCATGGCTCGACGCTGGTGTCGGGGATGTCGCGGGATAGCAGCGGACCTTCCCTCTCCAGAAGGGCGAGGATGTCGCGGCGGAAGGGTTCGTTCCTTTCAAACCACGCTGCCGTGGAGGGATACATCGGGGCATGCCGGACCTCGGCGATCACGGCTGGCAGGTCGTTCGGCGATCGGATGTAGGCGACGGTCTCGACGAGGGTGCGGTCGATCTCCAGGGCCTTGGTCAATTCGGCGGGATCGTAGCTCGAACCGAGGCGACTCCAGAGCACGAGGTCGGCACTCGGCGCGATGGCCGCCGTGGGGTCGATCTGCAGAACCGCCAGGCGGTCAACGACCTCGACGAGGTTGGTTGGGCGCGGTATGTCGAGAAGCTGTGCGTGGATTGCGATTCGGCGGGCTTCGTCCTTGGTCAGGCGGTTAGCGACCATGCCTGCCGACACTAGTGCCGCAGCAGGTCGGCCGACCAATCCAGCGGTAGAAGTCGTCGTCAACGAGGGTGGCTGACGTTCGGTCGCGGCTATTGCGACGAGTCCTGCGTTGGCTTAGCGCAACGGTTCGCCACCGCCCGGGGGGTGGAAGTCTGTTGACGAAGATCGAACGTTAGGCGGGGTCGATCAGCCCTTCCCCGTCTGTCACCGCGAGCGCACGGTTGCCTGAGGTTCTTGTTGGCGTATCCCAACCTGGAGATGTCGGGGGCCACGATGGTGGTGGGCCTGCTGTTGATCGCCGATCAAGTGCTGTGTCCGAGGGCGGCCAACAGGTTGTTACGTGGTGAAGCGGCGAGCGCTGGGCTTACCTTGGCCGCCGTCGATGACGACATTGGCGCCGGTGATCCACGAGGCGCGGTCGGAGAGTAGAAACGCGACAGGTGCGGCAACTTCCTCAAGAGTGCCCAGCCGCCCGAACGGGAACTCAGTGTGGACGAAGTTCGTGAACGCTTCCGGGTCGTCCTGTTGAAACCTGTCCCAGCTGCCGCCGGGAAAGAAGATGGATCCAGGGCTGACGGCGTTGACCCGGATGCGCAGGTGAGCGAGTTCTTGGGCGAGGACGGCGGCCAAGTGGATCTCTGCGGCCTTTGCGGCTGCATAGGTGGTCCGTGGCGCTGGGCGCAGGCCGGTGATGGACGCGATGAAGACAACGGACCCGCCGCCGGCAGAGCTCAGATGCGGGACGGCAGCCTGGGTGAGGCTGACGGCGTGCCCGACGTTGAGCTGGTAGGTGGCCGCAAAATCCTCCGGCGCGGACTCCAGCAGGTTGCCGCCGATGGTGCCGCCAGCATTTGCCACAGCACCGTCGAGTCCACCGAGCCGTTTGGCCGCTTCGCTGACAGCCTGCGCGAGTGCCTGCACGTCGGAGACATCCACTGCAACGTCGACGATACGCGTGCCGTGCCGTTCCAGATCGGCACGAGCGCGATCCAGCTGATCGGGTCCGCGCGCGAAGATTGCCACGTCGGCCCCTTCGCTGGCCAACGTGTCCGCGATGGCTTTGCCGATACCGCGGCTGCCGCCGGTGACCACAAACCGCCGGCCGTGTAACCCAAGATCCACTCTGAAACCTCCGCGTCACTTGTGGCGTCTGTGCCACCGCTTAGCTAACGCAGAACTCGTTGCCCTCTGGGTCGTGCACGACCACGTAGTAGATCGGGTCGTCGGGGTCGTCGAGCCGGGTGCGCCGCTTGATGCTCGCGCCCAGGGCGACCAGCTCCGCGACCTTGGCCTCGATGATCTCGATCCGCCGAGGGAGCGGCAATGTGTTGTCGCGGCCGGTGGGGTACAGGTCGAGGTGGAGCCGGTTCTTGCCCGCCTTGGTCTCGGGTACTTCCTGGAACCAGATTGGCGGGCGGAGCCCTGCCGGATCGAAGAGGCGGTCGTCGAAGGCCGCCTCGTCGCCCAGTCGGGCGCGGTAGTGCGCGTACCAGGTTGTGTCTGGCTCCGCCGGCGGCGCCGGCTGGTAGCCCAGTGCCCGTGCCCAGAAGCGCGCTAGCCGGGCCGGATCATTCGCGTCGATGGTCAACTGCCAGAACATCACCCTCGAAACGCTAGACCCGACCACTGACTACAGTCATTAGCCGAGGCATCCAGACGGCTCATCTCGCTTGTACCGATCGAGTTTTGACCTTACGCCGTTGCCTCCGGCCAGTGTGAGCACTGGCCGGAGGCAACGCCGCCGTCGCTAGTCCGCGAAGGCCTGGAACTCCGCGGCGCGGACGATACCGCCCTGAGGGCTGTTCGTCCTGCAGTCTGTGCCCGCTCTCGGGTCTGCGTCCTGCTCGCCGGCGTAGTCCGGGGCACCTGTGCACTGGTTGGTGACCACCTCGAAACGCAGGTGCGTGGCGTTGACGTCCGGGATGTCGAACGTCCTCAGGATCAACTCCGGCGCCCGCGGCCGCGGTGCGACCGAGGGGAACGCGTCCGCAGTGCTGGTGAAGACCGGCGTGTAGTCGTCCGCGTCGGTGCAGTCCACGCTTCCGACCGCGTTGCACGCGAGGACACGGAACTGTCTAAGCGCGGAGAACCGGTTCTGCGTACCCGGATCAGGATCGCCCGTGATCGCGGGCCGCAGCATCGCACTGACCTGCACCCTGGTCACCCGGTGCCGGTCGCCGGCGAGATCAACGACGACGCCCTTGCCGGCGACGGGGGCACCGATGGACGCCCAGTTCGTCGCTTCATTGTCGTCGATCAGCCGAGCAATATTGACACCGTCTCCTGCAGCGGTCGCGCCGGCGGCAGCGGAGGCCAGGTTGGTCGGCATGTGCACAGCCAAGTCCAGTTGCTGGCCAGCGGAAACCGTGACCGGACCGATCCGCACCAGACCATGGCCGGGTGCCCGGGCCACGAACTCATACGAACCAGGGACGAGGGACACAGAGTCCGTCAGCGCCGTACCCGGATTGGTGTCCGCAACCGCCACTGCTCGCGCCTGGTAGCGGCCGACGAACAACTGCGCGCCCTCGACCGGCTGGCCACTCTCGTCCTCCGGAGAGAATGTGAGGGTGGCCTCGTTCGCGAAGGGCGAGGCGAAGCTGGGCGTCGGGTTGGGATCGGTGTGGCCGTTGCTGACTGCGTTCTCACCGAGCCCGCGCTTGGCGAATGCGTTCCACATGAGGTCGAGGTCCACGCCGTTGAACCGGATGAAGTCGGCCGCAAGCAACGCGTCGCGTGCGTCGACCATGCTCACCTGGCTCTGCGCCATGAGCAGGAACGAGTCGAACACCAGCTGCACCCAGCGCCTGTTACCGGGGCACTGGGTCACTGGGGTCTGCCCGTTGGCGCACGACTTCTGCACCGCGGCAGTTCCCGCGCCGTACTTGTCGATCATCGCGGACCTGATGTCGAAGTTGGCCGCGCTCCACAGCTCACCGGAAGCGTGAACCTGAAGGCCGACGAAGTCGTAATCGACGCTGCTGTAGTTAAGCGGGCTGGCGCTCATGTTGTAGTTGCGGATCCCGGCGATCGCATCCTGGGTGACGTACTCGCCGATGGTGAACGCGCGGATCCCGGGCTGCGCGTAGCCGTGCTCGGCGAGGTACTCCATCGCGAGCAGGTCCGACCAGCTCTCGCTCATGCCCTGCGGCGAGCTCAGCCCTGCCTTCGGTCCGGCGACCATGCGGTTGGTGATGGCATGGGTGTACTCGTGTGCGATCACCGTCATGTCGTAGTCGCCGTCGACACACGGCGCATAGAACGCGCCGGCGATCGGCTGCCACAGGTACATGTTGGTGATTGGCCGTTGCCCGTCGGGCGGGGTGATCTGGTTGGCGTTGTCGCGCGCGGCGAAGGTGGGAGGACCTCCGGTCACGCCACCGGCCTGGGCATTGCCCTGCTCCGGGTCGTTCCCCTTGCCACCTAGGTTGAAGTTGTCGTCCTGCAGGTTGAACGTCGTCTCCGTGAAGCCAAGGTGGTAGGACCAGTCGTGCATCCGATTGTGCCCTGCGAACAGGTTCGCCCGGGCGGCATCGATGTCGTTGCGCTGCGGGGTCTCGAAGACCGCCGGCGAGCATTTCTCCTCGAGCCACTGGTTCGTCCACGCGTATGCGTACTCACGGGTCGGGCTCGGAGTCGCCGTCTCGTGGCCCACCTTGAACGGATTGTTGGTGAACCAGTTGTGGACAGCGATGGCGTTGTTGCCCACCGTCGTCTCAGAGGGCCTCAGGTTGGACGGGTCGACGTCCCATGCCAGAGGCGATGCAGGGGTGCCGACCACTTCGTCACAGCCGGGTCCGGGCGCGAAGCACCAGCGCACTCGGGTGTCGGTCGAGGAGTAGTCGACTGGTGGTGTGTTCGGGAATACGTCCCACTCCGGGTTGTCCACGTCGTAGTCGACGATGTCTTCGCGTACCAGCAGGGTGCCGTCGCGAGCATCGATGTAGGTGTTGAAGGCGACCGGCTCTGCTGCGGCTTCACCATCGATGATGAGAACCTGGTACGCGGCCCGCGCTCCGGCCTCGGGAGTGGGCACCGCGACCAGTTCGACGTCTCGAACCGCGCTCGTCCCCACGCCGGCGTCCCGGGCGGCGATCCGCGCCGCCTCCTGTTGCGACAGTGTCGCCGGCTGCGGCTGCGCGGCATCACGGGCCAATGACCCGCTGACGTGGTAGACCGCTCCGTCGCGCACGCCGACCACGAGAAGTCCGTCGTATCCGGCAGCCAGGTTGCCAAACCGCTGTTGCAGCAGAACGGCTGCTCCTTCGCCCATGGGCGTCACGGTGACGACCTGGAGGGAATTCGCCGCGCGCGGCGTCAGGCCTAACAGGTCTCTGTTCGCCGCAATGTAGGCGCGGGCGGCTGCAACAGGCTCGACCGGCAGACCCGAAGCTAGCGGGCGGCCAGTAGAGGTGAGCGTTCCGGGTGTGCCGAGATTGTTGAACCTGGCTCGCGCATCCACGGCGGCCGCCAAGGCACGCTGGCGGGCCGTGGGCTCGACACGGCCTTCCCGGTTGTCCTTGTCCTGCCCCGCACCGGCTCTGAGCAAGCCAGCCTCTCCTGGTGCCGACGGGCTCTCGTTGTCGGGGGCCGCGAGGCTGCCTGGAGAGTTGCCGACGGCAAGTACTCCAAGCGTGACGACGGCGGCCAAGCCGGACGTGACGAACGACCTACGCATCTGCATCACCGCACTTCATCGGGCGTTGTGGGTCCATGGCCATCTAGAGACTCCTCCTGACTTGGTCGGCTGTAAACCCCTAGGTCGTATCTCTTGATCCTTTCCACGTCGTGATACGGATGGGGGTTCAGCCGGCGGCCAAGACGTAGCGCTCGGGTGTCCAGGCCCAGCTGTCCTTGCAGCGCCGCTGATCAGTGACCGGCTCCAGTGAGGTCGGCGACCAGTCTGGTGGCGACGGGCACCGCGACGCCGTGCCGCTTCGCGGCTCGCAGCAGCGCCCCGCCGATGGCGTCTAGCTCCGAGGGGCGGCCCGCTTCGGCGTCACGCTGCATCGACGATTTCATGCCCGCAGGCAGGCTGTCGTAGAACCGCAGCGTTGCCTCTGCATCCGCCGGGGCGCCGGCGGCGCGGCTTACCGCAGCGGTTTCTTCAATCACGGCTAGCAACTCGTCTCGTCGTTGGGTTCGCAGGTCGCCGGTTGTGAGCCGGTAACGGGTGGTCAGCAGCGCCAGGGGAGCGAGGAAGGTCATCTTTGCCCACAGGGTGGCCGTCTCGCTGTCCTGCACCTTGGTAGGGATACCGGCGGCGGTGAGCATCTCGGCCACCACATCGAGGCGTTCACGCTTTGCCGTGGCGCTGGCCAGATCAACCTCGACGAAGGGGCTGCCGTGCTCGATGGTCCCCGGCGCGACCCGGGTGGATTCGACCCGGATCACACTCGGCGCGACCAGATCCGGGCGGTACCGCCGGCGCAGGACGTCCGGGTGCTCGACGCCGTTGAGCAGTGGCACGATGAGGCCTTCGCCGAGCTTCTCGGGCGGTATCCGTTGCAGAGCCGGACCCAAGGCGGTCTGCTTGACCGTGATCAGGCACACGTCGACCGGCTCGCGCAGTTCGGTATCGGCCTCGACCCGTGCGGTGAACTCTCCGAACTGGCGGCTGCGCACCTGTATGCCGTCCCGGCTCAACGCCTTGGCGGTCTCCTCACTGGCAAGACATATGACCCGGTGCCCGGCACGGGCGGCCAGTGCGGCCAGCAGCCCGCCGACGCCGCCGGGTCCGAGTACGGCGATGGTCCATGGGCTCCCGCTGCTCATGGTCAGTCCTCTCGTGCCGGCATCCGTGGCTTGCTGCAATGGGACTTGCCGACTATCCGCTGTTGACGACGAACCTAGCGTCCCGCTCTGTCGACATTTGAGGTCAGTTCCAGCGCGAATCGACGCCGACCACTCCGGCCGGATCCAGCAGCTGGAGAGTTGCGGTGGGCAGTGATGAGTTTCAAGCCTTTCTTTGGTCTATCCCGATGAGAGAGTGGAAGAAGCGTGAGCATTTCGTTTCCAGGAGAATCACCCGAGTACAGGGCGGCGCGTGATGCGCTGCTGGAGCAAGAGATCGAGCTACGCCGTGCCATGGAGGCGGTGGCTGCCGCCCGGCGCGAGCTGCCGCCCGGCGGCATCGTCCCCGTGGACTACGTCTTCCAGGGGGCAGGGGCGGACGGCACCCCAACCGACGTGCGCCTTTCGGAGCTGTTCGCGCCCGGCAAGGAGTCACTGGTGATCTACAGCTTCATGTTCCCCCGGCACCCCGGCGACGAACGACCAGGCCCCGCGACCGGTCAGACGGCGCTGCTGCCGCTCGTGGAGTCTCCATGCCCATCGTGCACCGCGATGCTCGATCAGCTTGATGGTGCCGCCGAGCATGTCACGCAGCGGATCAACTTCGTGGCCGTGGGGAAGGCGCCGCTGTCGCGCATCCTTGCCTTTGCCAAGGAGCGTGGCTGGCGACGGCTGCGGCTGTTGTCCTCGGCGGGGAACACCTATAAACGCGACTATCACAGCGAGACCGCGGACGGATCCCAGATGCCGATGCTCAACGTGTTCCACCGCGACGGCGAGACGATCCGCCATTTCTGGGGCTCGGAGCTCCTGTACGCACCAAGCGACCCCGGGCAAGATCCCCGCCACATCGGAACCCTCGAGCCGCTCTGGAACCTGTTCGACCTGACACCCGAAGGGCGCCCGGCCGGCTGGGAAGAGCAGCTGCGATACCCGTGACGCTCGCCTTGGTCGCGTGACGCGGCCGCGGACCTACCCGAACATGTCCACGAACGAGAACCGGCCGACGTGATCCATGGTCCGATTGAGCGGCTGGACGGACCGGTCGAGCCAGCCGTTGGCGATTGCCCACGACCTGATCTGGTCGTGCTGCGACTTGGCGATCCCATGCCCGCGGACCGCGTCGAGCACCTGTCCGAGCGTCGACTGGCGGCCGGAACGCAGAGCGGCGACGAATCCGACTGCGTACTCCTCGCAACCCACGAGCACAGCCAGCAGGAACGCGGCCAGCCGGTACTCGGAGTCCGGGCCCAGGTCGGCGGCGAAAACTCGCGGCTGGGTGCTGCGTGCCTTGATGACGCGGTAGCCGTTGACGAATCTCTTGACCGTACGAGGCGTCGACCCGACCAGCGGAGCCAAGCCGGCCAGCCAGCGGGCCTCGTCTGCCGACACGTGCAGGCCCTCCGGCTCCAGGTCGACGGTCGGTAACCGCCGCTGCGGTGTCCCGCCCTCGGTCGCCGGTACGCCGTTCGCAGGACCCACGCCTCCCACTGGGGGACCAGCCCGTACTGACGCCCTCGGCGTGGCCCGGTCATCGAGGACGTCATCGGCGCCCACGAGCTCACTGATCATCGTTGTCGCCTGGCCGCGCGTCATCCGCGGCAGCTGGTAGGGCAGCTGCACGATCTTCTCGAGGTAGTCCAGCGGCGTGGCTGCGCCGGCTCGCTCTCCAGCCAGGAGGTCGCGGTAGTGGGCCCGCAGCGACTGCTGCAGCCAGCGCGAATCGACCGCGAGGACGACGACAAAGAGCCGGTACGCGAGCAGGAGGTGCACCGCCTCCAGCACCTCCACCACCCGTGGCGGCGGGCAGCGGTCGAGGTCGTCGATGAAGACGACGATCCGATTGAGGCGCTCCTCGCTCTCCAGCTCCTTTGAAGTTGGGGGCCCGACCGCCGGGGCCACTGCCTCGTTCGCCTCGGTGACCGCCGTATCGATGCGCTCGAGATCCTCGCGGACCATCCCGACCAGGCCAAGGTGCTTCCGGTAGTCACCCGAGCCACGGCGGCCTGCGATGTAATCAGTGACGAGAAGCGCTGGGTCCTCGGCGATCCGGTTCAGACGCTCTGCCTCGTTCACAGCGTCCCGGAGCTGGCGCTCTCCCTCGCGCCACTCGCGGAAAGGCTGGGCGAGTCGCGCCGCGATCCCTGACACGTCGGTTGTGGACCGGCTGAGGGAGACGACCACAGTGACGTACCCTGCGATGGCCGCGCCGAGAGCGGCCAGCCAAGCCCACCACTGTTCGAGACGACCAGCGGCGGCCCCGGTGATCAACAGGGTGCCGAGGGCGAGCGCAGCCACCACGACCACACCCAGGACGATCCGAGCCCGCAGGGCTCGTCGTCGGGAGGCGCTGAGGTCAGCAACTGACTGTTCTCGCCGCTGGTCCAGTAGTGCGGTTCCGCTAAGCGGCCTTCCCTTGACCCGACCAACCGAGGCGACCGGTCGCGCGGCCATCGTGGCAAGCACGGATTCCATCAGACTCGCCCACAGGTTGGCCTCGGCGAACGTCCAAGCGTTGAACTCCAGGCAGCGGACGTGCTTCCAGTAGTCGATCTGGTGCTGGGGGAGTCCACTGTCGCGAGCCTCCCGGCTGAGGGTCTCCACCCGCTGACGCAGGCGGGTGATGAAGAACGACTTGCCCGTCCCCCAGTCCCCGAACAGACCGATCGACAGCGGTGGCTCGAGCTGGCGGGAGGTCACGAGCATGGCCAAGGCCTCGACGTCGTTCTCCAGCTCCAGGTAGTCGCGCCCCCGGGAGGCGAGGTCGTTGAGGTAGCCGCTGCGGAGGCGGTCGGCGCCGAGCCGCAGGTCATAGCGGTCCACGCGGGGGCCCCGCTGGACGAGCAACCCGGCAGCGTCCGGGCTGAGGGCGACGGCCTCGACTGGCGAGGTGCTGCCCTCAGGCGGTGGGAGGTCACCGAGCAGCACGAGCGGACCGGTAGCCGGGCGATGGACGAGCAGTACTCGACCATCCGCAGTACCCATAGCAGCAAGCCGGCCCGACGGGTCGACATCCAACCCTCCTCCCGGCCGAACCGGTCCGGTGGTCCATGGGTGATTCCACGTCCACGGTGACACTTCCGAGTCGGGACCCCACCAGGTCAGACGACCCATGTCGTCAACGGTGAGGACCTGCTGCCCATCATCGGTGACGGCCATGGCCACGGGTTCGTCGACACCTTCCGGCAATGCGTAGCTCACTGGCGAGTTGTCACCGTCGGCCTGCTCTAGACGGGTGAGGTGGATCGCACGATCGGCGGGTTCATACCAGACCGAGGTCTGGCCCGATCGTGATACCACCCGCAGGGCCGTCCCTCCGGAGGCACCCGATTCGACGGTGGACGGCGTCCCACTCCATGGAAGCGTCGCCTCGCCCGCCCCGCGCCGCTGGTAAACCACGATGCGCACACTGTCCGCGCCGACGCTTACCGGCTCGGTGATGCCGGAGGTCGCATGGATTCCTGTCTCGACTTGCTCGACAGAGCCGTCGCCGTATGCCAGCACCGGCCCGAGCGCCCAGGGCCAGCACAGGCCGCTGACCTCGGCCGCGCCGCCCGAGATCGTCGGAAGCCGTGACGGCGAGTCCAGGCCGTACATCGTCGCGATCAGCGGCGACGCGCGCACTCCGGGCGCCGCCGCGACCGGGTCAAGAATGCCAGCGAGCCGTGCTTCGGGCTCGTCGTCCACGACCACGTACCCGGCCAACAGCGAGGCAACCAGGCCGCTTTCGGTCATCGCCCGCCCCGTTGGCGGGTCGAGCAGGGCCAGCAGCAAGATCACGAGCTGGCCATTCAGCCCACCAGCGTCGTCGACAAGCAACCGCTCGCAGGCAGTCAACCAGGCCTCTGTGGAGCGTCGGCGGGCTGGCTCCGGCCAGTGCGGGAGAACCTCGGCAGCCCGCCGGCCAGCGTAACGCGGATGGAGGGCGACCAGGTCGTTCACCAGCTGCCCGGACGTCACCGGTTCTTCACCGTACCGCTTGGACAGCTCGACAACACTCGCACTCCGACCCGCAGGCGCGGCGACCACGACCCCTCCTCGCCCCGGACAACCTCCGGTCCGTCGCTCCACAATCCCGCAGTGAGACAGGATTCAGAATCACCGTGATCGGCAGCGAGCGCAACCTCGTCACGGTGCTGACTCGGCGGCCAGCAGGCCGCACGCCAGGCCAGGATCCCACTCCGCTAACCAATCAGCGAGCCCGTTCCTGTGAGCCCGGATCTATGCCATCCAGGGGTCGCGGGTCCGTCAGAATCCGACCGCGGCGGTCGGGGAGAGCTCGGTGCGCATGGCGCGCCACAGCTCAGTAACTGCGCCCTTGCGGCGCTCTGTTACGAGCCCGGCGCGCTGAAGCGCGGTGAGGTTGCCGCCCCCGAGGTAGGCAGCTCCCAACGCGTCCACGCGTAGGCGTACGTCGGACTCTGCGGTCGTCTTTTCCACGGTGGCATCGCCGGTGTCTTCGGCCCGGATCCGCCAGTTGCCTTCGTTCCACGGTGCCATGGTGTCGGTGACTTCGATCACGACGTCGCACGGTGCGCTCCAGGTCCGGTCCTGCAGCGCCTCGGGGAGGTCGACCAGGCGGACCCATAGGCTGTCGTAGGTCGCTACGTCGGAGGTCGCCCTGGGCCCGCCCACCCACAGCAGCAGCGGGTCGTCGACGCCGACGGTGCGGACCTTGACGGTCCCGATCAGGTCGAACTCGACGAGTCGTCGCAGCAGCGCCAGCTGCGCGGCCGGGTCGCCGACCAGCGCCCACACCGAGAGCTCTCCTGCGGGGCGGGCGCGCTCCCACTTGTGTGTGCGGCGAAACATGGCGAACCCGACGTCCGTGTCGTCGCGGCGGGCGAACAGGACCCGCCACGATTCCTTGTCTCGCAGTTCCTCGGGTAGCTGGTGGCAGATGCGCGCGTAGTAGCCGGCGTCGCCGACCACCGAGCCGAGGCCGGCGCAGCCGAGGTGGCACTCCCGCATCCGTTTGGGCACATCAGGATCGGACACCGTCACCAGGTGCGTCGTCACAGCGCCGGCAGCATCGTCCAGATCCGGGGCGGTGAGCGTCGTACCCCGGCCCAGGTTCACCTCCAGTTCCAGCGACGCCAGGCCGTAGCCATGGCGACCGTAGATGGCCGGCTCGCTGGCGTGCAGGGCCGAGACGTGGGTGCCGTCCTGCTCACGCACCTGTTCGAAGTGGTGCCGCAGCATCGCGGTGAGCACTCCCTGGCGCCGGTGATCAGGATGCACCGCCACCCAGGTTAGACCGGCGCACGGCACCTGTCTGGCAGATGCGTCGGGCCCTGGAATGGAGAGCGTCAGCGGAAAGACACCGTAGATCCCGGGATATGTTCCCGGATCGGAGCCGTCCATGTCGGCTGCGAAGCGATTCTCCTCGGCAAGGCCGATCAGCTGCTGCTCTGTCGGCGCAGCAGGAACCTCAGCGAACCAGACCGTGTGGTCGGTCGCCAGGAAACGCTCGGAGTCGGTCGCGCGGCCGACACGGATCCGGTTCTCGGTCATGGACTACAGCCAACCGCTGGCAGGCTGATGCCTCAACCAGATTTCGGATCCCAACCAGCGCTTCCGCACCATCACGCCAGCTGCGCAGAGGTGAGCGAATTGGCTGGTCGCGGCATCAGCGGACGTCTGAGGAGTTATGTGCAGAGGCAGAACGGATGTCCAGACGGGTCTGCGAACACACGTGAGTGGTCAGGATTCGGCTGGTGATCGAACTTGGTGGCGCCAAGCGCGAGAACCGCCTCCTCCGCGGCGCCGATGTCATCGACCCGCAGGTGCAGATGGCACTGCATCGATGACGTCGGATCAGGCCAGGTCGGGGGGTGGTGTTCGGGTGCAAGCTGGAACGAGAGGTGAAACTCCGCGTCGGCATCGGTACCCACCGAGTACCACTCCGCATCCGCATAGACGATCGGCCATCCTGTCAACGCGCTGTAGAACGCTGCGAGTGCTGCCGGGTCGCGGCATTCCAGGGCGATACCGCTCAATCGCCCAATTACCGTCATGAGACTGCCCTCTCGGTCGCTCGTCGGCGCCAGCTCTCCACGAGCACCCACGCTGTGAGCGATTACAGCAGCCCGTGCCTGAACCTGCCATCGCTCCCGGAACTCACGGAACTGGAGGCCGCTCGGCACGCCCTGGGACTGATCGCCAGTCGTGCTCGATCTGGAGATCGTTAGGCGGTCGGGGGTCTCAACGAGGTCGACCGGACGCGGCGCGCCGGTCACCCGGGTCGTTAGTCGAGCCGGCTTGGTAGGCCGAACAATGGGAACCAACGTTCGGTATCGCGAAACGCGTTGATGCCCCCGATGCGACCATCGGCGACCTCGATCACTTGCAGTGCCCAGGGCTCGTAGCCGTGGCCCGACTCGCTGGGTCGGTACTGGCCGACGGCCGGGGATCCGTTTGCCACAGTTCGAATCAGTTTGGAGCCGCGGCAGCCTACGCCCGGTCCGAGCAACCATGCACGGATCGCGTCTGGACCCTGCATCCAGGTTGTGTAGGGCGGCAACGACAGGGTGGCATCGATGTGCAGCAACATGGTTAGTGCGTCCATGTCGAATCGTTCGAATGCATCGACATAGCGCAGGAGCAGTGCACGCTGTGTGTCGCTCAATGGTGAAGCGGGCGCAGATTCGCTCGCCGTGCCATGTCTCGCGGCCAGTGCCGACCGGGCCCGTTGTAAGGCGCTGGTCACCGATGCGACCGTGCAGCCCATCAGCACACCGACCTCGCTGGCGCGCAGACCGACGACGTCGCGCAGCAGCAACACCGCGCGCTGGCGGGGTGACAGGTGTTGCAGCGCCGCGATGAATGCCAGCTGTATCGACTCGCGCGAGACTGCGGCCTCGGCGAGGTCGTCGCTTGTGGAGAAGATCGCGTTGTCTGGAATCGGTTCGATCCACGCGGCGTCCGCCAATTGATCACCGGGAGTTGTCGGTGCGGCCGATGGTGACGACAGGTCCATTGGCCGAGCCCGGCGCTTCTTGCCGTCGAGCAGATCCAGGCAGACGTTGGTCGCGATGCGGTACAACCACGAGCGGAGGCTCGAGCGGCTCTCGAACCGGTCGTAGGCGCGCCAAGCGCGTACGAGCGCTTCCTGCACCGCGTCCTCGGCATCGAATACCGAGCCGAGCATCCGATAGCAATATCCGACCAGCTCCGGGCGATGTTGTGTGAGTTGATCTGCAATCGACTGATCGACGGGTACCGCGTCGGTGAGTTGCGGTTGTCCCACGAGCACACCTCCTGATGTTGCAGATTCTCACGGTAGGACTCCGCAGAGCGCGCAAACTAGTCGGTCGACGTCTGTGCCGGTCATGGGCGGTGTGGTGCGGCCTACCGCAGTAGCGACCGTGCCGTCGGTGCCAGCCTGAGCCGTGTTGGCCGAGCCGTCAGGTATTTGGACAGTTCGGGGAGCACCGCCTCGGTCCACTCCGTCGATTGCGCAAGCCGGGCGAGGTGATCCCGATACTGATCCAGGCTGGTGAACCGTGAGAACCAGACGAAGACGTTCTCGCCAGTGCGCACCGGCAGCGCCGGGAAGGTGTTCTGGGACGTTTCGGTCTGCAGGCACGCTAGCGGCGCGGCGCCGGTGTCGACCATCACCGGCCGGACGGATTGGTCGAAGAACCGCACGAACTCATCGTCCACGGGGCCATCCATGTCATAAACCGTGGCCGCCACCAGCGACGTTGGCGCAGCGGTCGCGTGAACTGGCGGCCGATCCAGCTCCGCGGCCGCGCCAGGGTTCGCCACGCCCGGCAACGGGAAACCAGATCGATCGTCCACAGGTCGTAGCAGCAGCACATCATCAGAATCGATCATCGTGGCGTTGGCCGCATCACGGTGCCGGGCCCAGACAGGACCGCCGTAGAACGCGGCGAGCGCCTCGGCCCGCGCCGCCATGTCGCGGAATCCGCGGACCCACACGAAACGGTCAGGATCGTCCATGTCGCGGAACTGACCAACGACCCGCATCCCCACGGCCTCCTGGGTCTCCACGAATTCTCTGTCGAACAGCCTGATCAGCACGTCTCGCTGGCCCGGATGCAAGGTGTACTGGCGAAGTTCGAGTACGGGACAACAGAGGTCAGTCAACATCGGCGCACAATACAAGCCGGCACCGACAGCCCCGTCGTCAATTCCATCCCAGCCGTCGGCAACGGCATTGCACTTGCGACATAGATTGCCTTGCCCCAGCCGTAGCGTCGCATTGACATGAGGATGCAGGGCCTGGCGGTTTCTCATCGACGTGCCCGACGTAGCGGTCTTGCGGAGATCGGTCAGGCGGTCACGGGCTCCCGTGGCTCCGATGCCGACTTCGACTCCGCGCGGGCGATTCGGCGTCCAAGGATCCCGAACGCACATTACGGAGCCGCTGCGCAGCCTTGACCGAAGGTGGGCGGCTACGAGAGCAGCGACGCCGGCGCGGCCCGCTGCCACCAGGTGTAGAGCTCGTCTAACCGCATGTTCGGGTCCGCAGCCACGATTAGGATCGAGTCGTCGTCGATCGTCCAGACGGCGACCGACTCGCCGCTCGGGGCTACATAGCAGGCGAGGGTGCCGCCGTAGACGCCGTTGTTCGTCCATGTGTCCCGGAGGCCGTCCACGCAGGCACCTAACGCCAGATCTCCCAGCCAGTAATCTGTGGCGGCGGACATGCGATCGTACGAGTCGAACTGGTAGATGTCGACATGATCGGCGTCCTCAGCGGTCAGCCCTTGGCAGGTCACCGCCGCCATAAGACCGACAAACTCCGGAGGCGGCTCCGTGATCTCTGCGCATGACGTTCCCAGCGAGACCGGCACAGCATAGATCAGCAGTTGTGCCGGCACCGGCTCCGAGGGCGTCTGCGTAGGCGTTGGCTCGGACGAGGTGGGTGTCGGCTCGACCAGAGTTGGGGTCACCGGCACATCGACGACGTCACTTGGTGAAGCCCGCAACGCCTCGCCGACCACGAGCCCGGCGTAGATCATCATGGTTCCCACCGCTACTGCAAGGCATGTCACCGCAGCAGCCCAAACCCGGCGCCGCTCGTCCCGGGCCGCGCGCTCCAGCGCAATGTCGAGGGACGTCGTGGCTGCCTCGGGGAGCGTGGCTCGGAATGTAGCCACCGACTCGGGCTGTACACGTTGCGCGAAGCGCAGCAGGTTGAGGAAACGGTTCGTGGCGTGGGGGACCGGTCGGAAGAGCTGGGAGAACCGCAGGATGAGGGACTCGCGGACTCGCTGAGCCTGCTTGACGAGGCCGGCAGCCTGCAGTTGAGGGCTCAGCTCCCTTCCGACCAGTGTGCGGTACACCGCGTCCAGGCTAGTTCCCAGATCTCGACTGCAGGCGTACGCGATCTGGTCACCGGTGAAGACGGTTGCGCGAAGCCATGGACCAACGAAGGGCGCGAGGATCTTGCGCAGCCCTGCATTGTCGATGAGGATCTGGACGACTGCCCACCGGTCATGCTTGGCCTTAAGCGCGCCGAAGAAGGTCCCAAGAAGGAAGAGCAGCTGCGGTCGTTTTGCCGGGGTCGTGATGTCTGCGACTGCACCTCCCTCAACGAGGAGCACTCGTACCCCGAAGTAGCTCGTGAGCTGTGCTGGAGTTGTCAACTTGGGGACGACGAAGATGTCCACCCTCCGGTGGTAGTCGATTCGATCCCTCACCTCGTCGATCGCCTGCTGGAAGTCAGGAAGCGTTTGTGACGTCACGAGCACCGCGTCTCCCAGGATGCGGGCGCGATATATCTGGAATGCCACCCAGAGGAGGGCCATGCCGATCGCCAGGCCGATGACCGCCGCCAGCAGTGTCGGCAAGTCGAGCTGGGACAGCCAGGCAATGACCACGGCCAGGCCGGACAGGGTACAGGCCGCGGCCAAGACGAAGCGAGAGGGCTCCGTTGGGTAGCGGAGAGTCTTGACGTCGATACGCTCCGGCACGGCGCTCGTACGCTGAACCTCGTTCGTCGCAGCCATGGTGGCCTCCCCCCAGGCCGGTGTTTCGCCTGATAGAGCGCTGCCACCGGCCTGTTGATACAGCCCGGTCTGCTGCGATGCCCGCCTCGCGTTTACCGCGGCGTAGTGCAGCCAACCGCCCGCTGGTGCCCTGGGTGCACTCCCTGAGTGTCGAACGATCGGCGACGTCTCAGCATGGAGGCATGAAAGCACGAGTCGCCCTTCGCGTCTGCGTTTCTGCCGCCGTGGTCCCAAGCCAGCTGTGGGCAACGCGTCATTCTGGGTGCCCGCGGCGGGCGCGAGCACGGGGAGGTTCAGCCCGAAGGAGTTGGGCGGTAGCACGAGCCGGATGCTGCTTGTTGTCGACGAGCCTGATTCCGTACGCGCCCACTTCCTGATCGCGCAAACTGGATTGGTCACGAGACGTGATAGGCGGGGCCCTTGCCTGCCGACCGGATTCGGCCTTACCTGCGACGTCTCGATCGCCACACTGCGGCAGCCGCCACTCCGGCGGCCACCACAGCGCCGGCAGCGGACTTGCGGAAGCAGCCGCTAAGGCTCTTGCATTCGGGGATCGTCGGCCCGGGCATGGACACGATTTCGCAGGCAGCCACGGAGACGTAGGCGACGTTGGTGGCGTTGCCGGGGTGGTCAGGGTTGAGCAGCTTGTACCACTGGGAACCGTCGGGCGACTGTTGTTGGCAGATGACGTTGACCTTGGTGTCAGCCGGACCCGAAAGAGTTCCAAACGCGGCGAAGTTCGCGTCGTACAGCGTGAGCGGTCGAGACGGGTCATTGCTCCTCACCACCGGGTAGCCAGGCTCGAGACCCATTGGCATCTCCTCCTCACGATCAGCATGGCACGGGCGGTTGTTCGGATGTCAGCGATTGGGATCTCGACCCCGGGATGCGCGTGTCGACGTCCGGGCGCACCATCGCGATGCTCACTCATCGGCAGCACCGCGCGGTCGGGGTCTTGAGCGGTCGGGGGCACCCCAGTCAGTCGGGTTGCGGTCGGTCACCGAGGGTGATCTGGCCCGGCTGGCTGACGTCGGCGTAGACCGCCAAAGACATGTCGCGCTCCTGGGCAAGGGACGTGAGCCACTGGGTGCCGGGTTCCGCGCCGTCTTGGCGGATGTCGATCATTCGGCAGCGCGGGACGCGCTCGATTACGCGTAGCCGGGTCGAGCCCAGTTCGAGCTCCCGATCCAACCATCGTTCCTCGACGAAAGGCTCGTCGGAGTCGACAACGATGTTCACGCGGAGGCGTCGTGGGTCCGGATTGCCGCCCCACCGGTCTGCGCACCACTGCAGTGTGGCCGTGCTGACGATGGACACCGAGCCCATGTCCTGGTGTGGCACTTCGGCTTCCGGCGTGATCCGGACGGCCGTGCCCATCTCGTCCGATAGCCGCCGGTCGAGTCTGTGGTCGCCCGCGTACCAGCGGCTGCTGCCTCGACTCACGACAACCCCGCCTCCGGGCTCGGTATGAGCCGCGTAGTTGAACACAGCATCGCGCCGCCTGAACCGGCGCGTGTCCTTGCCGGATGCGAAGCGGCCCTCGTCGTCCTCGACCGCGTACCACCGGTCTCCGACGAAGCCGCGGGCATCGAGCTCGGCCTGGTCGAGCGACTCACCGCCCATCGACTTCACCGGATATCGGCGTAGGGAGATCACCGAGATCGGCACAGCCAAACACTACGGAGGCTGAGCATGCCCATCGCCGAGCGGGGGTGGACCGCACTCCAAGGATGCACTACGTACGTGCTGCGAGGCGCTGCAGTTAGGGTCGGAGGCCGTGTAGGTGTTCTGTAGTCGTTGGAACAGGTCGGCTCGGTGATGCTGACCCTTGTTGGCGGCGTCGTCATATTGGGCTTGCAGGGTGGGCCGGAACTCGATGCTGCTTTGGAAGAAGGTGCAGACTCGCAGATCGACTCGAAGGCGCAGTCGAGCTCGGGAGACTTTGTGCAGGTGCCGTTGCCGAGTAGGCGGTGGTGTTCGCGGCGCAGCCGGGCCATCTTCGACCCGATCGCGGTCGGCCGGCAGCGCCTGGGGTTGTCCGTAGAGCGCGTCGACCTTGTCGGTGACGGCGAGCAACGCCGGAGCCGGGGCATCTCAGGCGGGGCGCTCGTGACTTTCGATCAGGTTTGAAGAAGCGGCGCGACGGCAGTTTCCCCGAGAATGAGATTCATCGCCGGAGAGACTCAGAGGAGACCAGCAATGAAGGACGCGCGCACTTCCGCCAAGAGCACCACGGAAACCGACAAGCCTTCGGAGGGATTCACGGACGAGGAACGGGCCGCCATCAAGGAGCGGGCCCACGAGGTGAAGGCGGCCAAGCGCCACGGCGGGCGGGCAGGCAAGGCGGACGAGGAGAGCGCCGTGCTCGCGAAGATCGCGGAGATGCCGGAACCCGATCGCGCCATGGCCGAGCGGCTTCATACGGTCATCACAGCCAGTGCGCCGGCTCTCGCGCCGAGGCTCTGGTATGGCATGCCCGCGTACGCCAAGGACGGCAAGGTGGTCTGCTTCTTCCAGGGTGCGCACAAGTTCAAATCGAGGTACTCCACGTTCGGCTTCAACGATTCGGCGAACCTCGACGACGGCGACATGTGGCCGACTGCCTTCGCTCTGACCGGATTGACTGCCGCCGTGGAGGAAAGGATCGGCGCGCTCGTCAAGAGAGCGGTGAGCTGAGTTTGAGCCCGCCATCAACGTGCGTTCAATCGCGCACGGTGTGGGCGGGCGTGGTCATGGCCCTAGGACTCGCCTGGGTTACCTTCGCTGCTGTCGTGCTGGTCCAGCTGTCTCCCATGCTGTCCGAGCGGGACACTCGCATGTTTGCTGTCTTCGGTGCCGTCTTCGGAATGTGTGCACGACAGCCTCCTCGGGACCGTCCAGCGACTCGAGGTAGTTCGTGACCTCACCCATGGACACCGAGGTCACCTGGCCGAGGACCCGGCGCACAAGGAACTTCGCTGAGGGGTCCTTGCGCGATAACTCTATCTAGATAGACTCTGGTTGCATGACACCGCCGAATTGGAGCTCGCGCGCCTTCGGGTGGAGCGCGGGGCTCGTCGCAGCCGCGGGTGCCGGCGCGCTGATCTGGTGGCCGTTGACCGCGAGCCCCGACCTCGAGCTCAAAGCCTGGGAGGTCGTGCCCAACCTGTTGCTGGCCGTCATGCTCGCCGTCGCGTGCCTCGTGGTCCCCGTCGCCCTGGTCGCCCACAGAGCCGCCGCTGCGCTTCGGCTCAGCGGCCGCCGAGAGCGGGCGCGCGCATCGCTCCTCGCCGGCGTCGCCCGGCCCGTGTGGCAACTCCTGCTCGCCCTCCTGTTCCTCACTGCCGGCAGCACGTTCCTCATCCTGCGCGTCTACCTCACCGCCGCGGAGCGGGGCTGGGGCGAATCCTTTTTCTGGGTTTCCGTGGCCGTCCTCGCTGCCGTCGGCGTACAACTGCTCGTGCTCGGCGTGGCCGGCGTGGTCGCAGGTACGCGACAGTCGTTCCACGGCGGCATGGTTGCTGGGGCGGTCACCCTCGCGGTGTTTACCGTTGGCTACCTCGCCGCGTATCTACCGGACCGGTACGCCTACCGCGCGGACCCCGGTTCGTACCCCTCCGGTTGGAACCTAGGTCAGGGCGACCTCCTCGGCTCGTTCGATCTGCTCTTCGCCAACCTGCTGCTCGCGTTGCCCTGGGCCGTCCTGGGCGCCGCGCTCGGCGCGCGGAGCGCCGAGCTCTCGCGGCGCGGGCGGGACGGGTGGGACCTGTTGCTTCAGATCGCGACCGCCGGTCTGCGCGACGGCGACCGCGCCTTGGGTGCCGCGATGCGTGCAGAGCTCGCTAACGTCGACGAGCGCGGCGAACGGCGTCGCTTCGCTCTCGGCTGCACCGCATCCGCACTGCGGCTCGGGCCGGACGGCGTGACATGGCTCGTCGCGGCCGGCGCAGCCGGTCTCGCGGCCGTCGGGACGTACGCCGCCTCCCGCGCCTCGTTCGCCGATGGCGCCACCGGGATCCTGTTGGCCCACGGCCCTTGGGTCGCTGTCGTCGTGTTCGTCGCGACCCTGGCGATCGCACTACGCCACCGTTCGTTCCGGGACGGCCTCCAGGGAGGGACGCTGGCGCTGTTCGCTGCGTTCGTTGCTTCATACGGCGTCGGTATCTCCGAGGCGATCGTCTGGGCCGAGCGCCTAGCCGGGTACCTCACGACGGGCGATGCGGTCCCGCCCAGCGCCGAGGCGGCTGTACTTGACATCCTGCGGCCCGAGTTTGTGCTCGGGAACCTCGCCTACGGCCTGATGGCGATGCTTCTAGCCGCCGCGATGGGGGCACTGGTCGGCCGGAGGCGTGCCGACGATCTCCAACCCGCTCGGGAGGTCTCCCCGCCCTCCTCCTTGGCAGCAAATCTATCTGGATTGAGATAGGAATCATGACGCGTACTCGCCGCCCCTCCCCCCAGACCGTCGCCGTGGTGCTGGCCCTAGCCGACAACGCGTCGGGCTGGCGCCACGGCTACGACCTGTGCAAACAGCTCGGTTTCAAGGCCGGCACTATCTACCCGATCCTCATGCGGTTGCACGAGCGCGGGCAGGTAGAGACCACCTGGGAAACGGACCCACCGCCCGGGCGACCGGCGCGGCACCTCTACCGGCTATCGGGCGCGGGAGCCGAGCTCGCCGAGCAACTGCGCGCCGCCGCGACGGCCGAAGCACGCGCCACCAGCAAGGGCGCGTCGCCGCGGCCCGCACCCGGAGCTCTGGGATGAGCCCGCGATCGCGCGCCCAGATCGCGCGGTGATCCGCGATCCAGGGGGTTGCCCGACGCCGCGCTGACGGCCGCCGTGCTCGCTTCCGGCAGCGCGAACGCCGTTGAGCGACTACCGTGGGACGCCAACCTCCGGATCATCGACCTCCTGCGGTTATCGCAGAGGCAGGCTACGACCGCCGGCTCGTGCCGGGTGACGGCCTGGCCAGATCCTCGTTGGTGTAGTCGATGATCCATTCGGCCCCCAGGTCAGCCACCAGCTCGGCGTTCGCCCTGCTGGTCACCGGTGACCGTCGCGCCGAAGTGGTTCGCCAGCTGAACGGCATTCGTGCCGATCGCACCGGACGCGCCGTTGACCAGCACCGACTTGCCGGGGCCCACCGACGCCTTGTCCCGCAGGAACCACCCTTTAGGCTTGCGCATTGAGCACCCACGATCACTGGTGTGAGCCGAACGCGCTTGCGCGTCACGAGTCTTATGTCAGCCGAGACCGCGGTGGGCCGTCCACAGCGAGCCAGCGCGGCTGGCAGCTTCGGCGACTAGGACCGCCAGCTCGTGCCTGTTGGGGACGGGAAACGAGACGTATGTGCCGCGGCCGCCGCCGATCGGCCGGCCATAAGCCTTCGCCGCGAGGTGCCCGTCCGGGAGAAGCCGGACATTAAGTGTGGTCAGCGTGAACTCCGCGCCGCGTCGAGTGTCCGTCCACCGGAGCGTCTCCGGGATATTGACGTTGATCGCCAAGGCGCTCACTTCAGGGGTGCCGTCGCTGCTCATGGACGCATGGTCTCACTCACAGTCCCAAGCGTCAGCTGACGCTGTCAGAGGCCACCGACCGGCTATCCGGTACTCCGGACCGCCGAGACACAGTCGTGACGATCCACGCCAATGCGGCCAACGCCGCGACCAGGCAGAAGGCACATACGAGGAGCCAGAACTGGAAAGTGGACTCGGCATGAACTGCTGCGGCGGTGGCAGGGCCCCCGCTGGTCGTCGCGAACGAGTTCCAGGTGTTGTGCCAGTTGGCCGCCGCAACGGCGGAAGCGGCCGCCGCAACGATTCCGCCCACCACGACCCAGCGGGCGACGAGATGGCCCAGCGACATGAACGCAGTCTAGGCGCTTTGCGCTGGCCAAGCGATACAAACACGTGGTCGCGCACCTGCCCAGGCCCTACCGGTGGCCCCCCGAGGCGTCGTACCACTTCCTCGACGAGGTGGCCTAGGCGATCGCCACGGCCAAGGAACTCGCCAGCGAGCGCACCGTCACCGTCACGGCTGGCGTCGGCGGGCAGGCATTCGCGCTCGCTGCACCTGCGCGACCGGATTCGCCGCTAGCGAGCAACCGTGAACCCCCGACGAAATTCCTGTGCGCTGGGTCCTCGGCCAGGCGACCACGGCATCCATGGGTGAGGTCACGAACTATCTCGAGTCGCTGGACGGCCCCGAGAAGGGTTGTCGCACACGCGCCGGACCGGGCACGCGAGCCGGCGCCCGATGCGGAGGAAGGCAAGTCCTACGGCATTGCGGCGCTGCGCTACCGGGGAGCCCGCTGCTGAGCGTCATGGTCGCGAAGAGCCACGCGACGCTGTATCCATTCAGCCCGCCCTTCATCGAGGCGCTGAGCCGACCTCGCAGCACGAGACCCCGCCTGACCGGCAGCATGACCGGATTCCGACCTCGTGATCAGGCAAGGTGGTTGTCATGCCGATTGTCGTGGAGCTGCGCGGGAGAGACGGAAGACTGATCCCCACTTGTCCGACCCATCTAGGCGCACGTTGACGCAGCGGGGACTTGACCGTCTCGTGGAGGACGACCGATTCCCAGCACTTGGCGCCGTCGATCCGTACGGGGAGACCTTGTGGCGGAGTTCGTTGATGCCCGCGTCGTTGGCAGACCTCGAGGCGGCGTTGCCTGTGGCTGACGACGGCGCAGAAAAGCGAGGCTTGCTCTGGCTTCAAGTCCTGGCTGAACGCTGCCGGGATAGCGATGGGCCTAACGCTTGTCCTTTGTCGGCGACTGAGCCCCACGGCGGCTGAGAGTGCGTTCGGCCTCGCTCATCGCAGTCGAGATCCTGGCGCGCACCCGCCATGTCGTTCGCGGCGGGATGACGCATCGTCTCGACGAGCCGTTCGGCGCCGTCGATCCGGTACGTCGAACGTGGACGCCCTGACTGGCCTCCGTGCCCCGAGGATTCGCCAATGTCGGCTCTATTGAGGTTCGTAGGCCTCGCCGTCGGGGCTGGCGATTACGACGGTGTATCCGTCGGGGTCCTCGATCCAGATTTCGCGATGGCCAGGGCCGTTGCTTTCGCCGTCGGGTGGGTTTCGATGAGGCGGCCGTACGACGGGCGCGGCGAGCTCCTGCGCGCGGGCCACGGCGCCGTCGAAGTCGGAAATGTTGCCGAACCACAGCAGAACGCCGTTGCCGACGGCTCGGTTCGGGTCACCGATTCGCCCGTGATGATGCTCGACCTCGCGGTGGTGGAGCTGAAGCACCAGAACCCGGTCGGCGAGCAGCCGTTCGTAGTGTGGGCCGCCGTGGCCGCTGTGTAGTCCGAGGAGGCGTTGGTACCAGCGGCTGGATGCTTCGACATCGCGGACCGCGATCAGCGGTTGCGGCTGTGCGGGGTGAACCGGGACGACAATGCCGATCCGGTTGCCGGCCGGGTCCTCGATCTCGGCGAGCCACCGTTCGCCGTTGTCCAAGCGCGGCCGACCGTGCACGGTGCCGCCGCAGGCGGCAACACGCGTCAGGGTGGGATAGAGGTCGTCGGCGCAGATCCACACCACCGGCCCGGCTGCGGTGGCCGGTGGCCGGTCGGCGGTCCACTGGCCGATCATCCCCGGCGCCTCGAAGCCGCCGGAGGTGGGATCGGTCGACCATCCGAAGACCGACTCGTAGAAGGACGCCGAGCCCGCGACGTCCGTCGCAGGCAGCTGCAGATACCCGATCTGGCCGTGCGGGGGGTGCGGCGCCGGGGGCAGGTTGGTGTTCCGGCTCATGGTGAGTGCCTCCTACGTCTCGGAGTGGCGTTCGGGTGGTGTGGCATCGACGATCAGCAGTCGTTCGACCGAGCTGGCGAACCAGTCCTGGTACTGCTGCACCGTCCACGCACGCTGGCGGGTGAGCCGATCGAAGATCGCTGGATCCATCAGGATCCACACAGTGTCGATGGCCTCCTCCCGGCTGCAGCGCTCACGCAGGGTTGCCTTGCGGGTCAGCTCGCCGATGATCCATCCGGCCGTGGCAGCCCGCTGAGCGGTCATCTGCCGGGCGAGTTCGGCGAGCTCGGTGTCAGTGGGCGCGGCTTCGAACATCGCCAGCACCAGGCCTGCTGACCGTGCTTGGGCCGGTCCGATCACGCTGGCCACGATGCCGAGGAACTCCTCGGCAGTGCCCGCCTTGACCGCCGCCTCGGCCCAGCTTCGATCGAGAACCGGCACAGGCTCATGGTCCCCGGCGATGGCGACGTCGATCGCCGCCTTGAGCAGTCGCCCTTTGGTGCCGAACAGCAACTCCACCGTCGGCACCGACACATCCGCTTGGTCGGCGATCATCCGCATGGTGGAGCCGGCAAACCCACGCCTGAGGAGCACCGCCCTGGCTGCGTCGAGGACACGTCGACGCGTCAGCCGAGCCTGAGCCTCCCGCTGGCTCGATCGGTAAGTACGAGGCACACGCGCCTCATCGGAACCCACCTGTCGCAGTATTGGCTATGGTCACCCCCTAGTCAATGGGCTGCCCTCGAGCGACAAACGCGACGACTCCGAACCGGGAGCGGCGTCTGCCTTCAAGACCGGAGTCGCTCGCGGCGGGATGACGCGCATACGAAGCCCGGCGCTCGAAGGGCGATGGCGACACGCAACGGCCGGCCGCCGTCGATGATGCGCAGACCTCTCGTCCCTGAGTGCCGAAGGGAGTAGCGTCGCCTTCACCCGCCGAAGGAGCCGCTCTTGGCTAAGCGTCGCGTCCCTCCCCCTGCCCTTCACGCCGAGGTCGCGAAACGCCGCCGGGTCAAACCGCCGGCCCCCGCTACGGCGGCGCGGCCGCGTTCCTCTTTGGCCGGCGGACGTACGAGATCTTCGCCGCCTATGGTCGGACGCGGCGGAATCACGCACAGGCGGCACTGTGATGCCTTTGAGACATCGACACCAAGCTATGCAGTGCGTCTTCGTCACTCGTCGTCGAATTTCAGCGGCGATAGGACCTCGTGGCCCGGTTGTCGAGGGCCGCGCGCTCGATTGATGACCCCGCTTCTGCCAGAACGCGGCCGCGAGCTTCATCAAGAGTCTCGAGCAGGGGCCGGCCCTCAAGTTTCCTGTGTCGTACAGGGTGTCCAACTCGCGGCTGCGTTCATCGCCAGGTCTCTTGTTGTCAGGCAAAGGCGCCCAGACCCACAAGTTCACCTGCCTATTGCGGTCGGCACACATCCGCACCGAGATCAGGTCAAGCCAGCGGTGGTGCACCACCTTCCGCGCGTATTGAAACGCCTCGACAAGATCGTGGGCGTCTTCATCCAATTCAAGCGCCCAAGGGCTCTGCCTCAGCGCTTTCCTGACTTTCTTGCCTGGGCGCGGCTCGCCCTCGGGCCACTGGCCGAAGTGCTGGTCGAGTGTGTCGGCCCAGCTCAACGCCTCGGCCAGGGCCGCCTTGGCTAGCGATTCCAGATTGGAGTTGCTGCTGGAGCACTGATGACCGGGCGTCTTGGGCGCGGAACCGCTCAACGGCACGCAGATAGTTGACGACTAGGTGTCGGACCGAAGTCGGAGAGCCACTCCACATGTCGAGTACGAAGCTGTCAGATAGGCCCACGGTGTCGTCTGCACTCGTGCCCCGCTCATCCATGAAGGGAAACACTATGTCGGAGAGGCACCTGACTGTAGACCTGACCCCCGGGGTCGGCTTCAAGGCGGCGATGGAATAGGCCGACGTCATTCTCGTGTGCTGACGCGGCGGAATGACAATTGGATTCCGTCGTGCTGGCGAAGGACTACGGTCGCGGCGTGAGCATCATTGACCCCGCCGCGGTTTACGGCCTTTTCACTGGCCGCTTTTCCGAGCCCTTGGCGTAAAAGTTCGCGGATTTCGTCGGCTTCAGCCTTGATTATTCACGGTTAGACTGCTCTATGTTGTAGGTACTCTTAGTTAATGCGACCCCTTCGGTATTCCATCAACGTCACATTGGACGGATGCTGCGATCATCGTGAAATGTTCGCGGACGAAGACTTGCATCGTCACGCGGTCGAGAACCTCGCCCAGGCCGATGCCCTCCTCTTTGGCCGGGTGACTTACGAGATGATGGAGGCAGCGTGGCGGCCGCCGGCGCGGACGGGAGCGAGGCCTGATTGGATGGAACCCTTCGCCCGGACGATCGACGCGGCAAAGAAGTACGTCGTGTCGAGCACCTTGGACCGGGTCGATTGGAACGCGGAGCTCGTGCGCGGGGATCTGGCGAAGGCCGTTCAGCAGCTCAAGCGGGAGTCGGGCAAGGGACTGTCCGTGGCAGGCGTGAAGCTCCCGCTGGCGTTGGCGGAGCTGGGACTGATCGATGAGTACGAGTTCGTGGTGCAGCCCAGGCTAGCGGGCCATGGGCCGACGTTGTTCGCGGGGCTATCGAAGCGTATCGACTTGAAGCTCGTGAGCCGGCTGGAGTTCGGCTCGGGGGCGGTGGCGGTGCGGTATGAGCCGAGAAGGTAGCAGAAAGGCCTCGGCCGGGGCGTCCACGGGCCCCGGGAGACGCGACATGGGTGCCGTCGCATCAGGGCCGTCTCTCCCCATCCTGGATACGGCGGACTATGTGCGTCTCGGTGTCGGTCACCATGGGCAGCTCAATGATGCAGTCGATGACCGAATCCAAGGCTCGAAGGTCGTCAGCTTGAACGATCACAACTACGGGTGGCCCACCGAATAACGCATCCACTCGCGTTCCTTGCCGGATGCGAAGTGGCCCTCGTCATCCTCTACCCCCCATCCGGCCTGCTCACGGTCATCCTCTACCCCCCATCCGGCCTGCTCACGCTCAAACGTGAAGTCCAGACACACTGCCGAGTGGCACTACCCAACATCGGGGAATGCAGAAGGACGACACCCGTTTAGGTCTGCCCTCGGACCCCCGCCACCCGAGGGCAGACCCCGCTGACCGACAGGCCCCCCAATCGGCTCCCCCGTCGCCCCGTCATACCGGCTGCCAGCGCCGGCCTGCGCGGGAGTCGTCCTGCGTGCAGTCTCCCGTACGGCCGGGACTGCCGATAGGGAGCGGCACCCTGAGTTAGTCCGTCGCGATCCCGGACTTAACCAGCGAGGCCAGGCCGCTGCGGCCGGCGACCTTCGTCTTGGCGACCAGGTTGGCCACGTGCGTCTCGATCGTGCGAGGTGAGAGCACCAGCTGCTCGGCGATCGCCCCGTTTGTCAGCCCCTTCGCCACCAACTGCAGGACGTCCATCTCGCGGCTGGTCACTCCGAC
>DASTNZ010000151.1:0-14519 GCA_035762665.1 Jiangellaceae bacterium | reverse complement strand
AATCAGTACCGGTAGTGCTCGCTCTTGAACGGGCCGTCGACCGGAACGCCCATGTAGTCGGACTGCTTCGGCGTCAGCTCGGTGAGCTTGACGCCCAGCGCGTCCAGATGCAGGCGCGCCACCATCTCGTCCAATTTCTTCGGCAGCGTGTACACCCCGAGCGGGTAGTCGGACGTCTTGGTGAACAGTTCGATCTGCGCCAGCACCTGGTTGGTGAACGAGTTCGACATCACGAAGGACGGGTGCCCGGTGGCATTGCCCAGGTTCAGCAGCCGCCCCTCGGACAGCACGATGATCGAGTGTCCGTCCGGGAACGTCCACTCGTCGACCTGCGGCTTCACATTCGTCCGGACGATGCCCGGCGCGGCCGCGAGCCCGGCCATGTCGATCTCGTTGTCGAAATGGCCGATGTTGCCGACGATCGCCTGGTGCTTCATCCGCGCCATGTGGTCAACGGTCACGACGTCGCGGCAGCCGGTGGCGGTAATCACGATGTCGGCCCGGTCGAGGACGTCATCAAGCGTCGTCACCTCATAACCGTCCATCGCGGCCTGTAGCGCGCAGATGGGGTCGATCTCGGTGACAACGACCCGAGCGCCCTGCCCACGCAGCGACTCCGCGCAGCCCTTGCCGACGTCGCCGTACCCGCAAATCACCGCGACCTTGCCGCCGATCAGCACGTCGGTGGCCCGGTTGATGCCGTCGATGAGCGAGTGGCGGCAACCGTACTTGTTGTCGAACTTGGACTTGGTCACCGCGTCGTTGACGTTGATCGCCGGGAACAGCAGGGAACCGTCCTTCTGCATCTCGTACAGGCGGTGCACACCGGTAGTGGTCTCCTCGGTGACACCGCGGACCTGTTCGGCGATCCCCGTCCACCGCCCCGGGTCCTCACCGAGGACACGAGAAAGCAGCCCGAGCACGACCCGCCACTCCTCCGAATCGTCGGCGGACGGCGATGGAACGGCGCCCGCCTTCTCGTACTCGACGCCCTTGTGAACGAGCAGCGTGGCATCGCCGCCGTCATCCAAGATCATGTTCGGGCCATCACCGCCGGGCCAGGTCAGCGCCTGCTCGGTGCACCACCAGTACTCCTCCAGCGTCTCGCCCTTCCAGGCGAACACCGGCACACCCTGCGGCGAGTCCACCGTCCCTGATGGGCCGACGACCGCGGCGGCGGCCGCGTGGTCCTGCGTCGAGAAGATGTTGCACGACGCCCACCGGACCTGTGCGCCGAGCTCGACAAGCGTCTCGATCAGCACCGCGGTCTGCACCGTCATGTGCAGCGAACCGGTGATGCGAGCACCGGCGAGCGGTTTAGCCGCGCCGTACTCGCGGCGCATCGCCATCAGGCCAGGCATCTCTTGCTCAGCCAGCGAGATCTCCTTGCGGCCGAATTCGGCCAGGGAAAGGTCAGCGACCTTGAAATCCATTGGAACCTCCGGGTATGGAAGACGGGGACGCAGCTGGGCGCATCCGACTACGAGGACAGCAGAAACCCAGCCACCCCGGCGCGGCCCATCAAGGGCCCGCGGCATCACCTGCGCCGGTTCGCGTTTGCCAGTCTATGCGGTCGCGACGCTCCGATCCAGGTCAGGCTCGAGGTAGATGGTCTGAGCCTCCGGGACGGCGACGCGCACCCGCGTTTCGGCGGCGTCAATGGCGGCGGCGATCTGATCGCCGGGCTGGGCCGCGGTTATCGCAATCTTCGCCGCCACCAGCAGCTGCTCCGGCCCCAGGTAAAGCGTCCGTAGGTGGATGACCCGGTCGATATGGCCGTCGGCAGTGAGCGCCGCAGTGATCTTTTCCACCACGTCCTTACTGGCTCCCTCACCGACCAGCAGGCTGGACATCTCGATGACCAAAACGATGGCGATGATCACCAGCAGGACGCCGATTGCTGCCGTCCCGGCGACGTCCCAGTAGGCGTTTCCGGTAAGCAGTGCCAGCCCCACACCGATCAGCGCGAACGTCAGTCCCAGTAGGGCACCGGAGTCTTCCAGCAGAATGACCGGCAGTTCAGGCGACTTGGCCCGGCGGATGAACTGGATCCAGTTCTTGCGGCCGCGGACCTTGTTGGACTCCTTGATGGCGGTGCGCATCGCCGTGCTCTCCATCCCGATGGCAGCAACCAGAACCACGATCGGCACCCACCACCACTGGCTCTCGAGGAGCTCGTTGGGATGGCCCTCGCGGATCTCGGTGAATTTGTGCCACGCCTCGTAGAGCGCAAACAGCCCGCCCAGGGTGAACAGGATGATCGCCACGACGAACGCGTACAGGTACCGGACACGTCCGTAGCCGAACGGGTGCTCGGACGTCGGCTCGCGGGCTGCTCGCCTACCGCCGATGAGCAGCAGCGCCTGGTTGCTGGTATCCGCCACGGAGTGCACAGCCTCTGCGAGCAGCGACGATGCCCCGGTCAGCAGCCAGGCCACGAACTTGGTAAAGGCAATGCCCAAATTGGCCAGCATGGCGACGACTACCGCCCTGGTACTACCGCTCGGCGCCACGGAACCTCCTCGTCTGGCCGGGTAAGCCGGGACTCATCGTGCAGTATCGGGTAAATCAGCACCGGGCGACATGACGAACGCAGTACCGCTCCCCATGATCGACGTTGCGCCGTCGGAAGCGGGGACGAACACCGCCTGGCCCCGGTCTAGGTGCACGGTAGCGCTACCCGCCGCAACCTCGGCCGAACCCTTGGTTAACAGCACGATCCGTGGCTCGCCTGCACCAAGAGCCATCGACGCAGGCCCAAGCGTCAACCGCTCCAACCGGAATTCCTCCGCCGGCGGCGCGAAGACCGCCCGGCCCGGTCCGGCAGCCTGCGGCTGCACGCGGAGCTCTCCGTCTGGGACATACCGCAAGACACGGGCCAGCTCAGCGGCGTCGACGTGCTTCGGTGTCAGTCCTGCCCGGAGGGTGTTGTCCGAGCTGGCCTGCGGTTCCACGGCAACCCCGCTCAGGTAGGCGTGCGGGACGCCAGCTGGAACGAAGACCGCCTCGCCGCTACCTAGACGCTCGTACTGCAGGAGCAGTGCGATCAGCACGCCGCGATCCACCGGGTAAAGCTCGCCGAGCTTGACGATCAGGTGACCGAGCTCGGTGTCGAGCCTGCGCGCAGCCTCGACCACAGCAGTCACGCGCGACGCCACCTCGTCCGCCGGCATCAGCAGCCAGCGCCGGACCACCCGTTCCAGGCCGGCTGTGCCACCGCCGCGCAGGGCCTCCGCGTCGTCCCGCAACTCCCGGACGTCCAACTCGTCCAGCACGGCGGCAGCCTCACCAGGAACCCGGAAACCCAGCAGCGCCCTGATTTCGGTGAGAGCGACGATCATCTCCGGCTTGTGCGAGCGGTCGCGATACAGCCGGTTCGGCGCATCGACAGGCACACCGGCCGCCTCCTCCGCCTCGAATCCGGCTTCGGCCTGTTCAGTCGTAGGGTGTGCCTGGATTGACAACGGCTGATCGACGGCCAGGATCTTCAGCAGGTATGGCAGGCGCGGCCCGAACCGGCCGAGCGTCACCGAACCCAGCATGCCCTCCGGATCCTTCTCGATCAGCTCAGCCAGCGTCCGGCGGACCCCGTCAAGGTCGACGGTGGATGGCGCGCCGGGATGTGCGCCGATCCACAGCTCAGCTTGTGGCTCACCGGTAGGCGGGATACCGAGCAACTCGGGGATCACGGTTGGCGAACCCCACGCGTACGAGCGAACGGGGTTGTGCAGGATCAGTGGCATCGAGGCATTCCGCGAATCGGGCGAGTCATGTCGGGAGCTGGGCGCGGAGACGTCATCAAGCTTCCACAATGCTGCAAATTAGCTGCACCAAGCTTCCATAGTGAGGCGGCCCAAGCGCACCGAGCTTCCACGATGTCGCTATGGCGACACCATGCTTCCTCGGTGCCCAGGATCAGTGACACCAAGGCTCCACGGTGCCGGGCAACAACAACACCAAGGTTCCATGGTGCCGCGCAGCGAACTGTGCCGCTCATCCTGAGCCAGCCTGCCGGCCGAGCCCAAGTGCGAGGTACGCGGCGGCGAACCGTCCGGTCGCGAGCAGCGCGGCGAACCGTCCCACGTCCGGTCCTTCGGCGGCGCGCACCGTGTGAACCCGCACCGACCCTTTCTCCGCTGCCGCCAGCACCCGAGCCGTCGCGGCTTGAACCCCGAGCGCATCGGCGCCGTCATCGAGCACCAGCAGAGATGGCCGTGGCTCCTGGATGTCGCCCTCGAACGGGTCGGCGAACACGTCGAGCTCGGGCGCCTTCTCCAGCAACGGCACCAGCTGGTGATCGCCTCCAGCGATGGCGGCCCGACCACACGCGGCGCGCAACGCTTCGGCGACCCGGCGAGCCGCCCGAGCAGCGAGCACGGACCCGCCGAACACCACGGGCAGATTGTCACCTAGGGCCAGCGCGATCTCCTTGGCCGGGTTCTCGTCGACAGGAGTGTGGGCGCCGCACCGGACGGCGACGTCGTCGAGCGCGGTCGCCACGGGCTCGGCCTCCACCTCGGGTCCGAGCCCGAGCAGGTGCAAAGCCTTAAGGACGGGCACCGCGAGCGCGGTGGGGTCGCTCGTGCCTGCCGGGAGCAACACCGTCGCGCTGCTCTGGGCCGCGGTAGCGACCGGCGAGCCGGCCGGCGCGGCGACAAGGATCGAGCAGCCACGCCGCACTCCCTCCGCAACTGCGGAGTACACGTCGTCCTCGTTGCCGTCCGTGGACATCACAACGACGAGGTCAAGCGGGCCCGCCCAACCGGGCAGCCCCGGATGCGGCCAGGCCACGAACGGCACCGGGCATACCGGCTCCAGCACGGCACGGAAGAGCCGGCCATCCGCCCCAGCCGCGATGACGGCGCGCGGACGATCGCTCGGGTCCAGCGCAGCCATCGCTTCGGCCGCCGCTGCGTCAGCCCGCCGAACCTCTGCACCCCAGCCGGCGATCTCACGAAGCACCGGGTCGATGGACTCCAGGGCCTCCGGGTCATCGAGCGTCCCGTCGACAAACATCAGCGCGCCTCAGCCCGGTTTGCGCGCTTCGTCGACGAGCAGCACCGGTATATCGTCGCGCACCGGATAGGCCAGCCCACACCCGCTGCACACCAGCTCGCTTGCAGCGTCGTCAACTCGAAGCTCGGCCCGGCAGGCGGGGCAGGCGAGTATCTCCAGCAGGGCCGGGTCCAGATTCATGGGTTGCGCTCCCTACGTTCCGCGAACGGTGTTGAGCACATCATCGCGGATTCGCTCCATGGTCGGCGCATCGACGGCTTCGACGTTGAGCCGTAGCAGCGGCTCGGTGTTCGAGGGCCGCAGGTTGAACCACCAGTCGTCGTGCTGGACGGTCAACCCGTCGAGGTGATCGACGGAGACCCCTTCGCGGGCGGCGAAGGAAGCTTCAACGGCAGCCGTCACTGCGGCCTGGTCGGAGACTGTGCTGTTGATCTCTCCGGAGCTCACGTACCGGTCGTACGGCGCGATGAGTTCGGACAGCGCTGTGCCGACCGGCGACCCACCCAGCGCCGCGAGCGTGTGCAGGGCAGCGAGCATCCCGGAGTCGGCTCGCCAGAAGTCGCGGAAGTAGTAGTGCGCGGAGTGCTCACCGCCGAAGACGGCGCCGGTCTCGGCCATCGTCTGCTTGATGAAGGAGTGTCCCACCCGGGTCCGGACCGGCTCCCCGCCGTGCTCGCGGACGATCTCCGGCACTGCGCGGGACGTGATGAGATTATGGACGACGCGCTGCCCGGGGGCACGCTCCAACTCGCGGGTGGCGATGAGCGCGGTAAGAACCGACGGGTTCACCGCGGCGCCGCGCTCGTCGACGACGAAGCACCGGTCGGCATCACCATCGAAGGCCAGGCCCAGATCGGCCCCGTGGTCGACGACGGCGGCCTGCAGGTCGCGCAGGTTCTCCGGTTCGATCGGATTCGCCTCGTGGTTCGGGAACGTGCCGTCCAGCTCGAAATACAGCGGCACGAGGGTGATTCCGGGGACGTCCAACACGGCGGGAACGGTGTGCCCGGCCATGCCGTTACCGGCGTCGACCACCACGGTGAGCGGGCGGATCCCTTGGAGCGGCACCAGGCTGAGCAGGTGGGTGGCGTAACCCGCCAGCACGTCGCGCTGTTCGATGACTCCGCGCCCACTTCCGTCATCCGGCTGCGAAGCCGAGCCAGAACCGCCGGCGAGGATTTGTTCGGCCAGCTCCCTGATCTGGGCGAGTCCGGTGTCCTGCCCGACGGGAGCAGCGCCGGCTCGGCAGAGCTTGATGCCGTTGTACTGGGCGGGGTTATGGCTGGCGGTGAACATCGCTCCGGGCATGTCCATGAAGCCGCTGGCGTAGTACAGCTGGTCGGTGGAGGCCAGTCCGATCATCACAACATTCGCGCCGCGGGAGGTCACCCCCCTGGCGAAGGCCGTTGCCAGCGGGACGGATGACGGGCGCATGTCATGCCCGATCACGACTGATCCGGGAGAGCCCAGCACCTCGACGAAGGCGGCGCCCACCGCGCGGGCTACCTCTTCGTTCAGTTGATCCGGGACGAGCCCACGGATGTCGTACGCCTTGACGATGGTCGACAGGTCATGCACCCGACGACCCTACCCCCCTTCGCTGATCATGCAATTGCTGGGCGACACGCCGGGGTTCGCTCTACACCGGCGTGCCAGGCATCGAGATCGCACGGCGTGTCGCCCAGCAATTGCATGATCAGCGAAGTTTAGGCGTCGGGATTCCGCAGGACGCGCAGGTGGCCGCGCCGGCCGACTTCGCCGGCCGTCGGTGGGCCGGGTTGCTCGGGACGAGCGGCGGCCTCCCGGACAGCGTTGGCCAGCGCCTCCAGGTCGTCGTGGCTCGGTTGCAGGGCGTCCGGGTCCGGCGCGAGGCGGATGACCTCCCAGCCGCGGGGCGCGACCAGCCGTTCGGCGTGCTCGCTGCACAAGTCGTAGCAGTGCGGCTCGGCATAGGTGGCGAGTGGCCCAAGCACCGCGGTGGAATCTGCGTACACATACGTCAGCGTTGCTACCGCCTTGTTCGAGCAGGCGGAGCGGGAACAACGGCGCGCTGGGCTCACGGGGTGAACGTTAGCGCCGTCCCGACGGACCTGGCAGCCCGGCGCGCCAGCGGTGAGGGCAGCAGACCATCTAGGCTGCATCTTGTGAGTAGGACGCACCGAACCGCACGGGTGCAGGTCCCCCGAATCCAGCGTGACCGGCACGGCCGCGGCATGCGTGGGCCGCTGGCACCACCTGGTTCGCCAGCCGCGGTAAGTCGGGCCAAACGGTTCGACGACTACGTCCTCGAGAGCGTCGAACGGCTCGACCGCAGGTGGCGCGACCAGCTGAACAAAGTGGAGTTCGCGGTTGAGGACGTGCCGGGGCTCGACGACTGGGATCGCGACTGGGTGCCGCTCGCTCGCGCATTCAGCGCGACGGGGGCACTGCCACCGCGCATCGTCGTCTACCGGCGGCCCATCGAGACCCGGACCTCCGGCGACCGCCAGTTGCGCATGCTGGTTCACGAGGTGGTTGTCGAGCAGGTCGCTGAGCTCCTTGGCGTCGATCCCGAGGAGGTCGACCCCGCCTACGGCTTCCGGGGCTGAGCGTGCTCAACCACCGAGCGCCAAGCCAAGATCTTCCAGGCGGTCGAGCGCCGCGAGCCGCATAACCGGCCCGCGTTAGTTCTCGGTACGGCCAGCCGGCTCGAGTCCTGTTGGAAGCTCCCCAACCACCCTCGGTACGCGCACCGTCAGTTCGGCCGGGACGACTGGCATGAGATCCAGCAGCCTGCCGTCATCGTCCGCACCGACGATCTCACGAGACGCCACGACAGTGCCCGCGGCGGCCGGCTCGATGATCGCCGTTGACCACGCGACCCCCTCCGGAGGGACAAGTTCCAGCTCGATCGTGCTGCCCGCGGCCACGTCCACGACCTGCTCCTCGGCGACACCACCTTCGTCATCGACCACCGTGACCGTCACGCGGCCCCCGAGCTCTCCTACCCCGGACAGATGCAACCGGCTCGTCACCGTCGAATCGGCGCGGCTGAGCACCACGGCCGATGGCCCAGCCGGGAGCGGCTCGGCCGCGGCCGTGTACGCGAACTCGGGACGCTGGTCCTCGCCGGTGTCGTCCACGCCTACCGCCGCGATGATGTCCTCGTCACTCTCGAGTGAGATCGCCGCCGCCGAGTCACCGATCGCCTCCTCCAGCGGCACGCGGACGATGCCATTGGCGGGGACCGTCACCACGTCGTGCTCCAGCGGGCTGAATGGGCCGTCGGCGCCGAGGATCTCGAGCGAGGCGATCGCGTCCGAGTCACCCGGCGTGAGAATGAACAGTGTTCGCCGGCCGTGCCCGGGCACGCCCGGCACTACCAATGACGTCGCAGGAGCCGTCGCGGCGGGAATCATGGAGATACCGAGCAGTTCGCCCTCGTCACTCTTGCGGTAGTCCAGCGCCGCACTCAACCGGCCCTGAGATGCTCGAACGTGCACGCCCACGTCTTCGGCATCCGGCACGAACGCGTCGAGGACCAGCACTTCCTGACCCAGTGGCGGAATGCTGATGTCCTTCGTTCCCTGCACGTCGACCTGCCCCGTCGCGTTCCAGAACGAGACGGTGACGACGGCAGCAGTCGAGTGCGGGTTGGTGAGAATCAATCTTCCCCGTCGTCCTGGCGTAGCGGAGGCGCCGACAAACCAGTGCTCGCGGCCCGGTGCGGTGCAGGGAGCGGTCACAAGGCCCCGCAGGTCCGGGCCTTGGGCGAGCATGTACTGCTCGGCAACAACGCCGGGCGCCAGCGGTCCTTCGGCCTGCACCGCGTACGACGCGGGGTCGCTTCCCTCTACCTTCGTGATCACAGGCGTACCCCGGGCGGCGACGGTGGTCAGCGGGTCCGGAATGTCTTCCGTCCCGGCCAGCCGGCGCACGGTCACCGGCGGCGGCCCGCCCTCCTCGCCGTCCTCACCCTCAGCGACAGGAGTCCAGTCCGGCTCGGCCACCCCTGCCAATGCCAGCACGCCGAGGCGCGATGCGGCTCTGGCCTCTCCCCCGATGTACGGGCAGACGGAAGTTGACCGGACAACCGGCTCCAGTTGTTCGGGATGCGCCCGGACGACCTCGTCGGGCGGGTCGACCAGTGCGGTGGCGGCGACTGCGGCGGCCACTCCGGCGGCCACCATGAGTGCGGTCGCGGCGGCGCTGCTGGTCTGGCGCTTCACGACTCACCTCCGCGCCGCCGGCGGCCCTTGGCGCGGCGACCTCCCTTGCTCTCGGACCGTCGGCTGGGGGTTCCAGATTCGTTGACCGTGTCTGCCAACGCACCACCGCGGCGGGCCCGCCGGCCGCCCTTGCGTCGCCCGCCGCCTTGTTTGGTAGGACGCTCGCCGGGGAGCCCCTCGGAAATGTCGGCTTCCGACGCAACGCCCGCCTGGTCGGCGGGTTCGATCCGGCCGTACGGATCGATCGAATCCTCGGTCTGGTAGCGGCGAGTGTCGATCAGCTGCGTGAACTGGTCCGACGACTGGACGGGGTCGGCAAAACCGGAGCGCGCGGGAGCGGCGTACTCGATCGGGGGCTGGACGGATTCGTCCGGTGGTGGCTCGATGTACTCGCCTGGAGGGGCATGACGAGCGCTCACCGGGCCGGCGCCCACGGGCTCGGGTTCGCGAAGCCGGGCTGCCCGGCGGGCTCCCACGACGGGGAGGTCAGGACCGGTAGCGTCGTCGATATCGTGGGCCGCTCCCTCGATCGCGCCCCTTTGCCGGCGCATTCCTGGCAGGGCGAGCACGATCGCCACTACGACCGCGAGCAGCTGGACGGTCAGCCACGTCTGCCGCGAACCGCCGTCGTACGAAATGGTGACCGCGCCGCCTGTCGGGGGCACGTCGAACGCCTGAGCCCAGCCGTTGTACACGGTCGGGCT
The DNA here is from genome assembly GCA_035762665.1 of Jiangellaceae bacterium. Lineage (GTDB taxonomy): Bacteria > Actinomycetota > Actinomycetes > Jiangellales > Jiangellaceae > JASLBX01. The sequence goes on along the minus strand of DASTNZ010000151.1, from coordinate 4,591 downwards.
CAGCGGCTCACCGGCCTGGGACGCCCGCCAGCCGGGCTCGGAACGTTCGGCGATGACTAGCTGCCGGCCCTCGCTGTCCGGATCCGCCGGGATGGCCGAACCGGCGGCGAACGCCTCGCTGGCCACCCGGATCACGCCGTCGGTACCACCAAGCACGCGGACCCGGGCAACGTCGGCTTCCACTCGCCACATCGCCGCCTGGGGCGGCGCGCTGGACCGGCTCAGCCCGGGAACCGTGTCAAGGACGTCCACCAGCTCGGGTTCGGCCGGTGCCGGCACGTAGACGTATCGCGCGGCAAAGTCAGCCAGGGCCGAACCGTCCGCTCCGCCACGGCCGGAGACCAGGTCTCCTACGACCTCTTCCAGAGCCGCCTGCTCGTCCGGCGCGGGACCGGTTTCTGCGTCCCCCAGCCTGGGGCCCGCCTGGCGCAGCAGGGCGTACGTGACTCGGCCGTCCTGGGTCCGCGTCAGCACGAGCGTACGGATGCGATCCGGCAACTCGCCTTCCTCGACGACGTAGGCCGGTAGCACAGCAGGGCTCTGCCGAGTGAGCGGGTCGTCCGCACCGCGCACCACCCACCAGCCGGCCGCCACGATCGGCGTAACGGCCGCCGCCGCCACGAGCAGTACCGACAGCGGCTGCCGCCACCCGAAGCTCGCACCGGCAAGGCGCTGTCGCAGGCCGGTAGCCGCGCCCACACCGGCCAGAACCAGGCCACCACCCACGAGCATCGTGGCGAATCCCGGCCAGCCCGCGACCGGCGTCTCGAGCGTCCCACCCCGTACCGGCAGACGGGAGACGACCAGGCCCAGGATGAGGCCCGCCCCGGCGACCGTCCAGCCGGCGATGATCGGGCCTCGGTCAGTGGCACGGAATAGGCCCGCCCAGGCGGCCAGGACGAGCGCTGCACCTAACCAAAGCGGCGCCGCACCAGGCCCACCCGGGTTGAGCAGCAGCACCGACCATGGTGCTAGGTCAGGATCTGACAGTCCCGGGCCGGCTGCCCCTGCCTCTGCGAGCAGGAGCCCGGGTGAGCCGGCCACGTGCAGCGACCATGGCACCAAGACGACCGGGGCGACGATGAGCACCGCCAGCATCCGCAGCGCGACTCCCGAGGTACGGCGGATCGCCACGGCGCCGGCCGCCAGACCCAACGCAGCGACCCACGCGATCGGCACGAATGCGACCACGAGCGCGAGCATGACCCCGGCACTCCAGGCGGCGCGGAACGGACCCGGCCGGTCCGGCGTCCCGAGCGTGCGTATGACTGCGAGCCCGGTCAGGGGAAGCATGATCGTGGCCACCGCGGTGCCGAGCCGGCCGGCGGCGATCGCCCCAGTCGTCGCCGGCAGCAGGCCGTAGGCCAACGCTCCCCAGACCCGGAGGAGATTGGACTGGACGAGCCGGCGCAGCAAGAAGTACGCCGTCAGAGCCGCCAGCGGAACCGAGCCGATCAGAAGCAAGTCCACCGCCAGTGAGGGGCTACGCACCACCCAGCCAAGGGCACCGACGACGGCGAGGTACGGCGGAGCGGGCGTGGCCCCGCCGAGCCCTACGCCATGCCAGGCGTCGGTGTAGGTAGCCCACAATGCGGCGGTCGAGTCCGGCGCCGGGAACAGAGCCCCACCGCTGAGCCGACCCATCCCGATCAGCCGCCGGGACGCGACCAGGGTGACCGCTATCAGTCCAGCCACCAGCAGCACCGGCGGCCGCAGGAGCGCCTTGAGCCACCACGCGTCGTCAGCGGCGGGTTCGTCGTCCTCCGAGTCCGGTTCGGTGATCGCACGCCGCCTCGACGGCAGGTCGTGTCCACTCCCGGTCCCCGTGACAACGGCAAGTAAGGTCTCGCCCGCGTTGCGTAGTTGCTGCCCCGTCGATGGGAAGAACGTCTTGAGCTCGGCCGGATCCACCTTGCGCGTCTTCGCGCGGCGCATGCGAGCCCGGATGATCTTGTCGGGCCGCACCAGCACGGACAGCACCGCGAAGATCTCTTCAAAGGCGAGTGCGGGCTGCTTGCCGAGCAGGAATCCGACAGCCCGCCCAACGGCACCGATGACCATCCGCACCAGGGTGAAGACCCAGCGCCGTGCGGGCGCGTTGGCCAGCAAGACATAGATGGCGTTGCGGCGGTCGACCAGGTGCGTCCGGTCACGGGTGGCGCCGAGCCGCCGCCGGCCGTGTGCGGCCGCCTCGGCATGCTGGACGACGGCGTCCGGGCAGACCAGCACCTGGTGGCCGGCAAGATTGGCCCGCCAACCGAAGTCGACGTCGTCACGAAAGATCGCGAGATTCCGGTCGAATCCCCCGAGTTCTTCCCACACGTCGCGGCGGACCAGCATCCCAGCACTGCCGACCGCGAGCGCTTCGCGCGTCGTGTCGTGCTGGCCCTGGTCGTATTCGAGCGTTTCCAGGCCGGTGTGGCGGCGCCCTCCGCCGGTCATGGCGAGCCCGACCTCGAGCAGCTGCCGCTCGTCCCGCCAGCCCCGTACCTTCGGGCCGATCACCGCTGCGTCGGGCCGGCGGACCGCACCCTCGAGCAGGCGGAGCAGCGCATCTGGAGCAGGTGCGCAGTCGTCGTGGAGCAACCAGATCCACTCCGTACGCTGCTGCCAGCTCTGGGCTGCCGGGGCCAGTTTGTCCGCGTGGCCAAGGCCGGCCTGGATGGCGGCACCGAACCCGGTGCGCTTGGGCTGCGTCGTGACGGCATGCCCGCCCAAGGCATCCGCGAGCAGCTTCGGTGTGCTGTCGCGACTGCCGGTGTCGACGGCGACTATCCGGTCCGGCAGGTAGGTCAACCTGGCCAGCGCGTCAAGCGCCTGTGGCAGCCAGCGCTCGCCGTCATGGGCAACGAGGACGGCGGTGACGTGTTGCTCGGCGAGAGCACCAGGATCGATTGGTAACAGCGCAGCTTCTGGCTGGGCGAACGCGTCGAGGGCCTCGTCTGCGCCGTAACCCGGGTCTGCGTAGACACTCGGGGCGGCATCGTGGAGTGATCGGGTCGGGTCGGTCGACATGCCTCGTCAGGTCCGGCGTTCAGCTCAAGGCGGTGCACAGGGCGCGCGCCGCAACGCCCTACCTTACGACGAGACCGCAAGATTGGCCGCGTCGGTTGCCTGGGCCTTCACCCATCTGCCGCCTTGGTCTTGCGGCATGGCTAACCGCAGCGGCGACCGTTGAGCCCTCGCCGACGGGCTCAGCTGGCGCGCTTCTTGAGCTTGCGACGTTCCCGCTCGGACAGCCCGCCCCAGATGCCGAACCGCTCGTCGTGCATGAGTGCATACTCGAGGCACTCGGCCCGGACTTCGCAGCTGAGGCACACCTTCTTCGCCTCGCGGGTGGAGCCGCCCTTCTCTGGGAAGAACGCCTCCGGGTCGGTCTGCGCGCACAGCGCCTTCTCTTGCCAGCTAAGCTCCTCGGCGTCGCCCCCGAGCAGGACGTCCCACTCGTTCATGGCTCGCCTCCCTCGACCCGTTGTCCCCCATGATGCGCTGCGTGGCCGGACGGACAGCGCACCGAACGACACGTATGAAATTACACGCCTGAGATACGTGCTAGTCAAGCGAAACCGTGCTATTGGGCAAAAACTTGAGCGGGCGGCTGGGCCTAAGCAGGTGGCTTATAGGCGCTTGTGGAGGATGAGGAACTCACATGGCACGCGAAGCTGCGGGCGAAGGTGGGCCGCCACGCCTACTCGACGACGAACTCGTCCTTATCGCACCTGTTCACCATCCGCTTACACGAGCCAAAGTCGTTCGCATCGAACACTTAGCCCAGCAGCCCATGATCACTACCGGTGCCGGGTCAGCGCTCCGCGACGCGCTCGTCACACTTGTCCCAGACGGTCACATCGTCGCCGAGGCCACTGACCTGGAAACCGTCCGAGAATTCACCGCACGCGGGCTAGGCGTGACGCTCATGCCACGATCAGTCGTGGCGCCTCACAGCGATCGCCTAGCCATACGTCCTCTACACCCCGCTCAGACCCTTCCGTTCGCCCTCATCTGGCGCGCAAACCAGAGCTTCACACCCGCGGCGCAGGCATTCCGCGACCATGTGCTATCCACGCTGCACACCTGACCTGCGCCGGGACAGGACATCCAGCCCGATTAAACAGTCGGCCGCTACCGTCCCGCACCGGTGCGGAGTCGCAATTCGAGCAACAGGTTCGAGAGTTCAACCGGTTGCGACAAGGCAACCAGATGACCGCCGGGAACCTCGTCGGCTGTGATGCCTAGTCGTTCCCAGGCGAGACGGCGCTGGAAATCCGCCGGGAAGAAGCGATCGCCGGTGGCGGCGACCACGCGGGTCGTCACTGGCGGCCAACCCTCGATGTCGCAGGTCTGGCCGAACGCCACGTCGGCCTCGGGCCGCTCGTGATCCGCACCTGTGGCAACGACCTCGGGCGGTACGTCGTGCAGGAAGTAGGTGGCCAGGTCGAACTCCGCGCCATACCCGCCGGCCTCGGCAGCAGAGAGCCTGGCCTCCTCCCAGCCGGTGTTGCCCCACCACTGCCCGGGCGTCTCTCCCGGCAGCGGGATCATCGCGTTGACGAGAACCAGCAGATCCACAGGTACCCTCGCGCAGGCCATC
>DASTNZ010000150.1:0-42076 GCA_035762665.1 Jiangellaceae bacterium | reverse complement strand
TACTCGGTTAGATCGGGCGGACGTTTTCCGCCTGCGGGCCCTTCTGGCCCTGCGTGATGTCGAACTCCACGCGCTGGTTCTCGTCCAGCGAACGGTAGCCCTCAGCGGCGATGGCCGAGTAGTGCACGAAGACGTCGGCGCCGCCGCCGTCCTGCTCAATAAAGCCGAAGCCCTTCTCGCCGTTGAACCACTTCACTGTGCCTTGCGCCATGTCTTGCTCCTTCTGTGTCGGTGCAGAGCCGCGATCGCTGACCCTGGGCTGCCACGGTGGTTGTCGTCACACCCGGACACCGATGCTGGAGCCCATGGAACGGAAAACGCCCGCTGGAGTAACAGTCCGCGGGCGTTCAACAACGTGCGAGAAAATACTCATGCAACCAAGGTAAATGTAGCACAGACCTGGACCCGCGACCCCTGGCCGTGGTGCCGGGGCCGCGGCCGAGATCTCACAACGACGCGTCGTCCGCGCCGCCAACGTTCAGCCTGGTTGATCCGCGAGCATGAACTGCACCTGGCCGTGTGCAGAGTCGGCGGCAATGGCCACTATCCTCGTGGGTCTGTAGGGCGACGGCGCGGGCCGCGGTGGCTGCGGCCCGCGTCGGCGGTCCCTTGATCAGTACAGCCCTCCGCCGCCACTGTCGGTGGCGAAGAACAGCAGGTAGACGATCAGGTAGAGAACGCCTCCGACAGCCGCATAGATCGCCAGCCACTTCTTCCAGCTGCGTCCATATCCTGTGCTTTTCCCAGCCATGTCGCACCTCCTTTCATGACGATGGTGGAGGCGGCAGACCCACATTCGCACCGTGGTGCCCCCCTGTCTTTTGCGGTCATGAGTCATCGGAATGGACTGGCAGGTCCAGGGATTCGGATCGTCGGGCCCTGACTGATGAACTCGTGGCGGGTGAGCGTGAAGGCGCAGGCGCAGTAGCGCTGGCGATCCGGTCGGATGTTGGTTGCTGCCCGTGGACGCGTGGGCGGACAGACCGTAATAGTCACCACGTTGAACCCCGCTGCCCGCGACGGCCCGCGGACATGACGGCCGCAGCGCAGCCAGTAGGTCAGTACCCGAACGAGCGGTTCCCGTCGCGCCGCTACCCGACGAGCCTTGTGCTGCTATCGGCGTGGACGATGTGCCATCTAAGCGTCTGGCCGTCGAAACGTCCGCCAAGACGCCCCCGGTCGCCCAGGACTAGTAATCGCTTCAATGAGCGTGACCTCCTCTCGGTCATCGGATCTGTTGGTTCCCGCTTCTGATCGCGATGCGGGGTTGGCATGCAGTGGCTACGGTGAAGGCGGCGGACCTGCGCTCGCGCCGTGGCGACCCTCGGTCTTTGCGGTCATGTCATCGGAGCGGACTGGCAGAACCAGGGATTCGCCTCGACGGTCGAAAGGGTCGCGCTAGGCCAAAGCAGGGGCGCCGCTGGCGAGAGCGGCAGGAAGCCCGTCTCGCGAGTCGAGCTGCAGCTTGCGGAAGACGCTCGTGAGATGACCCTCGACCGTGCGTGCCGTGATGAACAGCATCTGGGCGATCTGGCGGTTCGTCAGGCCCTGACTGGCGAGCTCGGCGATGCGGCGCTCGCTGGCTGTCAGCGCGTCGAGTCCAGTGAGAACGACGCGCCGCGGGCGCGCGCCGGTGGCGCGCAGCTCGGTCTCCGCCTGATCGGCGAGCAGCCCGGCGCCCGCACGATGGGCAACGTCGAGCGCCTCGCGGAGCAGTTCTCGAGCCTCGCTACGTCGATTGCGGCGCCGAAGTAGAGCGCCGAGGTCGGCTAGGGCGCGCGCTCGTTCCAACTTGGCGTCGCCCCGCTCGAGCTCGTCGATGGCCTCGCGGAGCAAGGACGCTCCACGGTTGCCGCCGGCCACGACGCCAGCGGCGCGATTGGCCACACCGAGCGCGCGCAGGGCGCCGAATGCCTGGGCGAGCTCGAGCTCCTCCTCCGCGAGGCGTCCTGCCGGCTCGCGGTGGCCGAGCGCGAGATGCGCGAGGGCTGCCTGCGACCGCCAGGGTAGGAAACCCGGGCAGGTGACCAGCGCCCGGGTCAGGAGATTTCCAACGGCCAGAAAGTCCTCGAGCCCTTTGGCGATTCGTCCCTGTCCAACCCGCAACCGGCCACGAGCGAAGCGAAGAACCGCCGCCGGAAGTGAGCGGCTCTCTACTTCGGAATCGAGCGGTGCGAGCGCCTGCTCCGCCGCATCGAGCTCGCCTCGCATGACGAGCGCGTCGACGAGCACACCGCCATTTAGGACGCGGTACAAGGGTGGTGACGGAAGCTCGGTCGCGGCAAGCGCCGTCCGGGTGTCCAGCTCGGCTGCGCTAAGATCGCCGCGTCGGAGCGCGAGCCAGCCGCGGGTCGCCAGGCCGAGGGCCAGCCGACCGCTGTCACCGGTAATCCGCGCCTGCGCGATCGAACCATCGAGCAGCGGCCGCACCTGGGCGTACCGCTCCGCCCAGACCAGCGAGAGCGTGGCCTGCGCGAACCACGTCGCAAACGAGAACCACGGCTCGCCGTCCGGGCGAGGCGGTGCGCTGGCTCCAGCAAGGAGCGCTCGGGTGGCGAAGTTGGCGCCGACCCCAGCGGGCTCGTTCGTGAGGATCGAAGTAAAGCCCGCCACGGTCAGCAGCTCGAGGGGCGCCGCCCGATCGCGAGCCGCCCGCTCGCGTAACTTCTTCCCGCGAAGGGCGAGCGAAGGGGCGGTGGCTGGGTCGTTCAGGCTGGGCAGCACGGCCGCAGCCTCGAGGAGGAGGGCGAGCTCGGAGTGGCGAGAATCGAGCGACGACGCGGCGCGATCGAGAACGTCGACCGCCTCGGCGTGACGCTGAGCGCGGTTCAACGCGAGTGCCAACGCCATCGCTGCCTCGGCGGCTGCCACAACGTTGGGCGCGATGTCCACAGCCTGCTGCAAGTGCTCGGGCCAGTCGGCGAGCCCGGCACTGGCCTCGGCCATTCCGAGGTCGAGCAGCAGTCCGTATTGGTCGCGCGGCGCCGGCGGCTCAGCGAGCACTCGGCGAAGGAAGACTGCCTCCACCTCGGGAGCCCCTCGCTTCCCGGCCTCGCACGCGGCCTCGACGAGCCGCTCGACGACCCAAGCGTCGCCGGCAGGCTCACTGACCAGCAGGTGATTGGCGACGCGTTCGTTCGAGCCGGGTTGCTCGGCGAGCAAACGGGAGGCACGGCGGTGACCCTGTGCGCGCTCTGCGCTGGTGAGGCCGGAGTAGATACCGGTGCGAACGATCGGATGAATGAACGTCAGCGGCCGGCCGGACTCGAGGATCCCCGCCGCCACGAGTAAGTCGGCTGCGTCGGCCGCCTCGGCTTCTTCAAGACCCGCGAGGCGCGCGGCCTGCAGCAGGTCGCCCTGCTCGAGCACGGCCAGCGCCCGAGCTAGCCGCCCCGCATGTTCTGGCAGCCGACGGAGCCTGAGGCGAATCGAGAGACCGACCGTGCGTCCCCCGATTCTTTCGACGTGGGGCGCGGCCTCCGCGGTGGGAGCGATACCGCCTTCGTTCAGTGCGTCCACAAGCATGCGTATCAGGAAGGGGGAACCGCGTGTTGCGGACAGGCAGGCATCGACGAAGACCGGAGCCGGAACCCCCGCGAGCCTCGACTCAACAAGCTCGGCGACGGCTGCTCTCGTCAGCGGAGGAAGGCGGATCACATCAGCGGAGGGGTCGGTGGTCACCGCCGCAAGCAGCTCAGCGTCGGCGCCTGGCTCGGGCGGACGGGTCGCGACGATGAGCGCGGCGTCCAGCTCTTCCAGACGCGTGAGCAGAAAGGCGAGGTAGCGCAGGGACGCAGGGTCTGCCCAGTGCGCGTCGTCGACGACCAGGCAGAGCGGACCGGCCGCGGTCAGATTTGCGCATAGCCAGTAGAGGCCGTGGACGACCGCGAACGAGGGATCGACGCCTGTCGACGGCAGAACCTCCGTAGGGCGTGCGCCCGGAAGGCCGAGGAGGCCGGCAGCCACGCCGGCAGCCGCTTGCAGCAGATCGGCTCGGTCGAGCTCCGACGCCTCGGCTAGGGGCGGCTCGAGGAGCTGACGCACCACTCCGAAGGCGAAATCCCGTTCCAACTCGGTCCCTCGCGACCGAAGCACGCGCATCCCGCTGATTGTCGCCGCGGTCCGCGTCGCCGCGAGCAGGGCCGTCTTGCCCATCCCGGCGGGCCCCTCCACCACCACGAACCTTCCCCGCCCCGAGCGAGCATCGGCCAGCGCCGATTCGATCCGCGCCAGCTCCTCGCGACGTTCAAGGAGCAGTGCGCCGGCCGCCCCCTCTTTCACATTTCTTGAGCCTACGCCCGTACGCGGACAATCACGTGTTCGCACAATCGTCGCGAGCACGCGACCGCACGATGGTCGGAAAGGCACTGGGTCGCCACCGTGCGAATGCGCGTCCGCCTTCTCCACCATCGCCGGTGATCCGGTCGGGCCTGGTGGCCAATGTCGCGCCATCCCAGGGGTGAGCCGCAAAGACCAGGGGTCGCCACGGGGGCGAAGGCGGGTCCGCCGTCTCCACCATTACGACGAGAAGACACGCCCAAGCCGCCCGCGGCTCACTCGACAGGAGACATGCACAGTGAAGGATCTCGTTCAACTCAATCAGACGCACCGTGTTCGACCGGTGCGGCTGGCTCTCTGGGCAGTGGCTGCGGCCGCTGCCCTCGCCGGTACAACCGGGACTGTGGCCGCCGAGGCGGATGCCGCGTCGGCCCTCAAGGCCGACAGCGCCTTGCATCTGCGCAAGGAGGCCCACTTCAAGCACCCCAAGCTCGCGCACGGCCTGCTAACGATCGAGGGCACGGAGGCGACGGACAACATCGCGCTCCGCCTGCAAGCCGCCCAGCCCGACGTGCTCCAGGTCGACGTGGGTGACGACGGCTCTCCCGACTTCAGCTTCAAGCGCGAAAAGATCACGAAGATCACCGTTGACGCCCAGGCCGGCGACGATCTCGTACGCATCGACGAAGGCAACGGAGTCTTCACCGACGGCATCCCGACCACCATCGACGGGGGGGACGGAAGCGACACCATCGCCGGCGGCAAGGGCATCGAAACACTTCTCGGTGGCGACGGGAACGACTCGATCGACGGGAACGGGGGCAACGACGTGACGTCGATGGGCACCGGCGACGATGTGTTCGTCTGGGATCCGGGCGATGGCAGCGACGTCGTCGAAGGCGAGGACGGCGCCGACACGATGGTCTTCAACGGCGCCGGAGTTGCCGAGCAGGTCGAGCTGTCAGCGAACGGAAGCCGGCTCAGGTTCTTCCGCAGCCCCGGCACCATCACGATGGATACGGACGGGGTCGAGCGAGTCGAATTCAACGCCCTCGGCGGCTCCGACGACGTCACTGTCAACGACCTGACCGGAACCGACGTCAGCGACGTAAACGTCGACCTCGCTGGCACGCCGGGTGGCGCCACCGGTGACGGCCAAGCCGACCGCGTTGTCATCAACGGCACCAACGGCGACGACGCGATCGACGTCAGTGGGGATGCAGAGGTTGTGAAGGTGAGCGGTCTTGCCGCGACTGAGATCCTGCATCCGGAAGTCGCGAACGACCGGCTCGAGATCAACACCCTCGCAGGCACGGACACGGTGGACTCCAGGGGCTTGGCCGCCGGGGCGATCCAGCTCATCGTCGACGGCGTGCTCGTCCCGTAGAAGAAACCCACCCTGCGAAGGATGCGCGGGGCCTCCGTCCTGGAGGCCCCGCGACCGCCCGATCCCTGGACGCCGAGGCCGAATGCGCCGCCGAGCGCCGAGGCGCTCCTCCGAGTGATCCGCGGAGCCGAGCAACTGGTTCATCTGGCCGGCGCCCCTGAGAAGGTCGCCGCGTAGGCCGGGACGTCACCTTCCTGTGGCCGAGCCAGAGCAATGCTCGCGATCACACGGCGGTTGCCCGGGCTTACTCATCGCGAGGAGTACGCAATCTCCTGACAATGGCAGACACCGCGCGGAGTGCCGACTGGGAGGCGATCGTTTCCCTCGAGGCGATGAACAGATCGAAGGTGGCTCCGGTGCCGGGGTGGCCGGTGGCGGGCGGCCTCACGGATCCTCTGTGGCAGTGCCGAAGAGACGCCACAGGAGTGGCGCCGTGTCTCGCGGTGCGTTGCGCAGCCGATGAAGGATCAAAGATTCCGAGAGGTCCTCCAAAGCCGCGTCGATGACGTCCAGGTCGGCACGGCCCAACCAGGGGGCTCGACGGGACAGGCGTTGCAGTTCGGCCTTGATGACGCTGCGGCTGTGGTTGTGCACCTGGGCAATGAGATCCAACCCGGGGCCATCCGAGTCGGGCTCGGCGATTGGAGCGACGCACGGGGTGTCTGTGTCCATGGCTTGGTCAGGCCGCCTCTACCCGTGGGCCGCATGCGCGTCGCGAAATGGCGTGCTGACGCCGTGGTAATGGAGCCGGAGCATCATTCCCTGATGCGCGTGGGGCAGGTTGTGGCAGTGGTTCATCCAGACCCCGGGGTTCGTGGCTTCGAATGCCACCTCCCACACCTGTCCCGGGCGAACATCGAACGTGTCCACCCACAGCGGACTGCCGGACGAGGGCGTTCCGTCCCTGGACAGGATCAGCACGGGGTGGCCGTGCAGGTGCCAGGGGTGGGTCTCAAGACTCCGGTTTATCACGGTGAACTTGACCAGGTCGCCCTCTGCGACGAGTTGATCGGGGATGGACGGGTGCCCCCGGCCGTTGACCGTGTGTGCGTACGTCGGTCGCCCGTCGACCATGGCCACACCACGGTCGAGGACGATCGTGAAGTGCTGCTCGACGTTGCTGGCATCGAACGGCACGGCGGCCGGATCGCCGTACTGAAGAAGATCGAGCTCCGGCCAGCCGGAGGTGTCCTCGACGGCCGGTTCATCGGCGGAGTCATCATCCGGGCGCAAACGCAGCCCGCCGTCGCGATCGTTGTCGAGCACGAGTGCCACAGGCGCGTCCGACATATCGAAGACCACGTCGTACCGGCCGCCCGCCGGCAGGCGCAGTCCGACGTCCTTGACCTCGCCGGGTCGGTTGAGATCCCTGCCGTCGACGGCCGCCACCCGGAACGACGTGCCGGCCAGCGCGAACCAGTGCGGATCTGAATCGGTGTTGATCAACCGCAGCCGTACCGACGTCCCAGCCGCTGCGGTGTGCTCGGCGCGCCCGTCCCGATCTCCGATGACCACGGTGCCGTCGAAGGTGTGCACGGGCAGGGTCAGATCCAGTTGCTCCGCGGCTGCGTTCTTCCCCACCGCCTGCAGGTCGCGTGGGTTCACAACGAGGGTCCCGTATAGCCCCCTGCGAACGCCGTGGTGCGAAGCCTGATGGGTGTGGTACCAGTAGGTCCCGACCTGGTCGGCGCGGAAGTGGTAGACGAACTCTTCACCGGGTGTCACGACGTGTTGGGTCACGCCCGGGGCGCCGTCCTCACCGCAGGCCACGTCGTAGCCGTGCCAGTGCAGGGTCACTCCGTCCTCGATGTCGGCGTTGCGCAGCGTCACCTCGATCAGATCACCCTCGGTTGCGGTGATCGCTGGGCCCGGCAGTTGGCCGTCGTAGGTCCATGCATCGATTTCACGTCCGGACGGCAGCCTTACCGTGGCCGTCTGCGCAGTAAGCACGTGTCGCCGTGTGGTGCCACCAGGCTCCGGGCTGCGGGCACCGCGAAGATCTGCCACGGACACGGCCGCTCGGGAGCGGACCAACCACCCTGCGCCACCTCCGGTGGTTACCGATTCTGCCGGCAAGAATGACAAGCCCGCGCCCGCACTCCCAGCACCAGCCACGATTGCTCCACCGGCCAGGCTCATGAACCGGCGGCGTGAGAACCCGGGGCGATCATCCAGTGCCGGTGCTGTGGTCGGATCGTAATCGTCGGCGTTTGCCGCGACCACGCGGGCGGTCAGCAGCGCGCCAAGGCACACGATCGAGACCGTGATCAGGGCCGTGCCCCACGTCAGGGGGTACCCGGCCAGGAAGGTCACCACGAGCACGGCCAGCGCGGCGTAGGCGGCGGTCAGCAGCGCTACCACGCTGCTTGCCGGCAGTACCTTGTCCGGCGTCCGCCGCGCCTCGAGCAGGGACCGGCCGGCGATCAGTACGGCGGCCAGACTGGCGGCGCCGAGCATCGGCAGCCCCAGCAGGACTTTCTCCTGAACGAACCACCAGCCCCGACCGGCCAGCGTCGCCACTGTGGCCACCCGAGTCAGGGTCACCAGCACCGCCGCCACCAGCAGGCCGAGTCCCAGCCGGACGCGGTGGAGGGCCACCGTGACGCCGGTGGCGAACCAGGCGGCAACGCACAGTAGTGCGACGAGATGGTCGAGGAGGATCGCCTGGCCCGTTGTCATGACGCCGGATGAGCAGGGTCCGGCGCTGGTCCGGACGCCTCAGCGTGCTCTGCCACGCCGGACCGCCGAAGGGGTGCTTGGGAACTCGAAAGCTCTCGCGCCTGCCGGAGGATCATCCCGACCACTGCCATGATGATCAGCCCGTTGACCGCGTGCAGGCCGAAGATGAGTTCGCCGACCGTGCTGGTGCTGTCACCGGTTTCGCCGAACGCGCCGGCGATCGCCCGGATCACAGGCTGGAGCAGCGCCAGCCCGGCGACCAGGCCGGTCATCCCGATGAGTCGACCGGGCATCCGGGCCAGGGCAGCGATCAATGTCAGCAAGCCCGCAAACAGCAGGATCCCGTACCCCAGCGCGCGGTGCGGCTGGAAGGCTTCGTCTTTGGTTGCGGTGTCGAACGCGCCGGCCCCTGCTAGGAATATCTGCAGAACGACGGCCAGCATGAGCGCCATCGCGAGTGCGGTGAAAATCTTTCGCATTGGAAATCTCCTTCAGGTCGTTGTGACTCACCGGCTCGCGGGTGCATGGATCGGTGTCGGGGTTTCGGGCACAGGCAGGAACGTCTCGGGCCGCCCTTCGACGTGCAGCTGGGGCACCCAGCGCTCCAGAGGACGGGGCAGCCACCAGTTGCTGCGACCGAGCAGCCGCATCACCGCCGGGACGAGCAGCATCCGGACGATCGTCGCGTCCACCAGGATCGCGGCGGCCATGCCCACCCCGAAGGACTTTATGGTCACGTCGTCGAGCGCGAGCATCGCCGCGAAGACCACGATCATGATGGTCGCGGCGGCGGTGATCACCCGGCCGGTGCCTGCCAAACCAGACAGGATGGCCCGGTTGTTGTCCCGGGTGCGCACCCAGGTCTCGCTCATCCGGCTGATCAGGAAGACCTCGTAGTCCATGGAGAGTCCGAACAGCAGGGCGAACATGATTACCGGAACGTAGCCCGCCAGCGGGGCCGGTGAGTCGATGCCGATCAGGTTGCCGGCCCAGCCTCCTTCGAGGAAGTACGCCAGCACGCCGTAGGCAGCCGCCACGGACAGCAGGTTCATCACAGCTGCGGTGACCGCGATCACGACACTGCGGAACGCCACGAGCAGGAGGAGCATCGACACAGCGACGACTCCGCCTATGAGGTACGGGAGCCGGTCGACGACCGAGGAGTTGAGGTCGATCGTCGTGGCGGTCCTCCCGCCGACATGTGCCTGCGTACCGGTGCCCTCGATGGCGGCCGGGATAACGTTGTCTCGGACCGAGCGCACCAGGTCCACGGTGGCGCTGTCTTGTGGTCCCGTGGTGGGCACGACCGTGATCAGCGCGGTGTCGCCGGCCGGGTTGACCTGCGGCGGTGACACTGCGGCGACACCGGCTGTGTCTTGGAGCCCCGCGTGCAGCTGCTCGAGGGCCGTGTCGCCGTCGGCCTTCCCGAGGTCCGCGACCACAAGCAGCGGACCACTGGTGCCCGGACCGAAGCCGTCGGCCAGCATGTCGTAGCCCTGCCGGTTGGAGGTGTCCTCAGGATCATTGCCCGCGTCGGGCATGGCGAACTGGACCCCGAGGAAGGGCAGCGCGATCACGACCAGCAGTGCGGTAGCTCCCGCTGCGGCGAGCGCGCTGTGCCGCTGAACCAGCCAGCTCCACCGCACCCAGCCGAGCGCCGGTACCACGTGACCGTCGGCGGAGACCCGCGCGACACGGCGGCGTCCCAGCGGCAGTCGCAGGCGGTCGATCCACCTGCCCAGGTAGCCCAGCATCGCGGGGAACAGGGTCAGAGCGGCGAGCATCACGATCAGTACCGCCACCATCGTCACGACGGCGGTGCCGTTCATGATGGACAGGCCCATCGCGAAGAGTCCGCCCATGCTCACGATCACCGTTCCACCGGCCACGAGGACGGCCCGGCCGGCGGTGTCGAGGGTCGCCACCGTGGCCATCTCGGGATCGAGCCCGACGGCCCGCCATTCCCTGAACCGAGTCACCATCAGCAGCGCATAGTCGATGCCCACGGCGATGCCGATCATCGCCCCAATGAGCGGCGCGAAGTCGGGCACATCCAACACGGCCGCCACGAGGCCGACCAGGCTGGAGCTCACCAGCAGCCCACCGACCGCCACGGCCAGGGGCAGCCCGGCCGCCACCAGCGACCCGAACGTCATCAGCAGGATCACGGCGGCCGCGATCAGCCCCAGCATCTCGGTGCTGCCACCCTGGGGCGCTTCTGCCAGCTGAACCGCCCGTCCGGTGAGGGCGATATCCAGGCCTTCGCCTTCGGCCTCCTCGGTGGCAGCCAGCAACCTCTCGGTGTCCTCGACCGGCATGTCGTTGGGGTTGGCGACATCGAGATAAACGCGTGCGACCAGCGTCCGGCCGTCCAATGAGACCGCGGTATCGGTGGCGTACGGATCCTCCACCTCGGCGACGTGCGGCAAGCCTTCCATCTGCCCGAGGAGCGCCTCGACGCGGCTCTGAACCTCACTGCTGGCCACGTCATCAGCACGGACCACCACATCGATGCGGTCGCCCGCCTGAGCCGGGAACCGCTCCTTGAGCAGTGTCTGTGCCTGCTCGGAGTCCGACCCTGGCAGGGACGCGCCGTTGACCTTCTCTCCCCCGAACGCAGCCGACAGACCGATGGCGAGGCCGAGCCCCAGGAGCCAGGCCAGGAGCACCATCCCTCGCCGGCGGAAGGACAGGCGTGCCAGCCGTCCCAATGGCCCGGGGCGCACTGGATCGACACGGTTGTGGTGATCGTCGGGCAAGTACGTGTCGGTCATTAAGGCCTCCGTTGGTGAAGTAACGGAGTCGATCGTCGCGCCGACGACCCTGCCGCGGCCTCCGTCAGCGGATGGCTGCGACTACGCAGTTCTGCGTAGGCGGCTAGCGCCTGACCGCGCTCCTCGTCGTAACTGGCCGCGCGTCTTGCCGGAGTCTTCTCGGCCGTGCGAACCCTACAATCGCGGCATGCGACACCGTGTGGCGCCGTTCCGCGTGCCTGCCTTGGCGCAGGACGTGTTGCTCGCGCTCTTCGTCACGGTGATGCAGGTTCAGGGCGTTGAGGCGACGGCGGCATCTGAAGATGCGGCGGCGTCGCGACCCCTGACCGATCTCGGAGGTCTGGGATACCTCCTGCTGATCGTGAGTGGGCTGGCACTGGTCGTGCGTCGCCGGTGGCCGGTACCGGTGTTCCTTACGGCTGCACTGGCGAGCCTGGTGTACTTCACCCTCGACTTCCCCGATGGGCCGGCCTGGCTCGGCCTCTTTGTCGCCCTCTACACGCTCACTGCCTACGGCGATGGGCGCCGGTCGCTGGTGATCGCCGGCGTGGGAATCACGGTGCTGGCCACGGCCTGGCTGATCGCCGCGGCCGACATCGAACCGCGCGCTGCGATCGGCTGGGTGTTCTTCCGGATCGGGGCGTCGGTCATGAGCGCGGCCCTGGGTGAATCGGCCCGGTCCCGGCGGGTCATTGCTGCCGAAGCCCAGGAGCGTGCGGAGTGGGCCGAGCGGACTCGTGAAGAGGAAGCGCGGGCCCGGGTCGACGCCGAGCGGCTCCGGATCGCACGCGAGGTGCACGACACGGTCGCTCACGCCATCGCGATCATCAACGTCCAGGCCGGTGTCACGGCGCACGTGCTCGACAAGCGACCGGAGCGTGCCCGCGAAACGCTCGTGGCGATCGAACACACGAGCTCCCAGGCGCTCCAGGAGATGCGGTCCATCCTCGGGGTGCTCCGGGACGCGAACGATGGACGGGTGCCGCACCCGGGCCTGGGGCAGATCGACGAACTCGTCGCGAAGGCGCGCAACGCGGGACTCGACATCAAACTCGAGGGCATGTCGCCGGCGGCGGCACTGCCGAGCGCCGTGGGCAGTGCGGTCTACCGGATCCTGCAGGAGTCGATCACCAACGTGATCCGTCATGTCGGTCCGACCCGGGTGACGGTCAGGATTGACTACGGAGTCGATCTTCTGGAGATCCGGGTGACCGATGAAGGCCGCCGGGACGGCCCCAGTGATGGCCCCGGGGACCGGCGCCGGCGAGCCGGGCGTCCCACCAGCGGTAGTGGCTCGATCCGGCCTGGCCGAGGGATCCTCGGCATGCGTGAGCGCTGCGAGCTGCTGGGCGGAGAGCTCGACGCGAGGCCGATTCGTGGTGGTGGGTTCGAGATCACCGCACGCCTGCCTCTGGCGCCGACCGGAACGGCGCACGCATGAACGCGGCCACGTCGCGGCCCGGCAGCGCTCCGATCAAGGTGCTGCTCGTTGACGACGAAGGCCTGGTGCGATCTGGGTTCAAGGTCCTGCTCGACGTCGAGGACGACATCACGGTGGTGGGAGAGGCTACCAACGGCGTCGAGGCCGTCGAGCAGGTCCGCGCCACCCGCCCCGATGTGGTCCTCATGGACATCCGGATGCCAAAGCTGGACGGGATCCAGGCGACCAGCACGATCGTCAAGATGCCAGGACTGGAGAAGGTCCGAGTCCTAATCCTGACCACCTACGACACCGATGCCTACGTCTTCGAGGCGCTGCAGGCCGGCGCCAGCGGTTTCCTCCTCAAGGACGCCGGACCGGCCGAGCTCCTGCATGCCATCCGGGTGGTGGCGGCCGGAGACGCGCTGCTCGCACCGCGGATCACCCGGCGCCTCATTGCCCAGTTCACCGCCCAACGCACCGCCGCCCAGGACGGGGAGAACCGACTTGCGGTGCTGACCGAACGCGAGCGTGAAGTGCTGGCCCTGGTCGGACAGGGCCTGAGCAACGACGAGATCGGTGCCGAGCTGTTCCTCAGCCCGGCCACCGCCCGCACCCATGTCAGTCACGCCATGGTGAAGCTGGGCGCCCGCGACCGCGCGCAACTGGTCGTGATCGCCTACCAGACCGGGCTGGTCATCCCCTAGCAATGAGCACTGACGCCTGGCTCGACGGAGTCAATGGCGCGTAGGGCACTACGACACAGCGCGTATATCCCGGGGAGCCGCCCTACGGACAATCGCGCAGTCACCTCCGCTTGAGGGCCGATGTCTCGCGGCGCAAATCCCGGGATCGTCGAGGTGACCGGAGAACCATCCGGGACAACACCGACAACCAGGAGAACACCATGGCAACGACCCCAGTAGGCGAGCGGCACCACCTCCCCGGCGAGCGGCCCCCGGGATCTGCCGCACGCGCCGCGGCAAGGTTCGCGGCATGGCTCGCACAACACAGTGTCACCGCCCTGCGGATCAGTCTCGGGCTTGTCATAGCCGGCTTCGGGGCCCTGAAGTTCATCCCCGGTGCCTCGCCCGCTGAAGAGCTGGTCATCCAGACCACTGAGGCGCTGACGTTCGGTGCGGTCACCGGCACCACAGCGCTTGTGCTCACAGCCGTCCTCGAGACGTTCCTCGGCCTGACCCTGCTGACCGGGCGTGGGTTGCGGGTCGGACTGGTCGTGATGGCGGGTTGGCTCGCGGGCATCATGGCACCGATCGTGCTGTTCCCGGGCGAGATGTTCCCCGGAGGCTTCCCCACGCTGGCCGCGCAGTACGTCCTCAAGGACATCATCCTTGCTGGCGCCTGGGCAGTCGTCGCCGCGCACGTCCTCGGCGCCCGGCTGATCCCCGCCAACTGGACAACGCCGTGATCCGAAGGAGCGCCCTCAGGGCAACCAAGCCGCCAGTCGAACCAGCGCGGCGGCCGCCGCGCTGGCGACGAACACGACCAGAAACGCCGCCCGCATCAGGAGACTCCTATGCCGACCTGCACAGACTCCACGCAATCGCCAATCGACGCAACGGAGCGGTAGGTAGGTGGATTCTGCGTTCGGTCGAGGCGACCTGAATGCGCGCGCCCAGCGGGAAGACCGCGCGGTCACAGTCAGATGAGTGTGACCGCACTCGGTCCGAACGCATGCTGCACGCAGGCCGAGATTGCCGATACGGCCGGGGTCACAAGGCCGTTCCGGTCAGTAGGGCCGACGCCTCGCGGGCGCAACCCCAGGACAGCGCCACCCCGCTGCCTCCGTGACCGTAGTCGTGGACGATTCGTGAACCGTCCAGCTCCTCCACCTCTAACCGGACCTCCGGTCGGGCCGGGCGCAGTCCAACACGATGACCGATGACCCGCGCACCCGCAAGCCGCGGTTCGACGGTTACGCAGCGAGCCAGAATCTGCTCAGCGATCTCTAAGTCAGGCTCGAGACTCCAGTCGTCCTCCACGGCGATCCCGCCGAGCACGACATGCCCGCCGTACGGGAAGAACGAGGTCCAGCTCGGCCCGAACGGCGCCTCGATGAAAAACGTGTCCAGCCCGGGGTTTTCCACGATCACATGCTGGCCTCGGACCGGACGGACCGACGGGTCAGGGACGAGCTCACGAGCGCCCACACCCGGGCAGTTGGCGACCAGCGACGCCAACGACGCCATCTCCGCGAGGCTGCGGAACCGGCGAATCTCGATCGTGCCGCCGGCCTCGGTGAGTCGGAGGCTGAGGTACTCCAGGTATCGCGGCATATCGACGCATGGGACGCTGGCCCGGAATCCGGACGTGAACGGAGCCGGCAGCTCGTCCGGCCCTAGTGGCACGATGTCAGTCGGCCGGTGGATGGGCGGCGCGTCCGGGCCGCCCGCCATGGCCGCGAACCGGCCGGTGCTGATTCTCACGCCAGTGCCCGGGACGCTCGCCAGTCGGGTGAACTCGTCGAACGTGTCGTGCTCGCGCACCCCGCCCGGGTCGCTCCGGGCCACGAAGACGGGCCCGACGATCGCACCGGCAGCCATCGACGTGGTTCGCTCGGGCGGATCGGCCGTGACGACCGTAACTCGCAGCCCGGCCTCGGCCAGACACACGGCTGTGGTCAGGCCGATGACGCCCGCGCCCACCACCACGGCATCGAGATCTGTGGAAGCCACTTGGCGAGGTTACCCAATAGGAACCTCCGAGGGTCGGCGTCCGCGCTGTCGCCTCGAGCTGCACGGCGACTCGATCGCATCGCCGGGACGGACCCGCTGTGCGCGGGGAGCCGACAACACCGTGGCAGCGCTGGCCCACCTGCGACACTGCGAGGAGACCCTGCGACGCTGGCCGAGTTGAGTCGTGCGTGCCGTCCAGCGAACGGCACTGGCGAAGGAGACCCGATGGCAGACGAGACCCGGAATCCCCACGTCCTCGCGCCCGGACGGGCGCCCACGCCGTTCACCGCCGAGGAGATCCGAGGTGGCTGTCCGGCCGGACGGACCATCCGGCTCCGGGTCGACGTGGTGGGCCAGACTCCGTACCATCGGGTCAGTCGGTTCGTCGAGTGCGACGAAGCCGGCGCCACCATGGAGCGATCCCGGCTGTCGCTCGACGGCTCTCCGCTCGCCGAGCCCGAGGTGGATCGGGTGACCTGGCGAGACCTGCAGGCCCACGCCTCGTTCCCTGCCAACGACACGACGATCGAGTCCGAGCGGATCGAGACCGCGATCGGCGAGCTGGACTGCCTGCGATACACGGTGCGCAAAGGCGCCACCGACCAGGTCTTCTGGTTCGCCAAGGACCTGCCCGGCATGCCCATCCAGTCACTGACGCGGAAGGACGGCCAGGTCGTCACGACCGTTTCCGTGGTGGATAACACGATCTCATGAGCTGCGGCGCCAGGAACCGAGCTGTCGCGGTGGTATGACGCGGCCGAAGTCCGGTGCTTGGTCTCAAGCAGTGCAGCAGATGGCATGGCTTCAGTGCTATGCGTATTTTCCTGGTCCGTCGTGGGCTGGGACGTGTTTTTCGCTGCTGATGAGCGATAGGAACCGCTCGAGTACGTGGATTGCCGCACCTGCGGCGGGTGACCAGGATGTTCCGAACACGTCGAACGCGTGGTCGGTGTGCGGAAGGTATACAGCGGTGACCGGAACACCGGCTTTGTTGAGCCGGTCTTCCAGTTCCCGGACGGCGGTGACGGGTGCCATCTCGTCGTGTGTCCCGTGGACGAGCAGCGTGACCGGGCAGTCGGGTCGGATGTGGTGGAACACGGATACCTGCGCGCAGCGCGCGGGGACTTCACTTGGTGTTCCTCCCATGAGCCAGTCGCAACGGCCGCCGTACGTCATAACTGGAGCCTCAGCCGCGCGGCGTTGTCGCCGAACAGCCGTGTCAGGGCTGGGGACGGTGGTGCGGTCCAGTCGGGTTGCGGGTCCTCGGGGTGACAGCACCGAGGACCACAGCAGCAGCAGGAACGCGACGGCAATGCCGAGCCAGGTCATAACGCCACCTCAGGCGGTCAGGCCCCCAACTTCGCCGGGTCCCGCCGGAGGAGCACGCCACACGACCGGCAGACCCCGGCCTGTCGCTTCCATCCTGTCGCCGACGGCACCGGTCGCCCGTTGGTCACCCCCGTACGCATGGCCTCCCGCTCTGTGGTCGCGCGCAAAGGACTCCATTCGGAGCTCATTGGTGGGCGGTGACGAGACGCCTGAGGTTGTGGAACTGGCGGGTCTGCATGGCGAAGTGCATGGGCTCCCCGAGGAGGAAGGCGAACGCGCGGGATATCACGCTTGGGCCGCCTCGGTTCCGTGACCGGGCCACCAGCCTCGTCCCGCCTCCAGAGGTGGGCCGCAGGTGGAAGCCCCAGATCCCGTCCACCCACGGGGTGGATGCAGGGCCGGAGCGCGGATCGAAGTCACGGCCCGTGAACAACCCGTAGCTCAACCTCAGCACCAGGGTCCGGTTCGGTTCCAGAGTCACCACGGTGAACGAGCCTGGTTCCTGGCCCGGTGCAGCGGCGCGAGATAGCCGCTGGCCTTCTTCCAGGTTTTGCCACTCCGGCACGATCCGGTCCGCGCTCGGCTTTCCGTTGTTGTCTAGCCAGTCCCGGCTGTACCAGCCGCCGCGGTCGCCTCCCATCTGCACCAGCCATCGCCACACGCTCTCCGGTGGCGCCGGAAGGCTGGTGGCCATGGTGGAGCCGCCGGTTGGATGGGGGATGATCTCGTCGCCGGGATATTCAGTGGCGACCTCATCCGCGGTCGCGCCCCAAATCAGGATCCGAGGCCGGACCCAGACGGCGTACGCCGATACCACGACTGCGACCACGCCGCCGAGCAGACGTGCCTGAGACCGATGTCCTGCCATGGCGCCAGTGTCACAGCATTGGGGCGCACGCCGGGTCCGAACACCTGAGTCGCGATCCTGCGGTACGGCAAGGCCGTTGGGGAGCGGTCCCGTACGTGTACCACAAGCCAGGCCGAACGGCCCTGCCCGCCCCGAGCCGGGCCAGAGCCGGACCGAACACGCATGCGGCGACGAGTCCCAGAGCACACGCGCTCATCACGCGCGGTGCCGCGCCCTTCGCCGCTCGCTCCTCGGCGGTTGCGCACGGCTATGATCGAGCACAGCGTAGATCTCCTCGCAGTGCCTTCAGTCGATTTGAAGAGTAGCGTCGTGACGGCCACCGGAACGAGGTGATGATCATGGTGCAGCAAGACGGATCGAGCGGTGCCGAAGCCCGTAACCGGCACGTCCAGGAACACGCAGAGATCGAGCACCGGCACGTTGAGGATCACGAGCGGATATCCCGCGAACACCTGGCAGTGCACGAGGCCCTCTACGCCCGGCACGGCGAAGAGCACGCCAAGTTGGCAGACCAGCACATCACTGATCACCAGGCCGCCACGGACGCGACGCCCAGACGCAAGGCCGCACTAAGCGGGCGACACGCGCTGCAGCATGCCTGGCTGGAGGTTCGGCATGGGTCCCAGTTGGTGTGGATGGAGGTCAGGCACGCAGCCCAGAGGCTCATGATGGACGGCCGGCACGCCAGAGAGCTGGTTGCTCAGGAACGGCGACATACCGGAGACACCCGTCGTCCCGAACTCTCGTCATCGCCGGACGGTTCGCAGTGATCACTGCGAAACCCGGCACTTGCCGATCAGCCACCTGGTCAACTGGGTTGTGAAGCCAGCCCGGTAACCAACGCGACGACGTCCAGGCTCTTGGACCTTGCCACGGGTCGGCCGGTGCAGTCGCAGCTGGTGTGGGTGAGGACGCAAGTTAACGGTCCAACGGGCGCGCTTGGTCAGTATCAGGCCGTTGCCGCGGTCAGCTTCAGCGCGTCGAGAAGATCCTTTAGGTAGTAACGGTCGTCGCCGGTTAGGGGGAGCAGCGGTCGGCGACAGTCGCCTGCTGGACGTCCGAACAGATCCAGCGCCGCTTTGTAGATCTGGACGTAGTCCGGTCGCTCGTCCGGGCGACCGAACATTGGCTTGTGAGATGTCATATTGATCAGAGGCAAGATCCGAAACCAGTGCTCGCGCGCGAGTGCGACATCGCCCATGCTGGACAGCTCCCACAGCCGCATGGCCTGCTTTGGCATGAAGTTCGCAACTCCGGCGGTCCAGGCGTCCGCACCGGCGAGCAACGCCTCAAGGCTGCCGTAGTCCTCGCCATAGATCAGCGCCGTGCCCGAGGCGCACAGCAGGCGCAGGTCGTGGATGCGCGCAGGGTCGCCATGCGACTCCTTGATCGCAGCCGCCGTGCCCTCATGGGTGAGTGCTGCGAGCGCCGCGACGCTCAATGACACTCCTGACGCGCTGGGATTGTTGTAGACCACCAGCGGGATATCTACAGCGTCGGCAATGTCGCGGAAGTAGGTCAGGACCTCGCGCTCCGGCGGACATGAATAGTACGGTGCGACGCTCACGACGCCGCTCGCTCCTATGTCCTGGGCGTGCTGTGCCAAGCGGATAGCCGTCCGCGTTGAGGTGTCCATCACTCCGATGTAGACCGGTGTGTCGCCGGCGGCATGCACGAGCCGCTCCGCCACGCGCTGCCGCTCCTCGATGTCGAGCGCGGAAAACTCCCCGCAGGTCCCGACGCCGAGCAGGCCATGCACACCGGCCTCGAGCAGCCACTCGACGTGGGCCTGCAGCCGCGCCTCGTCGATCCGACCCTGATTATCGAAGAACGTAATGGTCGGTGGGATGACGCCGCGGAACGTCACCGGTGTGCCCGTAGGTACTTGTCGAATGCGGCCAGCCCTTCCTCGACGCCGAGCCGGGCGAGGCCGATCCGGAACCGGTCAGCCGGCACGTGCGCCACGTCCGACCGCATGACACTGGCTGGCAGTAGGAGGACGCCAGCCTGTTCGACGAGATCGCGGGCCAGCTCGTCGATCCCCTCGCTGCCGAGGTAGCGAGGAAAGGCCACGGCACCCGCCTGGGGCGGTGCCCAGTCGAAGAGTTCGGGCCAGGACTCGAAGAACGCGCCGAACAGCGCCACGTTGCTGGCGATGATCGCGCGGGTGCGAGCAAGGAGGCGGTCGGAGGTCCGCAGTGCGATCGAAGCGAGCAGCTCGCTCGGCGCTGAGTTACAGATCGACGTGTACTGCTTGCGGCGCTCCAGGCGCTCGAGCAGAGCACGGTCGCGGCAGGCTAACCAGCCGATTCGTAGCCCAGGCAGACCATAGGCCTTGGACATCACGTTCAGCGAGATCGCGGTCGGGGACAGGTCAGCGGCGTGGGGAAGCGTCTGCGCGGGATCCCGTTCG
Organism: Jiangellaceae bacterium; assembly: GCA_035762665.1. Classification (GTDB taxonomy): domain Bacteria; phylum Actinomycetota; class Actinomycetes; order Jiangellales; family Jiangellaceae; genus JASLBX01. The sequence goes on along the minus strand of DASTNZ010000150.1, from coordinate 22,232 downwards.
GTTCCGCGATATACCTCGTCGCTGAGCAGCCGGATGCCGCGGTCTTCGCATAGATCGACCAATGCCGAGAACGTGGCAGGATCGGGCAGCACGCCGGTGGGGTTGTTGGGGAAGTTGACTGCAATCAGGCGCGTGTTGGGTTTCAACATGCGCTCCAGCTCTCTGAGATCCAATGCCCAATCACTCGCCGGTTCCAGCATCAACCCACTGACCTCCGCGCCAGTTGACAGCGGAACTGCCTCAGTCGATTGGTAGTTGGGAACCGTAACGACGGCATGGTCACCAGGGCCGACGAGCTCCAACCCGGCCCAGAACAGCGCCTCCTCGGCGCCGGCGAAGACCAGGATGTGATCGCGGTCGACCTTGTCGTAGTGATCGGAGATCGCGCCGAGTAGGCGATCGGTTCCCCAGGTGGGTGTGTAGCCGAGGGGGAGCTCATTGAACGCCGCGCGCTCCTCATCGCTGGCCATGGCGAGAAGTTCTCCGATGGTGAGCGTCTGCGCGTCCGAGCCGCACAGGTAGTGACGAGCTGAGAACTCATATCGTCCGAGGTACATTTCGATCCTGAAGTCGGGCAGCGCAAGCTTCACGATCGGACCTCCTTAAGCAGGCCGTAGACGGTCGCTCGTGAAACACCAAGTGCCCACGCCGCATGGTCAGCAGCACGACGAGTTGCGAACAGGCCACGTTCCTCAAGGGTCCGAACAAGCTCCAACCGGCCCTCTCGCGTCAACTGATCGCGCCGCAGCCCTCGTGCCCGCACCTCGGCATCTACGGTGATCGCGATCTGCTCCCGCCAGTCAGCGGCGAAGAGCTCTTCAGGCAACGGCGTGATCGGCGCGGCGAACGCCCGAAGCTGTTCGATGATGCCATCCAGCGGGGATCGGTCCAGATTGATGCAGAGCAGGCCGCGAGCGACCCCTTCGGAATCCGAGATGACGGCAGTGACCGAGGTCAGCGCGCGGCCGTCGACATGCACCTTCCCGTACGGACCGAATACCGCACCGCCACCGTCGGGCGTGGGCAACTCGTCCACCAACGCCCGATCCCCGACCTTGCGACCCGACAGCGGGTTCCAGATGCCGACAATCAGGTCGGTCTCCAGGTCGTTGAGCACAACTTCGGCGTACGGATGGAGCAAGGCCGCGATCGCCCCACACACCGGCTCCATCGCGCGTGGCCAGGTAAGCATGCCTGGACTGTATGTATAGTTTCGACAAATTGTCAATACCCTGTGCTTGCTCCACACGTGCTCGCGGACGCGGAACTCGAACTGGTCAGCGCCTGGGAACGCGGTGTGCGAAATCGGTGTGGCTGCCATCGGTACCTGCAGCGGCTTCCCGGTGTATGTTGCGAGTCGATGACGCATTCCGCGTCAGAAGCTTCCGAGCTCCCGGATTGCCAGGTAGTGGGCTTCGCAGCTCGGACGCCTGTAACAAATTGGGGGGTTCAGGCATGAGACGTTTCAACATGATCGGCGCTACCGCGCTCGCGCTCAGCATCGTTGCCGCCGCTCCGGCCGTCGCTACCGAGTGCGTCAACGCCAGTAAGAAAGACCAGGCCGCCGGAGCCCAGATCGTGTTCGGTTCCAACGATGAGGTCCTCTTCGTCACGCAGGGCCTCCAGAACCGGCTCGACCAAGGTCTCGTCGATCCCGACACCGGTGAGGGCTTCCACGGCCTGATCGCCTTCGACTTCGACGGCGACGGCCAAGCCGATGTCAGCACATGGGTCGGGGTTGGACCCGATGGCGAGGAGATTCCACTCGAGGCCCAGCTCCGCGGACCGGCCTGTCGGGGCTTGACCAACATCGGGATCTACTTCGAGCAATGCCTCGGGGCATAGCCCCTGCACGACCTGTCGCGCTCGGGTCGTCGCACTGTTGGCCCCATCGGAGGCGAGCGTGCCGCGCCTGTCCGACCCAGACAATGACACCGACGTGGGTGGGTGAGCGACCCCTTCCTACCATGAGTCGATGGCAATGCGGGCGATTGGGTGGCTCGTCCTTCCACTGGTCACCCTTGTCGGGTGCACGGGATCTGATGGCGCCGACGTAGAGCTTGCGACCGTCGACCGTGCGACGGTCACCGAGGTCGTTGAGGCGCCGGCGACTGTCGTCGCGAAGGCGAGCGCGACGGTGACGGCCCAGGCCGCCGGCCGTATCGAGACGCTGAACGTCGACGAGGGTCAGCAGGTTACGACCGGTGATGTGCTCCTCACGATCGACTCGCCCGATGCGGAGGAGCAGTTGGAGCAGGCACAGTCCGCCGTTGATGCAGCAGAGCAGGGCGGGGACATCTCGATCCCGCGCGCAGACTTCGCCCGTTCACAAGCTGCTACTGATGCGGCGGCCGAGGACGCCTTTGCGCGTGCGCGCGAGGTGGCGAACGAAATCCCCGACGAACCGACCCAGGCGGCGTTGCTCGCACAGATTGATCAATCAGAGGCTGCCTACGAAGCAATCAGCGCTGACGCGCAGGCTGCGGTGCGGAACTTCAATGCCGGGCTGGCCGGCATTGGTGAGGCTCTCAACTCGCTGTCGGCAGCGCAGCGCGCCCAGGCCCAGGCGGCGCTGACGATCGCCGAACAAAGGATCGAGTCGCTGACCGTGCGGGCGCCGATCAAAGGCACAGTCGTAATCGCACCCAGCGGAGGTCAGCAGGCGATACCCGATGTCGCTGGGTTGCTCGAGTCATTGCCGGCGACGGCAGGACTCGCAGGCGAGGCAGCCGGTGGCGGCGTTCAAGACCCGACAGTCCCGACTCGCCCGACGCTCGAGGTAGGCACACCGGTTTCCACCGGAGCGGCCCTGATCTCGATCGTCGACATGTCCGAGCTCTCGCTCGCCGCCGAGGTGGACGAGACCGACGTGTTGCTGGTCACGCCCGGAGTGCCTGCCGAGATCGAGGTCGACGCGGTGCCTGGCGGGAGCTATTCAGGAACCGTCGAGAGCGTGGACCTCTCGCCAACGCAGTCCAGCCGTGGCGGCGTCTCGTACGTCGTACGCCTAAGCCTTGGCCCTGGGTCGATGCCCGATTCGTCGGCCGCCCCCACTCTGCTGCCGGGGATGAGCGCCGTGGCGAGACTGGAAGTGCGGACGGAAACGGACGCGATCGCAGTGCCGTCGTCGGCCGTCATCCGAGAAGGCAACCGAGACACCGTCTGGGTCATCATCGACAATCGCGCAGTGCGACGAGTCGTGACGCTCGGCGCCCAAGGCGAAGACATGGTCGCGGTGGCCCGCGGACTCGCGATCGGCGACCGAATAGTCACGCGTGGCGCAGATCAGGTGTCCGAGGGCGACGAGCTGTGAGGTCGACCGATCCGGCGGTCGAAGCGATCGACGTGACACGTACCTATCGGGGCGACGGCATTGACGTCCAAGCGCTGCGCGGGGTGTCATTGCGCGTCGACGTGGCGGAGTACGTCGCGGTGATCGGGCCGTCCGGCTCGGGCAAGTCGACACTGATGCACCTTCTCGGCTGCTTGGATCGGCCGACAACGGGGACACTCGCCGTGGGCGGCCACGACACCAGACTCCTGTCCGACAGTGAACTGGCCAAGCTGCGTAATCAGACGATCGGTTTCGTGTTTCAGTCGTTCGCTCTGCTTGCCCGTACGACAGCAGTCGAGAATGTCGCGCTACCCCTTGTCTACCGTGGCCTCGGGCACGCCGAGCGCCGCCGGCGCGCGGTCGAGGCCCTATCGGCAGTCGGGCTCGGTCACAGGATGCATCATCGACCATCGCAGCTCTCTGGCGGCGAGCAGCAGCGGGTGGCCATCGCTCGGGCGCTGGTCGGTGAGCCATCAGTTCTGCTCGCGGACGAGCCGACGGGGAACCTCGACACGCGTAGCGGCGCCGAAATCATGGCCATCCTCGATCGGCTCAACCACGAGCGCGGCGTTGCTGTCGTGCTTGTCACGCACGAGCCGGCCATCGCGGCACACGCCCGGCGCATCGTGTTCGTCCGGGATGGCCTCATCGAGCGCGACGAGCCGAACTCGGCCCAGGTATCCGACGCGGCGTGGCGATCATGAGAGCCGCGGAGGCGTTCCGGGTCGCAGTCCAGGCGCTTCGAACCAATCGGCTGCGCAGTGCGCTCACCATGATCGGTATGGTCATCGGGGTAGCGGCAGTGATCATTCTTGTGGCGATCGGCACCGGCGCACGGCAGGAAGTCGAATCGCAGGTCGAAGGGCTCGGCTCCAACCTCGTTCTTGTAGTGCCGGGCCGGGTCGAGTTCGGATCCGCGCCAACCACGAGTCGGCTGCAACTCAGCGACGCAGCGTATCTCGGTCGGGTTGTGGGCGACCCACGGCGGGTGACCGTGTCGCTCGCATCAGGAGAGACCGTGCGGGTCGGCGCCAGCGAGTTGTTCGCCAACATCATTGGGACGAACGAGAACCTTCCGAACGTTTTCAACCGGCCGCTAGATCGCGGTCGCTACCTTTCCGGTTCGGATGTCGACACCCGGCGTCGGGTTGCGGTTCTAGGCTCGACGATCGCGGACCAGCTCTTCGCTGAGGTTGACCCGATCGGCCGACAGTTCTCGATCGCTGGAGTGCGCTTCCGTGTCGTCGGTGTGTACGGCGAGGTCGGATCAGCCTTCGGCATCAATCGCGACGAGGAGATTCACATCCCTGTGACCGCCCAGCAACGGTTGCTCGGCATCGAAACGATCGACGGGTTCGGGGTGAAGGCCGCCTCGACGTCTGGCATCGAAGATCTACAAGACCGGCTTGTCGGCGCGCTGCAGGACCGTTACCCAGGTGAGGAATTCTCGGCGGTGACCCAAACCCAGATCCTTGGCGCGATCGGACGGATACTCGGAATGCTGACCTTTGTGCTTGTGGCAATCGCAGCGATCTCGCTGCTGGTTGGCGGGGTCGGCGTCTCGAACATCATGCTGGTGTCGGTCCGAGAGCGAACGCGAGAGATCGGGCTGCGAAAGGCCTTGGGAGCGCGCCAGCGCGACATACTTGCGCAGTTCCTCACTGAGGCTGTGCTGCTCACCAGCCTCGGCGGTCTCATAGGAATCGGGCTCGGCGTCGTCGCATCGTGGGTGATCGGTACATACTCCCCTGCACCGACCGTGATCGAGTGGTGGTCGCCACCGCTGGCCGCCGGTGTATCTGCCGCAATCGGTGTGTTCTTTGGAGTGGTTCCAGCACGTCGCGCCGGTCGCCTAGACCCCGTGGTCGCGCTGCGGGCCGAATAGCGGCCCGCGCCCACGGGCCGAAGCCACACCCGACAATGGCGTCACGTCCGCCGATCGGCCCCGCCACGGCGTCCTGTTTCAACGCCTCGGTCAGGCGGCTCATCGGCCAGCTCATTCTGGCAGCATGAGTCGCCGATGCACGACCCGGACGCCCAAGAGGAGATGACGAAGAACAGCAAAGACCTGCGAGGCGTTTTCCCTTCGCCGGCATTGTCCGGATCAGGTACTGGGGGTCGCCTTCCAGTCTCTCGACCTTTAGGCCTCTCAGCCTTTCGGCTCCCTCGCCCGTCTCGCAGGCCTTGTCGGAGTATGTCTCCTGGCTACACCCAAAGGCAATAGGGGCGCCGGAGAATCTTGCGCCGCCCGGCACCGGCGACGGATCGACGGCCGTCCTGTAGGGCGCAACATAACGCGCTCGATCGGGACCTGCCGCAGCAGGGCGATCTTGTCGGGCTTACCGCCGGAATTTCAGGGGGGGGGCGTTGATCACAGTGATGGCGGCGTCCGTCAGCCCTTGACTGCACCCATGGTGAAGCCGGACACGAACCGGCCGAGGAACAGGGTGAACACAAGTGCGATCGGGATCGCGATGACGACGTTTGACGCCTGGAGCGACTGCCAGAAGAACACGTCGCCACGGATCAGCTCCGTGGGTACGCCGGTGCTCACCACCTTCTCCGACGAGGGCGAGATGAACGCCAACGCGTAGATGAACTCGCTGGCCGTCAAGGTAAAGGCGAACACGATCACCGCCACGACGGCGGGGAACAGCAGCGGGACGACCACCCGGACGAACGCACCGACTCGGCTGTACCCGTCGACCATGGCCTGTTCCTCGATATCCCGCGGCAGCCCCTTGAGAAAGCCGATCAGCAGCCAGGTGCACACCGGGATGGTGATCGTCGGGTAGATGAGGACCAGCGACCAGGTGGAGTCCTGCAGGCCAAGCATGGCGACGACCCGGGTCAGTGACAGGAACAGCAGCGCCGGCGGTACGAGGTAGACGAAGAACAACCCGATGCCCACCGGACCGGACCAGGGCCGGTCGAGCCGGGCCAGCGAGTAGGCCGCCGGCAACCCGAACAGCAACGTGATCAGCACGACAAGCGCTCCCACCCACAGCGTGTTGATCACGAATGTGACGAACGGGGTGCTCTCGAACAGGTACGTCACGTGGTCGAGCGTGGGCGGCTCGTTGAACAGGAACGGGTTGTTGTCCGGGTTGTAAAGGTCGCGGTTGAGCTTCAGCGCGGTGATCGCGCTCCACACGAACGGCCCGGCGGCGATCACCGCAGCCACCGTCACGGCAACGTAGATCCCCACCCGGCCCAGCCGCCGGCGCCGCGTGTAATGACGGCGCAGCTTCTCCACGCTCGCCTGGCTGCTCGCCACCGCTGCCACTCACATCACCTGGACCTTCCGGACGGCCCGTAGGATGAGCACGGCCGCCGCGAGGAGCAACGGGAAAAGGAAGATCGCGATGGCCGCCCCCTGTGCGACGTCCCCGCCCTGTATGCCGCGTGCGTAGGCCCAGCTCGCCAGCACCTGGGTGGAGTTCGTGGGCCCGCCTCGGGTGAGGACATACACGACGGCCATGTCGGTGAAGGTGAAGATCGCACCGAACAGTGCGGCGACGGCGATGAGCGGAAGCGTCAGCGGGACCGTCACTTCGAACATCCGCCGCCAGAACCCGGCGCCGTCGACCCGGGCGGCCTCCTCGATGTCGCGCGGGATGGCGACCAGCCCTGCCATCACGATCACGGCGGCTAGCGGAACCAACCGCCAGACGTGGACGGCGATCACGGAGGACATCGCGAGGCCGGGGCGGCCGAGCCAGTACAGGTTGCCGTCCAGGAGTCCGACCTGTCGCAGCATCCAGTCGATCGGGCTGAAGATCGAGTCCAGCAGCCATAGCCAGGACACGGTGGACAACGCGACCGGCGTGGTCCATGGCAGTAGGACGAGGAACCGCACGATCCACTTGCCGCGGAAGTCGGCGACCAGGATGTTGGCCAGGACCTTGCCGAAGACGACGATCAGCACCATGGAGATCACGGTGAACACGAGCGTGTTGCTCAGGGAGCGCCAGAAGACGGGGTCGTCGAAGGCCCGCCGGAACGGTCCCAGCCCGGCCCAGTCGAACGACGGGTCGCCCGCGGAGACGTCGCTGAACGCGAAGCCGATGGCCAGGACCAGGGGGATGCCGACGAGGGCGACCACGTAGACGACCGCCGGGAGCAGCAACAGCCAGGCCAGCGGCCCTTCCCGGTCAGCGAGTCGCGGCCGCAAGCGGGCCTCGGCCTGTGGGTTCTGCCGGGTGGCGGTCGCCTGGGTCACGCGTTATCACCCTCCAGCGGGACCGGATGGGTACGGCTGCCGGTCCCCAGATCGAAGAACCGCAGGCGATCGACGGACACGGCGAACTCCTGGGTCTCACCGGCGGTAAGCGGAGTCGACACGGTCGACGGAAGGCGCGCGATGACCCGGGTGTCCTCGCCGATCTTGCTGGCCGTTCCGTACACGTGGCGGTCTCCGGACAGGTACTCGAGCCGATCAACCGTCACCGGAACCTTGATGACGGAGCCACTCAGCGCCTCGACCGGCAGCAGGTGCTCCGGCCGGAACCCGACGAGCACGTCGTCCCGGCGCACGAGGTTCATGGGAGGGGAACCGATGAACGTGGCCACGAACGTGTCAGCAGGGTCGTCGTAGACTTCATGCGGCCGGCCCAGCTGGCGGACCGTACCCTGGTCCATGACCGCGATCCGGTCGCCCAAGCCCATCGCCTCGGCCTGGTCGTGGGTCACGTAGATGGTGGTGGTCCCCACCCGCTGCTGGAACCGCTTCAGCTCGTCACGAGCCGACGCCCGCAGCTTGGCGTCCAGATTTGACAGCGGCTCGTCCAGGAGAAACACCTGCGGCTCGCGGACGAGAGCGCGGGCGAGTGCCACGCGCTGCCGCTCACCACCGGACAGTTCACGGGGCCTGCGGCCCAGCAGGTGCTGGATGCCGAGCAGTTCGGCGGCCCACCGCGCCTTGCGTTCGCGGCTGTCGCGGTCCATCCGCTCGGCCTTGAGCGGGAACACGATGTTGGCAAGGACGGTCTTGTGCGGATACAGCGCATAGCTCTGGAAGACCATCGCTATCCGGCGGGCCCGGGGCGGCAGCCCGTTGACAACGTTGCCTCCGATCAGGACCTCGCCCTCAGTGGGCTGCTCGAGGCCTGCGATGGTGCGGAGCAGTGTCGTCTTACCGCACCCGGACGGGCCGAGGAGGACGAGGTACTCGCCCTCCTCGGTGGCGAGATCGACGCCACGCAGGGCCTCGACCTCGCCACGCCGTCCATCGAAGGTCTTGCGCAGCCCCCGTACCTCGACGACAAGGGTCACGAGTTGGCTCACCCGCCCCCGACGAGCCCCTGCTCACGCCACTTGGCGAACACGCTCTCGCACTCCCGGGCGGCTTCGGCGACCGCCTCCTCGGGCGTAGCTTCGCCGCGCGCCGCGCGCGCGAACATGTTGGGGATAGTCGGCAGGCCGAAGATCTCGCCTTCCGCGGTGTTCGCCGGACCGGGGTAGCCGATGTTGGTCGCCCAGTCGGTCGCGGTGGTGAGGAAGGAGAGCTTGTCCGACGGGTTGGAACCGAAGGGGTCCTCCTGCAGCCAGGCCTCCAGGTTGGGCACCAAGCCGGACCATGCGGGGAAGTCGTAGAGCTTTGAGTGGTAGGTCACAGACTCGAAGTTCTCGGTGTAGTGCAGCAGGAACTCCTTGGCTGCGTCGGGGTTGGCCGCGTGCTGCGGAATGATCCAGTTGTACATGACGTGCTGGGCCGCCAGCGCCGCCGCTGGACCTTCGAGGGCGGGGACGAAGAAGGTGTCGTCGGCGATCTCGACGTCGGTGTCCTGCGACGTTCGGTAGGCCGAGATCGAGTTGAGGATGTAGCTGAGCTCGCCCGCCACCAGACCCTGGTTGTTGCTGGAGGCGTTCCAGGAGAAGACTTCGTCGGTCATGGCGCCCTTGAACAGCTGCGCCATGTACTCGACGGCGGCGACGGTCTCCGGAGAGTCGAGGACGACGTTCTCGTTCTCGTCCTGGATGGACGCGCCGAACGACCACAGCAGCGCGCGGCCGGCCATGTTCGAGTCGATCTCCTGCGACATCCCGATTCCCAGCTGGACATCCTGGCTGGACAGGATCTCGCTGCCGCCCTCGAGCAACTCGTCCCAGGTGCTCGGGCCATTGGGAAGACCGACCTGCTCCCACATGCTGCGGCGGTAGTTGCCCGGATCGGGCACCCAGCCGGGAGCGAAGGCGTAGGTCTTGCCTGTGGCCGGGTTGAAGGACGACCGCTGGCAGATCCCGAGCTGCTCGCCGTGCCGGTTGTTCGCCTCGCTGGTGACGTCGGCGAGGTCTAGCACGCTGGGCTCGAACTGGGCCAGCGGAGCGATGTACTGGAGAAGGTCGTGCCCCTGGCCGGCACCGATCTCGGAGGAGATCCGGGCGGGAACCTCGCCGACGTTGAGGTGGTCGACCGTGACGTTCACTCCGACCTGCTCGCCCCAGTCGGCGACGAACTGGTCGAACCAGGTGTCGTGGCTGGGGACGAAATGGCTCCACAGCAGGATGGAGAGCTCGCCGGATAGCTGCGATGTCGGCTCGGTAAACCGGGGTTCCGGTGTGCCCTCGGCTTCATTGGGCTCAGTGCCCTCCTCGCTAGCACATGAGGCGACGGCCAACCCCAGCGTGGCGAGCCCGGTCGAGCGTAGGACGTCCCGCCGTGTCCATTTCTGTGGTGGTGGCATCTGATTCTGCACCTCCTACGTGTGACGGACTCACGGTATGTCTGCAGACATTCACGATCAACCCTTCACCAACGGAACCGCTGGCCCGGTTCCCTCCACCAGACGAAGCCCTGGGTGGTACGAAATCCGCCTTCTCGCATGGATCGATGTGTAATTGCCCAGCACACAAGGGGCGGCGGCGGCCGACGCAGTTAGGGGACGTTCCCCAACAGGGCGTTTTTGTCGGGCTTGCCGCCGGAAGTCAGGGGCACATCGTTGATCACGGTGATGGTCGCGGGGACGCTCTCGGCGCCGAGTTCGGCGCGGACCAGGGACGCAAGGCTGCCCGCTTCCGGCACCCTATCGGAGCGAGGCACCACGAAGGCGTGGATTGCCTCCCCGGTCCGCTCGTCGGGCGCTCCGATCACGTACGCCTGGTCGACGTCCGGATGCGTGGTGAGCACCCGCTCGATCGGAGCGGCGTACAACACGTGCGCGCCCACCATGATCACGTCGCGGGCTCGGCCGGTCAGGTGGAGGAAGCCGTCGGGCGTCAGGCGACCGAGGTCGCGGGTGTCCAGCCAACCGTCCCGCAACACCTCACCGGTCTCGCCGGCGTCGTCTCCCCAATACCCAGCCATGACCTGCGCTGATCGGACGAGGATGCGGCCGGTCTCGCCTGCACCGACCGGCCGGCCGTCCCGATCACGAACGCTGACCTCGACGTGCGGCAGCACCCTTCCGACCGATTCCATAGCGGAGTCCGGTGAGCGGGCGATGTCGTCGGGGGTCAGCAGCGAAACCATGCCGGATTCGCTCTGTCCGTACCCCTGCCACACGATCGGGCCGAGCGTGGCGATCGCATCCGCGAGAAGCTGCGGAGTGGCCGGCGCGCCGGTGATCACTAGGGCACGCAGGCTGGAGACGTCGACCGCTTGCTCGCGCAGCGCGTCCAGCATTGGCCGCACGGCGTGCATTGGCGCCACGGCGCCGCTGATTCGGTGACGCGCGATCGCGTGCGGCAGGTCCTGACGCGCGCCTTCGACCACGACGACGGTGCCACCGACCAGCAGGCTGCGCGCCGCGAAGGTCATCATCGCCGGCATGGACCAGGTGCCGAAGGCCAGGAACCGGTCGAAGCGGGAGATCAGTCTTGCCAGGTCCGGTGGCCAACGGCCGGGGTCGAAGGCAGGGTGCAGCGCCTCGTACGACCACGCGCAGCCCTTGGGCCGTCCGCTGCTGCCGCTGGTGAAGTTGACGCGGGCGAGGTCCTCGGCCCAGGCCTCGACCGTGATCGGCTGGCCATCGTCTGGTGTGGCCAGGAGGTCGTCGGCCCCGCGACATTTGCCGATGGACAGCACGACAGCAGAGCGGGCGATCTCCAGCAGGCCGGGGGTCGCCGTCGCTTTGTCGACCACAACAGCGTCCACCTTGCTGAGCACGGCTGCCAGGTGCGATTCAGTCCATCCCGGCCGTACGCCAACGACGACGCAGCCGAGGGAATAGGCCGCCAGGTGAGCGGCAAACGCCTCCGGTGTCAAAGACGTGATCACGGCAACCTGATGGCCCCGACTCAGGCCTGCTTTGCGCAGACCGGCCGCCAGGCGGCGAATCATCGTCAGCGTCTCGCCGCAGGACACGTCTCGCCGCCCGTGCTCGAAGGCCAATCTCTTTGGTTCCAGCAATAGGGCGTTGAGCAGCGTCTGCGGGAACGTCATCAGGCGGGGGATCGACCATCGGCCACGCGAGCCTGCAGGCGTGGGCGTGCGCAGGTGCACATCGGAGCCGCGTGCGACGGATCGGGTCGCCGGTGCAGCACCATCGCCACAACCATCGGGATGAAGACCACCGTGTTGTAGAACAAGTGCAACTCCACGCGCGGGACCAAGAGCTGGATGATGCTGGTGGGCACCTCCCTGCCCAGCAGATGAACGCCGGACTGCGCCTGGATGAGCAGGATCAGATGCTCGAAGTGGTGCCAAACCTGAATGCCGAGCGCGATGTCCCACCACATGCGAGCCGGACCGGAGAATCCGGGGCGCAGCAGGATGAACGCGACAAGCATGATGATGGCGTAGCCGTAGTGCAGAGCCTCCGAGGTGACCAGCCAGGGGAACCAGGTGCCCAGCACGCCCCGGGACTCCGGGACTGGTCGGCCGAGACCCCAGATCTGGATTGCCTGGGCTGCGTGCTCGGCCAGGTGGGCCAGCACGATGACCAGGTACACGGTGAGCGCCGCGCGATGGCCCCTGGTGTTGAGAAAGGTCAATCCGCGGTCGAGGTAGGTGGTCATCAGCTCTCTCCTCACATCCGGTGGCTTGTGACGGCTCCGTGCCCGAAATCCGCTCAGCCGTCGGGAACGGACCTGGGAACAGGTTCGGGGTGCGGTGAGACTGCGCCCTCAGCAAGCCGATCCCGCACTCGCGCCCAGAAGGCCGTCGGGTCGTTCAGGCGAGGGAACTCCTCGTTCAGGACCGCCACCCCGAGGAAGTCGCACAGCGGTTCCCAGCCCTCGCTGACGTCGAAGACCAGCAGCCGCTCGGGAGGTATCTGTTCGCGCACGGCCGCGTTGTGCCGGACAAACGCGTCCACTGCGAAGTCACGATCGTCGAAACGACCTTGCAGGAACGGCCCGTCCCACACCAGCTTCCGGTTGAACGCGTGCATCCTCGCGATGCCGGGAATCCTGCGCAGGGCCTCGGCAGCCAGCGCGCTGTCGGTGCCGCCGCCGAACAGCTGGTAGATAGTGGCTCGCATACTGTCGTACCAGCTCTGGGGGTCGCGCACGGTCAGGATCAGCTTGGCGTCCGGATAGTAGGCGCTCAGCTCCCGCCAGAACGCCGCGCCCGGCCAGTCGACGGTCGACTCGTACCCGGCGAAGACCGCGTCCCAGTCGACCGCCGCACCGTCCGCGGCGGCATCCCACAACGGCAGGCGGTCCCGGTGGTCGAGCACGTTGCGCATGTGGAAGCACGGACCGAACCCGAGCCGCTCGAGAGCGGCCTTCAACGAGAGCGTGCCGGTTCGGCCGACACCGACGCCAATCACCTTCATGCGGTCGTCCCTCCAGGGCAATGGGTTTGGGCGGCGGTGGCGCCCCGGTTGCCCGTCATTGGCTGGGCTTCCTGCTCGAAGTACCGCTGGGCCAGGCGCTGCCTGCGGGCGTCGACCACCATGTAGGTGCCGAGGACGAGCTGGACCAGGCTGCGCCACAGGTCGTCCCACCGGTCGCGGAATCGCATGACCGTGAGCTCGGCGGCCAGCCGCCGCGGCCGGTCCGGGCTGACCCTGCGCACGAGCAGACATGGCCCTCGGTTCGGCAGCGAGCGGGTGTGCGCTGCCGTCGAGTGGAGCTCGAAACGCCGCAGCACCTCACGTACGACCACTCGCATGGTGAGCGGCGCGATCCCACGCGCCGGACAGGGCCGGTTCGCCGAAACTCCGAACGGGATATGGTTCGCCTTCCGCCGGTCCAGGTGCGCCCACCGGTCCGGGTCGAAGGCGTCGGGACGCTCGAAGCCGGTGGCGTGAAACTCCGGGTAGTTGAAGCAGAGGACCGACCCGGTGGGCAGCGCCGCTCCGTCGACCTTGATCTCGCCGGTGGTGATCCGGTGCGCGATGCCGAACAGGGGATACCGGCGGAGCGACTCGTCGATCACCTGGTCCGCGTAGGTTTCGTCGTCGGGCCCTGCGGCCAGGCGCCGCTGTACCTCCGGGTTCTGGGCGATGGCCAGCAGCAGGTGGGCCGTCGCCTCAGACATCTGGACGACCGCGGTGTTGAAGAAGGTTCCCTGCAAGTACCACGCCTGCTCCTCGAGGGAGAGCACTGCGGGCAGCGGCTGGACCGGTGGAGCGGAGGCCAGCCGTTCGCGGAGGAACCGCGTCAGCCGGTCCCGCCTGTTCATGTGCCGCAGGCCGCAGCATTTCAGCGCCGTGATGACGTCGGTCGCGTTCGCCACGATCAGTGCCCGCGCGTGCGATGGGCAGCGCTCACCGAAGACGAGCTCGTAGTAGACCTCCGCCCAGACGGGCATCATCAGGTCGCGCAACCGGACCAAGCGCAGGTCGCGCGTGTCACCCTCGTCGAGGACGCGGTGGGCGCAACGCTCGGTTAACGCGGCGATCTCCGCTCGCGGTCTGGCGAGGAAGCGCCTGGTGGTGCGCGCGACCTCGTCGTATCGCTCGCCGGCCTCCAAGTGCTCCTGGTGCACGTGCGGGCCAGGGGCGAGCCAATACCAGAACAGGTCGGAGAGAGCGGCGCCCCGACTCCGGCCGTTCGCTGCTGGATGGGAGTAAATCTCGACGAACCGGCCGGCGGGGACGAGCGGGCTCGGCACGGGAATCCCCTCGGCGCCGTTGACCCAGGTGAAGATCCGCATGCGCAGGGCGACCACTGCCTGCGGAAGCGAGGTCAGCATGGCCGTTCCCGCACCTGGTCCGGCATGAGGTCCCGGGGCGAGGCGGCGCCGCAGAGCGTGAGCGTGTGTGCCAGTTCTGCACGCAGGATCTCCAGGACGCGGACCACTCCGCGCTCGCCCTCCGCGGCGAGACCCCACAACGCCGGGCGTCCGATCGCGACGGCGGCGGCACCGAGGGCCAGCGCCTTGACGACGTCGGTCCCACGCCGGACGCCACCGTCGAGCAGGACCGGCACGCGGCCGTCGACGGCCTCGACGATAAGCGGCAGCTGGTCGATCGTGGCGGGAGCGGTGTCGAGCTGCCGGCCGCCGTGGTTGGACACGACGATGGCGTCGACACCGCGACGCACGGCGAGGTCGGCGTCCGCGGGATGGAGGATGCCCTTGACCACGATCGGCAAGGTGCTGGTCACGCGGAGCCAGTCGAGGTGATCCCAGGAGATCTCGGGTGACAGCGACACCTGCCGGACGCTGCCCGGTTCGCGGCCGCGGAGGTCGCGGAGGTTCTCGCACCGCATGCCCGGTGGCAGATCGTGAAAGTTGTTGCGGTCGTTGTGCTCATTGCGTCCGAGTGCGGGCGAATCCGCTGTGACCACCAGTGCTCGGCACCCTGCGGCCTCGGCCCGCCGGACGATCGCCTCGGTGAAGCCCAGGTCGGGCTGGACATAGAGCTGGAACCACAGCGCGGGCTCGGCCGAGACCGCGCGAGCGGCCGCCGCGATGTCCTCGATAGCGACGGTGGACAGCATCGCCGCGATCATGATGGTCCCAGTTGCGGCGGCGGCTCGTCCCGTAGCGAGCTCCGCGTCTGCGTGCGCCAATCGGTGGAACGCCGTGGGAGCGAGCAGGATCGGCGCCTGGGAGTGGCAGCCCAGCAACGATGTCTCGAGTGTCGGCTCGCCCGCACCGCGGAGTACCCGGGGGACGAGGGCGAGCCGGCCGAAGCCGGCCTCGTTGGCACGAACCGTCACTTCGTCCTGCGCCCCGCTGACGAAGTAGTCGTAATGGACCGGGTTCAGCCGTTCCCGCGCAGCCGCTTCGACATCACGAAGGTTGACAATGCGCTCGTCGGACGGCTCCGCCGGCTCAGCTCCTGCTGGCGTGGTCCTTGCCGCCGCGGCTGCTGTCACCGCCCGGGCCGGCACCGTTCCCGTCGGCGCCGGCGCGGTAGAGGTGAACTGCCGGGCGATGAATTTCCGCAACGGTCTGTGGTGCTCGGTCTCGTCGGTCCAGTCGTTGTCGAGGTTCTCTTTCAGCCGCAGCTCGTCGAAGAGCACTCCGTCGCGGTAGTGGCGCACGACAGGGTGGAGGTAGCGGTCGTCATGCTTGTGCGTGTCCTCCCAGGCCCGTCCCTCCGCGATGTCGAACGGGTCGATCTCGTCGTGCCCGGCTCCGTACTCGAGCGTGAACGTGAAGCAGTCGTGGGCATTGCCGAGGTCGCTCGAGTGGACGTAGTCGACCGGCACCTCCTCGTAGTAGCGCGCGGTCCCGTCCGCCGGACCGTCGCTGATCACCACGTCGCTCATGAAGTGGAACTGCTGCCAGAGCGCGGACGTGCGGTTGAGCCGCGCTAGCGCGGCGTCCGCCAGTGCCACCGGGTCAGCTGGAACGGCTCGGTACGGCCACGGGACTGCCTCGTACTTCTGATCGAGGATGTGAGTGAGGGCGCGGATCCCGTACCGGAACCCGTGAACGAACGCGCTGGTGTACTTCTTGAAGTCGCGCGACTGGGTAAGCGTCCCGGCGAAATAGAGGTCTGGGACGTTCACCGACTCCCATTCGTGGGTGAGCTCGGGGAACCGGTCACGGATCGTGAGTCTGGGGCGGCACTCCGCCGCGAAGATCGAGGCGTTCATCCGGAAGCCGGTACAGGCGATGACCCGGTCGTAGACGAACTCTGCGCCGGTGTCCCGGCGCAGGTAGTCGACCATGACGCGATATCGGCCGTCGTCACGGCGCTCGATTCGGTTGATAGTGCAGTCCAGGACCGAGTTCTGCGTCTTCAGCTGGTAGGTGTCGAGGAAGCGGGCGTTCACCGCGCGCAGGTGGCCGATGAAATGCGTGCGCCAGGCGAACTTGATCGAGCTCGGCCCGGCGATGTGGATGACGGCGGCCTTCTCGGTCAGGTGGTCTGCGGTCTCGAAGGCGGAATTGCCCTTGCCGATGAGCAGCACACGCTGGTCGGCGAAGTCGTCAGGATCGATGGGCATGTCGGCGTATCGCTCGGCGGTCTCGATGCCGGGGATGGCCGGGATGTACTGCTCGGTGAAGCCTGTCGCGGCGATCACCCGCCGGGCAAGGTACCGACGACCGGAGTCCTCCGTTACGACGAAGTCGCCGCGGCCGTTGACCGGCGGCCGCGCCACCTCGACCACTCGCGCGCCGCAGCGGATCTTGAGCTCGTGGGTCTTCGCGAAGTCGTTCAGGTACCGGACGTAGTCGTCCGCGTCCGGGAAGTACCGGCCGGTGTATCGGGTGAAGCGGAGCTCGGGATCGTCGCTCAACAGAGAGTTCCAGTCCCACCGCAGGTTCAGCTCCGTGTCGTCGAACCCGGTGTGCGGCTTGTTGATCGAGATCATCCGGCGATGCCGCGGGAAGGTCCGGAAGAAACTTCCTGGCGCCTCGCCGGCCTCGAGGATCAGGTAGTCACGGCCGGCCCGGTGGAGGAAGTATCCGAGTTGCAGGCCCGCGGGACCAGCTCCGATGACAAGGTAGTCGACGGTCTGTGGCTCCACACCAGACCTCCCGTTCGAGCACCGCGATCACCTCGTCGCCGTCCGACGTAGCGTTCTACGTACGCCAGACGTCAACGGTTCACGCCGTTCGTGGACAAGGCCCTGGTTGTCGTGGAAGCGACCTGTGGAGAGTCGCACGATCGTCGCCCGTCGAGCGTCCAGATCACGAGGACAGGAGAACGCCGAATGCTCCAACATCCCGCGACGCCGCAGATCCGGCACTCGCGATCCCGCCGTGGCGGCACGGTCAGGTGACAGGGACCCCCTGGCTGCGGCCTATCCTTCCGCTCGCCGCACTCGTCCTGCTGGTGTCCACAATCTCGTGGGTACGGGTGCCGCTTCTGCCGGACATCGGTGCTGAGCTGGCCCTCTCATCCACGCAGCTGGGCTGGGTCGTCACCATGTTCGGCCTGGGCCGCCTGGCGATGGATCTTCCGGCCGGCCGGCTCGCCGACCGGGTGGATCCGCTGCGGATGTTTGCCGTCGCTGCGGCCGTCATGTGCCTGGCGAGCGCGCTGCTGGCGGCGGCCACCGCGCTCTCCGCGGTGCTCACGGCGGCGGTCCTGCTGGGTGCCGCGTCCGCGACGAGCAACACGACGGGCATGACGGCGATGTCTGGGTCGGCGCCTGACCGGCGGCGGGGCTCTGCCATGGCGCTGTTCTCCGGATCGCTGCTCGTCGGGCAGGCGCTAGGGCCGGTGCTGGGTGGCCTCGTCGCGTCGGTGGGAACCTGGCGGACCGCCGCGGCGGCCGCAGCGGGACTCGGCGTCGTCGTCGCCGGCGGCGCCGCGCTCGCCCACCGGCGCGGCGCTGGAGATCGCATCCGGACGGTGCGACGCGAGCGGCCCGCGCCGGCGGGCCCGGCCCTGTCAGCGTTCAACCACTTGGTGCTGTTCGGCGTCGCGTTCACGGTGTTCTTCACGATCGGCGCCATGCCGCAGACGCTGATCCCGCTCATCGGGGCGGACGACCTCGGTCTGGGCGCCGCTTCGATCGGCCTGGCGCTCGGCGTCGGTGGGCTCGCCCGGATGGTCGGCGCCGTCCTCACCGGCGCGGTCTCGGACCGGCTGTCCCGGCGGGCCGCGCTGCTGCCCTGCCTCGCGCTGCAGGCGGGCGGCGTGGCCCTGCTCGCCGCGGGCGACGCAAGTGGTTGGTGGCTCGCCGCCATAGTCGCGATGTCACTCGGGTCGTCGGGTCACGCGGTGGGTGCAACGATGCTCGCGGACCGTGCGCTGCCGGGGGAGCTCGGTCGGGTTCTCGGCCGCTACCGCTTCGCTGGAGACATCGGCCTCGTGGTCGGGCCGGCGCTGACGGCATGGATCTACGACGTCGGCGGGCGTGGGTGGGCCGTCGCGGTCGTCTCGGCCGTGCTGGTCGCCATGCTGTTGGGGGCCACGACGCTCCCCGAAACGGGCAGCCGTCGCTGATGCGGTCGACCCCGTTGCGGTCGGCCACGCCGGCGCATTGACCGCACGTGCGCGTGGAACTTACGCTGGCAATCGTTTGCAGTACTCCGCGCAGACAGTACAGGATGGTGAGAATGACGGAGGTCGACGTCCACGCCGAGGCCCATGGCCTGACGATGATCGGCCACAGTGATCTCGGTGGCTTCGGCGACGGCATGCAGCTGATCTTGGATGGCGACGTGCTCTACGTCGGTCACTTCGGGATCAGTGGCGCGGGCACGTCGATCCTCGACGCCGCAGACTCCACCAGGCTGCGACTCGTCCACCAGATCCCCGCTCCGGCCGGGAGCCACACCCACAAGGTTCAGGTGGCAAACGGCCTGCTGCTGGTCAACCACGAGCAGTTCCGTGGCGGCAGCCCGCACAGCGCGGGCATGGCCGTATTCAGCCTGCAGGACCCGTTTCATCCACGGCAGATCGGCTGGTTCGACTCGACCGGCGCGGGGGTGCACCGCATCGTCTGGACCGGCGGCCGGTACGCCTACCTCTCAGCCACGCCGGCCGGCTACAACGACCGGATGTGGCTGATCGTCGACATGTCCGATCCGCACCGGCCGGTCGAGACCGGCCGGTGGTGGTGGCCCGGCCAGTTGGTCGAGGCCGAGCAGCCGACCTGGCCGCCGGGCCGAAGGTATGCCGCCCACCATGCGCTGCTCGACGGTGACATCGCCTACCTCGGCTACGGCGACGCCAATCTGGTCGTCCTTGACGTGAGCGACCCCACGGATCCTGTACTCCTCGCCAACCTGCAGTGGCAGCCTGGGGGCGACACCCACACCTGCCTGCCCCTGCCCGGCCGGGGCCTGCTGGTTGTGACCGACGAGACGGTCACCGACCGCTGTGCCGGCGATAAGCACCTCGTCCGCGTGGTCGACGTGTCGGATCCGACCCATCCGCGGCTGCTCTCGACCTGCCCGGAGCCCGAGGGCGATTACTGCGAGCGCGGCTTGCGGTTCGGGCCCCACAACACGCACGAGAACATCCCGGGAAGCTACCGCAGCGCCGAGCTGGTGTTCGTGACCTATTTCAACGCCGGACTGCGCGTCTACGACATCAGCGAGGCCGAGCATCCGTCCGAGGTGGCGTACTGGGTGCCGCCTGCGCCAGAGGGCCAGGAGGCCATCCAGATCAACGACGTGTATGTGGCGGCCGATCTCCACATCTACGTGACCGATCGGCTCAGCGGAGGAGTGTACGTGCTGCGTCCCGACGAACACCTGGCCGCGCGGATGCGGGCGGCGGCGCTGTGAGCGAAGTGGTCGGCAGCGGAACGGCGGACACTCCGGCGAGCATCGACGTGCACGCCCATTGCGTGCCGCTGGAGGTCATCGACCAGCTCGCAGCCGACGAGCGCCGGTTCGGCATCGAGGTGGTCGAGCGCGACGGCCGGTGGCGCGTCGTGATCGCCGGAAAGATCGACGCCGGCCCACTCCATTCGGGCCTGACCGACATGCGCCGGCGGCTATCCGTGATGGACGCGACCGGCGTCGACGTCCAGTTGCTGTCGAGCTGGATCGACCTCACCGCCTACGCCCTGCCGGCGGACACCGGTGCACGCTATGCCCGCATGTTCAACGAGGCGCTGGTCGGTACGGCGGCAGAGCATCCGCGCCGGTTCGCGACCCTGTGCACCGTCCCGCTGCAGTCTCCAGACGCGGCGGCCGCGGAACTGCGGCATGCCGTCGCTGAACTCGGGATGGCCGGCGTCGAGATCGCCACCACCGTCGCGGGGCGCGACCTCGATGACCCCGGCCTCGGCCCGTTCTGGGCGGCTGCCGAGGAGCTCCAATGCCTCGTACTGTTGCACCCGTGCGCGTCTCTTGCCGGGCGCGGGGTCAGCAGGTACTTCCTCGGCAACCTCGTGGGCAATCCGGCCGAGTCGACCATCGCGTTGGGTCACCTGATCTTCGGCGGGGTGCTAGAGCGGCACCCTGACCTTCGGTTGTGCGCCGTCCACGGCGGCGGATTCGCGCCGTTCCAGGCGGGCAGGTGGGATCACGCCTACCGCGGCGACGTGCGGGGCGCGGCCGCACACCTGACTCGTCCCCCGAGCGAGTGGTTGTCCCGCCTGTATTACGACACCGTGCTCCACTCCCAGCGCTCCCTGCAGATGCTGCTGGGCATGGTGGGCCCGGAGCAGGTGGTACTGGGCAGCGACTATCCGTTCGAGATGGGTGACCCCGACCCGCTCGCGACGATCGCCGCGGTGCCCGGCTTGGCGGAGGGCGAGCGTCAGCAGATCCGCTCGGGGAACCTGCTCGGGCTCCTTGCCCGCGTCCGCAGACCTGAGCCCGCGTCCTGAACGGGCGCATCGGCCGCGACGCGCGGCTGCGCCGAAATCCTCACGGCGGCGGTAGAGCCGTCGAGCCGCGCACGATCAGCTCCGGCTTCAGCCGAACGTCCGCCGGTGGGGTGCCGGGGTCCTGGATGAGCTCCATGAGCAGGTCGGCCGCACGGTGTCCGATGTGGTAATGCGGTAAACGGACGCTGGTGAGCGGAGGGGTGAACTTGTCGTTGAACGGGGTGTCGTTGTACCCGATGATCGACACGTCGTCCGGGCACCGCAGGCCCCGTTCCCGGAGCACGTCGTAGCAGCCGAGTGCGATCAGGTCATTTCCGCACACGACGGCCGTGAACTCGACGTCACGCTGGAACAACTTCGCAAAGGCCTCGGCGCCGCGGTCCTCGCGGAACCAGTCCGCGAATACGACGAGGTCCGGGTCGGGCTCGAGCCCCGCCATCAGCATCCAGGACATGAAGCTGTGGTAACGCAGGACACCGGTCGAGACCGCCTGGGTGCCGCCGACGTGGGCGATCCTGGTGTGACCCAGGTCGGCGAGATGGCGCACCGCCTGCCCGATGCCGGCGTGGTCGTCGCCCTGGACCGACGGCACCAGCGTCGCGTCCGTCGTGCGGTTGACCAGCACGGTGGGCACCCCGCGGGCGCTGATCTCCTCGAGCAACGGGTATTCGCGGCGGGCCGTCGCCAGGATCAAGCCGTCCACGCGCCGCCGCGTCATCGCATCGAGCAGCGACCGCTCGTTGTCCTCGTCGTTGTCGGTGTTGGCCAGCACGAGGGTGAGCCCGCTCTCGCGGAGCCGGTCCTCGATTCCCCGGACGATCGGGGGGAACAGCGGGTTTGTGAGATCGGGGATCAGCATGCCGACACTGAAGGTGCGGTTCATTCGCAGCCCGCGGGCCATTGAGTTCGGTTCGTAGCCGAGCCGCATGGCCGCGTCGCGCACCAACGCGACCGTTGCTGGGCTGACCCTGCCGCTGGTGCGGGGATCCAGAGCACGCGATGCGGTGGACGGGTGTACCCCGACCGCCCTGGCGACGTCAACAAGAGTCACCGGTTGCCTCGCAGCCACCCCTCCCGACATGTCGGGCTCCTTCCCGCGGGCGGTAGAGCCTAGGCCGTGCGGTGGAGGCGAGTCAGCACGAACTCCTTGTGGCCGAGAACCTCCGCCGCAGTCCACCGACCCGATGCCGTCTTGACGACGATGTCCTCCGTCGCGTCAGCCGCCTCGTCCAGGCTCATGTCGTCGGTGATGACACGCGAGACGTCGAGGTCGATGTGCTCGGACATCGTCTCGGCTGTGCGTGGATTGGCG
>DASTNZ010000149.1:0-15249 GCA_035762665.1 Jiangellaceae bacterium | reverse complement strand
CCTGTCTCGCTTTCTCGACGCTTCCCACGCCCGGAGGTGCTGAAGTGCCAACGCCTCCCAAGCATGAGCCGGCGCGAGGTCATCGCGGCCGCGGCCCGACTCGACTGCCGGCCGAGGGTCGGAAGGGTGATCTGCCGAAGTGGCCCCTACCAGGTCGGATATCGGCAGCAGAGAAGCGTGTTTGGTCCGATTTGTGGGCTACTCCGCAGGCTGTGGCGTGGGAACGACTCGGTTGGACGCGGACGGTGGCCCGCTACTGTCGGCTTTCGGTGGCAGCTGAGTCGAGCCAGAACGCTGCACTGCATGCGCAGACGACGGCGCTTGAGGATCGGCTGGGTTTGACGCCGAAGGCGATGCGGCTGTTGTTGTGGGAGGTCGTGGCCGACGAGGTGGCCGAAAAGCGGCATGAATCAGGCGCTCGCGGGCGTATCAAGGCGGTCGGATAGTGCCGTGGCGAGGCCCTGAGTACGAGGGCGAGTTCCCGACGCTGGGTTACGACGTCGGCGAGTGGATCGAGCAGCACTGCGTCGTCCCGGACGGGTATCGGCAGGGCCAGCCGTACACGTTGACGGACGAGATGTGGCGGTTCCTGCTGCACTTCTACCGGCTGGACCCGGACGCGGAGCCGTGGCCGGGCCCGATCGGGCTGCGGCACACCGGAGCTCAGTTGCGGCGCTCGCAGAAGTGGGGCAAGGACCCGTTCGGTGCGGCGATTGGCTGGGCTGAGGCGCTGGGCCCGACCCGGTTCGACGGCTGGAGTGCCGCGGGCGAGCCGGTGGGCGCGCCGTATCCGACGCCGCTGATCGTGTGCCTGGGCACGTCGGAGGATCAGACGGACAACACGTGGCGACCGTTGCTGGCGATGGCCAGGTTGGGCCCGATCGTGGACATGTCGGAGGTCCGCGAGGTGGGGCAGACGAAGGTGGATCTCGCCTCGGGCGGGAGGATCGAGCCGGCGACGACGTCGGCGAAGGCCCGGCTGGGTGCGCCGATGACGTTCGTGACGATCACCGAGTCGCATCTGTTCACGCTGCAGGGCGGTTACCGGCGGGTGTGCGGCGCGGTGAAGCGGAACGTGGCCGGCATGGACGGCCGGTGGCTGGAGTTGACGAACGCGTACGACCCGACGGAGGGCTCGGAGGCGCAGGTTACGTCCGAGTCGGGCGACCGGGACGTGTTGGTGGACACGGTCGAGCCGATCCGGGTCGAGGACCTGTCCGACGATGAGGCGCTGTATCGGGAGCTGCTGCGGCAGTACGGCGATTCGGCTCGTGAGCGTGGCGGCTGGGTGAACATTAAGGGCCGGATCATGGCCGAGTGCCGCAGCGAGCGGCACCTGGAGGCGGACCGGCGCCGGTTCTTCCTTAACGAGATCGTGGTGGGCCAGTCGGTGTTCGTGGACCCGCTGCGCTGGGATCTGCAGGCGCACGATGACGAGGAGCTCGCCAAGGGCGATGTCGTCGCTCTCGGCTTCGACGGGTCGAAGTACCGGGACGCGACGGCGCTGGTGGCGTCGCGGGTTTCCGACGGTCGGCTGTTCGTGGTGCGGGTGTGGGAGCGCGGTCAGGCTGACGGCCTGGACTGGAAAGTCCCATCAGCCGAGGTCGACCGGGTGGTGCGGGACGCGTTCGAGCTCTACAACGTGGCGTGCATGTTCGCCGACCCGTACCGGTGGCAGGACTACCTGGACAACTGGGCCGCGGCGTTCGGCACTGAGCGGGTGATCGAGTTCCCGACGAATGTCGAGCAGCGGATGGACCGGGCGATTGAGCGGTTCACCACCTCGTTCGGCGGCGGCGAGATCACCTACGCGCCGCATGACGCGTTGACGCGGCACGCGAAGAATGCGGTGCTGGTGAAGGGGTCGAAGAAGAAGCCCCGGCCGGGTGAGAACGAGACGCTGACCACCCACTACATGAAGATGGCCAAGCGCGGCGACGGGTTGCTGATCGACGCTGCGGTGGCCGCGGTGTTGGCGCATGAGGCGCGGGCGCATGCGATCGAGCACGGGCTGGTCACCGACTACACGCTCGCCGGCTCGTTGATGGCTTAGGAGGCCGATATGTCGACTCTGCTGGATCGGGTGCCGTTGGAGCGGATCACCACTGAGGCCCGTGAGGTGCATGTCGGCCGTACCCTGGCGACGCTGATCGCCGGGCTGCTGTACCTGGTGGGCTGGGTGGCGGCGAGGGTGTTCGCCGTTGTGTGGTTCGGTGTGGCGTGGTCGGCCACTGCGGTGAAGGTCGGCTGGGAAGAGGCCCGTAAGCCCGCCGGTGGTGGCTGATGCCGCGTAAGGCCCTGCTGGAGCGGATCGCCGAGGCCCGCCGGCCGCGGTTGGCGTGGCCTGTCGGCACGGGCTCGGTGTGGGAGTCGGAGCGCACCTACGGCCACGACGATTCGCTGTTCTCCCCGGAGGAGTACGGCGACTATGTGGTCACCTCGAACGAGGTGTTCTCCGCGGTGAGCCTGCGTGCCCGGTTGATGTCGTCGCTGCGGCTGCGGCTGTACCGGGGTACGGACGCGGAGAAGTCCGAGGTCACCACGGGCCCGGCAGCGCGGCTGCTCAAGCACGTGAACCCGTTCTGGACGTGGCGTCGGCTGACCCGCATGGACGAGATGTGCATGGGTCTGTGGGGCGAGTCGTTCTGGGCGGTGGAGCCGGGACGTGACGGGTTGCCGTCCGAGATTTGGTGGATGAAGCCGTCGCGGGTGTTCCCGCTGCCGCACGAGACCGACTATCTGCAGGGGTTCGTGTATCACTCGCTGACCGGGCAGCTGATCCCGTTCCGGCCGGACGAGGTGATCTGGTTCCGCTACCCGAACCCGATCGATGAGTTCTCCGCATTGTCGCCGTTGGCGGCGGCGCGGCTGGCGGCGGACACCGCGTCGTCGATGATGAAGGCGAACCGGAACTTGCATTCGCAGGGCCTGCAGCTCGGCGGGCTGATCATCCCGGCGACGAACAAGGTCACGTTCTCGGAGACGCAGGCGCGGGAGCTCGAGGCCCTGCTGGAGAAGCGCTGGTCGAAGCCGGAGAACGCGAAACGATGGGCCGTGTTGCGCTATGAGGCGCAGTTCAAGGAGATGCAGGTCACCCCGAAGGACGCCGAGTATGTCAACGGGCTGAACATCACTCTGCGGATGGTGTGCAACGCCTACGGGCTGCCGGCGCCGCTGTTGAACGAGATGTCCGCGTCGACTCTGACGAATGTCCGCGAGTACCAGAAGATCGCGTGGGAGCATGCGCTGATCCCGGACTCGCAGTTGCGGGCTGACGAGATCATCGAGCAGTTGTTGCCCCGGTTCGACCGGGTGCGGGCTAACCCGGACCACGCCGAGTTCGACTATTCGGGCGTGCCGGCGTTGCAGGAGGCCGCGTCGGAGGCGTGGGCGCGGGAGGCGCAGGCCATTGAGCGTGGCGCATTGACGATCAACGAATGGCGCAAGTCCAAGGGTATGCCGCCGGTGCCGTGGGGCGACGTGTTCTGGGCGCCAGTGAACAAGTCGGCGGTTTCGTCCCAGTCGAGCCGGCCACAAGGCGACACGTCGCCGAATGGCGCCGTGGACGCTGACGAGGCGGCGTCGATGATGGCGGCGCTGGACATGGCCCAGCTTGAGTTCCGGCATGGCCGAATGTCGCTGAACGGTCACAGGAAGGTCCGAACATGAGCGAGAACCGACGGGCGATGCTTCGCGGCGTGCTTACCCAGCCTGCTGGGGTTGACGACGCGCTCAGTTTTACCGCGTCGTCGACATCACTGAACCGTTACGGGTTCGCGTTGCGTCACGACGGGTGGCGTATCGACAACTACAACAACAACCCGGTGTTCCTGTGGATGCACATGGACTTCATGCCGCCGATCGGGCGGGGCCGGGCGTCGCTGCAGAACGGACAGCTGGTCAACACGGTCACGTTCGACCGGTCGGACCCGTTCGCCGCGACGATCGAGCAGAAGTACCGCGGCGGGTTCCTCAATGCCGTGTCGGTGGGTTTCGACTTCGTCGACAAGGCCGGCCGGATGCTCAAGGACTGGTGGCGGATGTCGGCCGACCAGATCCGCGGCGAGGCGTTCTACGACCTGGCCGAGGTGTCGGCGGTGCCCGTGCCGGCCGACCCGAGGGCGCTGGTGAAGCAACGGGGAAGGCTAGCCGCCGGGTTGATGGACGACTTGTTCTACGACGCCGACGTCAGCGAGCTGGCGGATCTGCTGGCTGCGCCGCTCGACCCCGCTGAGCGCGCCAAGCCCGGTCTATTGGTGCCGCCATCCGCACCGGTGCTGCCCGGTAACAGCCCGGTGGAGCAGCGGCTCGCCGAACTGGAGGCCGGGTTCACCGCGATGCGCATCCGGCTCGTGGCCAAGGCGGTGCATCACACGGCCACCGAGGATTCCGAATGGGACAGTAGCGCCGCGGTGGCTGCCATGCCCGAGCAGGCTGCCACCCTGTGGTACACCCACGCATGGCGTGACCCGGATGGGGACCCGGACGCCAAGCAGACGTACAAGTTCCCGCACCACCGCACCAACGGCGGCCCGGCGAATCTCGCCGCATGCCGCGCCATCCTGTCCGGCCGCGGAGCGCAGGCCGACATCCCCGAGGCCGAGCTGGAAGCAGCCCGGCGTCACGCCCAGGCCCATCTGGATGATGCGGCGAACAACGAGTCCTACAGCCCGGACGCCGTGCAGTCGCTGCTGGCGGCGGCGACGATCACCCTGTAACAGGAAAGGAAACCGCGAGATGAGCGACACCATCACGCTCGACAAGATCGCCGCCGACATGCGGCTGAAGCTTGACGGGATCAGCGAGGAAGTGTCCAACAAGCTGTCCGACGTCGAGTTGACCAAGCTGGTCCGCGAGGTGCTGGCCGGTTGGAGCGACACTGATGAGGGCAAGGAGTGGGCGCGTAAGCTCCGATTCACCTCGGGGAGCGGCGACAAGGACCTGATTGGCACCAAGTACGCCCGCTGGGGCCTCGGCGCCGCTGACATCGAGTTCTTGCACGACCTGCAGATCAGCCTGCGCGGGCAGAAGCGGGTCAGTGAGGCCGGCGTGTACGAGGGTCCGTCCGAGACGCTGGCGAAGGCGTTCGGCGACGTGTCCGACGCGTACTACATGCCCGCCGAGGAGGTCCGCAAGCTGGACCGCAAGGCCATCGATGACCTGTTCCCGCGGCTGCCGCTGTCACTGTTCCACGGCCGGGACCGCACCCTTGCGGCCCGCGGTGCCTGGGACCAGACCCGTGCCTATCAGCGCGCCACCCTGGCCATGGACACCGCCGAGACGGGGTTCGGGTTGCAGCTCATTGGTGCCCAGTATGTGGGCGAGTTGTGGGAGGCGGCGCGGCGCGACTCGCGGATCTTCGCGCTCATCGAGTCGTTCGAGATGACCGACCCGACCAGCTACCTGCCGGTCGAGGTGGACATCCCCGAGTTGCTGTTCGTGCCGGAGTCGACGGCGAACAACTCGTCGAACTACGCCACGGTCAAGACCGGGTCGAACCGGGTGCAGGTGGATGCGAAGAAGTTCCTGATCCACCAGATGTGGTCCGGTGAGATGGAAGAGGACTCGATCATCCCGTTCGTGCCGTTCCTGCGCCGCCAGGCCGCCGCGTCGATCGCGCACTACTCGGACTCGGCGGTCCTCAACGGCGACACCACGAACGCCGCGACCGGCAACATCAACCTTGACGACGCCGATCCGGCGGACACCAAGCACTACCTGGCGTTCGACGGCATCCGGCACGCCGCGCTGGTGGACAACACCGGCAACGACAACGACGCGGCCGGCGGGGTCACTCTCGAGCAACTGCACATGCTGCGCGGCGACATGATCGACGCGGCGCGGTTCGTGGACTGGGGCCACCCGGCCGACGCGAACGACCTGGTGTACGTGTCCGACCCGGAAACCGCCGACCGGATCGCACTCATCGACGAGGTGCTCACCGTCGACAAGTACGGCCCGCAGGCGACCGTGCTGACCGGCGAGGTCCTCAAGATCGCCCGTCATCCGCATGTGGTGTCGATGGCCATGTCGAAGACCGAGGCCGACGGCAAGGTGTCCACCACCGGGTCGAACAACATCAAGGGCCAGGTGGCCGCGTTCAACCGGCGCGGTTTCAAGACCGGCTGGCGGCGCCGGGTCATGGTGGAGACCGAGCGGCTTCCCGCCACCGACCAGACCCGACTGGTGTACTCGCTGCGGATGGGCTTCGGACGGTTCACCCCGACCGGCGCCGCGTCCGGCATCGAGGCCGCGGCGACGCTGCGGAACATCACCGTCTGATGGCGATGCCGTCCCGGCGCACGGCTGCGTTCAGTGTGCGCCGGGAGGGCCGCCGCGCGGCGGCCCGTGCTGAGGCGCTGGCAGTGTTGAGGCGGCTTCGTTCCCGGATCTCGGCCGAGCTCACCGAGCACGACGAGATCATCATCGCTGCCGAGCTCACTGATGCTGTACTCGACCAACCGGCGGCCGATATTGGTCGCCCGATCCCGCATACCCACGTCTGAGTTAGGGACGAGACATGCCAAGAGAGAGAATCGCCACCGCACCGACGTCGCGGGCCAACCGGGTCACTGTCCGGCCGTCCGAGTCGCTGAGCGGTAACCGCACCATCACTGTGGATGAGATCGAGCGCTGGCAGGTGCTGGTGTTCAACCCGTCCACCACGTCGCGGACGCTGACGCTGCCCGCAGAGGCCGCATGCGCGGGCGTGTGCGTTTACATCTGCAATCTCGGCACCAGCACGGGGACCCTCGTCGTCAACAACGATGGTGGCACTGCGGTGGCCACCATCGGCGTGACGGCAGCGAACGATGTTTCCGGTGGGTTGTTCTTCTGCGATGGCACCGACTGGCGCGGAATGCTGGGGGCCTGATCTGATGGCCCGCTACGAGGTGCAGCATTCTTACCGCAGCAACGACTACGGCCCGTTCGAGAAGGGCACCCAGATCGAACTGGACCCGGCCGAAGCCGAGTGGATCAACAAGGACTCGCCGGGAACCCTCGTCGAGGTCGACCCGGAGGAGCAGGCCAAGGCCAAGCGGGAGCGCCGTCAGGCCGAGGTTGCCAAGCGAGCCGAAGCCAAGAAGAAGGCCGACGATGGCTAATCTCAGGCGGGTCACTGCGACGGGTAACGTGGTCACCGGGCCGGTGGTGCTCAGATCAGTGATGCTTACCCCGGCCGCCGCTGTTTCTACGCTCGAGCTGCGCGACGGCTCGGGTGGGGCGATCGTGCTGACTCTGCAGGCCGCGGCTAGTGGGTCTAGCTCGGTGTGGTCGGCGGGGAAGGCCGGCGTGCTGTTCAGCTCCGCTCTGCATGCCACGCTCTCCGGCGCGGGTGCCGCAGCATCGTTCGAGTGCTCGTAACCGGCTGGGGGTGAGCGATGGCGACGCCGACCCCGGCCACGCTGGACGAGTTCTTGTCCTATCTGAACAAGGACCCGAGCCCGCCCGAGCAGACTGAACTGCTGGACACCCTGGAGGGTGCTACTGAGGCGGCCGAGGGCTGGCACGACGTGGGGCCGATCGTGGCCCGCGAGTTCACCGACCGGGTGCCCGCCGATACCGGCATTCTGCTGCTGCCACGCAAGCCGGTCCAGTCGGTCACGTCGGCGACCCGGATCTCCGACGGGTTGGCATACCTGACGGCTGCGCTGGACGTGGACAAGGTCGGCGGGATCGTCGCCGGCCAGGACGAAATCATCCCCGCCGGCGACTACACCGTGGTCTACACCGCCGGGCGTAATCCGGTGCCGGTGTCGCTCAAGCAGGCGGTGCTGATCATCGCCGGGCATCACTGGCAGACCCAGCAGAACTCGGCACGGCGTAATCGGTTCGTCGGTTCAGAAGACGAAAGTGGGGTGCGAGTATCGATGGGCTACCTGATCCCGAACCGGGCCGCGCACCTGCTGCAGAAGCACGCTCTGGTGCCGTGACCGCCGTCGACGACGTGATCCGCGCCCTGGTGATCATGGCGAATACCGCGCTGTCGTCCTGGCAGGTGCTGGACGGTGACACGGGCCTGGATCTGCAGGACCGGACGCTGCTCATCGGGTTCGACCCGGTGCAGGGCACGCCGATCGCCACGTCGAGCATCGACGAGGACGACGGCGGGATCTGCGCCCTGCTTGAGACCATCACGGTGTCGTGCACGGCGGCGGCGTTCGACGGGAACGCCGAGTTCCGCAAGAAGCGGGCCGATGTGGTGGCCGCGCTGACTGCGCTGCGGGCGGCGCTGGCCGCCGATCAGAAGCTCGGCGGTATCGCCTACGACGCGTGGCTGGCCCCGACCGCGCAGTGGTATCAGCAGATTTACCCGGCCACCAGCGATGGGCCGGAGCGGATCTCGGTGCAGGCCGATTTCTCGATCACGGTGCGGGTGTACGCCGAATGATCACCATTGACGGCACTGAGGTCAAGGCGTTCGCCGATCAGTTGCGGCATGTGCCGCCGGAGTTGCGGCGCGGGCTGCGGCGGGAGATCCGCAAGGCCGGGGATGCGCTGGTGCGGGACATCCAGGGCAACGCGTCGTGGTCGTCGCGTATCCCCGCAGCGACGAAGATCCGGGTCGGGTTCGGTGCCCGCTCGGCGGGCGTGACGGTTCAGGTGGATGCGGGTCAGGCTCCGCACGCCCGGCCGCTGGAGTTCGGCAATCGGGGCTCGTTCAACCGGCACCCGGTGTTCGGCGGTGACACGTGGGTGGATCAGCCGACTCGTCCGTTCTTTATGCGTGCGGTGCGCGCCAATGAGCCGAAGGTGGTCGCCGCCGTCGGAGCGGCAATCGAGCAGGCGTTCGCCAGGCTCTAGCGGGCTTGCTTGACGCCGTGCGCGACAGCTTGACGTACCAGCCAGTAGATCACCGCGCCGACGACGGGGATGAGTAGCCACCCGCTGGTCTGAAAGTCGGTCAGGGCTGTGACCGTCATGATCACCAGTATCGCTGCGGTGACCAGCCCCCAGATTCGATCACTGTACATGCCTCGCATCATGCGCCGCATTTACCCAGTTGGCAAGGGTCGTTCGGCCCACCTAGGAGGAGTCCATGGCCGTCATCACGCCCAAGGTGGGCGCATTGTCCGGTGTCGACCCGCTGACGTACGTGTCCGCGGCCGGGGGTGGCGACACGTTCCCCGCCACCGGCGACGGGGTTTACCTGATCCACGTCAAGAACGGGCACACGTCGGCGCAGAGCATCGTCATCGACGACCCGAACAGTGCGTCCCCGCCGTCGGCCACCACGTTCGTGCCGGACGTGACCGTGTCGGTGCCGAACGCGGGTGAACGCATGATCGTCATCAGTAACGCCGCGCGGTTCATGAGTTCCACCGACAGCATCAGCCTGACCTACCCGCTCGGTGTCGTCTCGCTGACCCTGCAAGTGGTCAAGGTGCTGTGATGGTGCGCCCCCGGCCGCTGGACAAGTTCGTGTGGGTTCAGCACACCAGCGGCAAGCAGAAGGTCATTCCGCGCGCCCAATTGCCCGAACTGACTGCGGGCTGGGAGCGGATCTACGACCCGGCGAAGAAACCCGACGCGGCTGAGACCAGCGACGCCGACAGCGCCCCGCCTGCCAAGAAGGCGGCCAAGAAACCGTCCACCGCCGCCGAGTCGGCACCCGAGAAGGAGTAAACAATGCCGTACAGCCCGGTTGCCCTGGGAGGCGTCGATGCTGATCGCTTCGGGGTAAAGAAGAACCAAGGGTGGTTGTGGATCGTCACCCTCACCGACACCACCAACTTCGTTCCCACCCAGGCGGAGATCAACGCCGCTACCTCGCGGGACCTGACCTGCTCGGTGCAGGGGTTCACTGGGTTCTCCGGTTCGCCCCGCTACGCCGAACTGCCGGACTTGTGCTCCGACGTGGACGGGAAGGTCGCCGACGGTGTGTCGCTGGACGACTCGTCGATCACGTTCTATCTGGCGACGGACTTCGACGACGCGCTGGACGATTTCACCGCCGGCACGACCGGCTACATCTACCACTGCCCCTACGGCCAGTTCTCCGACGCCACCGCCGCGAGCAAGCCGGCGTGGGCGTGGAAGTCCGAGGTGTCGTTTGTGACCCCGACTGTGGCCACGGCGGGCGGTGCGATGGGTGTTGTGTCGTTCGGCATCCTGGCCCGCCGCAAGGTGACCCTGCCAGCGTCGGTCTGATCAGCCTTGTTCCCTCCGGTCGGCCGTCTATGCGGATGGTGCGGCTGGCCGGAGGTCTAACCGTCCGCACATCCGCAAGGAGCCCCCGATGACCAGCCTCCGCGAGCAACTCGCCCGTAAGCGCGCTCACTCGACCTCCCTGACGTTCCCGCTGGGCGAGGCGGGTGAGCGCGCTCGCAGTGCGTTCGAGGACGCACAGCGGCTGCACCAGTTGGCGCAGATCACCGCCAAGGGCGACGAGGGCGCCATCAAGCGGGCCGAACAGAAACTCAAGCGAGCCCAGGCTACCTACGAGAAGAACTCGGTCACGATCATATTCCGCGGGCTCACCGAAGAGGAGCGGGACGCGCTGGTCGCTGCTCACCCGCCGACCCCGGAGCAAGAGGCCAAGGAGAAAGAAGACGATGTCCCCAAGGACGAGCGGTCGCTGGTCAACAAGACCACGTTCCTGCCTGCGGCCCTGACGATCGTCGCACTCGACTCGGACCTGAGCGAGCAGGACTGGATCAAGGAGTTGGCCTCGGACCGGTGGACCGCCGGGGAGAAGAACGCGCTGTTCGTCGCGGTCGTCACCGCCACCAACGACCAGCCGGCGCCGGGCCTGGGAAAAGGCTGAGGCGCGACCTGCTGTTTGCCACCCGCATGGCCTACTGCGGGCCGCGCGGCATCCCGCTGTCGAAGTTCCTGGCGTGGCCGGTGGACGACCAGCAGGCCGCGCTGGCGTGGCAGGCCGAGGAGTCGTTGAAGTGCCCGAACTGTGGCACCGCGAAATGGCAGTGGGAGCAGGACCCGAACTACGCCGAGGCCGAGGCCGAGGTGTGCATGGGCTGTCAGCTGCTCGGCACCGAACGCAAGGCGCATGAGAAGACGGCTGAGCACATGCCCGGTTTGCAGATCCGGTTGAGACCGACAGGAGGTCAGCGTGGCCAAGACTGACCTCAAGGTCACCATCGATGCCGAGGCGGCGAAGTTAGAGAGAGCGATCGACCGCGCTGTCTCGTCGATGCAGCGTCTCGAAGGGCAGATCCGGCGCACCGACCTCGCCGCCGCCCAACTCGACAAGATGCTCGAGGACCGGCGGGCGCAGGCGCTGGAGAAACTCGGCCGGGGGATGGTGGCGTTCGGTGCCGCCACGGTCGCCGGTCTCGGTATCGCGGTCAAGGCGGCTATCGATTGGGAGTCCGCCTGGGCCGGGGTCCGCAAGACGGTCGAGGGTTCCCCGGAGGAGCTGGCCGCGGTCGAGTCCGGGTTGCGGGACCTCGCGACGACGTTGCCGGCGAGCCACCGGGAGATCGCCGCCGTCGCTGAGGCTGCGGGCCAGTTGGGTGTGGCCACGGGCGACGTCGTCGGCTTCACCCGCGTAATGATCGATCTTGGCGAGACGACGAACCTGTCGGCCGATGAGGCCGCCACCTCGATCGCACAACTGATGAACGTGATGCAGACCGCCCCGCAGGACGTGGGGCGACTCGGGGCAGCACTGGTCGAGCTCGGTAACAACGGCGCATCGACCGAGCGGGACATCATTCAGATGGCGCAGCGCATCGCGGGCGCCGGTGCCATCATCGGGCTGTCCGAGGCCGACGTGTTGGCCTTCGGTAACGCGCTCGCCTCGGTGGGCATCGAGGCCGAGGCCGGCGGGTCGGCCATCTCCCGCGTCATGATCAACATTGCTGGCGCGGTCGCTGAGGGCGGCGAGGCCGTGGCCGGGTTCGCTCGAGTGGCGGGCATGTCGGCGGGCCAGTTCACCGAGGCGTTCGAGAAGGACCCGGCACGCGCCATCCAAGCGTTCGTGTCCGGGCTGGGCCAGATCGACGCGGCTGGCGGTAACGTGTTCGCCACCCTGGACGAGCTCGGCCTCTCGGAGATCCGGGTTCGGGACGCGCTGCTGCGCCTGGCTGGTGCCGGAGACTTGCTACAACAGTCACTCAACGACGGGGCGCGGGCGTGGCAGGAGAACACGGCGCTCATCGAGGAGGCGACGAAGCGCTACGACACCGCCGAGGCCAAGATTCAGATCGCTAAGAACGCCGTCGTGGATTTCGGTATTGACGTCGGGTCGGTGCTACTGCCGGCGATCGCATCCCTGGCTGAGGGTGTCGCCGATATCGCGCAGTTCTTCGGTGATTTGCCGGGGCCGGTTAGGGCCGTGGCGACTATATTCGCCGCCTTGGTCGGCGCTGCGTCGCTGCTCGGTGGCGGATTCTTGTTATTGGCTCCCCGTATAGTCGCAGCACAGGCGGCAATGCTCACATTGGCGCGTACAGCACCGGTCATGTACGGCGCGATGGCGTACACCGGCCAATTCCTGGGTTTGCTCGGCGCGTTGGCGGCTGTGGCAGCAGCGTTCGCCTTCCTGAAGCAGACAGCAGGGGACACCGACATCGGCGTGGGTCGCGCCACCAAGGCGATCGTTGATCTCGAGCGCGGCGTGTCGAATGAGCTAATAAACAAGCTTGGCGAGCTTGAAGGAAAACTGAACGACGCAGACCGAATCCTGGGGATCATTCCCACGAGTCTCGGTGGCTTTGCGATGAGTGGCAAGCAGGCTGCCGAGGTTACAAACGAATACAGGGCGACCGTTGAGGCGTTGGATCAGGCACTGGCGCACATGGTGGCGAGCGGTCAAGCTGATCAGGCAGCCAGCGCGGCGAAAAAGTTAGCCGATCAATTCGGCATTACCACTGATGATCTTCCCGTCTATGTTGATGCTCTTGCGGCGGCCGATGCCGGGCAGGGGACGGCGGCTGAATCCGCCGGCGGTTTGGCTGCGGAATTGCAGGCTGAGGCGGCGGCGATCGAGGCGGCGCAGGAGGCGTTGGACGCCTACCTGGAGGATCTGCGAGCCGCGACCGATCCGGTGTTCGCGGTGGTGTCCGCGCTGGAGGGCGTGCAGACGGCGCAGTCCGCATACAACGAAGCGGTCAAGGAGCACGGCAAGAACTCGGAAGAGGCCAAGGCCGCGTCGATCGGTCTGGCCGAGGCGGTCGCCGGCATGGAAGCCGCGGTGCTCGACGGGGACCTGTCGTGGGAGAACTTCGACGCCACTCTGGACCGCTGGGTGCAGCAGGGTGTCATCACGGCGGGCCAGGCCGAGACGATCCGCGACTCGGTGAATGAGGCCAAGGGTGCCGCCGACGACTATGCGGGTGACTACCAGGCGCAGTTGAAGCTGGCGCGGGACAAGGCGGCCGAACGGGCAGCACAACGTGATCTGGACCGGATCGCCGCGGCTCGGCGGGCGCGGCTGATGGCGAATCTGACTGGGCAGGCGGGTGTGGAATCGGCATTGAACCGATTGGCTCAGCCGCGCACCGCTCGTATCACAGTTACCTATGCAGTCAGCGGCGGCATACCGGCGGGCCTGACCCGCGGCCACTCAGGTGGTCTGGTCACCGGGGCAGGCATCATTCCACGATTCCACGAGGGCGCGTCCCTTGCCGGACTCGCGGCGGGCGAGATTCCAGCGATTCTGCAGACCGGCGAGCGGGTGCTATCTCGTTCGCAGAACGCAGTATTTAGCCAACTGTCGAGCCTGCTGACCCGAATCGCCGTTACACCATCGCCTCGATTAGAGCAACGCGGAAGCACCATCGATCCGCATCTGTTGTCGCGGCTCATCGGGCAAGAAGTTGGTGCGCAGATTAACGGGGCCACCATCATCATCGATGATCAAGGCCGTGGCCGAATGATAGCTCGCCAATCTGCTCTGTATGCGAGGGCGGGCTGATGACGACTTGTTCTCTCGACTTCGTCGATTCTATCGCCGCCAACCCATCGGTTCGGCTCGCCCTAGCATCGGGGCCGACGTGGATCATCAATCCGGACGAGACGGATTTCTCTCCGCCACCGATCCGTGAAGCTGTCGCACAGACCTTGCTGGCTGATGGCGGCGTGGTGCCATCAGCAGCGTACGACTTTAGGCGCATCAGGCTCGGGTTGTTTCTCGCCGATGACACCCCGGATGCTATGGCCGCTGCACTGCAGGCGCTACATCGTGAGTTGGACCGCTCTGGCGGGAACATTCTCCGTTGGCATCAGCACACCACGAATCCGGTGTTTTTCCGTACCTATCGCGCCTCGGCATCATCGGTGCGGCATCTTGGGCGCGACGGAACGCGCCAACGGATCGCGGTTGATCTGCGCGCTGAGCCGTATGGCTATGGGCCAAAGGAGACATTGCCGCCGGTAGTGGTGAGCAATGATCCGGCGAATGCGGCGAATGGGTGCTGGTTCGATATTGATTCGACCACTCCGTCGAACGCGAACCCGTACTTCGAGACCGACGTGTCGAACTGGACGCCGATCAACGGGCCGACGTTGACGCGGTCGACGGCGCAGTTCCACGAGGGCGCGGCGTCGATGCTGATCACCCCGAATGGTGTCGGTGCCGATCCGCGGGCGCAGTCGGAGACGCTGGTGGTGTCCGCCGGTCAGAGCTGGTTCGCATCCGGTTGGCTGCGTTCGCCGGGCACGCCGACGGTCGGTGTCACGATCCGCTGGTATTCCGACGCGGCCGGGTCGACATTCATCTCCGAGAGCGGCAACTTGTCCGCGTTGACGGCGGACACGTGGACCTATTTCAGTGTGACCGGGGTCGCCCCGGCGACCGCGATCCGGGCCAGGATCGCACCGAGGTATTCGGGCACGCCAGCGGCGGGGACGACACTGTTCGTGGATGAGGCGATCATCGGTCCGTCGCAGGGCATCAAGGGCGACGCGCCAACCCCGCTGTTCCTGATCGCCCCGACCGGGTTGGTGGTCACCGGCCGACGGCAGAGTGTGCTGAGTGTGCGCCGCCGCGGGACGCCGTCGGCGACCCCGTTCGCGCTGCAGGCCGAGACATTGGCTGTGGGCGATGACACCTCGTTGCTGGGACCGGACGCGGCAATGTCTGGAACAGGCAGTGACTACGCCCGGACCACGTTCGCCACGAACGCGACCATGGTCACCCGTCTCAACTCGACGACGGCGCACCCATCTTCAGCATCGGTAGATGCCCGCGGCCGGTACCGGATCTTTTCGCGCCACCGCAAGTCGGTCGCCGGGGACACGATCAAGGTGCGGCTCAACATCGCTTCGAACGGGCTCGCTGTG
>DASTNZ010000148.1:0-6953 GCA_035762665.1 Jiangellaceae bacterium | reverse complement strand
CGAGCCGGATCACCGAACGGCAGGTGACCGAATTCGCCACCGGCTCCGGTCGTTCCGTCCACCGCGACGCCGTCGACAACCAACACGCCGCCGACGCCGACGGCGACGATCACGTGCAGCACCACCCGTGCGTGCTTCCCGGCACCGCGCCTCGCCTCGGCGAGACCAGCTAGGGTCGCGTCGTTGCCGACCAGCAGCGGCAGACCCGGTCGCGGCCGGAGCGGTTCGAGGCTGACATCTCGCCACCGAAGCCCGGACGCCTGAACGACCTTGGTGCCTCGTACCGTGCCGGCGACGGCGACCGAGACCGCGCCGAGCCGTCGCGGATACCGCTGCCGGACTCCGTTCACGCGCTCTTGCAGGTCCCCTAGCACTTCGTCTGACCGACGGCTTGCATGTCGCCCCGAGTCCCGCTCGACCATGCCGCTGCCGAGTTCGGCCACCGACACCTGCCATCGCTCATGGCTGATGTCGACCGCGCATACGAGGGGTCCCCGCAGATGCGCGACCAGCGTCGGAGAGGGTCGCCCCCGCTCGCCGGTCGGCGGCGAATCGGCCTCGTCGAGGAGCCGAAGCCGCTTGAGACGGGAGGTGATGTCGGCGGCCGAGCCGCTGCTCAGCCCGAGACCTCGTACAACGTCGGCCCGCGTCGTCCCCGGGTGGGCATGGACGTGACGGAGCACCGCCACCGCACCCTGGCGCCGGAGAACGCGTGCGCGGTGATCATTGGTCGGCATCTGGCATCCTTGCCGTCTCTATATTATCCTCGTATCACGAGTATATTAGCCGGGTAAACGGAGGAACGCAGGCATGCCGAGCACCGGAACCCAATTCGAGCCGCCGTGGCTGCGTGACATCGCCGCTGTGCTGCTGGACATGGACGGCACGCTGGTCGACTCCGATGCCGCCGTCGACCGGGCCTGGGCCCGCTGGGCCTCCGAGTACAACGTTGCCGCGTCGGCGCTTCGGTGCATCGCCCATGGAAGGCCGGCGCTGACGACGGTCCGAGAGCTTGTGCCGTGGTTGGACGAGCAGGCGGCGCAGCGAGCCGCCGACCGGCAGATCGACCTGCAGGTGCTCGACGCGGACGGCACCGCCAGCCTGCCGGGCGCGACCGAGCTGCTGGCCGTGATCGACCGACTCGGCCTGCCGTGGGCGGTCGTGACCAGCGCCGACGAGCGGCTGGCCAAGGCTCGGCTGGGCGCCGCCGGCATCACCCCGCCGCTGCTGGTGACGATCGACGACGTTCGAGTCGGTAAGCCAGACCCCGAGCCATACCTCGCCGCCGCGGCGCAACTCGGCATCGACCCTGCGGAATGCCTGGTCGTCGAGGACTCCCTCGCCGGAATCGAGGCAGGCCAGCGGGCAGGCGCCCGGGTGGCGGCCCTGCGTGGCCACCCAGCCGACCTCTCGATGGATGGACTGGCCGAGCTGAGAGAACTGCTGGCCCGGTCGGGCCGTCCCTCGTGGACCGACACCGTGGGCGACCGGGTGTGTACCTGCCCTCCTTCCAGCACTCCGACAGCGACGGCTGAGCCACGATGAGCCGGGGATGCCGAGACACTCAGCCTTTCCGCGGCGCCGGGCGTCACGTCCACGCCCACTCTGGTCTCATCTAGGCGGCGATAGTCGTCCTGCGCGCCATTGTGACCGCCTCCAGAAACCGTGATTGACACCATTTCGTGTCATGACTCGTGTCATGAGAACGGCCCACGGCCAGCGCCCGGACTTGGTTGGTCCCGTCAGGCGCGAGTGTGACAGCATCGGTGGCCATGGAACTTCGGGAAATCGAGACGTTCCTTGTGCTGACCGAGGAACTGCACTTCGGCCGTACGGCGGAGCGCCTCTACCTGTCCCAGTCCCGGGTGAGCCAGACGATCCGGTCGATGGAGAGAAACCTCGGCGGCCGATTGTTCGCGCGGACAAGCCGACAGGTCCGGCTTACCGCGCTGGGCGAGCTGCTACGGAACAACCTCCGGCCGCCGTACGAGGAGATCCAGCGCGCCGTCGCCGCGGTGCGTGAGAAGGCAACCGGGATCACCGGCGAGCTGCGGATCAGCTTGGTCAACCTAGCCGCCGGCGGCCCGCGGTTCGACGAACTCGTCCGGGCGTTCCAGCGGGCGCACCCGGTCTGCAAGGTGATCGTGTACGAGGCGTTCCCGGGCGAGGCGCTGAACCGGCTGCGACACGGTGAGGTTGACCTGGTCGGGCACTGGCTGCCGATCGACCAACCAGGCCTGACGGTCGGCCCGGTCCTCACGACCGAGGACCGGACGCTCGCCGTGCGGACCGGGCATCCGCTGGCAGAGCGTGGCTGGGCCACGGTCGAAGACCTGGCGGACTGTGCCGTGGTCGATGCCGAGGGCATCCTGCCGCCCAAGACCGTCGAGGCGCTGTACCCTGCTCGGACGCCGTCCGGCCGGGCGATTCCTCGGAGGCACTGCGAGGGCCGGACGGCCGAGGTGCTCGCGCTCGTCGCCCAAGGCGAGGTCGTACACCCGACCGTCGGCTCACTGACCCGCTACTACACACATCCCGACGTGACCACGATCCCGCTGCGCGGCCTGCCGCCGGCGCGGACCGCGCTAGTCTGGGCCAGCGACCGCGAATCCGCCGCCGTACGTGCCTTCCTGGAGCTGGCGGCCGAGCAGGCTTGACGGCCGGACCTCGAGGGCAGCGCCGGCCACGGGTTCGCCGAGCTGCAGGACCAGCCAGATCCGGTCCCGGTCACACAGCACCGCAGGGTCGGTCAGCGGGTCGCCGTCCACGACGAGCAGGTCGGCCAGCTTGCCCGGCTCGATCGTGCCAATCCGGTGCTGCAGTCCGAGGGCGCGGGCCGCGGTCCCAGTGGCGGCAGTCAGCGCCTGGTGCGGGCTGAGGCCGTGGTGCACCATCCGGACCAGCTCGGTACCTGCCTGCGCGAACGGTTGCCAGTCGTGCCCGAGCGCGATCGGTACGCCGGCGGCGCGGGCGGCCTTGAGCGTACGGTCCGCCTCCACGAGGTTGAACCGCGCCAGCTCGACCAGCGGCTCGGTCCAGCTGCTGCCGCCTTCGCCACCCGCGACGCCGTAGAAGCACGACAGGGTGGGCACCAGGATCTGGCCGGCCTCCGCCATGGCGTCGAGCAGGTCCGGACGACGGCCCAGGTACATGCCGTGCTCGATCGTGTCCACGCCGCACGGGATCGCCAGCTCGGTGCCGTCCAGGCCCTCGGCGTGAGCGGCGACCCGGAACCCGAGCCGGTGTGCCTCCTCGACGAGCGCGGTCAGCTCTGCCGCCGTCAGCTGGGCCGGTTCCGGGTCCTCGAGCTCGACCGAACGCGCACCCGTCGACATCACCTTGACGAAGTCCGCGCCTTCCCGCAGCTGCTCGCGCACGGCCTTGCGGATCTCGTCCGGCCCGTCCGCTTCGCGGTACATGCCCTCGAAGAACCGCCCACCCGGGCTCGTAGCCGCGATGATCCGACGGCACGTCAGCAGGCGCGGGCCGCGGAACGCGCCGTACCGCATCGCCTGCCGGGCCGTCACCACCTGATCGCCGTACGAGCCGACGTCCCGCAACGTGGTGAACCCCATCCGGAGCGCGCGCTCCAGCCCAGTCCGCAGAAGATGTGCAACGGTACCCGGCAGCGGCGGCTCAGCCCCGTCCGCAGGCGTAGGCGGCTCGGCGAACACGTGCGCATGGGCGTCGATGAGCCCCGGCAACAGCATCCGGCCGCCGAGATCGATCGCCTCGGCCTGCGACTGTACGGCGCCGGCCTGGTCCACCACCTCGGCGATCTGCCCGTCCTCGACCATCACCGCCGCACCTGGCAAGGCGGCCGATCCGGTCCCGGCGAACAGCGTCGCGTTGGTCAGCCACAGCCGCCCAGGCCGCGGCGCGGGATCAGCCAGCAGGGCCGCAAGCCGGCTCGGCATCGTGGACACCGCCTTAGGTCAGGTGAGCCTGCCCCCAATCGTGCTCGGCGGCATACGGACGGAACAACGGCGATCCGCTCACCGCAACGATTATCCGGACTGATCAGTGCGTGCGGCTCTTCGCTGCGGTGAGCAGAACGGGGCGCCCACCTGGCTGGCGCTCACGCTTGGGCCGCCCAGCTGGACCAGGACTTCCCGACTCCCGAGATGGCCGAGCGCCGTCGAGGCCGCCCTCGTGACCGACTATCCGGTAATCATCGCGGCACGGGATGCCGAGCGGTGCAAAGCTGCTCCCACCATAGGTGCTGATGGGACATTTCGATGAGGCTCTCGGACATGCCGACCCGATGTGGAACGGCTGGCGACGTTCGGGTGCGCCGAACGCAGCGTGGCTCTCGCCCGCCGCGGCATCGGTCGCTCTCGCGCACGGCCTAGTGGGCAACCGCCGATTTTCGGCTGTGGCGTAGACGGGCGGACCAGGCCCTCGGCGGCGGCAATCCGGCGCTTGTGCAGAACATCGCGGCTCTCTCCTCCTTCGTCGACACTCGCGTCGCAGTCCACACCGGTCTGGTCGACCCCGCCGCCGACCTTGTCGCCCGTGGTTCTCCGAGCCCGCCGGCCGCTGGTACGACGGTTACGTCCGCGCGACCGCTGCCGAGCGGGCCGTCGTCGCGAACCTGCCAGACGCGGCTAGCCATCTTGCGGCCGCCGCCAGGTTCGCGGAGGAGAACGACTGGGCCGAGGCTGGTCTCGCCCGCGGGAACGGCCGGCAGGGAAGGCGCGCGCCGTGCGTGGTTTCACAGAATGCCTGCTCGATGATGAGCAGATCGGTGAGCGGGCTCGGCCCCGTGGCGACGGCGCTAAACACCGAGTACGGCCTCGCGCAGAGAGGTAGCTCGGTGAAGCACTGACTCCGCCTCAGACTGACGACGCTGGAGCAAGACTGCGACCCCGCACACACGGCCAATGTCTACGACCTGTCCCACATCGTGGCCTGCGATGCCGGTATGAGCCCGTTGGCACCCAAACACCGCACACCTAGCCGACACGGATGAGACGGGTCGTCGAGATCATGTGCGGTAGAGCGCAGCATGGCGCGCGGTCCGCTTTACGCATCCGCTCAAAGGGAACACTTTACGGATTTGTCTACGCCTTCCTGGGCATGCGAGACAGCAAGCTGCCCGTGCGGTTGCCAACTGTCCGACCAACTTTCGCGCGATTCCTGACCTGGTCAATTCTTGATCGCTGCAGGTAGGTGCGATGTGCAGTCATTTGTCGGGACGAGGAGGCCGCTAGTCCGAGTCCGATCGGCCCAGGTGGCCAGCCTCTCACCGTCACAAGCCACGGTTGCGGATTGCGTCGAGCGCCTTGAGTGCGGTCTCGTCGGCGTCAGGGAGGGTGTGGAGGTAGCGCTCGGTGGTGGCGATGGTGGCGTGGCCGAGCCGTTCCTTCACAATCTGGATGTCGGCGCCGCCGGCTAGCAGCCAAGAGGCATGAGCATGGCGTAGGTCGCGCATAGTGGGCGTGAAGGCCAGCCCGGCGGCCATGCATGCCGGAGTCCAGATCGTTCTCCGAAACCAGTCGCGAGGGATGTGACCGTCGGTTTCGCGTACCCGAGGGGTGTGTGGGTTGTCCTTGCCTTGGGCGCGGCGCTTGGCGCGGTAACTGGCGAATGCGACCCGGCAATAGTCGCAGCGGCACCGGCCTGCGGTGTAACCGCTGAGTGTCCCGTGCTGGTATTGCCGTCCCTTCTCGTTCGGCTCGGTCAGGCCGAGCGATGTCGGGTTCGGAACCGCGCTGGCGGATCTGTGGCCGCTCATCGTTGCGCATCGCGAACAGCAGGTCGTCGGGGTTGAGACTGCGCCGCCGTACGTGTTCTCGGAGCTTCTCCACGACCGGCGCGCTCAGCTTGAACCGTCGGTACTCCCGGTCCTTCGGGCAGTCCTTGACCAGGAACCGGCCGCGGGCGGGGTGGAACTTCGGGTTGACCTCGACGACCGCGCGGCTGACGGTGAGCGCCCTGGTCCGGTCGAGATCCTTGACCCGTAGCTCGGTCAGCTCGCCCCAGCGCGAACCAACATCGCCGCCGAGGACTCGACGACCCAATCCTCACCGAAGGCGTCCGCCAGGTACGGCGCGGCACCGCATCATCGGAACCGCGCCACGCCGCCAAGCCCGTCCCATGGGGGGCGTGTGTCGAACTCGGCTCCAGGACACTGAGTGGAGCGCCAAAGAACGTGCCTGGCGCGAGCAGAAGGGCCAACTCTGAGCGCGCGGCTCGCGAGGCGCCGCGTATCGGCTTGGCTCATGGTACGAGCTCGGCGACCAGGTCGCGTGTCCTCGCGAGTGAGCAGCGCCGTCCGTCGCCGAGCCGCGTGTGCGCAGTGGCGGCAAGCCGCCGGAGCCCAAGATGGTCAGGACGGGTTGTTCCGTCAATGTCAATCGACGTGTTCTTCCTCGGCGGCCGTGGCGTAGGCGGCATCGAGGCGTTCGAACGGTCCTGGGCCGTCGTGCGGTTTCGGCGGGGCGCCGAGGTGGCGGACGCGAAGCTCGTCCATGAGCTCCTCGATGAACGCCGGACCCTCATCGCGCATGAGCTGCTGCCGGCTCCGGAGCTCGTCGCTGCCGGGGCACCAGTCGAGGCCCCAGTTGCCGAGGGCGTAGATGATCGGGAGTGTCTGGATGCCAGCTTCCGTGAGGCTGTAGCGAGCGCGCTGCCCCCGCGC
This sequence comes from Jiangellaceae bacterium, assembly GCA_035762665.1. Classification (GTDB taxonomy): domain Bacteria; phylum Actinomycetota; class Actinomycetes; order Jiangellales; family Jiangellaceae; genus JASLBX01. The sequence continues at coordinate 310 of DASTNZ010000148.1, read as the reverse complement.
CGCGGTGCCGCGGGTGAGGATCCCTGCATCGACGAGCCGCACGAGGCGGTCGGCGAGGATGTTCGAAGCGATGCCCTCCATCGACCCGGTGAGCAGAACCCGGAAGTAGCGGCGGTCGCCGAAGATGACGTCGCGCAGCACGAGCAACGACCAGCGATCTCCTAGCACTTCGACGGCGGCGTTGATCGGGCACCCGGACCGTGGTTCCACGACTCCTCCTTGACAGGCACTTGCTCCTCCAGCATAGTGATTTCGAAATGCAATCACTATGGAAGAAGAGCTGATGGGCCGCTTCGTTTACTCGATGCAG
>DASTNZ010000147.1:0-7061 GCA_035762665.1 Jiangellaceae bacterium | reverse complement strand
GGGTCAGCAGACCTGCTAAGCGGGTTGAGGGTCAAACCTCTCGCGGGTTCAAATCCCGCCGCCTCCGCCGCTGACCAGGACTTTTAGAAGTCCTGGTCCTTCTTATGTCGGTCTTGTTTCGAGGCCTAGTCTCATTTCTGGTCTCATTTGGTCGCGTGGTTGACGCTGTTAGGGCGCTCGCAAAATTAGACAAAAGGCTCACGCTGACCCGATGGTCTTCCGGAATACGGTTTTTGTCCAATCTACGGCAGGCTCTCCACCCGCTCTGAAATCGTGTTGATGGGTGTTCAGCCGCGTTCGCGGGCGTTCGGGCTGCGTCGGTGTCGACTTCGCGGGGTCATGAGCCCCGGCCATCAGGTGAAGCTCGTCAGCGCAACGAAGATCACCGTCCGGCGCAGCCATGACTCGACGAGCCGTCTCGGCTGGCACCGATTGGTGTGGAGGCAGAGGGTGGTCCCCTGACGTGCGGGGTGGCATCGGGTTGGTTCTTGAAAGGCCCCGGCAGCAACACCGTCGGCTGTCACGGACAGGGCGCCCGGCGACGAGCTCCGTCTGGCCTACGAAGGCACCCAATGCCTCGACCCCGACGAACACGCCATGGTCGGCAACTCATCGAAGCCGTCCTGCTGCGCCACGAAGCCCGCCGCTGGACCCAGCAGTCGGCAAGCTGAGGTTCTAGATCAAGATCCGTTCGATCTCCACGTGCCGCGCCGACCCCGGCAAGGCCATCGGAGAACTCCTCTTGGGCCCGTCCCGGCTCGAGACTAACGGCGACGTAGCCCGGCGCGAACCACTCGCACAAGTACTCCAGGCGGCCAAGCAGGTCGTGCAGCCGCAGGTGCGCCTCGTCGACGTCCTCGGGTCGCTTGACCGTGATCCGGACCACGCCATTGCCCGACCGCTGCTCGACGGACTGGATCACGGAGCCGCTCGCCTTCGGCGCGGACGACATCGCCGGGTGCGAGGTCGTAGGCGAAGAACGGGATGCAGCAGACCTCGAACTTGTCCTCGTGCGCGGCCAGCCAGTCTTTATGTGTTCCGATCTCGTGATCAGCCATGCTCCCCTCCCCATGCGGTGTTTGGGTCGCGGGTGAGGCTCGCGACGATGGCGCGCATTGGAGCCCTCATCAGGTTCCCAAGCGGATCCTCGAGCCTCGTCCAGCCGCACTCGATCGCCGGCGACGTGGCTTGCCGGTCGCGAGGGCGTGCCGCGTGCGGCCAGCTCCTGCCGGGGACGCTGCGGTCCCGAGGCGAGGGCGTCCGACGTCCACACGGCGATCGGAACCATCAAGCAACGAGCCAGAAGGACACTAGCTTGAGCCGACTCGGGTCGCGGCACCGCGCTAGGGGCGAGCCGGGGGTACGTCTCGAGGTACGACTCGATCCTCCGTCTGGGGATGTCGACTCTGGTCAGCGGATCACCCTGAACCGCAGGTGGGTGGCGTTCGGGGTCTCGATCACGTCGGTGCGCTCGAGCCGGATCTGGCCGCCCAGGTGCTCGAACAGCCGGGTGCCGCTGCCGAGGAGGACCGGGGCGAGGCTGAGCTGGATCTCGTCCAGCAGGCCGACGGCGAGGCATTGCTGAGCTGCGCTGGCGCCGTGCACGCCGACCACCTTGTCCCCTGCGGCCGCCTTCGCCTGCTCGACTGCGCTGTGGATGCCGTCGGTGACGAAGGTGAAGACCGACGGCGCCCGCACGGTCTCCGGGGCCGGTGGGTTGTGGGTGAGTACGAAGCACGGTGCCGGGCCGGCCGGGCCGCCGTCAGCCCACCCGCCGTCGCCCTCGGCCAGGTCGTAGGACCGTCGACCCATCAGGATCGAACCCACGTTCTCGCCCATCCCGGCCAGCAGCTTGCTGTCGCGTGGGTCCGGTTCGTGCAGCCACCGGTGCAGGATCTTTCCGCCTTCTCCCAGCTGTTGCTCGCGGGTGACGTTCGGCCCAGTGACGAACCCGTCCAGCGACATCGAGATTCCCGAAATGACCTTGCCCATGACCTCTCCTCGTGAGTTGGTTGCCCCGCTGGTCTCGCTACGTCGTTGTCAGCTCGACCGCGATGCGTCGGTCGCCGCCCGACTGCAGTGAGTAGGACCTCGCCCGGGCACGGTAGAGCCGATGCCAGGCGGCGGACCCGACGACGTCGGCGATTCGCCACGGTCTGATGCCTTGGGCCTCCGACCGGGCGGAGTACGTCGCGATCGCCGACTCGACCTCGTCCGCGCCGACCTCCTCGGCGACAGCGTCGACGTACAGCGCCTGCGCCGTATCGGGCACCACTGTTGAGTCGAACACGACGAAGCCGATCTCGGGCCGGGCGGCGATGTTGCGTGAATGCCGAGCGCCCGGTCGTGACATCCAGAGGAATTCGGCGTACGCGTCGTGGGCGAACCAGACCGGGCTCGCCCAGGGCCTGCCGTCGCCATCGGCCGTGGCCAGTGTCAGGTAGCGGTTCGCGTCGATGATCTGCCTGGCTTCCCCGCCGAGGTCGCGCTCGTCGCCCATGCGCTGTCTCCCGCCTTGTCTCGTGCGTGGCGTCGTTTCTACTGGCGCGACAGATGTCGGGCCCAGAGATTCGGCCTAGGCTGAATCTCCGTGATTCGCTACCGCTTTGGCCAGGACGATCTGCTGCGGACCCGGTTCGCGATCGCCCCGCTCATGGAGCTGATCGGCGCGTTCTACGTGTTGCGGCAGCCGGAACGGTATGTCGTGCATCGGCGCTGGGTGGAATGGGCGGCGCCGCGGACGCGGCACCTCGACCTGGCGCTGCTCGACGCCGCGGCCCCGTTCGGTGGGTCGTATTGGCCGGTCTTCCTCAGCCCGCCGCCGCAGGTGCCGCATCCGACGATCGAGGCCGAGCTAGCTCGGGTGAGGGAGACACCGCCGGATGCCGCAGCGGCCGAGATCCGGTGCAGGTACCCGGACCGGGTCCCAGCGGCCGCCCGCCCGTTCGTCGACGACCCGGCGAGGGCGCTGCGCGAGCTGGTGAGGCAGATGCGGGCATTGTGGGACGCAGCGCTGGCGCCGAGGTGGGTCACGATCTCGGCGCTCCTCGAGTCAGATATCGCCGGTCGGGCGCGGAGTCTGGTGACGGTCGGATCGCGGGCCGCCTTCGCCGACCTACATCCGTCGGTGGGCTGGGAGGCCGGCTGTCTGCGAGTCCAACCGACGGCGAAGGCGGCGGCCGAGGTGGATCTCGCCGGACGCGGGCTGATCCTCATCCCGTCGGCGTTCACTTGGCCGAAGGTCTGGCCGCGGACCGACCCACCGTGGGACCCCGCCCTGGTCTATCCGCCGGCCGGGATCGGCAACGTCTGGACGTCGGGCCGATCCGAGGATGCCGCGCTGGACTTGCTGATCGGTCGGCGGCGATCCCGGATCCTGCGGGAGCTCGACCGGCCGGCCGCAACGCTGGAGCTCGCCAGGCGGATGGGGGTCAGTGCGGGTGGGGTCAGCGACCACCTGTCGGTCCTGCGCCGGGCCGGCCTCATCACCCGTCACCGCGAGGGTCGGCGCGTAGTCTATGCGCGGACGTCGTCGGGCGACGTGCTTCGCGGCTCGAGCGGATGACGGGGCCGAGCGCCATCGCACGCTCATGTGGACCGCGCGAACAGGGTCAAATGAGTGAACGATGGGAAGCCGGTCGGGGTGAGTTCGCCGGGAAGGCTGACCGTCTCCTGGTTCCACACGCCCCGGCCAGCGGCGATGCGGAATATCCGGCTTGTGTCACCGATCGAGTCACGTGATGCTGGTCTGTGTGGATGCGTTGGACCCGCGCCGTCGCTTCCCGGCCACCGCTCCGAGGATCAGCGTGGAGGTGAGCGAGCAGCGCCTGGGTCCGGTCGACTGTCAGGAGTTGCAGTGGTGGCACGCCATCCCGCGCGCCTCGGCGACCGGAGTGCGTTCGCCGCTTACAACGTCGACTCTGGCGAGCTGGACTTTGCGCACGAAGTCGTCTCGACCGCCCCGGTCAGCGTGGACGGCCAGGACGCCGTGGAGCTGCTGTTCAACGAATGGTCGCGAGAGACTGGTCGGATCGGTACCGACCGGTTCACCTGCGTTCTTGACCAGGACCGCGCACGCTGGCTGACGGTCACCCTGCACGACGGCGAAGCAAGAACCCTGACCAAAGGCGATCCAGAATTCGACGCCGGGTGGGCAGGCACCGGACCGCGCCGGTTGGTGGACAGCGGCCGCTACCAGCAGCTTGCGGATGGCTCATATCGCCACACCGGCACCCCCGACATGGGCGCCGGTGTCTACCGGGTCAGCATTGGTCCTCGTGTATTCACCTGCCTGCGGGTGTTCGACCTCACCCCGTTCGGTGATGAGTCGGCAGAGCTCGGGGTCGCCTTCGTCGAGCTCGGCGGCCGCACCGTCCTGTATCGGGAGTACAGCACCAGCACCCTGTGGGACGACGACTGGCAAGTGTGGCGTGCCGCGCACCCAGGTCGGGAGATCGTCATCGACGGCAATGTGTTCCTCCAGCGCGACTGCACTGGCCGGGCCCACGACGTCCTCACCACCGCCAGCATGGACATCTCAAGAGCACGCGCTGGCGGAGGCCTAGAACCGAACAACGACACTCGCCGCCACCGCTCATGGCCACCAGCTGTCAGCTCTTGTGAACCGAGCTCGCCCCCACCGCTTATGGTTGCGCGGCGGTGACCTCGTCCTGGGTGTGAGAACTTCCCGCACACTTCAGCGCGGTGACCGAGAACTACGCCACGTCTTCGGAGCATGACGCCGCACTCGGAGCGTGTACTGGCTGGCCGCGGTGTGCCAAGTTAGTTCGGCGGCCAGATTGGCTTGGCGCGGGCGGCTGCCTCACGGAAGGGATCAGTGTCCAGGTCGTGGGTCGACATCTCAATGCCCTGCTCGAGCCATTGGCACGCGACGCGCAGCCGGCCTGCGGGTGGCAATGGCCAGAGCCAGTAGTCAACGTCCACATATCGGTCCCCGCCCCCGCCGCCCCCGCCGATGAGCGCAGGGTGGTCCGGTTCCCAGGCTGGATCCCGTTCGTCGGGGTACGGTGGCCACGGGTGGAGATTGGTGACTCGCCTTCCGTCGGCGAATTCGAAACCCCACTTCAGCCGGCCGACTTGCCAGTCGGCGTCCATGTCATGGGTGTACGGACCGTGTAAGACCTCGCCGTGGAGGTCCCGGTACACCCGTCCCCGCACTCGCACGCCGAGTATCATGGCGAGTCCGGTGGGGAAAGCGCGCATGCCCGTGAGCATCACCACCGTGCTGTCGGACCGGCCAAGGATCAGTTCTACCGGAACCACTCCGGGCAGGATGTCGCTGGGCGCACCTCTCCACGCGGGCTGCGGCGACTCCTCGGGCTCGTCTTCGCCACTCGGGGGCGGGACATCCGGGAAGAAGTCCATCGCAGTCTCCTTACATCACTTGTCCTCAGCATGTCGCACCACGCACTGCGCTTCGCCGAGCTAGCCAAGCACGCGTTTGGCTCCACATGGACGACGCACCGGACTTATTCGTGGCTCCATCGTCCCAACCTGCGTGGCGATCTCGCACTGGTCCAATGCATCGACACATCCGCCGGCCTAGTCATGAGCGAATGTCGATGGTCAATGTGGTCGGTAGGCGTCGGCTCGGTGGACGACACCAACGACGGTCACCCGGCAGTGTTTGTCGTCGATTCTGTAGATCACGCGGTAGGTGCCGCGACGGGCGCTGTATCGGTCGTCCAGTGGGGGACGGAGTCGCTTGCCTACCTGGTGAGGGTTGTCCAGCAGTGGTCCGACGATGAACTCGTAAGCGGCCAACGCGACAGCCTCCGGAAGCTTGTCAGTGAGCTGACGCCGTGCCGTAGGTGCAATGGTCAGTTCGAAGCGTTCAGCGGTCACGCCGACTTCCGCCGGCGGCGCATCGCATCGGCGAGGTCCTGCTCGGACTCGCCTTCACCTCGGGCCAACTCAGCATCCGAGGCGGCCAACTGGGTTAACGCGTCGCTGTCGGAAAGGATCGCGATGGTCTCCTCGAGAGCCTCAAGGTCGTCGACGGAGAGCAGCACGGCCGACGGTCGGCCATGGACAGTCACTGTCACGCGGTCGTGGTGGGCGTTCACTCTGCTGACGAGCTGCGAGAGGTGGGCCTTCACCTGAGCGAGCGACATCGTTTCGGCCATGGTCACAAGTATGACCAAAGCGCCGCTCGATGTCGACCCACCGCACAAGCCAAGAGCGGCAAATGAGGGCGGTTCAGCCGTGATGGCTGAGCACGTTCACCACGTGGCCAGAGCTTGTGCGCAGGAAGAAGCGGCGCACGCCCCAGTCCTCGTCCATCAAGGGATGGACGATTTCAACCCCGCTGTCCTGCGCCCGCTGGTACGCGACGTCGACATCGGGCACCTCAACCGACATCTGGGGATTGCACGACGCGGACTGGTCAATGTCCATGACGCTGAACTGGGCACCGCCGCTCGTCCCCAAAGTCGCCACCCACCCCAGGTTCATGAGCACGTCGAGACCGAGCAGCTCGGAGTACTCCTGGACTGCGGCATCGACATCCGTGACGGTGAGTATCGGCACTGCTCGAAGCAACTCCATTCCCCACCCTTGGCAAGGACGGAACGACGCTGGAGCAGTCCCGCAGATCGGCATGGCCGGGCCGTCGCTGTCCGCGGCAATGACAGTGTGTTGCGAGCGCCTTGCCAGAATGGCTGGTGCCTAAGGCGCGATCAGGCGTCGCTGCGCGCAAAGATGACGGCTCCAGGGACATCCTTGTCCGGCCCGATGACCAGTTCGGCCTCAATCGTGAACCTCGCGTCACGAAGCCAACCCGCGACCTTGCTCGGCCGACGATGGTGAGTGTCAACGTTGATTGGGCGACCCGTGTAGCCCTCGGACGTGTGTCGGGTCTCGTCGCCGACGTGAAAGCCCACTAGTAACGGACCCTGTGGTCGCAACACTCGACGGAACTGCTCGAACACGCCGGGCATGGCGTGGTCGGGCACGTGGATCACGGACCAGAACGCGATGATCCCGGCGAGCGAGTCGTCCGCCAGGTCGAGGTCGGTCATCGTCCCAACCTCGAAGCGTAG
>DASTNZ010000146.1:0-2259 GCA_035762665.1 Jiangellaceae bacterium | reverse complement strand
GGTGTCTCGGTCAGTCCATCGCGGTGGCCTCGAGTGCGACCAGGAGATCCGGGCCGGCGAGGCTGGAGACGCCTAGGACGGTAGTCGCGAAGCGGGTGCCCTGGAAGCGCTCGATCACGAGCGGGAAGTGCTGGAGCAGTGTGTCGACCTCAGTTGCGTAGAAGTTGAGCCGGACCACGTTGGCGAGGGTCATGTTGGCGTCGGCCAGGACCGCCTCGAGGTTGTCGAGCGCGCGTGCCAGCTGGGCAGCGAAGTCGTTAGCGTGCAACGCGTTCCCATCGGCGTCCACGGAATCCTGCGCGCTGCAGACCAGCTCGCGGCGGCGCCCCTCCACGAGCTGAGCTTGGTCGAACCCAAGCTGTATCGAGAAGGGCCAGGGATTGATGGCAGTTCGATTCATTGGGATCTCCTATTCTGGTGATTGGACAGAAAAGCGGCTACCTGAATCTGGTGTATCTGTCAGTGGTCCAACATCTGCGGTGTGGCGCCGTCAGTTCACGACTTCACGGCGGTACGTTGCCCGGGCTGATCGACGCCCACGCACATGTCATCGCCGAGCTGCCGCGCCTCCTGACGGGGCAGAACCGCTTCTGCCGGGCATCGTCGACCACTTCCTGCGTACAGGCCTGGAGAACGCTCTTCGGATGGGGTTCACCACCCTCCGGGATGTTCCCGGTCATACTCGTCGTGCCGGCGGATCCAGAGCTGCCAGTCCTCGCCCTCGGCGCGGCCCTTCGGTGCGCGGTCGAGGACCGGGTAGTAGCCCATGAGGAACTCCAGTCCGCGCCACGTGGTCGTATAGGTGTGGTAGACGCCGCCGTTGTCGCGTACGAAGGTGCTGAATCCTGGGCTCTCAGTGAGATATCCCGCGATGTCGGTGCCCGTGGATCTGGCGTTGCGCTCGACGATCGGCGGTAGCCCGCTCTCGGCGCGCGCGCCTGTCACCGTCATCGACGCGACAGCCTCGCGTGACTGTTCCTCGGTGTACGAGAAGCCGAGGTCGAAGTTGAAGTCGGTGCGCGCAGACGAGACCCAGGGCAGGCTCCAGCCCATGCGGCGCTTGTAGGCCTGCAGCTTCTCCAGCGGTGCCTGCGAGACGAGGAGGAAGGTCACGTCGCGAGCATGCAGGTGCGGGAGCACGCCGTTGACGGCGTCGGCGATCGACGAATTCACCGGGCAACCGGCCTCGTAGGTCGGGCCGAACATGAAGTGGTAGACGAGGAGCTGGGACCGTCCGTCGAACAGCTCGCCGAGCGCCTTGTCGCCGTCGTCCGTGTCGAAGCGGTACTCCTTCTCCACCGGCACCCAGGGCAGCTCGCGTCGTTGCTGCGCGAGCTCGTCGCCGAGCCTGGTGTGCTCCTTCTCGCGCACGAGGAGCTGCTCACGCGCCGCGAGCCATTCTTCACGTGTTCCGATCCTGTGATCAGTCATGTGCTCAGTCACTTGCGCCTCTCTTCTGGGGGTGAGTTCATCGTTACTTTCCGATGTCGTTTCTGCCGTCCACAAGTTGTCCTGCTATGGCTGGCTTACTGATCCACTCGGCATAGGGAAGACGGCCAGGGATACCGCCAGCGCTCCGAGGCCGGCCGCGGCCAGAAGGCGTCGTGGTTGGCAGCGGCCTGTACCTCGCTGATCAGGAGCAGATCGCCACATCTCGCGGTCGTGGCTCAACATCTCGACTCAGTCCATCGCGGTTGCTTCGATCGCGACGACGAGGCCCGGTGCTGCGAGGCCGGCGACGCAAACCAGGGTGGTGGCGAAGCGCTCGCCGGTGCTCTCGAACAAACTCATGGCCGGCCGATCGGGCAGCCGCGAGCCGCTGTGACCTAGCCTTCCGCGCAAGTCCGCCCTCGCGATCATCTCATGCTGCCATCTGCGCGTGGCGGTGGTGGCGGGTGTACTCGTCACGGCGCAGCAGCATCGCGACGAGCATGCTCGGCAGCATCACGATGTGCTCGAGCATGAGCAGCGTGCCTGCGTCGGTGACGACGCCGCCGGCCAGGAGCGCCAGCATGGCCGCCGTGGGGAGGAGCATGGCGGCAGCCATCTCGTTGCAAAGCCGCCAGCCGTGGCCGCGGATCCGCATCCAGGCGATCATCGGGACGGTCATACAGGTCGCCATCTCGACGAGCGTGACGGCCGTGCGGTCGGGCAGCTCGAGCAATGCGTCAGATGCGGCGCCGAGCACGACCATGCCGATGGCCATCGCGGCCAGCATCTCGAGGTAGTGGCGGACAAAGCGCCAGGTTGGCCGGCTCA
>DASTNZ010000145.1:0-13844 GCA_035762665.1 Jiangellaceae bacterium | reverse complement strand
CGACGTCGCAAGGATCTCATCGCGGAGGGTCGACGGTGCGAGCAGCAGCGGGACGGATGCGAACAGCGCTTCGGCGTTGACGTCCCTATGGCGGCGCGCGGTGCAGGTAGCGCAAGTGTCAATGTGGCGGGCGACTCGCTTACGAAGCAGCACGGTGAGCTCGCCATCCCAGCCGCTCAGCAGGTCGTCGAGCTCTGGGCAGTCGCGCCGTCCGGTCCGGGCGACGATCAGGACGGCGACGGCCCGCTCTAGCTGCTGTCGGGCTTTGGACAGAAGAGCGTGCGCGTGCTTGCCGGAGACGCCGAGGGCGCTAGCGACCTCGGACATGTCGAGATCGTGACGGACGGCCAGGTCGAGAACCTCGCGCTCGCGCGGATTCAATCCGTTGGCCGCCGACCAGACCAGATCGCGGAGCTCCTCGTCCCGTAGTCCTGAGTCGAGCGCAACCGTATCGTCACTCACGGCGATCGCCTCGTCCAGCTCGGCCGTGCGCTGCTGGCCGCGGAGCACCCGCAGGCACTCATTGCGGGCGATCGCATAGAGCCACGACCGCAACCTGGAGGGATCACGCAGCTGGTCGGCACGCTCGAACGCGACGACGAACGTGTCGTGGACGGCATCTGCTGCCGCGTGGCGGTCCCGCAACACTGCCGCGCAGTACGCAACGAGGCGATCGGCGTACTCGTCATAGGCAGCTGCGAGCCCAGCGGGATCGCGAGCGCGGAACGCGGTGACGATCTCCACATCGTCCACGGCAGCGACGATAGGGCCTGCCGCCGGAAAAGGCACGTGTGGATCATGGCGCTCCTTCCCTCCGGGCGCGGCACGGTGGGTCCTGGCCGCCCCTCCAGACCAGGACCCACCTCGGGTTACGGGGTTTGGTGGCATTTACCGACGCCTCTTTGCGAGGCCGTAGCCGAGCATCGTCAGCCCGATGACTCCCAGGAATCCGGCGACAAGTGCCCAGATGAAGTTCGTATCCGTGCTCTGCTGGCTTGTCATTTCGGCTTGCTCGACCGGATCGACGGCGGGATCGTCCTGCTCGTCGGCTTCGGGAGTCGGGTCGTCCGCGGTGTCCTGGGCCGCCGAGGAATCGGACTGACTGTTGCCGCTGGCCGGCTTCGAAGAGGGCTTCGGGTCGTCGTTCTCCGGCTGGTCGGGTTCGTCGAGTTCGGGCTGCTCTTGGGGTTCTTCGTCTCCGCCGTCCGGGTCGGGCGCTGGGTCTCCGCCGTCCGGGTCGGGCACTGGGGGCGGCGCGAACTCAGGAAAGTCGAGCGCCGGACCATTGTCGCAAGGAATCCAGTTCTGGCCGTCCAGCGTCAGGCACAGCTCGGGCTCGTCCTCCTCCGGCTCCGGTAGTGGCAGCGGCCATGGCAGCGGCAGCGGAACGGGCTCGTCGGCGTGGGCGGTGGTCGCGATGCCTGCGCTGGCGAGAACAGCGGTGGCGGCGACGACCGTGATACGGATCAGGTAGGTGCGCATCGGACTCTCCTCCGGCTCGGTCGCGGAGGTCTGTCCTCCGCGTCGTCACCGGTAAGAGAGCACTACGCCGTAGATGCCAACACTTTTTTCGGCGAGTTTTTGCGACTACGCCTGCAGGTGTTCGACGAGGTAGCTCTCCACCCGATCCAGGCCCACGCGCTCCTGCCGCATCGAGTCGCGGTCGCGCACGGTCACGGCGTTGTCGTCCAGCGTGTCGAAGTCGACTGTCACGCAGAACGGCGTGCCGATCTCGTCCTGTCTACGGTACCGGCGGCCGATGGCGCCGGCATCATCAAACTCGACGTTCCAGCGCTCGCGCAGCGTCGTGGCCAGCTCCCGAGCCTTCGGCGAGAGCTCGGCGCTGCGCGACAGCGGCAGCACGGCCGTCTTGACCGGTGCCAGGCGCGGGTTCAATCGCAGTACCGTCCGCTTGTCGACGCCACCCTTTGCATTCGGGGCCTCGTCCTCGTCGTACGCCTCGAGCAGGAATGCCAGCACCGAACGGGTCAGGCCGGCCGCGGGCTCGATGACGTACGGTGTCCAGCGCTCTCCCTTCTCCTGGTCGAAATAGGAGAGGTCGGCACCAGAGTGCTGCGAGTGGGTGCTCAGGTCGAAGTCCGTGCGATTGGCGATACCCTCGAGCTCGCCGAAACCATCAGACATCGCCCCGCCGATCCGAAATCGATATTCGATGTCGACGGTCCGCTTGGAGTAGTGCGACAGCTTCTCGGCCGGGTGCTCATAGAGCCGCAGGTTGTCCACCGACAGGCCCAGGTCGACGTACCAGTTCCAGCGCTCCTGGATCCAGTACTCGTGCCACTGCTCGTCGGTGCCCGGCTCGACGAAGAACTCCATCTCCATCTGCTCGAATTCGCGCGTCCGGAAGATGAAGTTGCCGGGCGTGACCTCGTTGCGAAACGACTTACCGACCTGCGCAATGCCGAACGGAGGCTTGCGGCGCGCCGAGCCCAGCACATTGAGAAAGTTGATGAAGATGCCCTGCGCCGTCTCTGGACGCAAATAGTGCAGGCCCTCTTCGGTCTCGATCGGGCCGAGGTGCGTTCGGAGTAGCCCGTTGAACATCTTGGGGTCGGTGAACGAGCGCTTGGCCCCGCAATGCGGGCACGGGACGCCGGCGAGCCCACCTTCCGGTTCACGTCCCTTGCGCACGGTGTACTCCTCGACCAGCTCGTCGGCGCGAAACCGCCGATGGCAGGCCTGGCACTCGGTCAGCGGGTCGACGAAAGCCTCAACGTGCCCCGACGCGACCCAGGTCTGGCGCGGAAGGATGACCGCGGAGTCGAGGCCAACGATGTCCTCGCGCAGTTGAACCATCGAGCGCCACCAGGCGCGCCGGATGTTCTCTTTCAGCTCGACGCCGAGCGGGCCGTAGTCCCAGGCCGAACGGGTGCCGCCGTAGATCTCACCGGTTGGGTAGACGAACCCGCGTCGCTTGGCGAGCGAGACGACGGCATCGATGGTCTGGTCAGCACGCACTCACATAACTCCATCCGGCTGGTTTGTCGGCGAGGTCCGATTAGGCAGGATACCTGCCATGGACGCCAGGTCGCTGCCTCAACGGCCGAGCTAGGCGACGTTGGCGACTCGGCGAGCCCGGCGGCCGCGAGTCCGGGCTGTCCGCTCTCGAACGGTGAGAGCGGCGAGCGCGGTCGTCACCGGTACAGCGGCCACGATGCCGATGCTGCCGACAAGGGCCCGGACGACCTCTTGGGCGACAAGCTCCATGGTGATGATGTCGAGTACCGGCCGGTCCGCGACAGTGAACAGCAGCAGCAGCGGCAACGAGGCGCCGGCGTAAGCGAGCACCAGGGTGTTAACGGTCGCTGCGACGTGGTCGCGGCCGACGCGCAACCCAGCCCCGACCAGATATCTGCGTCCGGCCCGTGGATTTGCCCGGGCCAGCTCCCATACCGTGGACGCCTGAGCAGGACTATGCCGGCGATCGTGGCGGCACGAGCGGTACAAGAACGGCCATGACGACATGGCGCATGTGGGGCGTCATCTTGACCGAACCGTCGTCATGGTGGCCGTGATCTTGAGTCGCCATCAGTCCAGGTCGCTCGAGATCGCTGGGCCGGCGGCGTGTCCGATGCCCACGGTTCCCGCGTCGGCGGCGCGCGCCGAGGAGTTCGTCGTGGTCAGCAGCTCGAAGGCGGTGGGCTCGTCAATCGCCTGGGAGAGCAGCGGTACCGCGGACGCCTTGACCTCGTACGACGACAGTGCCCTGCGGTACGAGCCGACGTCGGCCCACTCCGTGGTGATGAGCCAGAGCGTGGGGTCGTCAACTGCCCGTCCAATGTGACCGGTGCGCCAACCAGGCCGGTCCGCGAGCACGGCCAAAGTAGCCCGGGCCTGCGTGAGAAACCCGCCAGCTTCGGCCTCGGGTACGCGGTATCGCGTGACGGCGAGCATGGTTGTCCTCGGCATAAGGGAACATGATGGAGTTCCACAGTACGTGGTGGCACACCGAGGAGCCCTGAGGAGCATCGTGCCCAGCAACCGGCCCCAGCCTCGCCGCTCGGCAAACCGGCGGCCCACCCCGCCTGCCGCGCGCACGCGTTCGCCGCGGCCGACGGGCCAGCGGCGGCCGGCGGCTCAGCCGACGGCCCCGGCCGGGCTGCGCGGCGGGCTCGAGCGCGCCAGCCTCCCGGTGCTGACCAAGCTGACCAGCCTGCCCCGATGGCTCGTCGGGCTGGTTCCCGGCGTGCTGCTGCTCGGCGGCTTGCTCGCCCCGCCGCCGTGGGGCACGGTGTTGCTGGGACTGGTCACACTGTTCCTGGTCTGGCTGCTGGTGCTGTCGTGGCCGCGGCTCGACGGCCGGTCTCGGGCCATCCGGACATTCGTCATCTTGCTGCTGGTGGCCGCCACCGCCGCCCATGGGGCCGGAGTGATCTAACGACGGCGCCGGAATCCCGCGCGCAGCCTCTCCCCTGCGCCGGCACCAAGCTTCCACGAAGACGTATTGCCAGCAGCACTAACTCCTGGCGTGAAAGTCCGTGCGGCGGGTGCCAGCTATCCACAGCAGGGACTGCACAACCGAGTTGTCCACAGATCAGCTCGACGCGCGCATCGGAGCGACGCGGCATGGGCCATGCCCAGCGCGCCTTGGACGATGTGCTCGCAGGTTGCAGATCAGCTCCAGAGTGCGAGTTGGAAGCTTGGTGCTGAGCCATCGGCCTAGTGAGTCGCGAGTTCACGCTGTCGATGCTCCGTGCCCGGAATCAGGCGCGGCTTCGCCCTGTTTTTGACAGTGCAAGCCTGGCTAGATGAGAATGGGTCTCATGAAGTTTACGCGCCGGACTGCCGGTTTCGCTGCTTTCGCCGCTACGGGACTCTTCCTGGCCGCCTGCGGGTCTGACGGTTCGGCCGCGTCCGGCGACGGCCCACAGGTACTCGCAGCCTTCTACCCGCTCGCGTATGCCGCCGAGCGCGTAGCCGGCCCGGATGCCGGCGTCACCAACCTCACCCAGCCTGGAGTCGAGGCACATGACCTCGAACTCACCGGCCGGCAGGTGGGGGAGGTGGCCTCCGCTGACCTGATCGTCTACCTGGAGGGATTCCAGCCGGCCGTCGACGCCGCGATAGACCAGAACGCCGATGGCACGGCACTGAATGTCACCGACACGCTCACCCTGATCGAGGGCAGCGAGGACGAGAGCGACGATCACACTGACGAGGCCGAGCTAAATGGCGATCCGCATGTCTGGCTTGACCCGACCAATATGGCGCTGATCGCCGAAACCATCGCCGACCGCCTCGCCGAGGCGGTACCGGAGCACGCGGATGCGTTCCACGACAGAGCTCAGGAGCTCAAAGAGGAGCTGGAGGCGCTCGACGAGGAGTACAGCTCCCTGCTGGCGGACTGCGAGCGGCGTGTCTTCGTCACCAGCCACGCCGCCTTCGGTTACCTGGCCCACCGGTACGACCTGGAGATGGTCGGCATCGCCGGCATCGACCCCGACGCTGAGCCATCCCCGGCTCGGTTGGCCGAGGTGCAGCGAGTCGTGCAGGACGAAGGGGTGACGACGATCTTCTACGAGCGGCTCGTCAGCCCGGCAGTAGCCGAGGCTCTCGCCGACGACATCGGTGTAGAAACCGCCGTGCTCGATCCGATCGAGGGACTGACCGACGACACCGCGGACGAGGACTACTTCAGCCTGATGCGGGCTAACCTGGACGCGCTCGAGGAGGCGAACGGGTGCGCGTGAATCAGGTGCGATCATGAACGGCGGCGACTGCGTCGTCACCGTGCGTGGCGCCGTGGCCGTACTCGCCCATCGATCCGTCCTGCACGGGGTCGATCTGACCGTCCCAGCAGGTCAGGTGGTGGCACTGCTTGGGCCGAACGGCTCGGGAAAGTCGACCCTGGTTCGGGCCGCGATCGGGCTGATTCCGCTCGCCGCTGGTGAGGTTCGGCTGTTCCGGACACCGTTAGCCCGCTTTCGCGACTGGGGGCGCATCGGTTACGTCCCGCAGCGGACGACGGCCGCGTCCGGGGTTCCGGCGACGGTCCGCGAGGTCGTTGCGTCCGGGCGCCTCGCTCGGCGGCGCCCGTTCTGGCCCGCCACCGCCCGCGACCGGCAAGCCGTGGATCGAGCGATCGAGTTGGTCGGACTCTCCGATCGCGCCGACGACAGCGTCGCCGCCCTGTCCGGCGGCCAGCAGCAGCGGGTCCTGATTGCCCGTGCCGCAGCCACGGACCCTGACCTGCTGGTACTCGACGAGCCCAATGCCGGCGTCGACCTGCCGAGCCAGGAGGCGTTCGCCCGTGCGCTGCGGACGTTCGTCGCCTCAGGGCGCTCGGTGCTCGTCGTGCTGCACGAGATGGGCCCGCTCGAGCAGCTCATCGACCGCGCCGTCGTGCTGCGCGACGGCCAGGTGATCCACGACGGGCCGCTGCCGGTACCGACCAGCGTGACCGGCGACGGGCAGCACTACCATGCGAACAGCCCGCGGGCCGCCGAGGAGGGGTTGTTCGGATGAGTCTGCTGGATTACGACTTCATGCAGCGGGCGCTCATCGCCGCGCTACTCACCGGCCTGGCCGCGCCCGCGGTGGGGACGTACCTCGTCCAGCGCCGGCTGGCGTTGATGGGCGATGGCATCGGTCATGTCGCGCTGACCGGCGTCGCCGTCGGGCTGCTGACCGGCTGGGCGCCGCTCTGGACGGCCGTGGCCGTCGCGACGGTCGGAGCGATCGCTATCGAGATCGTCCGGACGCGCGGCAAAGCCACCGCCGACGTCGCGCTGGCGATGTTGTTCTACGGCGGTATCGCCGGCGGCGTGCTCCTTACCGGCCTGGCCGGCAGCACAGCGGCCAGCCTTTACGAGTACCTGTTCGGATCCATCACGACGGTGTCCAACGAGGACCTGCTGGTGATCGGCGGGCTGGCCATCGCCGTACTCACGCTTAGCATCGGGCTGCAACCACAGCTGTTCGCCGTCTGCCAGGACGAGGAGTACGCGAGAGCGTCCGGCATTCCGGTGCGGGTGTACAGCATCCTGATCGCGATCATGGCGGCGGTGACGGTCACCGTGGCCATGCGGACGGTCGGGCTGCTGCTGGTCAGCGCCCTCATGGTGGTGCCGGTGGCGACGGCGGACCAGCTCACACGGGGGTTCAAGGCGACGTTCCTGCTCGCGCTCGCGCTGGGTGTCGTGCCATCGCTGTCGGGCGTGGTGTTCGCGTACTACGTCGACGTGGCGCCGGGCGCCAGCATCGTCGTCATCGCGTTGCTCGGGTTCGCGCTGGCCTGGCCGTTGGGGACGATGCTCAACCGCAGGCGCCGCCGGGCCGACGGTGAGGATCCCCGGCTGGCCGGCCGGCACGTCGCCGCTGAGGTTCACCCGCACCAGCATGGGGAACAGTGTGGCCATCCGGCCGTCGAGCACGCCGACCATACCGACTACCTGCACGACGGGCACCTGCACGCCGCGCACGGCCGGCATTACGACGAACACTAACCGTGTTGGCTTCAGCGGCCATCAAGGAGTGGGCCGGCGGGATCGTGGGCAAGGCCCTTCTTCCGGGCCGCCATGGCGCTCAGTGCTTCCAGGACGACGCGGTTGGCCAGATACGCCGTGATCTCCGCGTGGTCGTAGGGGGGCGACACCTCGACCACGTCAACACCGACGACTGGCAACTCCAAGCAGATGCGGCGAACTGAGTCGAGCAACTGCCGAGCGGACAGGCCGCCTGGCTCCGGGGTCCCGGTACCTGGTGCGTGGGCGGGGTCGCATACGTCCACGTCGACTGACAGGAACACCCCGTCACAGTCGTCCATGGCCACCTCGAACGCCTCAGTGAGGCAGGCGTCGAGGCCGCGCGCGACGATCTCGGTCATCTCGTATGACCGCATCTGCTGCTCGGCCATCCAATCCAGTGTTTCTGGCCCCGGCCAGTAGCCGCGCAGACCCAACTGCAGGAACCGGTCGCCGCGCAGCGCGCCGGACTCGATGAGCCGGCGCATCGGCTGGCCGTGCCCATAGAGCGAGCCGAACTCGATATGTCCCGTGTCGGCGTGGGCGTCGAAGTGCAGCATCGAAACCCGGCCGAAGCCGAGGTGGCGGGCAACTCCGGTGGCATCCGGCAACGCGATGGTGTGATCCCCGCCCAGAACGACAGGGACGGCGCCGGCGGCCGCTACCGCGTGCACGGCGTCCTCCAGTGCGGCGATCGCCCGTTCGACGTCCCCCGAGTACATCTCGACGTCACCTGCGTCACGAACGACCAAGTCCTGGAGTGCGTCGACGCGCAACGCCAGGTGGGGTCGCGAGCCATCGTGGGCGAGGTAGCAGGCCTGCCGGATCGCCGCAGGGCCGAACCGGGTGCCGGGACGGTGGGACGTGCCGCCGTCGAACGGCGCGCCAACGATCACGACGTCGACGCCGGTGAGGCTGTTGCGATCGGTCAGATCGCACTTCTCAACGCCGAGGAATGTGTAGTCGGCTCCGTACTGAGCGCCGTACCTCATCAACGGGTTCCCCACGAGTACACCTGCTTGCGCAGTTTGAGGTAGACGAACGCCTCTGTGTCGCGCACGCCGGGGACTGACCTGATTCGGCGATTGATGACCTCAAGCAAATGATCGTCGTCGCAGCAGACGACTTCGACGAGCAGATCGAACCGGCCCGCGGTGATGACGACGTAGTCGATCTCTTCCACCGCCTCGAGCTTGGAGGCGACGCGATCGAGATCACCCTCCACCCGTATGCCGATCATCGCTTGGCGGGCGAATCCGAGTTGCAGCGGGTCGGTGACCGCGACTATCTGCATGATGCCGGCCTCAGTCAGCCGAATAACGCGTTGCCGCACCGCGGCTTCGGACAATCCAACGGCTTCTCCGATGGCCGCGTAGGACTTCCGACCGTCGCGCTGCAACTGCTCGATGATCGCTTTGCTGATGTCGTCTAACAAGTTGTTCACAGCGCGTCGTTCGACGTTTCCCATACGCGGATTCTGGCGGTACAGTGCGTGACCTGCAAGTGAGTCCGTTGTGATAACAGCGAGGTGACGCTGATTCCGTACCGTTGGGGCCGTGAACGTCTGTGACGCTTACGGGTTGGTCGGGGTGGCGATGGACCGGCTGTGGCAAGGAGGCCTCAGATGAATAACACTCGCATAACAGTCCCAACCCGATGGGTGGCTCGCCGGCACGGGCACCTGGTGAATGGCGTGACACGCCGCCAGCTGCTGCGCGGTGTCGGTGCGTTGGGCGCGCTGGCGGCTGGGGGGTCGCTGGCCGCGTGTGGCACCGATCCGGTGGCCGAGCCGACGGGCGGCCCGACGGCAACCGGTGCAACGCCGGACACGATTGACCGATCCGACGAAGAGAAGGTGCTGAACTTCGACAACTGGCCCCTGTACATCGACGTCGACGAGGACGACCCCAATGTCCGGCCCACGCTCGACGCGTTCCAAGAGCAGACCGGCATCCAGGTGAACTACGTCGAAGCGATCAACGACAACGAAGAGTACTTCGCGAAGATCTCTCCGCAGCTCAGCACCGGGCAACCGATCGCCGCCGACCTGTTCGTGGTCACGGACTTCATGGTGGCCAGGCTGATCCGGTTGGGGTGGCTACAGGAGCTCAACCACGACAACCTGCCGACGGTGTTCGCCGAGCTCGATCCTGCGCTGAGTTCTCCCGGCTTCGACCCCGGCCGCTCGTACTCGGTGCCATGGCAGTCTGGCCTGACCGGGATCGTCTACAACAAAGCCGCCGTTCCGGGCGGCGTGACGTCGCTCCAGCAACTGCTCACCGACGAGTCGCTGCGTGGTCGCGTGACCCTGCTTGCGGGCATGCACGAGTCGCTGCCGTTGCTCGCCGCCGCACAGGGCAGCTCGCTCGAGGACTTCACCGAGGAGGACGTTGAAGCCGCGCTGGAGGCCGTCGAGCAGGCCATCGCGTCCGGTCAGATCAGGCGGTTCACCGGCAACGACTACACGGCCGACCTGGCCAGTGGCGACGCAGTCGCGTGCCTGGGTTGGTCCGGCGACGCCATCCAGTTGCAGTGGGAAGACGAGAACATCGCGTTTGTGATTCCCGAAGAGGGCGGCGAACTGTGGTCGGACAACATGGTGGTGCCGGCCGGTGCGACGCACAAAACGAACGCCGAGCGCCTGATGGACTACTACTACGACCCGCACGTCTCGGCGGAGCTCGCCGCCTGGGTCAACTACATCTGCCCAGTCCCGGCGGCGAAGGACGCAATGGCCGACGTTGATCCGGAACTGGTGGAGGAGCCGCTGATCTTCCCGAGCGCCGAGGACTTGGCCAATACCGGGATTACGCGCGACATCGCCGACGACGAGGAACAGCGCTGGACAGAGAGCTGGACCACCGTCATCGGAGGCTGACGTAGGTGCAGGGGGAGGAACCACCGATGAGCGATCCCATCCGCATCGCCGGCGACGGAGCACTCCGGCTGGTCTCGCTGTCCAAGCGCTTCGGTGACGTCGTCGCTGTCGATGGGATCGACCTCACCATCCCTGCGGGTTCGTTCTTCGCGTTGCTCGGCCCATCGGGCTGCGGCAAGACGACAACGCTGCGCATGATCGCCGGCCTGGAGGAGCCGACGAGCGGGCAGATCCTGATCGGTGACGTCGATCTGGCGGGCCAGAAGCCGTACCGGCGCCCCGTCAACACGGTGTTCCAGAACTACGCCCTGTTCCCGCATCTGGACGTCTACCAGAACGTGGCCTTCGGGTTGCGTCGCCGGGGGGTTCGGGACGTCGCCGCGCAGGTTGAGCAGATGCTGGCCATGGTGGAGCTGAGCGGGTACGGCAAGCGCAAACCCGCTCAGCTCTCCGGTGGCCAGCAGCAGCGAGTGGCGGTGGCCCGAGCCCTGATCAACCGACCGAGTGTGTTGCTGCTCGATGAACCGCTGGGTGCGTTGGACCTCAAGTTGCGCCGCCAGATGCAGCTGGAACTGAAGCGCATCCAGTCCGAGGTCGGCACTACCTTCGTGCACGTCACGCACGACCAGGAAGAGGCCATGACGATGGCCGACACCGTCGCCGTGATGAACGACGGGCGCATCGAGCAGCTTGGCTCCCCGGTTGACCTGTACGAGCACCCCAAGACGACGTTCGCTGCCAACTTCCTCGGCCAGTCGAACCTCATCGACGGTGCCGTGGAGAGCAATGATGGCGATCTTGCCATCGTCACCGTTCCCGGCGGCCGGCTGGCCGTTCCGCTCGACCGGATGCCTGCCACGTCCCAGGTCCACGTTGGCGTGCGCCCGGAGAAACTGACCCTCACGCCGGCTGATCAGGCGGAGGGCATCCCGTCACACCACAACCGGTTGTCCGCTGTAGTAGCCGAGACTCGCTTCCTCGGGGTCTCGACCGAATACATCGTCCGCACCCTGTCGGGTCAGCGGCTCGCGGTCTTCGTACAGAACGCAGGGCAGCCGGACCAACTGGCGCCCGGTGCCGACGTGAGCGTGTCCTGGGATCCGGCGCATACCTTCGCCCTGGACGTGCGGCAGGCCGCGGATGCGGGACTGAGTCACGCCGGGGTCCCGGCGTGAGCACGCTGCCCGCCGAACCACTCGGCAGCCTCATCCAGCCGGGCCAACCGGACTTACCGCCGCCCCGAGCCCGGCCGCGTTCCCGCCGGCTGCCGTACCTGCTGCTGCTCCCGGCGCTCGCCTGGCTTGCGGTGTTCTTCGTCGTCCCGACCATCACCCTGTTCTCGACCTCGTTGCAGACGGGTTCGATCTACGAGGGCTACACGCTCACCTTCTCGTTCTCCAACTACCTCGACGCCTGGACCCGGTTCTGGCCGCAGATGCTGCGGTCACTGCTGTACGCAGGGGCGGCCACCCTGCTGGCCGTCCTCATCGCCTACCCGCTGGCGTACTCGATGGCGTTCAAGGCCGGCCGGTGGCGGAACGTGCTGCTGGTCCTGGTGATCGCCCCCTTCTTCACCAGCTTCCTGATCCGGACGCTGGCATGGAAGACGATCCTGGCTGACAACAGCATCGTGGTCGAGGTGTTGAACGCCCTCGGCATCACGGACGTGCTCAGCCTGATCGGCCTGACGACCGGTGACCGCGTGCTCGCCACGCCGCTCGCCGTGATCACCGGGCTCACGTACAACCACCTGCCGTTCATGATCTTGCCGCTATACGCGGCCTTGGAACGGCTCGACGTCCGGTTGATCGAGGCGGCGAGCGACCTGTACGCCTCGCCGTTCGCCGCGTTCCGGAAGGTGACGCTGCCGCTGTCGATGCCTGGTCTCGTCGCCGGAACACTGCTGACCTTCATCCCAGCCTGTGGGGACTTCATCAACGCCGAGTTGCTGGGCAGCATGCCTGCGACGGCCATGATCGGGAATGCGATCGACGCGCAGTTCTTGCGGGTCCTCGACTACCCGAGTGCTGCGGCGCTGTCATTCACGCTGATGGTCGGGGTGGTGGCGATCGTCTCCCTCTACGTACGGCGGGCCGGAACGGAGAGGTTGCTCTGATGGCGATCATCGACCGCGCCGGCCGATCCGACCGGTCCGACCTCGCGGCCACGAACCAGCGGCACCGCCGTACCCCACTGGGTTGGTTGCGCGAGCACATCGTGCTCATCGCCGGCCTTCTCGCGCTGCTCTACCTACTGATCCCGAACATCGTGGTGGTGGCGCTGTCCTTCAACCGTCCGGAGGGCCGGTTCAATTACAGCTGGAACGAGTTCTCCGTCGACGCGTGGGCGAACCCGTGCGCTATCGCGGGGATGTGCGACACGCTGACGGTAAGCCTGCGCATCGCGGTCCTTTCGACGCTGGCCGCAGTGGTCCTCGGCACGCTGGCGGCGTTCGCGCTGAGCCGGCACCGGTTCCGCGGTCGCGGCGGCACGAACGTGCTGATCTTCTTCCCGATGGCGACGCCCGAGGTGGTCATGGGGTCGGCCCTGCTGGCAATGTTCGTCAACGCGGCGATCGTCCCGCTGGGGTTCTGGACCATCCTCATCGCACACGTGATGTTCCTGCTCAGCTACGTGATCGTCACCGTCAAGGCGCGGCTGGCGGTGCTGGACCCGCGGCTCGAAGAAGCCGCGATGGATCTCTATGCGGACGAACGCACGACGTTCTGGCGGGTCACGTTCCCGCTCGCGCTGCCGGGAATCGTGGCCGCCGGGCTGCTCGCGTTTGCGCTGTCGTTCGACGATTTCATCATCACGAACTTCAACGCCGGTTCTGAGGTCACGTTCCCGATGTTCGTCTGGGGGGCCGCCCAGCGCGGGATGCCGCCCCAGGTGAACGTTATCGGCACCATGATGTTCGTGGCCGCTCTGGCCGCGGTGTTGATCGGGCAGATCGCGGGTCGGCGCCGGCGGATGCGGTGAGCCCGTCGTGCCGTATTACTCCCGAGCCACCCGCTCGAACGCCGCTGCGCGCCGGGCCCTCGCGGACGCAGTGCGGATTCCGTTCTGGCAGGACGACCCGAGTGCACCTGCACCCGTACCACCGCTCACCGGGGCTGTCGAGACAGACCTGCTCGTGGTCGGCGGTGGTTACACCGGGCTCTGGACGGCACTACAGGCGAAGGAAGATCAGCCGGGTCGGGACGTCGTCGTGCTCGAGGCGCGAACCTGCGGCTGGGCGGCGAGCGGCCGCAACGGAGGGTTCTGCGCGGCAAGCCTCACCCACGGGTTCGGCAACGGCCTCCACCGATACCCGGCCGAGATCGACACGCTCGAGCGCCTCGGCCGGGAGAACCTGGACGCGATAGAGAAGGCGTTGCACACCTACGCCATCGACGCCGAGTTCGAACGCACGGGTGAGCTGGACGTCGCCGTCGAGCCGTGGCAGCTCGATGACCTACAGGAGGCGGCCGGCGAAGCCG
>DASTNZ010000144.1:0-146136 GCA_035762665.1 Jiangellaceae bacterium | reverse complement strand
GGGGTCGTTGCCGTGCAGCAGCAGCCTCAGCTGTTCCATGCGTACGTCGGGACCGGGCAGATGGTCAGCCCGCGGGCAACCGACCAGATCTTCTACGAGGACACTCTCGCCTGGGCGGAGCAGACCGGTGACCGTGGGCTGTTCGACAGGCTGACCGAGAGCGGCCCGCCGCCCTACGACAACATCCTCTACTACGAGCCGGCGTTGTCGCACGAGATGGACATGTACCCGTACGACCACAGCCAGAACTCCGAGGGTGAGGGTCAGTTCTCGGAGAACATTTTCGTCGAGGAGTACTCGC
The DNA here is from genome assembly GCA_035762665.1 of Jiangellaceae bacterium. Lineage (GTDB taxonomy): Bacteria > Actinomycetota > Actinomycetes > Jiangellales > Jiangellaceae > JASLBX01. The sequence continues at coordinate 145,835 of DASTNZ010000144.1, read as the reverse complement.
TGACCGAGCAGGTCCACAACCTCGGCGCGGTGTTGGACGTGTTCACGACTCTGTACCCGCAGATCCAGAACGTGGACTTCCGGGTCGACGCCAACCGCCTCGACGTCCCCGTCTACCTGGTGCAAGGCCGCCACGAGGCACCTGGCCGGGCCATACTGGCCGACGAGTGGTTCGCCATGCTGGACGCGCCCAGCAAGGAGATGATCACGTTCGACACCTCCGGGCACCGGCCCCTGTTCGAACAGCCCGACCGGTTCCACGAGGTCATGACCGAGATCGTCCTGCCGGAAACCCAGCCATCGGGAGCTACCCCATAGCACTCCCACCCACCTCACCGCCACCGCGGGCCCGTCGACGTCGCGCTATTGGCTGGCCGCCGTCATCGCCATCGTCGGCCTCGTCGCTGGCGTTGCGTTCGGAGTCATTAGCTACCGGGATTCTCAGGCCCGCATCGACGACTTCGACCGCGTGTCGATTCCCGGCACGACGACCGTGCAGCTCGACGAGGCCACCGGCCGGGTCATGTATTACGAGGGCAGCGACACCATACGGTTCAACGAACTCACAATCGCCGTCACCGGCCCCGCCGGTACTCCTGTGGACGTCAGCCCATACGAGGGCGAGATGATCTAGTGCGGCTTTGTGCAGCGGCTCGCGGGTATTCGGACACCTCGAGGGAGACCGCGATGGTGGTTTCGAGACGGCCGCGTCGCGGCCACGAACCACCGTCGGGAGCCTCCGAGTCACCCGCTACAGGACGCGCCCGACTCCTGGAACGCGGCTGATGAGCAACCAAGCGAACCAGTACGACGTCACGACTCCGCCTGCGGCCACGAGGAGCGCCTTGACCTCGGCTGGCAACGGCACCGGTCGCAGGAGGACGGCGATAGCGATGAGGAACAGGGCCTGCACCATGAAGGCGCCGTAGGCGCTCCGGCTCAGCTGCGGTCCCCACGGGATCGGCCGGTCGAGGAGTCGTTGGGCGACCCCGAGCATCCACACCGGCCCGAACACCGCCAAAGCGGTCTCGGCGAGGGTGAACAACAACGCCAGCGCGTTCCAGCCGCCCATCGCGTCCTCGCCTCTGTCGAGCGCCCCGGCGAGGACGAGCACTCCGGCCATGACCGGGAGCGTCAGCAGGACCGTGTTGCGACTCCACCTGACGAGATCCGGAGGGACCACGGCGAGCCAGCCCTGCCTTGCCATGATGATGCCGAGCGAGAACAGCGCGATGCACGCTGGCCACTCCCAGAGGTTCAGGTCGGTGAAGCCGCTCTCGCTGCCGTACGGGTACACCAGCCGGACCAGGAACGACAGTGGTGCCACCGCGGCGGCGACGAGCACGAGGTGCCGGGGGGTCAGCTCCAGCGGAGCGATCCGAGCAGGCGGAGGCCGCACGGCGACCACGACTGCATAGGCGAGGGAGAAGATCAGCAGCACGCCCACGAACCACAGGGGCCCGGTGTCCAACCGCTGCTCCGCATCCAGGTATTCCTCCCAGTAGGAGCCGGGCGCGGCGCCGAGCGGGTGCGCCATCGCATAGATCAGGGTCGGCTGCACGAGGAGGACGTAGACGATGAACGGCACCCCCAGACGCAGCAGCCGGTCCTTCGCGAACTGTCTGGGACCCTTCCGCTCCAGTGACCCGGGCGTGAGTAGCCCCGCGATCAGGAACAGCAGCGAGATCATGAACAGACCGAAGGGTGCGACCACGACGATGACGAGCGCACTTGTCACCGGTGTCAGCGTGACCTCTCGGACGTCGGCGTACGACCAGACCTCGAGAACACCGTCGTACCCGAGGATCCCGTGGATAGCGATGATCGCCGCGATCAGGACGACTTTGAGGTTGTCCAGGTATAGGCGTCGGCTCGACGCCCACTGTTCGACCGAGCGGGCCGCATCAGAACGACTCAGATCCTTCGCCGCCACGAATTCACAGTCCGGCCACCTCACACCGGGCTCAAGAGCCGAACGTCACTGCGCAGGGGGACCTTAGTGAATAAGACCGACCATCACCGGTCGGTCGGGACCACCTCGCTGAGGTTGGGGGTTGCCTTCCGAGCAGTCGACCCGCCCGAGGACCAACCGGCGGTGTTCAGCGACATCCGATGTCTGCTCGTCTTGTTCGGGATCAACGCCGAGTATGGGGATGTCTCCCGCGAGACGTTGCGAGCGGTTCAACGCGCCTTCTACGACAGCGTCAAGGACGCCCTCAACAACCGTCAGCCGCCCGAGTCTCCGTCTACGACACCATCCCGGACGGACGCACGCTCGAAACCCTGCTTCGTCGTCCCGACCCAACAAATAGCCACGACATCCAAGAGCTTGTCAGCAGCCGCGTACACCACACGTGAAGTCCCGGAGGGCGGGCGTATGCACAGGATGTGACCAGCGGAGCGAAGCCTGCGTCTGTCCGCCGCGATTTCGTGTACGGGTTTGCCGGATCTGGCGAAATCCGGCAATCGTCTAGGTGGGCGGGGGTGGCGAGATCGGGGTCGTAAGGGCCCGACTCATCGGTGTCGTCGTTGATCGCCGGGTCGATGCTCACCGCGCCTGAGAGACAGATATGTCGAGGGTCTTGTCGCGACTGCTGTGGAAGGCCACGATAAGAACGTTGTGATGCGGTCTCCGAGATGCGAGAAAGGTTGATCATGCCGTCAGGCCCTCCTCCTTCGACACCGTCCGACGAGGGACCAACCGAGACGCCGTCGTTGGGGGACGGTTCACCGCCTGCGCCCGGTGCCCGTTTCACTCGGGCGAGTGCGGTCTGGGTGGCCACCGGAACCGCGCTTCTACTGCTGATCCTGCTCATTGTCTTCATGTTGCAGAATTCGACGAAGGTCGAAGTCCACTTCCTCGGTGTGACTGGCACCATCCCACTCGGGATGGCTCTGCTCATGGCTGCCGTAGGTGGTGGCATTGTGGTAGGCATCGCCGGGGTGGCCCGGGTCACCCAGCTTCGCATGAACGCCCGCCGGAGCAGGCGAGGCACCTCTCGCGCCTGACGAGACTTACGAACGCCTCCGCGGCAGGGACGATGGTGGCGTGAACGTCTCGATTGCGCCGCTGCCCGAGCCGTCGCCCCCCCTGCTGCCTGGCTCGGTGGACGAGTACCTCGTGACCAATGTGCCAATGTGCGGACCGGATGCCACGGCGTCCCAGGTGCGAGCCATGCTTGCGGGTCGGCGCTTTGAGTCGGCCGCCGACGTGGCCGTGTGCGTGGACGGTGACGGGTTCCCCCACCGACTGCTCGGGTTGATCCCGTTGGAGTCGATCATCGCTGCCGACGCGGAGATGCTGGCCGGCGACCTCATGGACCCCGACCCGCCCGTCGCTGCGCCCGGGCTCGCCCGGGAGAAGGCGGCTTGGAAAGCGACCGCGCACGGAGAGTCCAGCCTCGCGGTCGTCGACACCGACGGGTCCTTCCGCGGGTTGGTACCACCGGCCCGCTTCCTGGCGGTGCTGCGCGCCGAGCACGACGAGGACCTCGCCCGGCTCGGTGGTTACCTGACCTCGTCGGCTTCGGCACGCCACGCAATGTACGAACCCATCGCGACCCGCCTGTGGCACCGGCTACCTTGGCTGGTGCTCGGCCTGATCGGCTCGGCCGGCGCCGCCAGCCTCGTCGACGGCTTCGCCGAAACCCTCGCTTCTGACGTGCGGCTGGCGTTTTTCATCCCGGGGATCGTCTACATGGCCGACGCGGTCGGGACCCAGACGGAGGCCCTGGTGATCCGCGGCCTGTCGGTCGGCGTACCCGTGCGCCGGGTGTTCGGCATGGAATCGTTCACCGGCCTCCTTGTCGGCCTCTTCCTGGCCGTGCTCACCATCCCGGCCGCATGGCTGGTGCTCGGCTCTCTCCAGATCGGGTTCGTGCTCGGCCTGTCCCTGATCGGGGCATGCAGCGTGGCCACGGTGGTGGCCATGTCGCTGCCCTGGTTGATGTCCCGGCTGGGACGCGACCCCGCGTTCGGTAGCGGCCCCCTCGCCACCGTGATACAAGACGTGCTCTCGCTCCTGATCTACTTCCTCATCGCCACGGCCATCCTGGGCTGAACCAGACCAGACTGCCGAGGACGAACCAGGCGCACAGCCAGCCTGAGGCATCAAGCGGGGCCATGAAACTTACACAAGAAGTTTGCAAAGAAAGCTTGCAAAGAGTACGTGCAAGTCCTTATCATGTGTTCATGGCCACGGAACGGACGCAGCGGCAGGTCGCGGACATCGACACGCTTAGGCTCCTGGCGCATCCGCTGCGCTACCGGATCGCGCAGGTCCTGCGCAAAGGTCCTGCCACGGCCACGTCCCTGGCACGCGTGATGGGATTGAACACCGGCGCGACGAGTTATCACTTGCGGCAGCTATCCGCACACGGACTGATCGAGGAAGTGCCGGAAGACGAGCTGTCCGTGCGGTCGCACGGCAGGGAGCGGTGGTGGCGGGCACGGCGGGTGGATCTGCGCTTTCCCCGCCGCAGCGAACAGAGTCCGGAGATGCGAGCCGCGATGGACGAATTGAACCGGCTCGAGTTCGCCACGGATCTTGAGGAATTCGCCCGTTTCCAGCTCTATCGCGAAGAGCTGGGTGATTGGGGGGACGCATTGCCCTACTCGCGTGGCTCGATCCGGGTGACCTTGGAGGAGCTGCTGGAGTTCTTCGAGGAGTACATCGCGCTGCTCAACCGGTACCGGCGCTCGGACGAGGACACTCCGCCTGGCGCGCGTGCGGTGCTCACCCGATTCATCGCCTTTCCCGCCATCGAGCCGACCCCAAGCTCTGAGGAAGGCGGCGGACCAATGGAGTGACCGACAGATCCAAGGAGCCACCAGCACGAGACAGAACCTGGGTCGCCGAACTGCCATTCGACGACCCAGGCATCGGAAGCCGCACCACCACGCCGCTAGGCGTGGTCTCACAGCACGCACCTCCACGAGAAGGAGAGCACTCCATGATGCCCTCGAGCAAGCTCGCCGATTCGATTGCCAGGCTGGCGGCCCACATCACTGGGCTTCCCGCGGGACGTACGGGCAAGTGGCTGGTCCTCGCGATGTGGGTCGCGATCATCGTGGTGGCCTTCCCGCTCGCCAGCCGGTTGTCCGGTGTTGTTGAGGACAACAGCACCGCAGAGCTGCCCCGCGCAGCCGAGTCCACCCGCGTCGCCGAGCTCGTTGACCGGTTCCCGGACGCGAACGTGACGACCGGCGTCGTCGTGTACGTCCGGGAGAGCGGTCTCACCGCGGACGACCGCGCCAAGGTCGACGCTGACCGGCTCGCGTTCAAGCGTTTCGCCGTGCAGCCGATCCCGCCAACCCAGCCGTCTGACGACGGCCAGGCGCTGCTGTTGGCGGTCCCGTTCGATTCCAGCACGGTGACCGAGGATGCCTCGCAGGTCCGGACGTCGGCCGGTGAGAACCTGCCAGCCGGGCTGGAGGCCAAGCTGACCGGCCCTGCGGGTATTGGGCTGGATGTCAGCGAGGCGCTCAGCGGTATCGACACCACTGCCCTGCTGGTTGCCGCGGCCGTGGTCGCCGCGTTACTGTTGATCATCTATCGCAGCCCGGTGCTATGGGTGCTGCCGCTGCTGAATGCGTTCTTGGCGCTCCAGCTCGCCAATGCAGCGATCTACCTGCTTGCCAAGCACGCTGGGCTGGCCGTGAGCTCTGGCAGTGCGAGCATCCTGGCCGTGCTCGTGTTCGGCGTCAGTACCGACTATGCGCTCCTGCTGCTGGCCCGCTACCGGGAGGAGCTGCGTCGCGAGCCTGACCGGCACGTTGCGATGGCCGTGGCGCTGCGCCGGGCCGGGCCCGCGATCGCGGCCTCTGCCGCAACCACGGCGCTGGGGCTGCTGTGCCTGCTGGCCGCAGACATGGGCTTCAACTACACCCTCGGGCCCGCAGCCGCGATCAGCATCCTCGCAGGTCTAGCCACCATGATCACTCTGCTTCCCGCGCTCCTCGTGATCAGCGGGAGGTGGGTATTCTGGCCAGTTGTGCCACGCCACGGCGGCGCGCGGACCGCGAGTCGGTCTGTGTGGGGCCGGATCGGTGATGGAGTCGCGAGACGGCCGCGGAGGGTCTGGGTCGGTGCTGTGCTGGCCCTTGGCGTCCTCGCGTTCGGCGTTGTCGCCCTCGAGACGGGCCTGGACGAAGAGAACATCGTCACTACCACGCCCGACTCGTTGGCCGGCGAACGGTTGCTGGCCGCGCACTACCCGGCGGGGCAGAGCCGTCCCGTCCAGGTGATCGCAGACGCACCTGCCGCGGCCGATGTGACTTCCGCGCTGAGGGACGTCGATGGCGTCGCCGAGATCAGTCAGGAGACACTGTCCACCGACGGTGAGCTGATCATGGTGTACGCCGTGCTAGCGGACCCGTCGGACAGCCCGGCGGCCGAGGCGACGGTAGACCGAATCCGCACGGCGACTCGTGCCGTCCCCGGCGCCGACGCCATGGTTGGCGGCAGCACGGCCAGCACGATGGACCAGGACCAGGCGCAGGAACATGACCGACAGGTCGTCATCCCGCTGGTGCTGGTCGTGGTGTTCACCGTGCTGCTGTTGCTGCTGCGGGCACTGGTCGCGCCGCTGCTGCTGATCGCCACGGTGGTGTTGTCCTACTTCGCCGCGCTGGGCGCCAGCTGGCTGCTTTTCACCCACGTGTTCGACTTCCCGGCCGTCGACAGCCAGCTGATGCTGATCGGGTTCCTGTTCCTGGTCACGCTCGGAGTGGACTACAACATCTTCCTGATCTCCCGGGTCCGCGAAGAGGTCAAGCGTCACGACCGCCGAGATGCTCACCGGGAAGGCATCGTGCGAGGGTTGGCGGTGACCGGCGCGGTCATCTCCAGCGCGGGTCTCGTACTCGCCGCAACGTTCAGCGTGCTGGCCTTCCTACCACTTGTGCTCCTGGTCCAGCTCGGAGTGCTGGTGTCGCTGGGAGTGCTGCTGGATACCTTCCTTGTCCGGTCGATCCTCGTCCCCGCGCTCGCAATGGACGTCGGCCGCTGGTTCTGGTGGCCAAGCCGGCTGGCTCGACCCGCACCAGCGGAGGAACCGGTCGAGCGTCCGTACGCGAAAATGGAGCGGTGACCTCGGCCATACCGTCCTCCGCTGGGCGACCTGCGCATCTGACCGCCAGCTGTCTTGGCGCCCCAAACTCATACTCCGCCTCAGTCCGCACGTCGGCGGGTGAACACACGAGTGCCGATCCTGGGTAGTCAAGGTCATCCGGTAGTCGTGTTGTCCTTGGCCAATGGGGACAGAAAGCCGCCCGCGGAACGGCTTTTCAACGACGGCATTGTAGATACCTCAACTATGGGCACCTCTCTGTTGAACCAGAACTGAGCTACCCGAGCGGCCTGCTCGTGCACCTGCGCGTAACCGGGCTGCTCCGGGTCGAACAGGTGGACCCCCACTGCCGGTGTGGGCGTCTCGGCGACATCCCACACACCCACGACTCGCCCGTCGATCATCACCGTGGACGTCACGTTGCCAGCGCGATCCGTGATGTAGTCCACGAACGCCTGATCGAAGAACAGGTGCCGGTCGTAGCGGCCCATTAGGAACGGGTCGAGCTCCGGAAGCAAGCGCACAACAGGCGCGGTTGGCTCAATATCCGGCGAAATGATGGTGGCGAGATCGTCGGTGTGGGCCAACCAGACTGATCCATTCCCATCGATGTCGATCTGTACGACGTCGCCCAGTTCCTCCACCACCTGTTGCATCGGCCGCAGGCCCAGCCCCGACCACCACGCCAGGTCAGACAACGTGACCGGCCCGTAGGACCGGATGTAGAGCGAGGCGATCTGGCGGACTGCCTCGTCCTCGGCGATAGGGACGATATTGGGAACGGCGTCGTGGAATCGTCGGTAGGTGAACGTGCGGCTCTTCCAACTGCCAACTGGCCGATCGCGCACGAGCCGCCCCTGATCGCACATCAGATTGACCACTCTTGACAGGCTCTGATCGGCACGCATGTGTTGGCGCAGTTGTCCGGCAGTGAGGGCGTGGTCAGACGAGTCCAAGACGGCCTCGATGCGCGCGGCGAGGGCGAGGTATTCGTTCTCAGTCACCCCGACGCTCGCCAGAAAACGAGTTGACAGTGGCTCGACGATGCGCCGCGTCGCGGCCATCACGATGGGCAACATCGACCTCGACACGATGAATACCGTCCCCCGCATACACCGAACCCGCGCGAGTGAACGGTCCCGGTAGAGCGCATCTTCCAGGTCGGCACGGCGGAAGCCCGGCAACCGGGCGAACACCTGCAAGTACGGACTCGTCGTTCCGGTTGCATGCAGCCCGACGAGGTCATCGCAGACTGCGACTACGTCGGCGGCTCCATCGTCGGTCAGCTTCTGTTTTTTCAGCAGCCGTCTGCGGACCTCGTCGACCGACATGCGATGCTGCACGTTGCTCATTCACTCAATGCGAGCGATCACATCACCCTGCTTGACCACGGCTTCCTCAGGTACGAGCAGCCGGATGGTCCCCGCCGCCGGGGCAGGGACCTCCGCGGCCACCTTGTCGACCTGGATCTCGGCGATGAGCTGGTCCATCGTCACGATGTCACCATCGCGGACGAACCACGTGGAGACCACGCCCTCCGAACCCGGGCCCTTGTCCGCCACCGCCGGGAACGGCACGTCGGTCATCCCTTCACCACCCGGTGGATGGCTTCCTCGATCCGGTTTCGGGTCGGGAGCACCGTGTACTCCAGCGACCGAGCGTACGGAATCGGCACGTCCGGGACGGCGACACGGGCCACGGGCGCGCGCAGCATGCCGGGATCGACGTCAGTGACCGTGGCGACGACCTCCCCAGACAGTCCGTAGGAGAGGTAGTCCTCATCGACCACGACCAGCCGGCCCGTCTTGGCCACCGACGTCAGGATCGCCTCCCTGTCGAGCGGTTTCAGGCTGCGCAAGTCGATGACCTCGGCGTCGATGCCTCCGTCGGCAGCCAACTGGTCCGCCACGTCCATCGCGTGATGCACCGAGAGCGACACCGACGCGACCGTGACGTCCCTGCCCTCCCGGGCGATCCTGGCCTTGCCGATCGGCACCTCATAGGGATCCTCCGGAACCACGTCGGTGGCCCGCGGGTTCTTGGCCATCCATGGCAGCCCCATCACGCCCTTGTGGAACATGTACACGACCGGGTTGTCGTCGCGGATAGCCGAGATGATCAGGCCCTTGGCGTCGTGCGGTGTGCTCGGGGTCACGACCTTCATGCCCGGAAGGTGCGCGAACGTGCCCCACAGGCATTGCGAGTGCTGAGCCGCGTCGGAGTAGCCGCCTCCGACGGCTGTCGTGAGCACCATTGGCACCTTTACGGCACCGCCAGACTCGAAGTGAATCTTCGCCATGTGGTTGTAGATCTGATCCATGCAGACACCGAAGAAGTCGACGAACATCAGCTCGGCGATTGGGCGCATACCCTCGACCGCCGCCCCGATTGCCAGCCCGATGAACGCGGTTTCCGAGATCGGGGTGTCCAGCACGCGGTCTTCACCAAAACGATCGAGAAGACCGGCCGTCGAGCTGAAGATGCCGCCGTACTTGCCGACGTCCTCGCCCAGGTAGACGACGGACGGGTCGCGCTCCATCTCCTGCGCGATGCCCTCCACCATCGCCTTTGCGGTGGTGAGCCGCCGGGTGCCGGCGGTGTCGGTGCTCTGGGTTTCCATGACAGTCACGGTGACCTCCTCAGGCGAACACGTAGGACGATGCCGTGGCCGGGTCGGGCTCCGGGCTGTCCTTGGCGAAGGTGATGGCGTCCTCGACTCTCGAGCGGGCTTCCTCGCGGATGCGAGCCACCTCGCCCTCGCCGAGCAGACCCTTATCGCGCAGGGTCGTCTCGTACCGCGGAATCGGATCACGTCCTTCGATGCCAGTCAGGTCGTCGCGGTATCCCTGGGCGTCGCCTTCGAAATGGCCCAACAGCCGGACCGTATGTACCTCAATCAGCGACGGTCCTTCACCGGCCCGAGCCCGCGCGACGGCACGAGCGGCGGCATCGTAGACCGCTTCGACGTCGTTGTCCTCTATCCGCTCGCCCGGGATGCCGTAACCGCTTGCTCGGTCGGCATTGGAGCCGATCGCGGTGGACGCGTTGCGTGGCACGGAGATGCCCCAGTCGTTGTCTTCCACCACGAAGACGACCGGCAACTTCCACAATGCGGCCAGATTCAGCGACTCGTGGAAGGCGCCCTGGTTGGCCGCGCCCTCACCGGTGACCGCGACCGCAATGTGATCGGTTCCCTGGCGTTTGAAGGCGAACGCCTGGCCCAACGCCGGCGGGTAACCCTCGGCGATGATCCCCGAGCAGGAGAAGTGGGTTGCTGGGTCGAACAGGTGCATGTGCCCACCCCGGCCGCGGCCAAGCCCGGTTTCCCTGCCGAAGATCTCCGCGGCCAGCTTCCGGAGGTCGATGCCGTGTGCGATGGCGAGATGGTGTGGACGGTGCGTGGCGGTGAGCGCGTCGTCCGCCGTCAGGTGGGCGCAGACACCGGCCGCTACCGGTTCCTGCCCACTGGACAGGTGCATCTCACCGGGCACCAAGCCGGCACCAATGTCGAACGCCGGCTTCTTGTCCGCGTGGTACTCCCGCAGGATTGCATCCTCGAACGTACGGCAGAGCACCATCGTGCGATAGAGCTCGACCCGGACCGACGCATCGAGCGTACGTTCTGCTTCGGTGGCGGTCATACCGTCCTCCTTCCCACAAACGATGCTGCTCCGATGTGAGCAGCGCTAACAGAGGTTGAAGTACGCGGGCAGGTTCGAGGCGTACGGTCGGGCGCCGCGCCCGAGCGAGCAGGCGACCACGTGCCAACCTGGCCACGCGCAGCATCTACCAGGCCGGCTGGCAGCAGGACGAATCTGCCGTTCGAGGTCAAAATCATCGAAGCCCCGCCATCGAAGACCTCCCGAGTTGACGCTAAGTCGAACGCTCCCGGCGGACAAGGGCCCTTGGTCCCACCACACCCGCGGCAGTGCGCAGTCGACGATGTAGCACAGAGGTTGCGTCACGCCACCTGCCTCTTCTCACCACGGTTCGACCGTTCCGCCGACGGCGGTGCTGTGGCACGCCCTATCTGACGGCCGTCTGTTCGGCTCTAAGGACGTCCAGGACGACGGACCCGTCGATTGTTTCCTGTTCTTGCAGGGTCTCGGCGAGCCGGTCGAGGGCTGGGCGGTGTTCGCGGAGCAGATCGACCGCACGGTGCTCTGCCTCACGAACGAGGCGCGCGACCTCTTCGTCGACGATCCGCTGAGTGTGTTCCGAGTACGGTCTTCTGAGGAGATCCTCGGTTGTCTCGCCGAGGTATTTGGGGCCGCCGGTGGCGTAGCCCACCGGTCCCAGCGTCTTGGACAGGCCGAATTCGCGCACCATGCGGGTGGCGATTTGGGTGGCTTCAGTGAGGTCGTTGGTAGCTCCGGTGCTGCCTTGGCCGAACACGACGAGTTCGGCGGCGCGGCCACCCAGCCGAACGGCGAGAAGATCGGTGAGGTAGCCCTCGGTGTAGAGGTGGCGCTCAGCCTCGGGGAGCTGCTCGGTGGCGCCGAGGGCCATGCCGGCGGGAAGGATCGTCACCTTCGCTACCGGGTCGGCGTGCTCGCACAGGGCTGCCAGCAACGCGTGCCCGGATTCGTGTACGGCGACGGCATGCCGTTCCTCGGGCAGCAAGGCGTTAGATGTTTCACGGCGGCCCAGCAGCACTCGGTCCCGGGCAGAGTCGAGGTCCTGAGCGTTGATGATCGTCCGGCCGACCCGGACGGCGTTGATCGCGGCCTCGTTGACGAGGTTGGCGAGGTCTGCACCGGAGAACCCCGGCGTGGCTCGCGCTGTAACGTCTAGTCGGACGTCGTCTGCCAGGACCTTCCCGCGGGCATGCACGGCCAGGATCGCCGCCCGCTCGGACTGGTTCGGCAACGGAACCGTGACCTGCCGGTCGAACCGGCCCGGACGCAACAGAGCAGGATCCAGCGTGTCGGGCCGGTTCGTCGCGGCCAGGACGACGATCCCTGCGTTCGGGTCAAAGCCATCCATCTCCGCCAGGAGTTGGTTGAGGGTCTGCTCACGCTCGTCATGACCGCCCAGCACGGGCCCACCGCGACGGCCACCGATGGCGTCGATCTCGTCGATGAAGATGATCGACGGGGCGCGCTTTCGGGCCTCGGTGAACAGGTCGCGGACCCGCGAGGCGCCCACGCCCACGAACATCTCGACGAATGCCGACCCGGTGACTGACAGGAACGGCACCTCGGCCTCACCAGCTACCGCGCGGGCGATCAGCGTCTTGCCAGTGCCCGGCGGCCCAATCATGATCACGCCCTTGGGTCCTTTGGCTCCGGCCGCGAAGTACCGCTCGGGGTGACGGAGGAAGTCCACCACTTCGGCGACCTCCTGCTTGACGCCCTCGTATCCGGCCACGTCGTCGAAGCTGGTGGTTGGCCGCTCGGCCTCGATGATCTTGGCTCTGGATCGGCCGAACCCGCCTATCCCACCGGCCAGCGAGCGTTGGGTCTGCCGGCCGAGCCACACGAACAGCCCGATGAGGATGAGTAGCGGCAGGAAGCTGGCCAGGATCGAGAGAAAAAAGCCGCCGCTCTGAGTTGCGGTTATCTCGATGTCTTTCGACTGGAGCTCACGCTCCAGCTGGCCGCTGTCGATCGCCGTGGGAACCTGGCTGGTGAATGTCGTGCCGTCGGCCAGCTCTCCTTCAACCGCCCCCTGGTCGTCGATGGTGATTGCCTGTACTCGCCCTTCCTCGACCGCGGTCAGGAACTCGCTGTACGACATTGATGGGGCCGACCGGCCGAACAGGCTGGGCAGTATCAGGAGGACAAGGGTCAGCAAGATCCCGAGGGGCAACAACCAGCTTCGCCAGCTTGGCGGTGGCGGGGTCGCCGGTCGTGGTGGTTCGTTCGGCGGACCGGGTTTCGCGGAGCCGGTCTGGTGGTGGAGCCGAAGCCGTACCTTGCTGATCATCTTTTATGCACTGACCGCTATGAAGATCGACCTTGTCCGGCAGTCACTTCAGTAAGTGCCAGCCAAGGTGTACCGACTGTCTTGTCTTCAGTCTCGGCTGGCGTGCCAAAGCCGATTAGGGCCGAAGGACCCGAGCTCTTTCAAGGACGCGCAAAGCAACAACGTGAAGGCGTCAGGACGTGAGTGCCGCTGAGCCGGGCCTTTTGCCTCTACTCCACGCGGCCGACGTGACGTCTTATGAATACGCCGTTCCAAGTAAGACCACGACGATCCGGCGGCGTGACCTCACGACCACGGCCTGACGCGGAATAGGCGACCTACGGGTGAGGTGATCGATATGAGCGAGGTAACAGCTTGGTGGCCGGTCGACGAACTCGGCCCAGAGAAGGTGATTTTCACGCGGCTGCCAGCTGATTGTCTCGGCATCGTGGTTGTCGACAATGTCGCGCTTGGTCCGGCGATAGGCGGGCTACGTATGACGCCATCCGTCGACGCTGCCGAGGTGGCGCGGCTCGCCCGCGCGATGACGATCAAGAACGCGGCCTGCGGCCTGCCGCATGGCGGTGCCAAGGCAGGAATCGTTGTGCCTGGTGAGCTGGACGAGACGAACCGCGAGCGAGTGATTCGGGCGTTCGCCGGCGCGATCCGAGAATTGACTGAGTACATACCCGGCCCAGATATGGGCACCGACGAGACGGCAATGGCCTGGATTCGCGACGAGATCGGTCGCGCTGTGGGCCTGCCATCAGCACTTGGCGGCATCCCTCTCGACGTACTCGGTGCTACGGGGTACGGCCTTGCCGTCTGCGCCGAGACGCTGAGTGAGGCAGGCCTGTTGGACCTCAACGGCGCCAGGGTCGTCGTCCAAGGGTTCGGAGCCGTCGGACTCAATGCCGCCTTGCGGCTCGCCGAGCGGGGAGCGGTAGTGGTGGCGGTGTCAGATTCCCGCGGTGCAATACACGATCCGGCAGGCCTCGATGTCGAGGCTGTCGCGGTGTTCAAGCGCACAGATCGGAACAGCGTCGGCGACTTCCCAGGTGCGCTCGGTGTGCCGCGCGACGACATCCTCGCCCTGGACTGCGACGTACTAGTACCGGCAGCACAACCGGACGTCATCACTAAGCAGAATGCGGACCTGGTGCGCGTGAAAGTGGTTCTGCCAGGTGCGAATATTCCGGTTACCGTCGAGGCTGAACAGATGCTTCACAAGCGTGGTGTGCTGTGCGTTCCCGACGTGATCGCCAATGCCGGCGGAGTGATCTGCGCCGCGGTCGAGTATCGCGGCGGCGACTGGGATGCCGCGCTCGCCACGATCCGATCCAGGATCCGCGCCAGCACGCTTGGACTCGTGGACCGGTTCCGCTCTAGGGATCTCGAGCCGCGTGCGGCGGCCGAAGAAATGGCCCTCGAGCGGGTCACGGCGGCGCAGTCGTACCGAAGGCGGTACTGACGCCTGGCTGATTCGCCTCCAAGGTGACCGCTCGATCATGAACGAGCTCGGGCCAATGTGCGTGCTCACTGTGACGGTGCATTCCACTACACCCACTGGCCGCCGTGGCGTATTGGCGGCCAAGAGTTGCGGCCTCAGAGGAGGAATCATGCCTAAAGTCCGCCTAATCGCGGGCGCTGTGTTAACTGCGGCTGTCGTCCTGGGTCCTACCGCCCCGGCGTCAGCGCATGTCCACCTGGTCACACCGCTGCGGTGCACTCCGGCACCTGCCAACGCAGGCGCCAACCAGACGAATGAGACACCCGCAGCAGCGGCCAACGGCGGCCCGATCTCCGGGGTTATCCCAGTCGCCATGGGTGGAAACGTGCCTCTCAACGGTGGAGGGTTCGACGCTGCGGTGTGCGCGGACTGACGGGTTACTGCGACTGGACACGCGGAGCTGCTCTCCTCGGAGGCCGACGTCGTTGGCGCTGCTAAGGGTGCGCTGCTCAACCGACCAGGCGGCCGAAACGACACGCCTAGATGTGCTTCATGGACAGTCACCAGGTCTTTCGACCAGTACAGCTTGGAACTTCGCAGAGCTCGGCCGTGACAACCGCTCTAGCCTGGGCTCGTGCGCGATGGGCTGCTCGGGCTGTTCCTGTGCGGCGACGTCATGCTCGGCCGCGGGGTTGACCAGATCCTTCCGCAACCGGGCGACCCGGCCCTTCGGGAGGCGTACGTCCGTGATGCGCGGACGTACGTCGAGCTCGCGGAGCAGGTCAACGGCCCGATTCAGTACCCGGTCGACTACTCGTGGCCATGGGGAGATGCCCTGCCCATCCTCGACGAGTTCACGCCTGATGCGCGCATCGTGAATCTTGAGACCAGCGTCACGCGCAGTGACGATTTCGCGCTTGGTAAGGCGGTGCACTACCGCATGAACCCGGCCAACCTGCCGTGTTTGTCGGTCGCTCGGCCGGACGCCTGCGTGTTGGCGAACAACCACGTTCTGGACTTCGGCCGCCGCGGGCTCGCACAAACCCTTGATTCGCTGTATGGCGCTCAGGTGACAACAGTGGGAGCGGGGCGTGACCTCGAGCAAGCACAACGGCACGCGGTCATCACGGTTGACGGATTCACTCGATTTCTGGTCTATGCGGTGGGGATGGCGACAGGTGGCGTGCCAGCGAGCTGGGCCGCCACGCCAGATCGATCCGGAGTCGACTTCGCCGACACGCCGTCCGATGTGGCCGCCGACGACCTGATCACTCGGATCCAGCGGATCAAGCAGCCTGGCAACATCGTCGTGGTATCGATTCATTGGGGTCCCAACTGGGGCTATGCCGTATCGAGAGCTGAGGTCAGGTTTGCGCACCGGCTGATCGACGGTGGAGTCGACGTGGTCCACGGGCATTCGTCACATCACCCGCGGCCAATAGAGATCTACCGGGGCAAGCTCATCCTCTATGGGTGTGGTGACTTCATCGACGACTACGAAGGCATCACCGGCTATGAGGAGTATCGCGATGACCTGCGGTTGATCTACCTCGTGTCGGTGCAGCCGGGCAGCGGCGAGCTGGCCAGCGTGATGATGGTCCCGCTCCAAGCGCGGCAACTCCGGCTTCACCACGCGTCGACCGGCGACGCCGTGTGGATGCGAACCGTTCTGGAGCGGGTCAGCCACAACTTCGGGACGCGGATTGACCTTGATTCGGACGGCCGGCTAATTCTTCGCCTGGCGTGACAACGAGCCGCGAGGTAGGCCGAAGGTCCTGACGGACCGTGGACAACGACTCGACTAACTGAGGACTTCCGCTTCTGATCGGCCGTCGAAATCGCAAGGAAAGTGGGTGTCATCCAGAGTGAGGCGGCGACCGGCGACGCCGCCGGCGCCGATGCCAATGAAAGTGGGAGCCATGGCGTCTACAGGCGACAAACGCTGGAGCTTCACTCATCCGGCTGCGGAAAGTCGAAGATCGATCCGATATGCCGCGGCCATACTGTGCGTGATCGTGGCGGTCCTCTATATCACGCTCATGTTCCTCGTCGCCGATGCGGAGGCCGTGCCTGGTGCTACCGACAGCAACACCTATGGCGCGTATTTGTTCTTGTCCGTGCCGTACCTGATCGGAGCGGCGGTACTGGTGGCGTTCGACCGGCGCATTGTGTGGGCAGTGGGCGCGGCGGTTCAGGTGCTGGTGATCGTCCTCTTCGTGCTGTTCGGTGTAGGCGTGTTCGGCCCGGGTGTGTTCGAGTACGAGGCGCTAAGTCACCTTCGGATGGAGCTGTGGGCTGCCGGGCTCACGGGCGCCCAGGTAGTCCTGTTCGTTCTGCTGGGCTACCTGGTAGCCACGCCAACCGAACGCCGTGCTGACAGCGTTTCTGTGACGGAACGAGGCGCCGAGCGCCACTAGGGACTTTCGACTCCATCGCGAGTGCGGTTAAGCCCTAAGCCCTTCGCGCGGGACGCGGCGAGTGTTGGGTACGGCTTCACCGCTCGATCAGGAGGTCGTCAATGGAAGCGCTGGTGTGCTGGAGAGTGATTCGGCTCGAATCGAGCTCGCCATGAGGGCATGGCAACCCGATGAGCTGCAGGAGCTCACCCAGTCGCTGGTACGCCAATACGCCGGAGCCGTGTCCGCCCGGAATGTCGCGCGCGTCGTGGACAGCGTGGCGAGGTCGATGCGGCATACCGTCGACGAGCAGCGTGTCGTGGCGCGGACCGAGTTCGCGGTGCGACGGAAGCTGACAGACATGATCGCCAGACCGCAGCAGCGGTAGGCGCTCCATCCGTGGTGGGGCGAGCGGGTTCGCGTTAGTCTCCCGCGCCATGGAGCAGGAGCAGGCCGGTGGAGTGGCTCGCCGCTGACGGCTACTGGCTGAGTCGGCTGGTCTTTCAGCGGGCTCTGGCCGTGGTGTACCTCGTCGCGTTCCTGAACGCGGCGAACCAGTTCCGTGCCCTGCTCGGCGAGCGAGGCCTGTTGCCGATCCCGGCCTATCTCGCCCGCACCCCGTTCCGCCAGTCACCCAGCCTGTTCCACCTTCACTACAGTGACCGGTTCTTTGCTGTGCTGGCCTGGGTTGGGGT
Organism: Jiangellaceae bacterium; assembly: GCA_035762665.1. Classification (GTDB taxonomy): domain Bacteria; phylum Actinomycetota; class Actinomycetes; order Jiangellales; family Jiangellaceae; genus JASLBX01. The sequence goes on along the minus strand of DASTNZ010000144.1, from coordinate 128,318 downwards.
CGCAGTGTCGGCGGCGCTCGTGCTGGGACTAGCAGATGACCTGCCGCTGCCCGGGCACATGGCCATCTGGACGCTGCTGTGGTTGATCTACGTGTCCATCCTCAACGTAGGGCAGTTGTGGTACGCGTTCGGCTGGGAGTCGCTGCTGTGCGAGGTGGGCTTATTGGCCATCTTCCTTGGGCCGGCAGACGTCCCGCCGCCGTTACTGATCCTGCTCGGCCTCCGGTGGGTGGTGTTCCGGCTCGAGTTCGGTGCGGGTCTGATCAAGTTGCGTGGCGACCGCTGCTGGCGCGACATGACATGCTTGTACTACCACCACGAGACCCAGCCGATGCCTAATGCGCTGAGCTGGTACTTCCACCGATTGCCCAAGCCGCTGCACCGCGTGGAGGCGGCGGCGAATCACGTCACTCAGCTCGTCGTCCCATTCCTGCTGTTCGTTCCGCAACCGGTCGCAGGGGCGGCCGCACTGGTGATCATCATCACCCAGGGCTGGCTGGTGTTGAGCGGCAATTTCTCCTGGCTCAACACATTGACCATCGTGATCGCCCTGCCCGTGCTTGGGGATGGTCTGCTCGGGACTGTTCTCCCTGTTGAGGCACCCGCCGAGCGGCAGATTCAGCCGGCATGGTTCCAGGCGGTGGTGATCGCCGTGTCGTCGCTGATCGTCGTTCTCAGCTATTGGCCGGTCCAGAACCTGCTGTCGCCGGACCAGCGGATGAACTACAGCTTCACGCCGTTGCACTTGGTCAACAGCTACGGAGCGTTCGGAAGCATCACGCGCACGCGGTACGAGGTCGTCATACAGGGGACAACGGAGCGGTCGCTGGTCGGGGAGACTGAGTGGCGCGAGTACGAGTTCAAGGGCAAACCGACGAATGTCCGCCGGCGTCCGCCGCAGATTGCGCCGTACCACCTACGTCTCGACTGGCTGATGTGGTTCGCTGCACTGTCTCGAGGTTATGCCGAGCCCTGGATGGAGCGGCTGCTGGCAAAGCTCCTTGAAAACGACCGGTCGACACTGAGGCTCCTGCGCCGCAACCCGTTCCCGGACGAGCCACCGGAGTACGTGCGTGCTGTGCTCTACCGGTACCGGTTCACCACCAGGCAAGAACGCCGAGAGACGGGCGCATGGTGGCACCGTTCACTGGTAGGGGAGTATCAGCCACCGATGAACGCCACGCACCAAGCCACCAGATGACGTGGACGGTCGCTAGGTCTCGTCCGGAGGATCGTCGTCCTCGTCCTTGTCCTCATCGTCAGCAGGTGGAACCCCGGTACTTATGTAAAGGCCGACGCTGCCGCCCGATGCGAACAACGTGCCGCCGCTCGGTTCCGTGGATACGACCACCCCGGCGGTCAGCGCCGACGCGACTTCGCCTGCGATGTGCGAGTCAAAGCCGGCGTCCTGGAGCTGTGCGGTCGCGGTGTCGGCGCTGGCGCCACGCACGTCGGGAATCCGTTCGTCGACGCCCCGGACGATCTTGGGATCGGGACGCTTGAACTTCTCCTTCGACTCGCCGTCGAGGGCGGCGTTCATCATGTCGGTCCAGATCGGGCCGGGGATACAACCTCCGCATGCGAAGGGGATCCGCGTGCCGTTGTAAGTCCTGCCGTCGAGAGTCGTTTGCCTGCCCTCGAGATCGGCCACTGCGACGGCGGTCGAAAGCTGAGGTGTGTATCCGACGAACCACACCGCGATTGAATCGTTGGTCGTACCGGTCTTCCCCGCTGCCGGGCGGTTGTCGTCGAGCCGCATCCGGTTGCCGGTCGCACCGGGTGTCTCGATCACCCCTTGTAAGACGCCGTTGACGCCGTCGGCGACGCCCTTGTCGAGTACACGCGTGCAGTCAGGTTCGCGCTTGGCGATGGAATTACCGTCGCGGTCCACCACCTCAAAAACGGCATGCGACTTGCAGTACTTGCCGCGGTTGGCGAACATGCCGTACCCGCCCGCCATAGCGAGCGGCGAGACAGTGTTGGAGCCAAGCGTGAACGACGCGACCTGATCAAGTGGCTGCGGCTCGGTGGTATTCGGGACCTGCTTCCAGATGCCTGCCTTCTGCGCGATCGTGGCGGGTTCGCAGATACCGGTCCGCTGCAACAGCTGCACGAAGTAAGTGTTGGTCGACCACTCCGTCGCCTGGCGCAACGTAATGTTGCCGCCCCGGGTGGAGTTCTGCGGACGCCACGTTTCCTTGACGGTGTATCGGCTGTAATCAGGATGGCAGGCCTTGAACCTCTTCCCCGTCATGTTGATCTGGTTTGGAGCGTTGATCCGGAGGTTCAACGGTATGCCCTGCTTGATCGCAGCCGCCAGCACCCACGGCTTGAAGGCCGAGCCGGCCTGGATGCCGTTGGAGTTGCCGTACTTCTTGTCTACGGCGTAGTTGACCATGGAATAACCCTCGCCCTCGGGCCCGTACTTGCGCGAGTTGGCCAGGGCCTTGATGTTGCCGGTGCTGGGCTCCACTGTCGCCATGGTGCCGATGGCGCTGTCGGCCGGAGCGATCTGCTCGGACATCGCCTTGTCCGCGGCCCGCTGGATATCTCGGTCGAGCGTTGTCTTGATCGTCAAGCCACCGCGCATGAGGAGTTGCTCGCGCTCTGCGCGCGTCTCGCCGAGCTCTTCCATCTCCAACACCTCGGCGAATGCGTAGTCGCAGAACCAGGGCGCCCAGGACGACACGCAGCCACTCGGTGTCTCGGTGATATCAAGTCCGAGGTCAGCCTGACGTGCATCCGCGGCCTCGCTCTCTGTGATCATGTCTACTTCGGCCATCCGGGTGATCACTGTGTTGCGCCGGCCGATGGCCGCCTCGGGGTTGTTCGTCGGCTCGTAACTCGACGGACGCTGCACGAGGCCGGCCAGCGTGGCAGCCTGTGTCAGCGTCAGATCCGCCGCACTGGTAGAGAAGTAATACCGGGCAGCCGCCTCAACGCCGTAGTTGGCGCGACCGGACGGTCCACCGAAGTTGGCGATGTTGAGGTACCGCTCAATGATCTCGTCCTTCGAGTACTCACGTTCGACGTTGACCGCCATTCGCAGTTCGCGGAGCTTGCGCATGTAGCCCTCGGGCCCGGAGTCGGCAAGCACGGCCGCCCGCTCCTCCGGCGTCTCGGCCTGGTCAAGAAGAACCAGCTTGACGTACTGCTGGGTGAGCGTCGAACCCCCACCGACCGTTTCGCCGGCTTCGAGATTGCTGATGAGCGCCCGGGTCGTGCCCTGTAGGTCGAGCGGGCCGTGTTCGAAGAACCGGTGGTCCTCGATGGCGAGCGTGGCATCGATCATCACTGGAGCGATCTTGTCAATCGTGACGTAGACCCGGTTCTCCTCATAGAACCTGGCCACGGTGCGCCCTTCGCTGTCGACCATCCGGGAGCGGACTGCGAGCGGGGTGATCTCGACGGCGTCGGTCATCTCAGTGAACGCCTTAGCGCCGGTGCGCGCGGTCAGGCCGAGTCCAGCGGCAACGGGCAGGGCCAGTCCAGCCACGAGCACGCCGGCCAGGGCACTGATGCCGACGATCGACAGCATCCGGCGGATCGCAGCGATGATCGCTGCGGGGCTGAACAGTCCCATGCGGACAGCCTAGGTCGTGTTTAGCTCATGGTCGCGAGAAGCACCCAAGGCGCGTCGAACTGTCTGGACTGATCACGTCACGGCGTAGTGTAGGGCCGAACTGGGACGCCGTCTATCCGTCGATCGGTTGATCATAATTCGTTCGATCGGACCTATTGACTGACCTGGGGTTTCTCATAGCGTTTTCTCACGGTGAACGCTGAGTCACGTGCCTCAGCAAGAGCCAGAAAGACGGGGGACAACAGAATGACGTGGGTTACCGATTGGCCGAGCCAGGCCGCGTGCAGGGGCGCGGAGCCAGATGAGCTCTTCGTCCAAGGTGCCGCGCAAAACCGCGCCAAAGCTGTCTGTATGGGTTGCTTCGTGCGTACGGAATGCCTCGCGGACGCACTTGACAACCGCATCGAGTTCGGAATCTGGGGAGGTATGACCGAGCGGGAGCGGAGGGCGTTGCTTCGCCGCCGCCCGCACGTCACCTCGTGGCGGGTGCTTCTGGAGTCCGCCCGCCGTGACTACGATCTGGCACACGCGGGGTGATGGCTGAAGCCCTGCGATCAACGTGCGAGCAGTTGGCCCATGAGTCGTAGCCCGGTCAAGTCGTGGACGTCTCCGGCGAGGGCCGGCACCTGAGCGACGGGAACGAGTGGGTGGGCGGCCGTGAACCGGTCTGCTAACCGCCGGTCCTGGCTCGCAAGTGTCAGCCGCTCGGCGTGAATCTTCAGCAGGGCGGACGTGAGTCGATGCTCCTGCTGGCCGGCCAGGTGCTCCACCGCAGCGCGAGCTTCATCTTCGCTGATGCCTCCATGGCGGTCGATGTGCACTCGGTTGAGCAATAGCCCAGCCAACGGCATGCCATCTGCCTCCAGGCGCTCGACGAAGTAAGACGCCTCACGGAGCGCGTCCGGCTGCGGGATGGCGACGACCATGAACGCCGTTTCGGGTCGCTTCAGTAGCGCGTACGTCTCGTCCGCCCGCTCTCGAAACCCGCCGAACATGGTGTCGAGTGCGGATACGAACGTCTGCACGTCCCGCAGCAGCTCCCCGCCGAGGATCTTCGTGAAAGCCGCCGTCAGCATCGACATCCCCATCGAAAAGACCCGAAAGTACGCGCGGCCCCCTGCCCGGGCAGGAGCGGTAAGCAGGCGGATCAGCCGGCCGTCGAGGAACGAGCCGAGCCGCTCCGGAGCGTCGAGGAAGTCCAACGCAGACCGTGATGGCGGGGTATCGACGACGATGAGGTCCCATTCGTCGCGCTGCCGAAGCTGGCCTAGCTTCTCCATCGCCATGTACTCCTGGGTGCCGGCAAAAGACGACGAGAGCGCCTGGTAGAAGGGGTTGGCCACGATCTGGCGAGCGCGATCAGGCGTGGTGTGCGACTCGACGACCTCGTCGAACGTCCGCTTCATGTCGAGCATCATCGCGTCCAACCGGCCGCCCGCCGACCGGTCGATGCCGTGGACTTCACGCGGGGTGTTGTCGAGCTCGGACAAACCCATAGAGTGGGCCAGCCGGCGCGCGGGATCGATGGTCAGGACGACCGTACAGCGGCCTCGTTCTGCAGCCCGGACGGCGAGCGCGGCGGCGGTCGTGGTCTTGCCTACCCCGCCAGCGCCGCACGTCACGATGATGCGGACGCGCGCATCACCGACCAACCGGTCGACCTCGAGGGCTGGTGGCGCCTTCATGCGGCGCCCTGGTCCGTGAGGGCTTCGGCAAGCTCGTATAGGGCGGTGAGGTCGATTCCTGCTGCGATGCGAGGCAGCTCGTAGACCGGTCGCCCGGCTTTGTCGATAAGCGCCCGCTGCTCCGCCTCCAACTCGACGCGCTCGGCGTGCTCGGCGGCTTCGACCACAAGCTGGTCGACGGCGGCATCGGTCGCCACCAGCCCGGCGGCTGCCAGGCCTCTCCGGACGGCGTCCAGGTCCAGCCGACCCTTCCGGGCGGCGGAGAGGTCGCCACCGGTGAGGTATTGCTCTCGAACCTGGTTGACGACAACTGCGCCGATAGGGATCTCGGTGTCGCGCAGTTCGTCGATCGCGTCGAGTGTCTCCTGTACCGGCATCTCCTCTAAGAGGGTGACGACATGCACGGCCGTCTGCGGACTGCGAATCAGATCCATGGTGACTCTGGCGTGCCGGTTGACCGGGCCGACACGCGCCAGCGAGGTCACGGCGGCGGTCACGTTGAGAAAGCGGGTGATGCGGCCCGTCGGTGGTGCATCGAGCACGACCGCGTCATAGACCGGGCTGCCGCCGGCTGTACGCCGGCGCGTGACCTCGTAGGTCTTACCGGTCAGCAGAACGTCCCGCATGCCGGGAGCGACCGTTGTGGCGAAGTCGACGACCCCCATCCGGTCAAGCGCTCGACCGGCTCGGCCCAAGTGGTAATACATCTCGAGGTACTCGTGCATCGCCTCGTGCGCGTCGACTGCCAGGCCGTAGACGTCGCCACCAGCCGGAGCGACGGCAAGCTTCCGCTCGGCGTAGGGCAGCGGAGGGACGTCGAACAGTTGAGCCAGCCCCTGGCGCTCCTCCACCTCCACGAGCAGGACCTTCCGCCCGCCGGCAGCGAGGGCAAGGGCGAGCGCAGCCGCCACTGTCGTCTTGCCGGTGCCGCCCTTGCCGGTGACGACGTGCAGCCGCACGCCTTCCCAATGGCGTTCGTCCAAGCCCACGCTTCGCAGCGTAGGCGACCCGGCGTCGCTGCGGGGGCGGATTGGGGGTCGGTACCCGAGGCACCGAGTGCTGACGCCTGTCGACCTGCGAGCACAACTGCAACACTGGGTCGGAGGCCAGCGTTCGGCGGGGGGTTAGGGAGGGCGATGAACACGATCCCCCGGTGGGAAGATCGCGCTGCCTCGTTTGGTTCGGTGGCCGAGGTGTACGAGCAGTACCGTCCCGGCTACCCGGCGGAGGCGGTCGCGTGGTTGGTCGGCGGGCGGCCGGCCGACGTACTGGATCTGGGAGCGGGTACGGGAAAGCTGACCCGCGCGCTCGTAGCGGCGGACCACCGGGTGGTCGCAGTTGAACCGTCCCCTCCGATGCTGGATGTTCTTGAGGCAGCGCTACCGAATGTAGACGCAAGGGCCGGTAGCGCCGAGGCGATCCCGGCGGCTGGCAGCGCATTCGATGTGGTGGTGGTAGCGCAGGCGTTCCACTGGTTCGATCAGGCGACGGCCGTCCCAGAGATAGCTCGTGTCCTCCGCCCAGGCGGCCGGCTCGCCCTAGTGTGGAACCTGCGAGACGAGTTAGTTCAGTGGGTTCACGAGCTGTGGGCCGTCGTCGCGCCGGAAGAACCGCAGCTGATCGGCGATGTCATCCTGCCGCCCGGCTCGCCCTTCGGGCCGATGGAGGTGGCGACGTTCCGGCAGACTCAGCGCCTCGACCGCGACGCAGTGCTGGGGTTGGCGAGGTCGCGGTCGTACGTAGCTGCGCAGCCAGCCGAACGGCGGGCGGAACTGTTGGAGGCCGCGGCCGTTGTCATCGACCGACACCTCGGATCCGACGGCGTGACTCTTCCGTACGTCACCTACTGCTACCGCTCCAGGCGGGATTAACCATGGGCGCACGGCGTTCAGCTTGCGTAAACGTGCGTCGCATTCGTGCTCGCAGGCCGAGAGCCCCAACTTGACCGCCCGTCACCGGGGCCGCGAAGGTCGTCAAAGATCGGCCAGCAGGCCGAGTGGTCGCTCCACGCAATCTGCGATGTAGCGCAGGAAGCCGCCCGCCGTTCCGCCATCGCAGACCCGATGGTCGAAAGTCAGAGACAGCTGGGTCACCTTCCGCACAGCCAGCTGGCCGTCGACCACCCACGGCTTGTCCATTATCCGACCCACTCCGATCAGTGCCGCCTCCGGATGGTTGATGATCGGTGTGGAGCCATCGACGCCGAACACGCCGTAGTTGTTCAGGGTGACCGTCCCACCGGTGAGCTCGGAGGGGTTGGCCTTGCCGTCCCGAGCGGCGGCCGTCAGCCTGGAGATCTCCTCGCCGAGTTGGACGGTCGTCATGCGGTGAGCGTTCTTGACGACTGGAACGACCAGCCCTCGATCGGTCTGAGCGGCGAATCCAAGATTGACGTGACCGTATTGGACGATCTCGTCGCCGTCGATGGACGCGTTGAGCTCCGGGAAGCGCGCCAAGCCCGCCACGACGAGCCGGGCCAGCAGCGCCATCAGGCCCACGCCTGGATATGACGCCCGCAGCGCCTCACGGGCCTCGATCAGGCCGGTTGCGTCGGCATCCACCCAGGTGGTTACATCCGGAATCTCACGCCGGCTCGTGGACAACTTGTCGGCGATGGCCCGCCGCACGCCGCGGAGCGGAATGCGCCGGTCCTCCACGCCACCGGCGGCGTGGGCGCCTTCCGTAGCCCGTGTGGCGACCGTAGGGCTGGCGGCGGCCTCGACATCCCGCCGCAAGATCACTCCCGCTGGGCCGGACCCGGTTAGCGCCGAGAGGTCCAGGCCACGTTCGCGGGCCAGCCGGCGCACAACGGGGGAGATCACCCTGGGGGCAGCGGGGGTGGCCGGCGGCCTGGCTGGTGCCGGCGCCCGGCCTGGTGCCGGGGTGCGCGACGGAACCGTCGCCGGCGACGCGGCAGAGCCATTGGCTCCTGCCGACACCGGCTGGCGGTTCCTCCGCCGGGCCGCGCGGCGAGAAGACCGACGGCCTGATGCGGTGCCATAACCGACGAGCACGGCGCCGGAGCCGGCTCGTTCTTCGGTGCGGACCACCTCGGCGGCGCGAACCGCCGGATCGTCTGGCGGTGTAATGGTCAGCAGTGGCTGTCCCACGGCGATGATGTCGCCCGGACCGCCGTGCCGGGCCGTGACCGTACCGGCGTACGGGCAGGGCACTTCGACTGCAGCCTTAGCGGTCTCGACCTCGACGACGATGTCGTCCACGCCGACCGTGTCGCCTTCGGCTACTCGCCAGTTGAGGATCTCAGCTTCCGTCAACCCTTCTCCGAGGTCGGGGAGCGAGAAAACCGACGTGGTGGCTGTCATGCCGGGACCGCCTCGAGGAACCGGTGGTCGGGCTCGTCGTCCCACTGCAGGCGCGCGACGGTGTCGAGCACTCGGTCGACCCCGGGCAGGTGGTGCTTCTCGACTATCGGCGGCGGGTACGGGATGTCCCAGCCGGTGACGCGCAGCACGGGCGCCGCCAGCGAATGGAAGCAGCGCTCCTGCACGCGGGCGGCGATCTCAGCGCTGACGCCGGCGAAGCCGGCCGATTCCGAGACCACTACGCACCGGCCGGTCTTTCGCACCGACTCCGCCACCGTCTCGTCGTCGAACGGGACGATCGTGCGTAAGTCGACGACTTCGAGATCCCAATCTTCCTCTTCGGCGGCAGCCGCCGCCTCGAGCGCGACCGGCACGGTGGGGCCGTACGCGACGAGTGTTGCGTCGGCGCCGCTCCGGCGGACGGCGGCGCGGCCGAACGGGTCGGTCCGGGCCGGCAACGAGACCTCGGCCTTCGACCAGTACAGCTTCTTCGGCTCCATGAACACGACAGGATCGGGGTCGTTGATGGCCTCCCGCAGCAGCGAGTAAGCGTCCTCGACGGTGGCGGGTGTGACGACCTTCAAACCCGGTGTGTGGGCGTAGTAGGCCTCGGACGAGTCGCTGTGGTGCTCGACGCCACCAATGCCTCCGGCGTAAGGCACCCGGATGACCATCGGGACGTTCACGGCACCACGGGTACGGTTACGCATCTTTGCCACGTGCGAGACAAGCTGCTCGAACGCCGGATAGGCGAACGCGTCGAATTGCATCTCGACCACGGGCTTGAACCCGTTCATCGCCATGCCGAGAGCGAACCCCATGATGCCGCTCTCGGCCAGTGGGGTGTCGAAACAGCGGTCCTCACCGAAGTCGCGGGCCAGCCCGTCAGTGATCCGGAAGACGCCGCCGAGTGTTCCGACGTCCTCCCCGAACATCACCACCGACTCGTCGGCGGTCATGGCATCACGCAATGCGGCGTTGAGCGCCTGGGCCATGGTCATGCCGGGCATCAGGCGTCTCCCTCCAGCTCCTCTGCCAGCCACCTGCGCTGCTCGCGCAACTGTGGGGTCGGCTCCGCGAAGACGTGGTCGAAAAGTTCAAGTGCATTGACCTTCGGGTCGGCGTTCAGCCCGTCGCGCAGTTGGCCGGCGAAGACCTCCGCCTGTTTGCGCGCCCCTCCGATGTCCTCGTCAGTCAGCGCCCCGGTGGAGAGCAGGTACGCCTCTAGCCGGGCGATCGGATCGCGCCGCTCCCAGGCGGCCACTTCGCTGGCGTCGCGGTAGCGAGTGGCGTCGTCGGCATTGGTATGTGCCTCGATCCGGTAGGTGTGCGCCTCGACCAGGAACGGGCCGTCGCCCGCTCTGGCGCTCTCGACCGCGTGCTGAAGGACGGCCAGCACCGCGACGGGGTCGTTGCCATCGACTTGCTCACTCCGGATGCCGTAGCCGATCCCCTTGTAGGCAAGGGCTGGTGCGGCAGTCTGCTTCGAGAGCGGAACCGAGATCGCGAACCCGTTGTTCTGGATCAGGAATACCACGGGTGCCCGGTAGACGGCGGCGAAGTTGAGAGCTTCATGAAAGTCGCCCTCACTCGTACCGCCGTCGCCGACAAAGACCATCACCACAGTGTCCTCGCCGCGGCGCTTGGCCGCATAGGCAAGGCCGACCGCGTGAGGGGTCTGGGTCGCGAGCGGTGTGCACTGTGGTGCGGTTCGGTGCGCCTTCGGGTCGTAGCCGCAGTGCCAGTCGCCGCGGAGCAGGGTCAGCGCCTCGACCGGATCGATGTCGCGGGTGATCAGCGCCATGGAATCGCGGTAGGTCGGGAAGAGCCAGTCGGTCGGGCGCAGGGCGAGCACGCCTCCGATCTGGCACGCCTCCTGCCCGTGGCTGGACGGGTACACGGCGAGCCGTCCCTGCTTGGTCAGAGCCGTGGCCTGGGCGTCGAACCTACGACCAACGACCATTCGGCGGTAGGCCTCGAGAAGCAGTTCGGTGGGCGGCTCGTCATACGCGCCCTGGTTGGATTCGGCACTCGGCTTGCCGTCATCGTCGAGGAATTGAATCGGGGTGTCCGCCGGCAACAGCCGTGCGGCGCCCTCATCTACCCCGGGGGCGGCCGGCGCGGAGGCAGCCTGGCGCGCGGCGGCCGTCCCAGTGGCTCGGGTGGTCATCGAAGGTCACCCCTGACGTGTCGGTGTCGGCCCCCGGTTTGATTCCCAATCGTGCGCCTCGTGAGATAGTCATCTCAACAATCGTGGCGAATCAGCGACAGATGGCTCCAAGGACGGTAGATGAGCGACCAGACGTCTTGGCCCGAGCCCGGCCATGCATGGCGGACCGGACGTTCGGCCCGCGACCTCGACGAGGTCGACCGCCGGCTACTCGCGGAGCTGACCAATGACGGGCGGCTATCGATCCGCGCCCTGGCTGAGCGAGCGCACGTGTCGCGCGCCAACGCCTACGCCAGGGTGGACCGTTTGATGGCCGATGGTGTGATCACCGGCTTCACCGCCGAGGTGGATCCGGAACGGGCTGGCCTCGGCACCAGCGCGTACGTACTGTTGACCATCCAGCAGAACACCTGGCGGGAGGTGGCTGCCGCTCTGGGCGAGCTGCCGTACATTCAGCACTTCGCGCTCGTCGGCGGTGACTTCGACGTGCTGGCGCTGGTACGGGCGCCGGACAACGCCGCGCTGCGGCACATCGTCCTCGAACGCATTCAGGAGATCGACGGAGTGCGCGGCACCCGCACGTGGCTGATCTTTGACGAGCACGACGGCCGCGGCGTCACTTGGGCCGGTTGATCACGTTCGGCAGCCGGCCCGACGTACCTATAGGCATGCGTGCATGTAGGTACGTCGCTAAGTCTGGTGGGCGGCCATCGCCGGGAACATGGATGTCGGTGAAGGGTGGGATGGTAGGTACGTGATGCCGTATCGTGAACGGCCGGCCTCCCAGCATTTGGCTGGCCGGCTCGCCTGCGTTTGGGGCTCGCGCCAGGGCAACGTGGCGCAGATCAAGCAGGTCGTGCCGGACGGCTGCATCGACCTGATCTGGTCGTCGCACGACGAATCCGTCCACGTGGCCGGGCCCGACACCGGGCCGTTCGAAGCCCACCTCCGTCCTGGTGAGGAATTCGCCGCGGTGCGATTCCGCCCAGGCGCTGCGGCCGCTGTTCTTGGGCTGCCCGCCTGGGTTTTGAGGGACTCCCGAGTGCCGCTGGCCGAGATATGGGGACGCGACGCCGACCAGATGGTCGACCTGGTCGCGGTCGATCGGCCGCGCGAGCTGGAAGCCCTGGTTGCTCGGCGAGTGTTGGACGCCGGGCCGCCGGACCGTGCGGCCATTGGTGTCGTCCGCACTCTGGTGGCCGGCGGGTCGTTGCGGAGCCTTCCGGCCGACCTCGGCTACAGCGAAAGGCACCTACGGCGGTTGTGCCAGGACGCGTTCGGATACGGCCCCAAGGCGCTGCATCGCATCCTGCGGTTCCAGCGAGCTGTCAACCTGATCTATGCCGGCCGGCCGCTCAGCGCAGTGGCCGCCACTTGCGGATTCGCCGATCAAGCGCACCTCACTCGGGAGGTCCGGGCCATGTCAGGGCGCCCGCCGTCGGCGCTCGCGGCCTAGCCGTCAGCCAACGAGCCGCCCGTAGGCGCGAAGCGTCAGCAGCCGTTTGACGGTGAGGAAGCCATTCCATTCGGGCCGAACGATCGGCGTCCACGCGGGCCAGTTGAACGTCCATGAACCGTCCTCGACCTGGGCGTTCACCAATGCGTCCAGGTGCTGCTCGATGGTGCCGTCGTCGAACATTCGTCGCCCGAACCCGTCGGGCCTGGGTGCGTAGTCAAGCGGGAAGTGCGCCTCACCGGGCGCCTCAGGATCGAGTGTCACATGTGGCTTCACCAGCGGTGCCAGGCGCTCGAACGCGGCTTCGGCCCGCTCCCGGTCGGGCACGTGGTCGAGAAACGTGAGCACCGGGTACGTCTCGTAAGGCGTCGTCTCCGTAAGTGCTTCGATCCGTGGCCAGCAGAAGGCCGTGGCCTGCTCGACGAACGGATGGTCGACGCTGTGCTTGTGCAGCAACCCAACCAGCGCTGCCGTCGGATTGAGGTTGCCGGGCGGATCGTCGGGCGTCTGCCACCACGGGGCCGCAGGTGTGTCGCGAACCGAGGGTAGGACGAACGGCACGCCACCGTCTGACGCCGAGATGCTCATCAGGTAGTCACACGCCGCTCGGACGAGCGGGCCGTCGAACGGCTCGCCGGCCGATGTCGTCTCGTCGAGCACGTGGAATGCCACCTCGACGGGCTGTGGCTGGCTGGCAAAACCGCGCAGGTCGGGCTCGAGCGCGTTGCCGAACCCACCGTCGGTGTTCGCGTATGCGGCCAGGGCAGCACGGACTGAAGCGGCCGGACCTCTCCGGAAGTGGTAGTCGAACCGCCTTCGGTCGATCAGCCGTGCATTCAGTAGGAGATACCGTTCGGCGGCGTCGAGCGCTGTGGCTGTCACAGTCTTCATGGCCTCGACGCTACGGCGGGACGGCCGGCGGGTCTTGAAGGAATCGGCCATTTCGGTGTCAGCACGTGCCCAGTAGGCTCGCCCGCATGGCTAAGTGGGAGTACGCGACCGCACCGGTGCTGGTGCACGCGACCAAGCAGATTCTCGACAACTGGGGCGAGGACGGTTGGGAGCTCGTCCAGATCGTGCCGAGCCCGGCCAACCCGGAGAACGTCGTGGCCTATTTCAAGCGGGAGAAATCCGAATGACGCCCGAAGAGCGGCTCGCCGAGCTGGGTGAGACCGTGCCCGAGGTCGTCGCCCCGGTCGCGGCATACGTCCCTACCGTGCGTACCGGCCCCTACGTCTACGTCTCGGGTCAAGTGCCCAGGCGTGGCGACGGATTGATGTACACCGGGAAGGTCGGGGCGGACGTCACCGTGGAGCAGGCGGTGGCGTGTGCCCGCCAGTGCGCACTCAACGCCATCGCTGCGGTCAAGGCCGAGGTCGGTGAGCTGTCTGCGGTCAAGCAGGTCGTCAAGGTGGTGGGCTTCGTTGCCTCGGCGCCAGATTTTACCGGTCAGCCGCAGGTCATCAATGGGGCCAGCGAGCTGATCGGCGCGGCTTTCGGCGACGCAGGGCAGCACGCGCGCAGCGCAGTGGGCGTCGCCGTGCTGCCGCTGGACGTTCCCGTCGAGGTCGAGATGATCGTCGAGGTCGGCTGAGCGGATTGCCTGGACCCAGGTGGCTGCCACCCCCACTCGCGGATCGGGCGCGGGCATTCAACGCGGGTGGGTTGACACCCGTCGAGCCACGCCCGGCTGCCACGGTGGTCATGTTGCGGGATGCGCCCGTGGGGCTCGAGGCGTATGTACTGCGCCGCCATGCCGGCATGGAGTTTGCGGCTGGCATGTATGCCTTTCCGGGTGGTCGCGTCGACCCGCGCGACGTGTCCGACGACGGTATCGCTTGGTACGGCCCTGACCCGGCCGCGTGGGCGGCTCGGCTCTGCACTGATCAGGGCGCTGCCCGTGGTTTCGTGTGCGCCGCGGTCCGGGAGACGTTCGAGGAAGCAGGCGTCCTGTTGACCGAGCCGAATGTCGACCCGACCAGGGCCGGTTGGGAGGATGACCGCAAGGCTCTTGTCGACCGCCGGCTGGCTCTTTCCGAGCTGTTCGAGCGGCGGGGTCTAGCCATTCGGAGCGATCTTCTCGTCCCATGGGCTCACTGGATCACGCCACGGTTCGAGGAGCGCCGGTACGACACCTGGTTCTTCGCGGCCGCACTTCCGGACGGCCAACGGGCGCGAGACGTGTCCGGTGAAGCCGACCACGCTGCCTGGGTCCGCCCGCCTGACGCGATCGCTGCGGCCGACAGGGGACTTCTGGCCATGTTGCCACCGACGCGAGCTGTCCTCGAGCAGCTGGCTTCGTACGAGTCCGTCGCCGCCGTTCTCGAAGCAGCGGACCGGCGCACGATCAAGACGATCATGCCTGGGTGGGTGGACGATGGGAACTCCGTCCGGGTGCTACTCCCCGGCGATCCCGGGTATCCAGGTGACGATCGACGATGACAATGCTGACTGAACGGTACGAGCTCGCTGAGCTGATGGGCTCAGGCGGCATGGCGGAGGTGCATGCCGCGTACGACCACGTTCTGCGTCGCCGGGTGGCCGTGAAGATCATTCACGTGGCTCAGCTCCGCGACCCAGTGAGTCGCGAGCGCTTCATCCACGAGGGGCGGGTGGCAGCCGGACTTCAACATCCCAACACCGTCGCCATATTCGACGTGGGAGAGGACGCCGGTCGCCCGTTCATCGTGATGGAGCTTCTCGACGGGCAAAACCTTGCGGACCGGATCTGGACGCACGGTCGCCTGACAGTCGACGAAGTGGTGCCGATCATTGCCGGCATCCTCGCCGGGCTGGAGGCAGCTCACAGTCGCGGGTTGGTGCACCGGGATGTCAAACCGTCAAACATCCTGTTGCCGTTCGGCGGTGGGGTGAAGCTAGTCGACTTCGGCGTTGCGACGTTGGTCGCCGACTCCTCCACTCAGCTGACGACCGGTGACGAGCTGCTCGGGACGCCCCGCTACCTGGCGCCAGAGCGAGTCTCCGGCCAGCGGGCGACACCGGCGAGCGACATCTACTCGCTCGGCGCCGTTCTGTACGAGTGCCTTAGCGGGCGGCCGCCCTTCGTGGCCGATACTCCGGTCGCGGTGGCAGTGGCGCACCAGCGTGAGCCGATCCGCCCGCTTGGCGATGTGGCGCCGGACGTCCCGCAGGGAATCGCGGCCGTTGCGGAACGTGCCCTGGCCAAGGATCCAGCAGAACGATTCGGTTCGGCAGCCGAGATGCGTGCCGCGTTGCTGGGCGCGCCTGCCGTTGCGGAGGCCGACCCGCCCATGGCGACGCTGTCCGGCATGACACAGCGGCTGCCGGTGCAGCCGGTTCGGAGGCGTTGGCTACCAGTGGCAGTGGGCTTGCTCGCGGTGGCCGTGTTCGGAATCGCCGCGGTATTCCTCCTGACCCGCGGCGACGACCCCGGTGGGACGGCGAACCAGCCTGCTGCAGAAGCTGACGCGGGGTCGGCTGGGTCGGAGCAAGAGACCGAGCCGCCACCGGATGGCGACGAAGCTGACCGGGAGCCGGCGGACCTGGACGGCCTGATCGCTACCGTGGCGGCAGCGGATCAAACCGGCGAGAAGACCGACAGCCTGCTGGACAAGCTACGCGAGCTCTCGGCTAATCCCGACGATGGCGAGGCACGGAAGCTGATCGAAGAAGTCGGCAAGTGGACGGCCGAGGGCGAACTGGACCCCGACCTAGGGCATGCAGCGATCGGAATCCTCGAAGAACAGAGCCGGCCGTCAGATCCGGAGCTCGCCCGCCTTAGCGAGCTGTTCGCCGAAGTGAGCAGCGATTCGGCGGCGTGGGGCAGCAAGGCGGACAATCTGGCGTCGGAACTGAGCAAGCTAATGGACACCGATCCGCCGGGCCAGCGCATGCAGCAGGCCCGCAAGCTGGCCGACGAGCTGGACAAGTGGATCTCAGAGGGTGAGATCGACTCAGCGCGCGGGAACCGAGCTCAGGACGTGCTGGCACCGCTGCAATAGGTAGATCGACGGTGGCATGCAATGGTGTGCCCATGACGACGCTGCCGTCCTGGTGCACTCTCGTGCGCGCCGGCAATCCAGGCCCGATGACACTAGAGGGCACCAATACCTATGTCCTGGCAACCAGCGCCGGCAACGTCGTCGTCGACCCAGGCCCTTTGCTGGACGAACACCTGGAGTCCGTGGCTGCTTTGGGGCCGGTGATCGCCGTCCTGCTTACCCACGGGCATCCCGACCACGCCGAATCAACCAGGCGGTTCCACGAGATCACACGGGCGTCAACGCTGGCCCGTGATCCGAAGCTGTGCATCGAGGCCGATCCGCTCAGCAAGGACGGCGCGCTGGTGGACGTTCCGGGATTGGAAATCCGCGTTCTACATACACCCGGGCACACGTCGGACTCCGTCTGCTTCGAGGTGGCGGATGAGCAGACGCGGGCAGTGCTGACGGGTGACACCATCCTCGGCCGGGGGACGGCGGTGGTGGCGTATCCGGACGGCCAGCTCGGCCCCTACCTGGACTCGCTTCGGCGGCTCAGCTTGCTGGGCGACGTGATCGTGCTGCCCGGCCACGGGCCGCTGCGTCCAAACGCCGGTGCGGCAGCGGCGGAGTACATCGCTCATCGCGCGGAGCGGCTCGATCAGGTGCGGGCCGCCCTGGCGGCGGGTGCCACGACGCCCCTTCAGGTGGTCGAGATCGTCTACGCCGACGTCGACCGCGCGCTCTGGCCCGCGGC
This sequence comes from Jiangellaceae bacterium, assembly GCA_035762665.1. GTDB lineage: Bacteria > Actinomycetota > Actinomycetes > Jiangellales > Jiangellaceae > JASLBX01. The sequence continues at coordinate 111,382 of DASTNZ010000144.1, read as the reverse complement.
GGAGGCGAGTGTCCGGGCGCAATTGGACTACTTGACCGGCGAGAGCTAGGCGACCCGGCGACGGCGCGACCTCTCGCGATAGCCTCGAGTTGTGATTTGCCCCAAGTGTCAGAGCACGATGCAGACCGTCGACCGTTACGGGATTCACATCGAGCAATGTGAGAATTGCCGAGGAATCTTCCTTGATCGGGGAGAGCTCGAGCAGATAGCCGATGCCGAACGGCGCCATTACGCCGCGCCACCCGTGCCTCCCTACCAACCGGAACCCGGCTACGGGCCTGGCCAACCGCGTGAGCAGGGTTACCGCGATTCCCCACCGGCGTACCGCGACTCGCCGCCGGGGTACGGCGGCCACAGCAAGCGGCGGAGGCGCAGCTTCCTCGAAGAGCTGTTCGACTGACCAACCCAATGATCTGTGTGGCCTGCGGGGAGTGGGCAGACATGCCACGGGTCGACGGGCAGGAATTTGTCTGCGAACTGTGCAGGCATCGCGAGCCGATTCGGCGGCCACCTACGCTCTTCCTCACCGGGGCGAGTGGGGCGGGGAAGTCGAGTATGGCTCACCGGCTCGCGCCGTTGCTGAGTGCGCGCGTCGTCGTTCTCGAGCAGGACGTCCTCTGGGTTGGTGCGCTCCAAGACCCTACCGACGACTACGGCCCGTTCCGGCGGACATGGCTGCGAATGGTGGCGATGCTGAACCAGAGCGGCCGGCCGTCGCTGCTGTGCGGGACGGTCGCGCCGCCGGAAATGGAGTTCCGCCCCGAGCGGACACTCCTCGGCCAGACTCACTACCTGGCACTTGTCGCGGACGACGATGTGCTACGGAAACGGCTGGCCGCGCGACCCGCGTGGCGGGGCTGGCAGGACGACGATCGAGTGGCCGATATGGTGCGGTTCAACCGGTGGATCATCGCAAACGCCGCGACAACTGATCCTCCGATGACCTTGCTGGACACCACGAACGCCACCGTGGAGCAGAGCGCTCAAGCCATTGCCGATTGGGCGCTCGCCCGCTGCGCTGACGATGAGGGCTCTGGCGGGCCCTCGCCGTCGTAGCCGCCAGCCGTCACGGAATGTTGGCGCGGGCAAGCCTTCTCGAGGTCGCGCTGGCGGCGATACTGCTGCCGAAGGCTCAGGCTGGCCCGGAACCTGACGTTGGCCGCCCTTATCGCCATTGCGTTCCCGCTGTTCCTCGCACTCATGCCGGGCAGCACCGACCAGGGTTTCGCGTTCGGCACGCTGTGGCGGTTGTTCGGCACGACCTGTCCAGCCTGCGCAGGCGACGTAGTTATTTCCGTCCCCAATCGCGTGGGGCCGCCCACCAGAGAGATACCGACGTACCTACAGGCACGCATGCATGTAGGTACGTTGCGTTGCCTGCCAACGTGATCGGACGATGGGAGTGGGTAGGGCTGGTCAGCGAGCCCTGCGGCGCAACCGCTCGATGTCGAGCAGGACGACCGATCGCGACTCGAGCCTGATCCAGTTGCGGCTGACGAAATCGGCCAGCGCCTTGTTGACGGTCTCCCGCGACGCGCCGACCAGTTGGGCGAGTTCTTCCTGGGTTAGCTCGTGCATCACCCGTACGCCCTCGGCGGACGGTACGCCGAATCGCTCGGACAGGTCGAGCAGCTGCTTGGCCACCCGTCCGGGCACGTCGGCGAACACGAGATCAGCGAGCGTGTCGTTGGACCTCCGCAGCCGCTGGGCCAGCTGGGAGAGCAGGTTCCGCGCCACCTCGGGACGCCCTGTCAACCAGGGCAGGAGGTCCTCGTGGCCGAGCCCGAGCAGGATCGTCTCGGACACCGCGCTCGCGGTCGCGGACCGCGGGCCGGGGTCGAACAGCGACAGCTCACCGAACATCTGGCCGGGGCCGAGCACGGCGAGCAGGTTCTCGCGCCCGTCGGGAGCGGTGCGTCCCAGCTTCACCTTGCCGCTGGCGACTACGTAGATCCGGTCACCGTCGTCCCCCTCGTGGAAGAGCACCTCACCGCGCGCCAGCTTGACCTCGACCATGGACGCGCGCAGCGCCGAAGCGGCTTCGTCGTCGAGCTCGCGAAATAGCAGCGCGCTCCTCAGCACGTCGTTCACGCTTGGCCTCCTCCGCGGGATCCAATGCCAGCCTAGTGTCGCAGATCACATCGCCACCGGCTCAGGGTAGTGGGACGCATACTCAGCTGACCGTCCAAACCGTAGGCTTAGCAGGTGTCGCAGAACCTCTCCGAATCTCGACTGGCCCTCGTCCGCCGCGCCCGGCGGATGAACCGTGAACTGGCCGAGATGTATCCCGACGCACATTGCGAGTTGGACTTCACCTCGCCATACGAACTCCTCGTAGCGACCGTACTTTCAGCACAGACCACGGATGTCCGGGTCAATGCGACAACCCCGGCTCTGTTCGCCAAGTACCCGACTCCCTCCGACCTCGCCGCTGCCGATCCGCAGGACGTCGAGGCGATCATCCAGTCGCTCGGGTTCTTTCGGGCGAAGACCAAGTCGATCATCGGCTTGGCCAAGGCGATCGACGAACGGTTCCGTGGCGAGGTCCCGGGGCGGATGAAGGACCTGGTCACGCTGCCGGGCGTCGGCCGGAAGACGGCGAACGTCGTGCTCGGAAACGCCTTCGGGGTTCCCGGAATTACCGTCGACACTCACTTTGGGCGCCTGGCCAGGCGGTTCGGCTGGACGAGTCAAACCGATGCCGACAAGGTCGAGGCTGAGGTGGGCGCGCTGATCCCGAAGAAGGAATGGACGATCCTGTCGCACCGGATGATCTGGCACGGGCGGCGCCGCTGTCATTCCCAGCGTCCGGCCTGTGGCGCCTGTGCACTGGCCCGATGGTGTCCCTCGTACGGTGAGGGCCCGACCGACCCCATGGTCGCGGCCAAGCTGGTCAAGGAGGGCCTGTGATTCCACCTGACTGGCTGCGGCCACTGGTGGATGCTGCGCGCCAGGCCGGCGCCGGAGCATTGTCGCGGCACACCCGTCCAGATGGGGTCGACGGTCGCGAGTCAGCGGTGCTGATGCTGTTCGGGGAGTCCGAGATCACCGGGCCGGACGTCCTGCTGATTGAGCGGGCTCATACCCTGCGGAGCCACGCCGGCCAGCCGGCGTTTCCCGGCGGGGCAGTCGACCCTGACGATGACGGGCCGGTCGCCGCAGCCCTCCGCGAAGCGGCGGAGGAGACGGGCCTCGACACGTCTGGCGTCGAGGTCCTGGAGGTGATGGCGCCGCTGTGGCTTCCGCCGAGCGGGTACGTTGTCACTCCTGTACTCGCCTGGTGGCGCGAGCCGTCAGCCGTAGGTGTCATGGATCCCGAGGAGGTCGCGTCGGTGCACCGGGTCGCGCTCGCCGATCTCGTCGATCCGGCCAACCGGCTGCGCGTCCGGCACCCCAGCGGTTACATCGGCCCGGCGTTCGCGGTCAAGGGGCTAATCGTGTGGGGCTTCACTGCGGGCATTCTGGCTGCGCTGCTTGATGCTGCCGGCTTGGCCAAGCCCTGGGACAGTAGCCGGGTGGAACCGATGCCGTCAGGGGTCCGGCTCCGATGAATCTGGTGGACTGGCTGATCATCCTGCTGCTCATCGTGGTGGCGTACACGGGGTGGAGCCGCGGGTTCCTCGTCGGCCTACTCTCGTTCGTTGGATTCGTCGGCGGCGCGGTCGGGGGATTGCTGCTGGCCCCGGTGCTACTCGGCGGGCTCAGCCCCGGCCTAGGGGTGGCCGTGCTTGCAGTGCTCCTGGTGCTGGCCGTGGCATCGATCGGGCAAGGCTTGCTGGCTTGGCTCGGCACTTGGATGCGGGCCCAGGTGACGTCGGACCCTGCGCGAAACGTGGACGCGCTGGGTGGCGCGGTGCTGGGTGTCGTCGGCTTGCTGCTAGCGACCTGGGCGGTCGGGCTGGCCATCTCCACCTCGGCGATTCCCCACGCGTCCGCCGCTGTCCGCGAGTCGCGGATCCTGCGCGCCGTCGACGACGTGGTGCCGGTCTCGCCGGACAGCATTCGGCAGGCGTTCCAGTCGGTCGTGGCGGCGGGGCGCTTCCCAGAGGTAGTGGCGCCGTGGGTGCCCGAGCCGATTCTGGAAGTTGATCCGCCGTCCGGTGCGCTCGGCCGTGATCCCGAGATCCGTCAGGCGGCACAGAGCGTGGTCAAGGTGGTCGGCCGCGCGCCGGACTGCAACCGGGTCATCGAGGGGACAGCGTTCGTCGTCGGCGCCGAGCGAGTTATGACCAATGCTCACGTCGTAGCCGGCGTGATGTCGCCCCGCATCGGCATCCCCGATGGCGATCCGTTGGACGCCGAGGTCGTGCTGTTCGACCCCGAGACCGACGTCGCCGTGCTCGCTGTGCCTGGCCTAGACCGTCCGGTACTCGAATTGGACGACGGCGTCCGCTCTGGCGACGACGCGGCAGTGGTCGGTTATCCGAACAATGGCCCGTTGTCGGTCGAGCCGGTCCGGGTGCGCGGCGAGCATGCGCTGATGGGGCGGGACATCTACGGTGATGTGCCGGTCACCCGAGAAGTGATATCAATGCGCGGCAGTGTTCAACCGGGCAATTCCGGCGGCCCGCTGATCTCCGATGAGGGGGCGGTCTACGGCATGATCTTCGCGGCATCGCTCACCGATCCCGATACCGGCTATGCCCTGTCGCTCAGTGAGATCAGCGAAGCGATTGAACAGGCCGAAACCGCCGGCTCACCGGTCTCGACCGGCCGGTGCACCTAACCCCGCCGATCATGCAATTCAGGTTCGACACGCCGACGGATTACCATTTCCGCCAATCCTGACAAAGCGGTGTGTCGAACCCGACTGCATGATCAGCGGAGGTGGGGGTCAGCCGGGTGGGTGAGCCAGTCGACCAACTCGGCGGTGGTGCGGTCGGGCACTTCTTCGTGCGGGAAGTGTCCGACTCCGTCCAGCCGAACCCATCGATAGGGCGCGGCGACGTAGCGACGTGACCGCGCGGCGAGGCCGGCCGGGATCACTCGGTCAGCTCCGCCATGAATCTGTAGCACCGGTACCTGAACCGCCGCGGACATCCGGTGCGCAAAGCGCCGTCCGTCCACCCGGAGCCGCGATCGCACGACCCACCGCTGATACTCCAGCGCGCAATGCGGCGACGGCCACAGGCTCATGGCATCGCGGTACCGGCCGGCGGCTTCGGCGTCCGGAAACTCTGACGCCGGCGCGGACCACCGGCGCAGGAGCTTCTCGACGTGAGCCCCGGCGCCGGCCACGAGCTGGCGCTCGGGCGCCACGGGCAGCTGGACGCCAAGCAAGTGGCGAGCGTGCCGGCCCCGTAACAGATGCCGGTTCAGTACCAGCGGGTGCGGCATGGACAGCACAGCGAGAGCGCGGACCTGTGCCGGGCGCATCACCGCTGTCGCCCACGCCACGTATCCGCCCCAGTCATGACCCACGAGCACCGCGTCGCGAGCACCGAGGGAACGGATGACACCGGTGACGTCGGCGGTGAAGTTGGTCGGATCGTAGCCACGGGGGGTCTTGTCGCTGCTGCCGTACCCGCGCAAATCCATGGCGGCGACCCGCCAGCCGGCTTTCGCCAGCGGTTCCATCTGGTGCCGCCAGGCCCACCAGAACTCGGGAAAGCCGTGGATCAGCAGGAGAAGTGGACCGTCGCCGAGCGTCGCGACGTGAAACCGGGCGCCGTTGGCAGCGATCCGCCGGTGCTCCCAGGGCCCGATGACGTCGACTGTCTCAATCAGCGAACCGTTGGTGCTCACGTCCGGGGGCCTGGCCGAAGGGCAGCGCGGGCCCTGGCTGCGGCACGTTGCGCGCGTTCCGGCCTGCGGATTCCGGCGAACCGGCCTCGCGCCACCAGCAGAAGCAGCGCCACCACCAACAGCAGTGCGCCGCCGACGATGAGAAATGCCCAGCCAGCGTGGAGACCGAGCCCTGTTAGCCCGAAACCGGCCGCGATGACCAGCGCGATACTGGCTAGTACGGCGATGTAGGCGGCGGCTAAGCTGAGCGCACCGCCCGCACCGGCGCGGGCGGCATTCTCGCGAAGTTCCGCCTTTGCCAGCTCGACCTCGTCGCGGACCAGGGTGCTCAGGTCGTCCTTGATCGAGGCGATGAGCTGCCCGGTCGACATGGCGGTTGCATCGGCCCGCTGACCTACGTCCCGAGTCGTCACGTCATTCGCCTCCTTCGGTACGCCCCGACTCTAGCCGTCGGGGGCCATTATCCGGGCCTGATCAGTCAGCTGGCCGGCCGGTTTCATCGGGCTCGTAGACGTCAGGCACGCCATCGTGGTCAGAGTCGACGGATTCGTCCGCGGAGATCCGGCGGTACACGGCATTGCGCCGGGACAGAATGACCGTCGCGATCATTGCCGACAGCAGTGAGCCCACCAGCACGGCCGACTTCACCAACTGCGTCGTCTGGGTGTCGCCCTCGAAAGCAAGTTCGCCGATCAGCAGCGAAACGGTGAACCCGATACCTGCCAGCACTCCCACCCCGAGCACATCGCTCCAGCTCAGGTCCGGGCTCAGCTGGGCATGGCTGAATCGCGCGGCCAGGAACGTCCCGCCGAAGATGCCCAAACCCTTGCCCAGGACAAGGCCCAGGACGACGCCGAGGCCGACCGGTTCCGTGAACACCGCCCGCAACGAGTCCGCCGACACGGTGATACCAGCGGCGAATAATGCGTAGGCGGGGACGCAGAGGCCGGCGGAGAACGGCCGCAGCCGGTGTTCGAGCCGCTCAGCGGGTCCTTCGTCCTCACCGGGATTGTGCCGCACTCGTGTCAGCAGCCCGAACGCCACGCCAGTGACTGTCGCGTGCACGCCGCTCTCATGAGTCAAACCCCAGGCCGTCAGGAACAGTGGCACGTAGATCCACCAGGCCGACACGCGCCTCTTCTGCAGCCATGCGTACAGCGCGAGCAGTGCCAGCGCTCCAGCCAGAAAGCGAAGGTCGAGACCGGAGGTGAAGAAGACGGCGATGATGCTGATCGCCAGCAGGTCGTCCACGACCGCAAGCGTGAGCAGGAACGCCCGCAGCGCCGTCGGTAGCCGGGATCCGATTACCGCCAGAACGGCCAGGGCGAACGCGATGTCGGTGGCCGTCGGGACAGCCCAGCCGGCCGGATCGCCCCCTGCCCGGGTGTTCACGATCAGGTAGATGGCGATCGGGCCGAGCATCCCGCAGACTGCCGCAACGATCGGCAGTGCGGCGGCGGCCGGCCGCCGTAGTTCGCCGACCACGAGTTCGCGTTTGAGCTCCAGGCCGACCACGAGGAAGAAGACGGCCAGCAGACCGTCAGCCGCCCAGGTCGCAATGCTCAGGTCGAGGTGTAGTGCGGGCGGGCCGATCTTCGTCCCCGATACTCCGTCGTACGAGCCGGGGTCGAGATTGGCCCAAAGTAGCGCCGCCGAAGCCGCCAGAAGGAGCAGCAGGCCGCCGGTCGCCTCGTTGTGGAGTTCGCGAGTGAGGAACTTGGCTTCTGGCCACGACAGTCGTTCGAACAGCCGGCGCCGCTCAGCCACCAGCAACAACCCCTTTCACCGTGGTACCAGGCTACTGATCCGGACCGGTCGGCGGTTGGCTGTGGTTAGGTGAGCGCGAACGCGAGATAGAGCCCGAGCAGCAAAGCCACCCACCACACCATCGCGCCCGTCGACCAGGCGGCAGCCAGCCAGCCGCGCTGCTGGATCGGCCGGATGGCAAGCGCACCGGCGGCGACCACTCGCCTGCGGAGCGGAGCTGCCACGCGGTCGCGGATCTCGTAGCCCACGCGGGCGGTCGCACGGAGCACGTTCGGCGCAGCCTTGCGGTATACGACGTCGGAGTCGAGGTTCAGTGAGCGCAGCTCCGGCGGGTACCAGCCGCGCCGGTACAGGAAGGCGAAGGCCGCGGCCGCGAAGATGACGAGCTGGGCTTGCGTGACGACATGCGTGGAGGTGTACGGGACGTAGTCCGCGTCGTAGGGCAGCAGGTCGTACAGCGGCTGCGGGTAAAGCCCGATACCGATGCAGAGCACCGCGGCCGCACCCATCGCCAGCAGCATATTGACCGGCGCTTCGGTTACCCGGAGACCTCGATCGTGCGCGAAGAACGAGAAGAAAGGGATCTTGATCCCGGAGTGGTCCACGACTCCGGCGGACGCCACCAGCAGCAAACCGTATGCCAACCATCGCCCGTCCTCTGCCGCACCGACCAAGATCATCGACTTGGTCACGAAGCCGGACAGCAGTGGAACCGCCGAGATCGACATCGATCCGATGATGCAGAATGCCGCAGTCCACGGCATGGACTTGTACAGTCCGCCCAGCTCCGACGCGTTGATCGTGCCCGCCCGGTGCAACACCGCGCCCATCGCCATGAACAGCAGCGCCTTGTAGATGATGTGCGCAAAGGCATGCGCAACGGCGCCGTTGACGGCGAGCTCGGTGCCTATCCCGATCCCGGCCACCATGAATCCCAGCTGGTTGTTCAGGCTGTACGACAGCACGCGGCGCAGGTTGTTCTCGATCACGGCATAGAACACCGGGAACAGCGTCATGATCACGCCGATGGCGACGAGAATCTCAGCACCAGCGAAACCGCGGGCGAGCGCGTAGACGGCCAACTTGGTGGTGAACACCGAGAGCCACACCGTGCCGGTGACCGTGGCCTCCGGGTAGGAGTCCTGGAGCCAGTTGTGCAGCAGGGGAAACGCGCACTTGATACCGAACGCCAGCAGGACCAGCCAGGCAGCGGCGTTGTCCAGGGCCATCGCCTCGAACCGGACGTGCCCGGCGGTGGTGAGCTGCAGGACTGCCCCGGCCAGGAGTAGCACGCCCGAGGTCGCCTGGATGATCAGGTAGCGGACTCCGGCGCGGTAGCTCGCTTCGTTGCGGCGGGACCAGATGAGGATCGCCGAGGCGATCGCCGTCAGCTCCCAGAACACGAACAGGGTGATGAGGTCGCCGGCCAGCAGCGCACCCATGGCCGCGCCGGCGTAAACCAGGCTCGCCATGTGCTGTGGAGTGTCACGCACGTGCCACGAGTACAGGGCGACGATCGCCCCGGCGATCAAGAACGCGAGGCCGAACGCGAACGAGAGTTCGTCCAGCCGCAGCGTGACAAGCTCCAAGCCCAACAGGTGGAGCTGCCCCCGCTCACCCTCTGGCAGTGCTACCAACATGGCAAGCGCCGCAACGGGCAGCGCGAGCAGGTAGGCCCGTTGGGCGGAGCCACGAAACATGGGCAACAGCGCTGCCCCGGCGATCAACACGAAGGCGGGGTTGGCGAGCACCTCAACCATGGCCGTCCCCGGGCTCGTAGTAGTCCTCGGGGCGCCGCACGAGCCGGCGCAGCAGCTTGGCGGCATTAACGATGAAGCAGTAGGCGAGGAAACCGAACACCGCGTAGAACCCGAACCAACTCTCGATGCCGCCGAACTCGGCCTTGCGATCGATCACTAACTCGGCCACGAGCAGGGCTGCGCACAATGCGTACAAGCCGTACATGATCCGGTTGGCTGGGCTCATGGCAGCTCCAGGGCTCGGATCAGCGGCTCGATCACTGCCTCAGCGCCAAAGAACAGGGCCACGCAGGCGAGCGCCGTTAGAACCTGGGGGACGACGATGGTGGGCGAAGCCTCACGGAAGCCGGTTGGCGTGACCGGAGCACGGAAAAACGCTCGCGCGGCCACGGGCATCAAATACACCAGCGACAGCAGCGATCCCACCAGCATTAGCGTCATGACGACGACCTGGTCCGCGTCAGCAGCACCTTGCAGAAGCAGCCACTTGCTCCACGTCCCACCGAACGGCGGTAGCCCCGCGATTGACAACGCTGCGATAGTGAACGCGCCAAACGTCCACGGCATGGCCCGGCCGAGACCGTCCAGTTCGGAAACCCTGGTCTTTCGGGCGGCGGTGTAGATGGCGCCGGCACAGAAGAACAGGGTGATCTTCCCCGCGGCGTGCGTCACCATGTGCAGCGCACCGCCCGCTGCCGCCGTGCGGGTCGCCAATGTCGCCGCGAGAACGATGTAGGCCAGCTGGCTCACCGTCGAGTAGGCGAGGCGCGCCTTGAGGTCGTCGCGGGTGATGGCGATGACAGCCGCGGCGAGCATGGTGAACGCCGCGACCCACATCATCGGCGTCGTGATGCCGCTGGGATTCAGCAGATCGAGCCCGAACACGTACACCGTGACCTTGAGGACGGCGAACACACCGGCCTTGACGACCGCCACTGCGTGCAGCAACGCCGAGACGGGAGTCGGAGCTACCATGGCCGAGGGTAGCCAGGAATGGAACGGCATCAACGCGGCCTTGCCGATACCGAACAGGTACAGCACGAACAGGACGGTCAATACGGCGGCTGCGGCTTCGTCGGTGAGCAGCCCTCCGGCGGTGAACTCGGTCGTGCCCGTCAGCCACGTGGTCCATATGACGGCTGGCAGCAGCAATCCGATGGAGGTTGTGAGCAGCAGGACGAGGTAGCGGCGGGCGCCGGCCCGCGCGTCCGGCGTTCCCGCATGTGCCACCAGTGGCCAGGTGGACACCGTGAGCACTTCGTACCCGATGAACAACGTGGCGAGGTCGCCGGACAGGGCGATCACCTGAGCGGCCGCGATGGCGAGCGCGAAGAACGCGTAGAAGCGTGTCTGGTTCTGTTCGTCGTTGCTGCGCATGTAGCCGATGGCGTACACGGTGGTGACCGGCCACAGCACGCCGGCCACCGTGGCGAATAGCAATCCGAGCGGTTCGAGCTCGAGCGCGAGCGTGATGTTCGGCAGCCAGGTCCACAATTCGAGCCGTGCGCCGTCCAGCGCTGCCGGCCACAGGCTTAGGAGCAGCGCAGCAAGGGCCACACCGGCGACGATCGACACGGCCTCGCGGGCGTTGGGCCGGCGACGGAGCAGCAGCACGCCGCCCACAGCCGCGAACGGCAAGGCGATGGCGAGCGGTAGGGCGGAGGCCGGGTTCACGGAGACCCCCCGCCGGTGAGAACACTCGCTGCACCGTCGGCGAGAGCGGCCGTCCAGCTGGCGTCGACGCCGAAGTAGACGGACGCCACTACCAGAAGGGCTACTGGTGCCGCCATCAGCGCAGGGGTGCGCCCATACAGCCGCCCAGTCCCGGGGTTGCCCGGTGCCTGGGACGGTGTGGGTGTGGGCGCCGGCTCGGTGACCTGCGCGGGTGAACGGAACCACCCGACCTCCACGATCCGGCCGACATACACCATGGCAAGCAGTGAACTGGCGAGCATCACTGCGAGAACGAGCCACTGACCGTCCTCGACGAGCGCGGCCGCCAGCGCCCACTTGCTGGCAAAACCGGCCGTCGGCGGCACTCCGATCAGGCCCAGGCCGGCTACCACGACAGCTCCGAAGGCCAACGGCATCCGACGGCCCAGGCCTGACATCGATTCCAGAGACGTCGCGCCCAGCCGGAGCAGTAAGACGCCGGCCACCGCGAATAGGGCGCCCTTGATGATCGCGTGGTTGATGAGGTGGAGGTACGCGGCGCCGACTCCGCTCGCCGTCGCCAACCCTATGCCGGCCACGATCATGCCGATCTGGCTGATGCTGGACCAGGCGAGCAGGCGCTTGAAGTCCTGCTGGAAGCACGCAACGGCGGCGCCCGCGAACATGGCCAGGCTGCCGACGATCAGAATGGCCTGTCCGATCGGCAAGCCGGTGAACACCACATCGATACCGAAGACCGTGAAGGCGAACCGCGTGAACGCATATATCGCGACCTTCGTTCCAACCGCGGCGAGTATCACGCTGACCACCGACGGTGCTTCGGAGTAGGCACCCGGTAACCAAGCATGGAGCGGGAAGAGAGCCATCTTGATGGCGAGGCCTACGAAGATGAACACGACGGCACCGGTGACGGCCCGGTTGCTCGCGATGTCAGGTAGCCGACTCGCCAGATCCGCCATGTTCAGCGTCCCTGTGACGGCGTATGCCAGGCCGACACCGACGAGCAGGAACGTCCCGCCCACCGTGCCGATGACCAGGTACTGGAACGCTGCCAGTAATGCCCGACGCTGCCGTCCCAAGGCAATGAGCGCATAGGAGGAGAGCGAAGAGATCTCGAGGAAGACGAACAGGTTGAATGCGTCGCCTGTCGCCGCGATGCCAAGCAGGCCGGTGAGAAGTAGGCACAGTGCGGCGTAGAACATCCGGATCCGCCGCGGCCGGACTTCGGCTTCGATACTGTGCCGGCCGTAGCTTGCGGCGATCACCGCGATGCCACCCAGTAAGAGCAGAACGACGGCGTTGGCCTGGTCCACGACCAGCTCGATCCCGACGGGAGCCGGCCAGCCTCCCATCGCGTACCGGACGACGTCACCGTCCCATACCTGGACGGTCAAGATGGCCGCGGTCACCAGCGAGGCCACGGCGGCGAAGCTGAACAGCAGCCATGCGGCCAATGGCGAGCGCAGCAGCACGCATACAGCGGCGCATACGAGCGGGACGACGACTTGGAGGGCCGGCAGCTGGGCGATCACTCGTTCACCTCTTCGGCCACATCCCGCTCCAGTGCGTCGTCCTCCTCGACCGTTCCGTAGGCTTCGAAGATCCTTATCGCCAGTGCGACACCCATCGACGCCGTCGCGACGCCGACCACGATGGCGGTCAGGATCAGCACATGGGGGAGCGGGTGGGAGTAGATCTCGACGCCCTCGGTGATGATCGGTGCACTGCCGCCGTCGACCCGGCCGAGGCTGATGAAGAACATGAACACGGCCACCTGGAAGATGTTGAGGCCGATCAGTTTCTTCACCAGATTGCCGTGGCTCATCACCACGTAGAGACCGATCATCATCAGCGCGAAGATGATCCAGTAGCTAAAGTGAGTTGCGATCATCGCCGCACACCCCGGCGGATCAAGGCGTAGAACATCGCGACCATCACGGCGGCAACCGTGATGCCCACCCCGATCTCGATCAGCAGGATCCCGGCGACCTGGCCGCTGGACGGATTACGGCGGTTGAACTCGTTGTAATCGAGGAATCCCCCGCCAAGTGCCATCGTCGCCACGCCGACTCCGGCGTAGATCAGCACCCCGATTGGGACAAGGATCACGAGTGCGCGCATCGGGAGCACTCGCTGAACCGCGCCGAGGCCGAACATCAGGGTGTAGAGAATGAAGCCCGCCCCGAAGATCACACCGGCCTGGAAGCCGCCACCAGGGCCATACTCACCGTGCAGTAGGACATAGAGCGCAAACAGCAGGATGAACGGCATGAGCGTTTTGCTGACGACGCGCAGTACTCGGTACTGGGCCTGCAGGTGGGCCCGATCTCTCGCCTCGTCCGCCGGCCGCCGTGGTCCCAGCATGAGCAGCAGCACCCCTATGCCTGCGGTGAAGATCACGACAACCTCACCCAGCGTGTCGTAACCGCGGTAGCTGGCAAGCACGCCTGTCACGGTGTTGGGTATGTGCAGGTCGTCCTGTGACTCTTCGAGGTAGGTATCGGTGACCGGGTGTGTTTGGACGGGGCTGTCCGGGTCACCCACGCCCGGCAGGTCAAGGGTCGCGTAGATCAGCCCGGCCGTCGCAAAGACCGCCACGAGCCCGGCAGGGACAACCCGCCTTCGCGGCGTCGTGGCCTCCCGGGAGTTGGTCAACGCCAGGGCGGTGATGAACAGCACTGTGCTGATGCCGGCGCCGACGGCCGCCTCGGTGAGGGCCACATCGACGGCGTCGAGCAGGACGAACAGGCTGGCCGTCACGAGACTGAAGAGACCACCGAGCATCGCGGCGACGAAGAGACTGCGCGCTCTAGTGATCGCGACCGCTGTCACCAGAAGGATGCCGAGGAGGACTGCCTCGGCCAGGTCGAAAGCAGTCATCGCTGCCCGTCTTCCCGCTCGGCCCATACCGGTACGCCGTCGTTGCGCGCCGCGTGCGCGAGAGCGTGGGTAGCAGTGGGTCCAGTGATGAGCAGGAAGATCACGATCAGTATGAGCCGAACGGCACTGGCCAAGTCAGGCGCTTGGAGAAGGAGACCGACGAGGATGAGGGTCGCGCCCGCGGAGTCCATCAGGCCCGCGGCGTGCGTCCGGGTGTAGAAGTCGGGGAACCGCAGCAGGCCGACTCCGCCGGTTATGGCAAAGAGACTGCCTGCAAGCAGCAGCACGCCGCTCGCCACGTCAAGGGCGGTCACATCGCCTCGCGGTAGTGGCTCAGGCGCAGCACGGCCACCGTGCTGACGAAGTTGATCAAGGCATAGACCAGTGCGACGTCAAGGAAGTCCGGCCTCCCAGTGAGAAAGCCGATGACCGCGATGAACAGGACGGTCTTGGTGCCGAACATGTTGATGGCCAGAATGCGGTCATAAAGCCGGCGGCCGACGACGGCGCGCGCGAGCGCCAGCACCATCGTGACCAGGATGGCCACCATCGCTGCGGTGAGCATCAGCGTGACTCCAGCCTGCGCACCCGGCTGAGCATCGCGCCCTGGCGAAGCTCGTCCAGGCTGGCCGGTCGAAGGCTATGGACCTCGATGCCCTCGTCGTCGACGTTCAACGCCAGCGTGCCCGGCGTCAAGGTGATGGAGTTGGCGTAGATCGCTTGGACGAGGTGGGACGTGCCTTGGGCGGGTACTGTGCCCACGACTGGGCGAAGCGCAGGCCGGGGCGACCACACCAACCGTGCGACGCGCGCTGCGGCAATGAGCATCTGAACCACGACCCACAAGGCATACCGCGGCAGACTGAACGTGATGTGGATCGGTTGCTCCTCGTCGACAATCTCCATGCGATTGGAGATCCACACGACGAGCGCGACAGAAGCCATTCCGACGGTGAGTAAAGGCGCGGTGTAGTGGCCGGAGAGGGCGAGCCAGAACGCGGCCAAGACCACGATGAGGCCGACGGCGCCTGGCATGCGTCCTCCCGACTTCGGTTGGGTCAGTAGGGTACCTGCGGGCTGAAATGGACCCGCCCAGCTACTCCTGGCTTCCCGTGAGGGTGCTCACAGTCCTGTGGTGACCGGAACGAGATCGGTGTCCGGACGCGTTGTTACCAAGGCTCACCCGCACCTGACCGACAAGAGTTCATGGCTAACGAACAACAGACTTCCCGACTTCGCCCCTCCCACATCATCGCCTCATCACTCGCCGCACTCACCGGCGCATTCCTCGCATCCCGGCTCGGCGTCTACGGGACCGTCATCGGTGTCGGGGTCATCAGCTTCTTCTCAGGGTCACCGTGCCGCCTGGCGGAGAGTCACCTGGTGCAGAGATTCCGGCCGATCCGATGACTCCCAGCCCTACTCCGACCGAGTCGCCAACGCCGGAGCCCACGGCACCACCGGTCGACGGCGATGAGGGTTCGTCCAGCGGTTCTAGCGATCCGCAGACATAAGCCCACGATCAGGGCGAAACTCCGACGGCTCGCGGATACGACCATGGGCTGGCTGTGCAGAGTCGTACCGAGCGGTTGCGCTGGGTTGTGCCCGAGCGCTGTGCAGCGAGCAGTAATGCAACAGGGGTAACGCCAAGCCATTGCATTTGCTGCTGGCAGGTCGACAGCCGCGACTGACCCGACGATCCCTATGGTCGCCCAGACGTTCCCCACCAGCGACGGAGCGACGTGGCTACAAGGCTGCAGCCCTGTAGCCACGTCGATCCGCCTGCCGAACGTGATTAACGGCGTCAGTCTTCGGAACGGCCCTTCGCCAGTCCCTCGCCGATCAGGTTCATCACCGTCGGGTCGGCCAGTGTGGTGACATCGCCGAGCGCGCGATTCTCCGCGACGTCGCGCAGCAGCCGCCGCATGATCTTGCCGGACCGCGTCTTCGGCAGTTCGGGGACGACCATGATCTGACGCGGCTTGGCGATCGGGCCGATCTCTTTCGCGACGTGGTTGCGGA
Organism: Jiangellaceae bacterium; assembly: GCA_035762665.1. GTDB lineage: Bacteria > Actinomycetota > Actinomycetes > Jiangellales > Jiangellaceae > JASLBX01. The sequence goes on along the minus strand of DASTNZ010000144.1, from coordinate 95,534 downwards.
GCTCCGTGGCGATGCCGTCCCCACCGTCGCCTGCTTCGGCACGGAGGATGACGAAAGCGACGATGCCCTGACCCGTAGTCGGGTCAGTCGCACCGACTACCGCCGCCTCGGCCACCTTCTCATGCGACACGAGCGCCGACTCGACCTCGGTGGTCGAAATCCGGTGCCCGGAGACGTTCATCACGTCGTCGACCCGGCCGAGCAGCCAGATGTCGCCATCTTCGTCCTTCTTGGCACCGTCGCCGGCGAAGTAGTGGCCCTTCTCAGCGAATCGAGACCAGTACGTGTCCTTGTACCGCTCCGGGTCGCCCCAGATGGTGCGAAGCATCGCCGGCCATGGCTCGGTCAATACGAGGTAACCGCCGCCCCCCTTGGGAACGGACTCGCCGGTGTCGTCGACCACGTCGGCGCTGACACCGGGCAGCGGTGTCATGGCCGAGCCCGGCTTGGTGGAGGTGACGCCCGGCAGCGGGCTGATCATGATGGCACCGGTCTCCGTCTGCCACCAGGTGTCGACGACCGGTGTGCGGTCACCGCCGATGTTCTTGCGGTACCAGATCCACGCCTCCGGGTTGATCGGCTCGCCGACCGTGCCGAGCAGCCGCAACGACGATAGGTCATGAGCGGCAGGAATCTCGTCGCCCCACTTCATGAAGGTCCGGATCGCGGTTGGTGCGGTGTAGAAGATCGTCACCCCGTACTTGGCGACGATTTCCCACCAGCGTCCCTTGTGCGGGGTGTCCGGCGTGCCTTCGTACATCACGGACGTGGCCCGATTGGCCAGCGGACCGTACACGATGTAGCTGTGGCCGGTCACCCACCCGATGTCCGCCGAGCACCAGAAGACATCAGTGTCTGGCTTGAGGTCGAATACGTAGCGGTGGGTGTACGCGACCTGGGCGAGGTAACCGCCGGTGGTATGCAAAATGCCTTTGGGCTTAGCGGTTGTCCCGGACGTGTAGAGGATGTATAGCGGGTGCTCTGAGTCGTGTGCCTCGTAGGTGTGCTGGTCGCTCTGGCCTTCGACAACGTCATGCCACCAGCGGTCGCGGCCATCCGTCCAGTCGACATCCTGGCCGGTCCGGCGGACGACGAGGACAGCGTGCACGTTGGGGCACTCGGCGACGGCCGCGTCGACGGCCGGCTTGAGCAAATGTGCCGAACCGCGGCGGTAGCCGCCGTCGGAGGTGATGACCACCCGGGCGTCGGCGTCGAGGATCCGGCCCTTCAGCGCATCCGACGAGAAGCCGCCGAACACCACAGAGTGAGGAGCTCCGATGCGGGCGCACGCGAGCATCGCGATCGCGGTCTCCGGGATCATCGGCATGTAGATGGCAACCCGGTCACCCTTCTGCACGCCCAACTCGACGAGCGCGTTTGCCGCCTTCGCGACTTCGCGCTGAAGGTCCGCGTAAGTGATAGTCCGGCTGTCTCCCGGCTCGCCTTCCCAATAGATGGCGACCTGTTCGCCGTATCCGGCCTCGACGTGGCGGTCGACGCAGTTGTAGGCGACGTTCAAAGTACCGCCGACGAACCACTTCGCGAATGGTGGGTTCGACCAGTCGAGCACCTGGTCCCACTCGCGATCCCACGTGATCAGCTCGCGAGCCTGGCGGTCCCAGAATGCGAGCCGGTCGTCGGTAGCTTCTTCATAGAGCTCAGCCGTGGCGTTGGCTTGTTTGGCGAATTCGTCGGACGGCTGAAATCGCCGATCCTCGTGCAGGAGATTGGACAGGGCTTTGCTACTCACGTCGTGCTCCAGTCTTTCGGCTTCGTACGCATACCTCACCATTACTCACTGGGAGTCAGCAAGGGGGGTCGGTTCACTCAAGAATCGGCGGCTATCGTCGGTCGCTGTGTCCCAGCCCGCCGACCCGTTTGCGGCCATTGCCGCCCTCCCCGGGGTCGGTGTTGCGGCCGCTCATGCGCGAGATGCCATCGACGCGCTGCTGCGCCAGCCCGCCATGCGGAGGGACGCTTCCCGGGTAGCGGCCGAGTCCGCGGTGCGCGGCGCCCTTGCCTCGGCGGCGCTCGATGGTGCCAGGGCTGAGGATCTGGATGATTCGGTGACTCAGGGTGCGTTGCGGGCGACGGCGGAAGTGCCTGCGCTGGCCGGAGTGTGGAGCGGAGCGCCAGGCCAGGCCTTGGCGAGGATCCACCTGCTGGCTGCGAAGGACCTCGCTGGTGTAGAGAGCCTTGGCCGGCCACGCGACGGCATCGACCGAGCGAGGTTCGACCAGTTGTTCAGACTTGCCGTTGCTCCGACGGCGGCGCCCGCCGTTGTCGTGGCGGCCCTGGTGCACGGCGAGTTGGCCACGATAAGGCCGTTCGGACTCGCTGACGGTGTCGTGGCCCGGGCCGCCGAGCGGATGGTCCTTATCGCTCGCGGCGTGGACACCAGGGCGGTCAGTGTCCCGGAAGCCGGGCATGCCGGGCTCGTGCGTGCGTACGGGCAACTTCTGGAGGCGTACGCGACCGGTACGTCCGATGGCGTGGGCGCCTGGGTGCGACACTGCTGCGAGGCGTATGCGCGCGGCGCGGAGGAAGGGATCGCGATCTGTCGATCCCTGGCCTGAACGGTCACTCCGTGCAGTGAATTTCCGCGTACCGCGCCAGCAGTGCCACTGCATGTTCACCAAACCAGGACTCGACGACGAAGCCATCGTCGGTGATGAAGGTGATGCCCGGCTGTATTACGCCCTCGTCGGCAGGCCGGCAATCCTGGACACGCCAGATCGTCGACAGGGCCAACGGGCTGTCCGCACTGAGTGTCGCGGGAAGGCCGTCAACCTCGACGGTGAAGCCAGGCGTCGGCGAACCCACATTTGTGATCAACTTTTCTCCGATGGGTGTCCTGCCGTGGGCCGGTAGACGAAGATCCATTCGGAGGGCGTTGTCCTGGATCGACGCCGATATCACCTCGGGTTCGAGGAACAATCGTCTTTCCAGGCCGCAATGGTCACGCCTGACTTCGCCCAGCCTGGCAAGCACGTGCCGTCCGGCCACGAACTCGTACGGAGTCGAATTCGCCCCGACCACTACGACGTTGGTGAGCTCCACATCACACTCTGGCAGCGTCCTGAACGCAATGGCAGTCCACGATCTCGCCGGCATTAGCTGGGGAGCCGGCTCAATGCCGCTGTCGGCCCAGCCGGCAATCGAGATGGGCTGTACGGCGAGTTCCTCGTCGCTCGCGTTGAAGACATCAACCGACACATCAATCAAGTCAGCAGCGGAAGGGCTGTAGTCGAGGGTTATGACCTGTCCGGCCACGAGGTGAGGCGAAGAACCCGCTGCATTCGACGCCAGTCCGACCGCTCCCGCGCCCGCCGCCGCACCCAGCCCGAACAAGACTGCAGGGGCGAGGACCCGCAAAGCCCCACCAGTCATGGCCCGCACTCCACAGCGGCGAACCTGGCGAGCTGGGCGATCGACCACGGCGGCAGTTGCGTGGTCACGGGTGCACGGCCGGCGAGGGACAACTCCACATCCACCGCGCCAAGATCTTGGGTGGCTGCGCAGTCCGTGATGCTCCAGTCCAGCTCGAGGGTCTCTTGAGTGCCGTGTTTGATCGGGAGAGGCAGGTTGGTCGCCGCAGCGGCGTAGCCAGGGACCGTGATCGCGACGCCGACAAGCTCCACGTCCCCTATCGTGTTGTCCAGGTCGAGCGCCATGTGTGGCGGCTCAATTGCGTGTGCTCCGTCCCAACTGAAGTGAATATTCCCCTCCTCGGACGACCTTCCCGCGGCTTGCCCGCACTCCCTTGAAACGAGTAAATCGACCGCAATTGTCGATGGGAGCGGCACCAGCACCGAAGATGCGCCAGCCTCAGTTCGCACATCCGCCTCGAGCTCCTCGGGCACGCCCATTTCGCAACCCGGTGCGCCGTAGATCACCATGCTGCTTGATTCGCCGGCACGGATCGTTACTTCTTGCGCCGCGCCATCTCGGGTCTTCGACCAGCCGGGAATCCGGAGTCCGAGAATCGTGACGTCACGAGCACCGGCATTGTGCAAATGGGCGAAGAGAAAGAACTGGTCGACGCTCCCTCGCACCTCACCGTTCAAGTGCAAGTCCAAGGCGATCACATCGACGCGGCCGGCATCGAACCCTTCAGTGCGCGCGTGCCAGCCGTAGCCGCCGGCAGCAACGCCGGCGATGAAGGCGGCAACCATGATCGCCCAGATTGGCCACCTAGGCAGGGATTCCGACTCCGTGGTCGCGTCTGCACCCTCGTTCAAATCGACGACCGACGCGGGCTCCGCTAAGTCGCTGCGGGGAAACGAGTCCTCTTCGGCCCCGTCCTTCTGTCGTCTGCTGAGCGCTGAGCGTAGATCAAGGATCTCGTACGTTCCGTCGTCGGGTTGATCGCCCACCTCACCTCCCATCGACACCCGCCGTTAGGTGTGCCGTGGTTGAGGCTTCGCCGGACCGTGCGAACGGCGCCCCATCACGGGGCGCCGCCGCTGGCACGTCAGCCTGGGTTACCAGGCGTGCAGCAGTCTGTCGCCCCGGCTGCCCCGGAACGACTGCCCGTACATGGGTTGGTCGCCGCGTGGGTGCCCAGCTGCCGTGCGTGGCCTCTATGGCCGTACTTACTTTGTATGTCATCGGACGTGCCAAATGAAAGCCCTTCGGCAATATCTTTACGTTTCTACTCGCCGCATTCAGTGAGGGCGAATCGGGCGAGCATGGCCACGGCCTGACCCGGCAGTATGACGTGGGTCCGGTACGTCGTCTCATCCGGCAGGGTGACGGTTACCTGCGGCGCGACATCTCCCAGCAGGGAAGTGGCCTCGCATGACGTGATTCGCCAGCTCAGATCGAGCGGGCTCGGCGAGCGCCGGTCGGAGCGGAAAACGATGGGAAGGTTGACCGCCGTCGCGAGGAGTCCGCCGGCCGAGGCATTAACAGCAGTGACTTCGAGGTCGGTGGCGGGGACGGCGGGCCGCAACTCCACCCGCATGAGAAGCGTGTCCGGTTCCAGCTGCTCGAGCTCGGAGATCCGGCCCGCATTGATGGCGTACCGCACACCAGGATCGGCTCCGCACATCTGCTCCTGCGCTTCGTTGAGCATGCCGCCACCGGGCGGAAGTGGGACCGTGACGGACTTGTCGCCAGCATCCGTGCGGACCTGTACGGCCAGTGCGGTAGGTGCGGGAGAGTCGCAGATCGGCTCGACCGCGATGCGAACCGTTCCCCATTCCGAGCTCGGGATGGTCGCCGGGCGTGACGTGTGCGTCGCCCACCCGAGCGGATGTGCGTTGAGCACTTCGATGTCGCGCGGGCCGTTGTTGAGCATCAGTACGCCCAGTTGCTGTATTTCCGATGCCGGGTCGATCCGACCGATCACACTGCCGGCGATGAGGTTCGCCTCGGCGGCCTGTTCGGCCTCGTCCGCCGCGTTCTCGCGAAGGCTCAACCCATACGCGCCTGCCGTGACCCCGAGGGAGAAAGCCAGAATGAGCGCAAGCCACAGCCGCCACGACGGCCGGCGAGTCAGCACGTCGTCTGGCTGGCCATCGCTGGTGACCTCGCCTAGGTCGAGGCGCGGAAGAACGCGGACCGGGCTCCTCAGCCCGTCCGTGGTCGAGTCCGCGAGATCGAGGATCTCGTAGTCGTCGCTGGAGTCTCGGGTCACCGCGGTTCCTCCCCTACCAGCGGTTATACCGCAGTTCGGCTACGACTACGAGGGACGTCCGCGCCTCCGCACCGCGTACCAGGCCAGCCCGGCGGCCGCTGCACCCGCTCCGATGGCGGCCGCGGCCAGGGCGGGCTTGGGCGCATCGCGGAACGACGCAGCCCGTTTGCGCAGCGCGACCGGCTTGGAGAACATCAGAACCGGCCACCCACGGTCGGCGGCAATCCGGCGCAGCGCCCGGTCGGGATTCACTGCGTACGGGTGCCCGACCTCTTCCAGCATTGCCAGGTCCGTGGCCGAGTCCGAGTAGGCGTAGCTGCGGCTCAGGTCGTAACCCTCGGTATCGGCCAGGTCGCGGATCGCCTTCGCCTTGGTGTCGCCGTACGCGTAGAACTCGATCTCGCCGGTGTACTTGCCGTCGTCACCGGTGATCATTCTGGTGGCGATGACCCGGTCCGCGCCGAGCATCTCCCCGATCGGTTCTACAACCTCGGCACCGCTGGAGGAGACGATAACGACATCGCGGCCGGCGTGGTGGTGTTCTTCGATGAGAGTCACGGCCTCGTCGTACACGATCGGGTCGACAATCGTGTGCAGGGCCTCGGCGACGATGTCCTTGACGGACTGGACATCCCAACCGGTAACGAGTGCCGAGAGGTACTCCCGCATCCGTTCCATCTGGTCGTGGTCGGCGCCGCCCACCAGGTACACGAACTGGGCATACGCACTTCGCAGAACGGCCCGGCGGTTGATCAACCCACCTTCGTAGAAGCTGCGGGAGAAGGCGAGGGCGCTCGACTTGGCGATGATGGTCTTGTCGAGGTCGAAGAACGCTGCCGAGCGTGGGCTGGGCTGCGCCTTGGCCTCCGGCCGTGCTGTCGGTGCGCCGGTGTCCGGGGCGTCGTTGTCCACGATCCGAGCATAGGAGGGCACGCGTCGTGGCGGCGAGTTGGAGACTCGGCCAAGTCCTTGAAGATTTTCTGGATTTGACTGGTTTCCCGCGCCTCAAACGGGGGCAGACTGTGTAGAGCGGCACCCCCCGCCGCTTGGGTTCGGCTTGCCCCCCTAGCCGGATCCCTTTACGGCCCCCGTCGCCCCCCGGCGGGGGCCGCTTCTATTGTCCACACCCAAGGTGTGGTCTTCCTCGTTATCCACATTCTGCCGCTGCACACGCCGGTGGCTGGCCTGATCCGGCCACATTGGATCTCTTCGCGCATCCAACGAGGAGGTCGACCGCATGACCCGACTTATGTCGCCAGGTAACCGTCCGCTGCTAGTCACGGCTGACGAGCGGGTGCTCGACGATCTGCTTCGGCTGGCCGCCGCCGCCGGAGTCGAACCGGATGTGGTCGTTGACCCGGGAGCCGCCCGCAGCCGCTGGCTGGCTGCGCCGATGGTGGTGGTCGGAGACGACCAAGCCGAGCGGGTCCTCGCGCTCGGCCCGCCGCGACGGCCTGGTGTCGTGGTGGCGTGTTCTGACCATCCCGAATCCGCCACCTGGCGCCGCGCCGTTGGTCTCGGGGCAGAACATGTCGTTGCGTTGGAGTCCGATGAGGCGCGCCTCGTCGAGTTGTTCGCGGACGTTGCTGATGGCAGCGGTCTGGAGCAGGCCGTCTTGGTCGGCGTCGTGGGAGGTCGCGGCGGAGCGGGCGCGTCGGTGTTCGCGTCCGCACTGGCCATATGCGCCGCCCGGCAAGGGCTCGCCACCATGCTGGTCGACGCGGACCCGTATGGAGGCGGGCTCGATCTCGTCCTCGGAGCGGAGCACAGTGGTGGGCTGCGGTGGCCGGATCTCGCCGATACCCGTGGTCGGATCGGTGGAGCGACGCTGCGCGGCCATCTGCCCGAACCGCACGGGTTGACGGTGCTGTCGTGGGACCGAGGTGGCGTGCTGAGCGTTCCAGCCGAGGCGGTTCGAGCCGTCGTGGCCGCCGCCCGGCGATCGTGGGATCTCGTCGTGCTCGACCTGCCCCGCCATTTCGATCCGGCGACGGAAGAAGTCATCGGTCAGTGCCAGCGGATCCTGCTCGTAGTGCCGGCCGAAGTGCGAGCGGTCGCGGCGGCTGGTCGGGTTGCGGCTGGGCTAGGCGTGGTTGCGACCGACATCCGAGTCGTCGTCCGCGGACCGGCACCTTCGGGTCTACGCGCCACGGACGTCGCGGCGGCGCTGGGCCTGCGCATGGCGGCGGAGCTGGATCCCGAACCCGGGCTTTGCGAGGCGCTGGAGCGCGGAGAACCGCCCGCAAGGACAGGGCGGGGTCCACTGGCCTCCGTATGCGGACGCCTGATCGGCGAACTGGTCGATCGAGACGGCGCGGAGGTGGCGTGATGCGAGTGGACCACGAGCTGGTCGAGCGGGTCCGTACGTCCCTCACGGCAACGCCAAATGGGCCGACCGCTTCCCAGGTGGCGGCGGCCTTACGCGCCGAAGGGACAGTCCTCGGAGACGCCGCGGTCCTGGACGTCACGGCGCGACTCCGGGCGGAGATCTCCGGCGCCGGACCGCTCGAGACGTTGCTGCGCGAGCCGGGCGTAACCGACGTCCTGGTCAACGGGCCGGGTGACGTGTGGGTCGATCGCGGTGACGGCCTGGAGCGGGTTCCGCTAGAGCTGGGCGACGAAGCCGACGTTCGTCGGCTCGCGCAACGGCTGGCCGCGAGCGCGAGCCGGCGGCTCGACGATGCCATGCCCTATGTTGACGCCCGCCTGGCCGATGGCGTCCGGTTACACGCAGTGTTGCCGCCGATCTCGCCTCACGGCACGGTGATCTCACTGCGCGTACCGGCTGGCCACGTGTTCAGCTTGAACGAGCTCGTCGCGGCCGGCAGCGTCGGTCCCGAGCTCGCGGCGTGGTTGCAGGCAATCGTCCGGTCTCGGCTGGCATTCCTCGTGAGCGGCGGTACGGGTACGGGAAAGACTACGGTGCTTGGAGCGCTGCTGTCTCTGGCCGATCCCGCGGAGCGGGTCGTTCTTGTCGAAGACTCGGGCGAGTTGCGGCCGGCATTGCCGCACGTAGTCCGGCTTGAGGCCCGGCCGCCCAACGTGGAGGGTGCCGGCCGGGTGGGGTTGGACGAGCTGGTGCGCCAGGCCCTGCGGATGCGCCCGGACCGCCTAGTGGTTGGAGAGGTGAGAGGTCGTGAGGTCGTCGACTTGCTGAGCGCGCTCAACACCGGCCACGAGGGCGGCTGCGGCACATTACATGCCAACTCGGCGGCCGATGTGCCGGCCCGACTCGAAGCTCTTGGCGTGGCCGCGGGCTTGGGCCGAGACGCCGTACACGCACAGGTGGCTGCCGGGATCGACGTTGTCGTCCATCTGGCGCGCGACAGGTCTGGCCGCCGGCGTATTGGCGAGATCGGAGTCGTCGAGCGGACCGAGTCGGGTTGGGTCATTGTCGTGCCTGCCGTACGAAGCCCTGCTCCTGGTGAATTCGCCGAAGCCGGCGCGGCAGATCGGTTGCGATCCAGGGTGGGTCTGGAGGCGACGTGACTGCCGCGCTGGCGGTTGCGCTTGCCGCGGTTGCCGCAGGGCTGCTGGCCAAGGGACGGCCGAGCGTCCTTTCGGCCCGGTTGGCGCCGGCCTCGCAACCTGGCCGAACCGTGGCTCAGGCTGGGCGATCGACCGGTACTGGTGGCGCTGCCAAACCGGCCCAGCGGGCGCCCCGCATGGGCTGGTCGCGCGGCGCTCTGGCCGCGCGGTTCGCGGGCCGGTCCCCGACTGCCCAGCGCGAAACAGAGGTCATCGAAGCCTGCCTGGCGCTGGCCGCCGAGTTGCAGGCGGGCGCACCGGTGCCGCTCGCTCTCGCCGCCGTGGCCGAGGACTGGCCCGAACTGTTCGCATCGGCCGCAGCGCGAGCGTCCGTTGGCGGGGAGGTGACCGCCGCGTTACGAGATGCCGCGACAGCCCCAGGAGCCGGATCGTTGCGAGCAGTCGCCGCGGGGTGGGACGTCACCGACCGAACCGGTGCCCCTCTCTCACGCATCGTGATCGCAGTCGCCGACGCGCTTCGGACGGAGGCCGCGGTCCGGCAAGAAGCACATAGCCAACTGGCCACCGCTCGTGCCACTGCCCGCCTCCTGGCGGTACTGCCGTTCGGCACGCTCGTGCTGCTTTCCGGAGGGGACGGCGCGGCCGTCTCGTTCCTTCTCGGCACCCCGATCGGGCTCGGCTGCCTCGGCGGCGCAGTCCTGTTCGTGTGGGCTGGTCTGTGGTGGGTGGGCCGGCTGGCCCAATCGGCGACGAGGTCCGCGTGGGAGGAGTGATTGTTGCCGCCACGCTGCTCGCGGCCCTGGCCGGCGCCGCGGCGCTAATGCCCAGGCCTGGAGTGGCGCGGCTGTGGGCAGTCAAGCGACGCCGAGGCGCACCGCGACAAGCCTCGCGGAATAATTCGGCTTCCGGGACGGCAGTATCGGCGCGCCGGCGCGCCGTTGCCGCCGGCCTGGCCGCCGTCGCTGGCGCGGCCGTGGTAGGAGGCCCCGGTGGGTGGTTCGCCGGATCTGTGATCGGCGTCACCGCCTGGGTCGGCTTTGGCCGGCTCGAGCCTGCCGCGGTCATCAGGCGGCGGCAGCAGGTCGCCGCAGCGGTGCCGCTGGCGGCAGAGCTCCTGGCAGTAGCGGTAGCGGCCGGCGCACCGCCCGACGGCGCGGCCGAAGCTGTGGGCAGGGCGATCGGTGGGCCGCTGGGCGAAGCCCTGAGCGCGGCAGCTGCCGCCACCCGGATGGGCGCCGACCCGCCAAGCGTGTGGGCGGGCTTGATGGACGATCCGGTCACCCGCCCGCTCGGCCGCGCCATGCTCCGATCGGCCACCCGAGGCGTGTCGCCAGTCGGCGCTCTGAAGCGGGCGGCGCGTGATGCTCGCGACGCCGCACGGTGGTCCGCTGAAGCGAGAGCCCGGTCCCTCGGGGCGAAGGCGGCGGCACCACTCGGGCTGTGCTTCCTACCGGCGTTCGTCCTCGTCGGCATAGTCCCGCTCGTCGCAACGCTTGCGATGCCGCTGCTGCCTTGAGAACGCCGGTTTTCCACATCCAGGTAGGGCGAGGGCGTGGTTTCCACAGATTGCGAACGATCTCCGAATCGGATGTGGCGAGCCAACAGCCTGGATGTGGCGCCGCCATTCGCGGCCCCCGCACCGGCCGGACCGCCGGACGAGGAGGTTCCATGTCCAAGTTCATTGCCTCGCTGCGCCGGACAAGCGAGCACGGTATGGCGACCGCCGAATATGCCGTCGGCACAGTCGCGGCCTGTGGCATCGCTGGCGTTCTCTACAAGCTCGTCGAGAACGACAGCATCCTCGGATTCCTCACCGATCTGGCGCGCAAGGCCTTTGGAATTCTGGGATGAGGATGACGACGCTGCGCCGGCGGGCAGCTCCCCGCCGGCGCGCGGCGCGCGGGTCCCCGGCCGAACAGGGCGTCAACACAACTGGCTCGGCGACGGCCCGCATCGTCGCAAGTCCCCCCGCCGTCGCAGAAGGCGGTGCCGTCACTGCTGAGATCGCGGCGGCCCTCCCGGCTCTCATCCTCGTCGTTCTCGCAGCAGTGTGGACCTTGTCCCTGGGCCTAACACAGTTGCGATGCGCGGATGCCGCCCGTGAGGCAGCCCGTGCGGCAGCTCGTGGTGACGACGCATCAGTCGTCCGCCAGGTCGCCGAGGCGGTGGCTCCTGCCGGCGCGGTGATCGAAGTCAGTGAGCAGGACGGGCTTGTCATCGTCGAAGTGGCGGTGAAGGTCAGGGCACCCGTGCCATTCGCGGACCGCCTGCCTGCGCCGACGGTGAGCGCCGAGTCCATCGCCATAGAGGAGACGTCGTGACACGGCGCGAGCGCGGTGCCGGCTCGGTTCTCGTCCTTACGGGGACGATGATGATCGTTGTCGCGGTGCTCACTGGGGCCACGCTAGGCTCCGGCTTCGCCGCACGGCACCGGGCCGCTGCCGCCGCTGATCTGGCTGCGCTCGCCGCCGCCAGGGAGTTGTCCGATGCCAGCAGCGGCGACCCGTGCGAGACCGCCGAGCGGGTGAGCCGCGCCAACGGTGCCGACCTGCAGAAATGCATGGTCGACGGGAACGAGGTGGAGGTCCTCGCGTCCGCGCAGATCATCGGCCCGCTGCGCTGGTTGGCCGATCCGGTCCGGCGCGCCCGGGCGGGGGTGCCGCCGCCCTCAATACGCGTCGGAGCATTGTCTGCAGGCGATTGGGTCGCACCGGTTTCCGGCCCTTACCGCTTGACGGCGCGGTTCGGCGAAGCCGGTGCGCACTGGGCCTCTGGCACGCACACCGGGCTCGACCTCGCCGCGCCGGCGGGCACGCCAGTGGTCGCCAGTGCGGGGGGCCGAGTCAGCCGGGCCGGTCACTCGGGGCGGTACGGCAACCTTGTCGTTATCGACCACGATGGAGTCGAGACGTACTACGCCCACCTGAGCTCCATCACCGTCGCCGCCGAAGACGTCGTCGGTGCCGGTCAGCAGATCGGCACGGTCGGGGCAACCGGCAACGCGACGGGACCGCACCTGCATTTCGAAGTGCGCGAAGGTGGCGCGGCCCGAGATCCAGAGAGCGTTCTGTTCCCGTAACAGGACAGGCGCTCGCAAGACGCCGATGCCCGCAGTGGTGATCTCGCTGCGGGCACCGACCTGCCGACTTCGGATGCATGCGCAGCTGCGGTCGATTTGAGGTGCGCTCAGCCCTCGGGTACCTCCGGCCTTTGCGGTTGAGTACGGCTGGCCCCCACACTGGCGAGGACTACGCAGGCGACCGCCGCCCATTCGTGAAGGGCGAGGATCTCGCTGAGGATGACCAGCCCCACGATTGCGGCGGCGGCCGGCTCCAGGCTCATCAGGATGCCGAACAGCTGGGCTCGCATTCGCCGGAGCGCCTCCAACTCCAATGTGTACGGAATGACCGACGACAGCAATCCGACGGTGACGCCGACGGCGAGCAACTCGGGCCGGAGCAGGGCATCGCCACCCGTGCTGATACCCACGGGCAGCATCAGCACGGTGCCGACGATGCTGGCCAGTGCCAGCCCCGACGACCCGGTAAACCGGCGGCCGATGGCCGTACTGAATAGGATGTACGCCGCCCATCCCGCGGCAGCCAGCAGGGCGAATGCTACTCCTGCGACTGTGACTCGGCCGGAACCGTCATCCCTGGCCAGGAGCAGCACGCCAGCTGCCGCCAATGCCACCCATGCCAGGTCGAGCAGGCGCCGGGAGAAGGCGACCGCCACGCCGAGCGGGCCAAGGAACTCGATGGTGACCGCGATGCCCAGCGGGATACGAGCCATGGACTCGTATATCGCGAAATTCATCAACGCGAGGGTGACGCCGAATGCGACCACGATAAGAAAGTCCTGCCGGGGGCGCCGGACCATGGCGCCGCGCAACACCCTGCGGCCGACGATCGTTAGCACAATCGCCGACGTGGCGAGGCGCAACAGCACCATCGCGCTCGGCGCCAGCTCGTCGAACACCGTCTTGGCCAGCCCCGCTCCCAGCTGGACCGATCCGATCCCGAGCAGGACCAGCGCTGGAGGAGGGACGCTGCCGAGCCGGCTCACCGCGGTTCACTCCGGTCGCCGAGCGCGGCCGGTGCTCGATTCAAGATCTTGTGGTGTCCGGTGGGTGATCAGGGTCGGTGTTGGCGGGGGCGCTGGACGGGTACCCGTCCCGTGGTGGACGGTCGTCACGGGAGCCGCGAGCCACCTCCTCCGCCGGTCCGTGCTCAGCCGACTCCGCAGCCTCGTCATCTGCTTGATCGTCCCGCTTGGCCACGTCAGTTGTGGCGGTGGTAGCCGGGGCCGCTGGGGCCTGCTCGGCTCGCTGACGAAGCTCCTGTACTTCCTGCCGGCGTTTCTGAATCCGCCGCAGCGAAGTCCGTATCAGGTAGAGCGAGGCTAGTGCGATCAGCCCGGCCACGAAGCCGGCCACGAACACACCACCTACCGACGTCGTAATGGTGACGTTGAGGAATTCGACAACGGCTTCTTCACTGCTGCCGACGAACGACGCGACGACAAGCACCGCTACGAGGACGAGCAGCACAAGTGCTAGCGCGAGCATGACTGCGACTGTACGCAGGTTGGGCCATCCGTGTGGCCCAACGTGATCTGTCCGGCGTGTTCACCGTTCATCATCCGTTGGCGCTCCGGACAGCAATACGTCCAGCAGCCGGACGGCGCCGGCCTTGTCGAGCGGATCATTGCCATTGCCGCACTTCGGAGACTGGACGCAGGACGGGCACCCGGATGGACACGGGCAGGATGCGATCGTCTCCCGCGTCGCCCGCAGCCAGGGCGCCGCCGCCTGGAACCCCCGTTCGGCGAACCCTGCGCCACCAGGATGCCCATCGTGGACGAACACGGTCAGCAGGCCGGTGTCGGCATGGCGGGCCGTCGACAATCCGCCGATATCCCAACGATCACACGTCGCGAACAGCGGGAGCAGGCCGATGGCTGCATGCTCAGCGGCGTGAGCGGACCCTGGGGCGTCTGCCGGTGCCACGGGGATCAGCCCGTCCGGTAGTGTCCACCAGACCGCTTTCGTGCGGAGCCGCCGCGGTGGAAGTTCGAGCGGTTCGTCGCCGAGCACCTCGCCCGAGCCGAGCTTGCGTTTCAGATAACCGACTACCTGGCTGGACACCTCGACACTGCCGAACCTCAGCTGCGCGTCGCCCCACGCTACGGTTTGCTCCACATCGAGGATGCGCAGTTCGGTCACGTCCCGCGCGGTCGTCGTGTAGTCGACGGTCTCGGGGCGAACAAAGGCGACGTGATCTTCGAGGTCCAGGCGCTCGACGACGTACGTCTCACCTTGGTGCACGTAGACCGCGCCATCGTGCACCGCCGCATGAGCCCGCCCCCCGTCGACCGTCCCAAGCAGGCGGCCGGTGCTGGTCTCGACGAGCTGGACGATCGGCTCACCCGATCCACGCAGGTCGGCCAGGTCGTGTGCCCAGCCGCGGCGAACCCAGTGCCACCCAGAGGACCGCCGGCGAACGACCTTGTCGGTTTCCAGCGCGGACAGCACCTCGGGCGCGGCCGGCCCGAACAAGTCGACGTCCGCGTCGGTCAGTGGAGCCTCCTGGGCGGCCGCGCAGAGGTGCGGAGCCAGGACGTACGGGTTATCCGGGTCGAGCACAGTCGCCTCGGCGGGATGGCCGAAGATCGCATCAGGGTGCCGAATAAGGTAGGTGTCCAGCGGGTCATCCCGAGCTATCAGCACGGCGAGCGAGTCTTGGCGGGTTCGGCCGGCCCGGCCGGCCTGCTGCCACAATGAAGCGCGCGTGCCCGGCCAGCCGGCGATGACCACAGCGTCCAGGCCGGCCACATCGACGCCGAGTTCCAGGGCAGTCGTCGCCGCCAGCGCGCGGATCGTCCCATCCTGGAGCGCCTGTTCCAGCTTGCGGCGTTCGTACGGCAGGTAGCCGGCTCGGTATGCCGCGACCTGTTCCGCCAAGCCGGGGTCAACATCGGCGAGCGAGGCTTTGGCCAGCCCGGCCACGGTCTCTGCAGCACGCCTGGAGCGGACGAACCCGACCGTGCGGGCACCTGAAGCCACCAGGTCGGCCAGCAGATCGGCGGCCTCGGCCAAGGTACTGCGTTTGACTGGCGCACCGTGTTCGCCGCGTAGCGAGCTGATGGGCGGCTCCCACAGCACGAACTCCTTCTCTCCGCGAGGCGAGCCGTCTCCTTCGACAGCGACCACAGGGACTCCCGTGAGCCGCTGGGCAGACTGCTCAGGCTCGGCAGTTGTCGCCGAGGCCAGGATGAACGTGGGGTCGGCGCCGTACCTCATGCAGATCCGGCGAAGCCTCCGGAGTACCTGGGCCACATGCGAGCCGAAAACACCGCGATAGGTGTGACACTCGTCGACCACCACAAACCGAAGCGACCGCAGGAACCCGACCCAGCGGTGGTGCCGAGGCAGTAGCGAGCGGTGCAGCATGTCCGGGTTGGTAAGCAGGTAGGTCGCGTGGTCCCGCGCGGCATCTCGCGATTCGATCGGCGTGTCGCCGTCGTAGGTGGCCGCGACAATATCCGGAACGCCCAGCGCGTCGAGTGAGCGCAGCTGGTCGGCCGCGAGCGCCTTGGTCGGGGTGAGGTACAGGGTCGTTCCGCCGAGCCGCCGACCGGCCCGGGCGGCAGTCAGGGCGGGCAGTAGGTAAGCGAGTGACTTGCCCGATGCGGTGCCCGTGGCGACGATGACCGATTGACCCTGCCAGGCCAGCTCGGCCGCCTCGGCCTGATGCGACCACAGCGACGTCATGCCCGCGCGCTGCAGGCAGTCGCGAACCAGCGGATCGGTCCACTCCGGCCACTCGGCGGTACGCCCTGGCTGCGCGCCGATTCGCTCGACATGCGTCACCCGCTCGTCCCGTCCGGTGACGAGCATGTCGAGAAGGCGGCTAGCGGTACGCACCCTATGCAGTGTGGCGCATGGTTGAATGCGTGGAGGAAACCTGCCTGGTCCTGGAAGGAGCTGCCGTGGATCTGACCCTGTCAACCCGGTCTGAGAATGGCCGGACGGTGGTCGAGGTCGCCGGTGAGATCGACGTATACACAGCGCCGAAGTTGCGCGAGCAGCTAGCCGAGCTCGTCGACTCCGGTCGGTACGACTTGGTGGTCGACATGACGGGCGTCGAGTTTCTCGACTCGACCGGCCTTGGCGTGCTCGTAGGTGGGCTGAAGCGGGTCCGCATGCACGACGGGTCGTTGCGGCTTGTCTGCACCCAGGAGCGGATTCTGAAGATCTTCCGAATCACCGGGCTCACCAAAGTCTTCCCCATCCACGAGTCCGTTGCCGACGCAGTCGCCGCGGACTCCACCTAACGCATGGCTACGGTCGAACTGAGATTCGCTGCCCGGCCGGCCCACGTGCGTACAGCCCGGCAAGTGGCGGTGACGCTGGCGCGGCGAGCGAAGCTTGCCGAGCCGGTGCTTGACGCGGTGCGGCTCGCTGTGGGTGAAGCCTGTGGTCTCGTGGTGGCCCTACAGCGGGAGACGCGACCGAATGATCCGGTTGTCGTGACGTTTGACGACTCGCGCGGACTGGCCATCGATGTGCATGGGGTCGTCGCGCTCGAGCCCGCCGAGGGTGTTCGGGCAGTGGACATCCTTGCCGCGGCGGCCGAGCCGGTCGTTGACGAGCTTCCGGTAGGAGCCTCTCTGGCGGTCGTGTCCGAGCTCGTGCCGCGGCTGGACGTGATCACCTCGCTGGACGGCGTCACCGTGACTATGCGCTGGCCTGCGGAGGCGAGTGCTCATGCGTGACAGTGAGTCAGTACACTCCTGGCGCAGTTGGACCGCGTGTTGCGCGCGGTCTGGATCCGTTTGCCGATGATCACACGACCCCGCCGCGGAGGCACGTGCGCGGGGTTCGGGTGATTAAAGCCGGCCGGCGCGCCAGTGGCACTGGTGGCGCGGGCCACGTCAAGGAGGACGAATGACCGGGCCAATCCTCGCCCAAGAGGGTGACTCGGCGATCTCGCTCACGGGTGGCAACCTCTCGTACGTCATCGTCGTTGCGCTGGTTGCGCTGGCGGCGCTGGTGATGGCGGCTCTGTTCCGCCGGGAGGTGCTCGTCGCAAGCGAGGGCACCGAGAAGATGCAGGACATTGCGCGCTCGATCCAGGAGGGTGCGGCTGCATACCTGAGCCGGCAGTTCCGGACCCTGAGTGTGTTCGTGGTGCTCGTGTTCGGGCTGCTGTTCGTGCTACCAGGCGACAGTGGCGTACGGATCGGCCGCTCCATCTTCTTCATCATCGGCGCCGTGTTCTCGGCGGCGATCGGTTACCTGGGCATGTGGCTCGCGGTGCGGGCGAACGTCCGGGTCACGGCCGCTGCACGTGACGAGGGCCGTGACCCGGCGATGCGGATCGCCTTCCGTACCGGTGGTGTGGTCGGAATGGCGACCGTGGGCCTCGGCCTGCTCGGCGCGTCCGTCGTGGTCCTCATCTACCGCGGCGACGCCCCGCACGTGCTGGAGGGCTTCGGCCTCGGTGCGGCGATGCTGGCGATGTTCATGCGTGTCGGCGGCGGCATCTTCACCAAGGCCGCCGACGTGGGTGCTGACCTGGTCGGAAAGGTCGAGCAGCACATTCCGGAAGACGACCCCCGGAACGCGGCCACGATCGCAGACAACGTGGGCGATAACGTGGGCGACTGCGCGGGTATGGCGGCCGACCTGTTCGAGTCGTACGCGGTGGTGCTTGTCGCAGCGCTGATCCTGGGCAGTGCGACCTTCGGGACCGAGGGCCTTGTTTTCCCGCTGGTCGTGCCGGCCATCGGTGCGTTGACCGCCGTGCTGGGTATCTACCTGACCCGGCCGCGCCCTGGCGAGAACGGCCTGACGACCATCAACCGGTCCTTCTACTTGTCGGCCCTGGCCGGCGCGGTGCTGTGCGGCCTGGCCGCCTACGCGTACCTGCCCAGCACGTTCGTGGAACTCGAGGGCGGGATCGAGCACGATGGCGACCCGCGCGCGCTCGCGACCCTCGCCGTGATCATCGGCATCGTGTTGGCCGGAGTCATCATGATGCTTACCGGCTACTTCACCGGCACGGACAAGCGGCCGGTCCGCGACATCGGCAAGATGTCCCTCACCGGCCCCGCAACCGTCGTGCTCGGTGGTATGGCGCTCGGCCTGGAATCGGCCGTCTACACCGCACTGGTCATTGGTGCCGCCGTGTACGGCGCGTTCCTGCTGGGCGGCGGCTCGGTGCTCCTCTCGCTGTTCCTCATCGCCCTGGCTGGCACCGGCCTGCTGACCACCGTCGGGGTGATCGTCGCCATGGATACCTTCGGCCCGGTCTCCGACAACGCCCAGGGCATCGCCGAGATGTCCGGTGAGGTCGAAGGTGAGGGCGCGCAGATCCTGACGGAGCTGGATGCAGTCGGCAACACCACCAAGGCCGTCACCAAGGGCATCGCGATCGCGACCGCCGTGCTGGCGGCGACAGCACTGTTCGGCTCGTACATGGACGCCATCACTACGGCGGCCGAGGACGTCGGTGTCGACACCGAGGGCCTGGCCCAGTTCGCGCTGGACATCGTCTCGCCGAACGTCTTGCTCGGTGTGATGCTCGGCGCGATGGTGGTGTTCCTCTTCTCCGGGCTGGCGATCGCAGCGGTGGGTCGCGCCGCAGGCGCCGTCGTGTTCGAGGTTCGGCGGCAGTTCCGCGAGATCCCCGGAATCATGGAGGGCACGGGGCGGCCCGAGTACGGCCGTGTTGTCGACATGGTCACCCGTGACGCCCAGCGTGAACTGGCGACACCTGGCCTGCTGGCGGTGATGGCACCGATTGCCGTCGGCTTCGGCCTGGGTGTCGGTCCGCTGGCCGGTTACCTGGCTGGCGTCATCGCGACCGGTGTGCTGATGGCCGTGTTCCTTGCCAACTCCGGTGGGGCGTGGGACAACGCCAAGAAGCTCGTCGAAGATGGGTATCACGGCGGCAAGGGTTCGCCCGCGCACGACGCGACCGTCATCGGCGACACCGTCGGCGACCCGTTCAAGGACACCGCCGGGCCAGCGATCAACCCGCTGGTCAAGGTGATGAACCTGGTTTCGCTGCTGATCGCTCCGGCCGTCGTGACGATGACGATCGGCGACAGCGCAAACGACGCGCTGCGGTACGGCATCGCAGGGGTCGCAGCGCTGATCGTGGTCGGTGCGGTATGGATCTCGAAGCGCCGGCCGGTCGCCATCGAGTCGTCCGACGAGCCGGCCAAGGTCACCGCCGTCTGACGTTGGTCACCTGATCGCCGTTACCTCACCTGATCGTCGCCGTCCTGACGATCAGGTGAGGTTCGGCTTCGTGGCCAGGCATGGCGAAGCGGGTAGGTCACCTGATCGTCGCTGCACTGGCGCTCCGCCCGCCTCGCCGATCAACTTAATGCAAGGCGACTGACAGCAGCAGAACCGACGGTTCGACGGCAGCGACGTCGTGCCGCTGCGGCGGTACGCCGACGAAGTCACCGGGGCCAAGCTCGGTCTGATCCTCTCCCGCCCGCAATTGGACACGACCCTGCAGGCAGAACAAGGACGCGTCCCCTGGGCTCTTGTGCTCGCCCAATACCTGTCCCGCGGCGAGGGCGACCACGGTCTGTCGCAGCCGGGCACCGGTCCGCCCGTACACAGTCACCGCGCCGCGCCCGCTGTCCGCGGCCTCGGCTGCCGAAAGCTGGCTCTCCGCAAGTGCGTGGATCGATACGACCTCCATGCCCCCGATCGTCGCACGCGGGGACGAGCAATACTGGACGGGTCAGGCCACGATTGAAGGAGGCGGCCATGGCTCAACAGCGGCGGACGATCCATCCCGGAGACGTCCAGGACGAGCGGTTGGCGCAAGTGCCTCTCACCGCTGCTTACACCTACGTCTACCTGCCGACGGTCCTCGACGACGCGGGCCGGGCAAAGGACCAGCCGGCGGTGCTCAATGGTCACCTCTGGCCCCTGCGGGCGGACGAGCACAGTACCGAGGCGATGGCAGCCGACTTGGACGCGCTGTCCGCCGCAGGCCTGATCTGCCGGTACACCGTGGACGAGAGCGCGTACCTGCATGATCCCGCCTGGCGTCCCAGGCAGCGAATCGCCCGCCCGGAACCGTCCATTCTGCCGCCGTGCCCGACACACGAGACAGCCATGGACGACCTTGTCGGCGACACTCTGCGCAAGCTCTCCGAGCAGATCAGCTCGTTTGTCGGCTCGGCCGCGGCTAGCTTCAATGAGACGAAGTTCCGGGACGCGGTGAGCCACGCCGTCGAGGACGTCACTTTCATGATCGATCCAGAGAAGGCTGCTTCGTTCGGCCAGAAGGTGCGCGAGTTCCTCGGCGAGTCGACGGTTTCGCCTCGCAAGCCCGAGCGGGACGAAGACCCGTATTTCTCGGATGGCGACGTCTGGCATGAAGTCACCGACCGGCCCGACGGCCGGGAGTAGCGCTGGGGGGCTCGAAGGGCCGGCGTCGCGAGATCCTGGACGAGCTTGCGGCTCGCATCCTGCACGATCGTGCCCACCGGGTTGGTATCGACGGTGTCGACGGCGCCGGCAAGTCGATCTTCGCCGATGAGCTCGCCAACGTCCTCCGCCTACGGGACCGGCCGGTGGTGAGGGTGTCGGTCGATGGGTTTCACAACCCGAGGCGCGTTCGATATCAGCGGGGACGGTCTTCCCCGGAAGGCTATTGGCTGGACTCCTACGACTACCTGAGCTTCCGCCGGTACGTCATCGATCCCTTCGCACCTGGTGGAGACCGCAGATACCGGAAGGCCATCCGCGAAGTGTCGACCGATCGGGCAACTCGACTTCGCTGCGGATCTCGCTCCAGGTGACGCAATACTCGTGGTGGACGGAATCTTCCTGCACCGTGACGAGCTGGTCGGCTGCTGGGATTACTCCGTCTACCTCGATGTCGCATTCGATGTGACGTTCGCACGGATGGCCGTGCGAGACGGCTGCCCACCGGATCCTGCCGATCCCGCGAACCACCGCTACGTGGCAGGCCAGGAGCTCTACCTCACAGCATGCGCACCGCAATCCCGAGCCGATGTCGTGATCGACAACACCGATCCGGCGGCGCCCCAGCGGATCAGATCGGGTCCCACGGAACTGACTGATACGCCGCCATCAGAGTGACCGCGAACGCGTCATCAACCGGAATCGGGACGTCGTCGATGGCGCTGACCGTCGCCACGCCCCACGAGTTCGTGACGAACGCGCCGTCGAACAAAACGATGTCGGCGAGTCGCACCTGGCGGCGCACCGACCGGATGCCTCTTGCAGCAAGCGCTGGGACGACGAGTTGCATCGTGATTCCGGCCAGGGCAGGAGCATCGGGCCAGACCACTGTCGTCCCGTCGAGGAATCCCACGTTGGTGATGGCGCCCTCGGAGATTACTCCGCCCTCATTGGTGAGCAGCGCCTCGTCGAATCCGGCATGGAGTGCCAACTCGCGGTGGTGCCTTTGACCGGCGGACGCGACATGCTTGAGGTGCGGGAGAGGCCGCTGGTACACGGCGCTCCGCAAGCGAAGCGGTCCAGTTGGCATCGCAACCGGATCATCGACGGCAACCATAACGGTCGGTGCCTTCCAGGGCTCGCCGGCCGGACGCAGGACGCTGAAGCGCACTGAGGCATCTGCCCGGTCGCCGAGCCCGCGGCGCACCCGTTGCCGCACCACGTCACCGTCGAGCGGCTCGCCGAATATTTGCCTGTTCGCCGCATCAACGCGGTCGAGGTGAAGTTGGAGACCACGCGTGGCACCACGGCGCACCTGCATGGCTGTGAAATGGCCGTAGTCCTCGTTCTCCGGCAAGCCAGCGATCGGGTCACTCGGGCTCACGGGCGAAGCCTACGGGCGTGCCACGATGAGCTTTGAGTCGGGCGGGAGGGCGCGTGGAGCATCCGAGACTGACCAGCGACGGAATCGCGCGACTGCGCGACGCGCTGGCGAAGGCCGAGTACACAGTCGAATCGGTCACTGGCTTGCTCGGCCCCGTCGCCTCCGCGGCGCTGAACCGCAACGAGACGACTCCGGGCCGGAGGGCGACGTCCGGTGGCTCACCACTGGAGACGCTCACGAGACTCTGGCCGTTGCAGCTTCCGGTCTCGCGAGCGGCTGCCGAATCGGTGCTACCGCTGGCCGACCTCGTCGACGGCGGGCTGCTCACCGCAGTGGCCGACACTGTCCGAGCGGTCGTGGACGTCCGCCCGTACGCCGACGACGCTGGCAACTGGTGGGTGGTCAGCGACCTGACCCCAGGGCTGGATGGCCGGATCGAGCCGGTTTCGGCTGACCACGTGCTCGGTGTCAACGCCGCTTCGTCGACGCTGGCCCAGATCACGGTCCGGCGGCCGGTGGGGCGCGCGCTCGATCTCGGAACCGGATGCGGCGTTCAGGCACTCCACCTCTCGCGCCACTGCGATGACGTCGTCGCGACGGACGTCAACCGCCGGGCGCTTGGATTCGCCGCCATGACTGCTCGGCTGAACGGTGTGGACGTCGACCTGCGCGGGGGCAATCTCTACGAACCGGTGGAGGGGGAGCGGTTCGACCTGATTGCGACCAACCCACCGTTCGTCGTCTCCCCTGGCGGCCACCATGTCTACCGTGACAGCGGGCTACCTGGCGACGAGCTTTCCAGGCGGGTGGTGTTCGACGGGGCGGCCCGGCTCGCCGACGGCGGCATGTTGCAGTCACTCGCCAACTGGATGCATGTCACCGGACAGGACTGGCGAGACCGCGTCGGCGCGTGGGTGAGTGGCACTGGCTGCGACGCGTGGGTGATCCAGCGCGAAGTGCAGGATCCCGCAGCGTACGTCGAGATCTGGCTGCGGGACGCTGGCGACCTGGCCCGGCCGGACTATCTCAACCGGTACGACTCGTGGCTGGCATGGTTCGAGGCCCAGCTGGTGGAAGGGGTCGGCTTTGGGTGGATCATGCTGCACGCATCACGCACCGGCGAGCCGTCCATCCGGGTCGAGGACTGGCCGCATGCCGTGGAGCTGCCCCTCGGGCCTGCGGTCGCCGGGTACTTCGACCGCGTAGACGGGCTGCGCCGGTCGGCAGCCGACGAGGACCTGCTTGCTTCCCTGTTGCAGGTCGCAGACGGCGTCGTGCAGGAGCAGGTCGGGCGGCCGGGCGCGGAGGACCCGGCCCACGTCGTGCTGCGGCAGCAGCGTGGCCTGCGCCGGGCGGTCGAGGTCGGCACGGCCGAAGCCGCCCTCGTCGGAGCGTGTGACGGGTCGCTGCCCATCGGCGTACTCATCGATGCCGTGGCCGCAGTACTGGAGGTCGATCAGGCTGCGCTGCGGGCAGACCTGCTGCCTCGCGTCCGCCAGTTCGTCGCAGAGGGTTATCTGGAGGGGGGTAGCGCGTCCCTGTGAAGAACGGCCGCACGATCTTGCCCTCGATCACGCTGTGTCACCTGTATCGGGTAGGTTTTCAAGATCATCCCGCCTTTGCTGCACGCAAGCCCTGCGTGAACTTGGTGAACAACCCCAGCGTGGGTTCCCATGGGAGACCTGATGAAGTTGCGACATGCTGCAGCGGCGGTTACGGCGAGCATCGCCGTCGTTGCAGCATGCACGGGCAACGACCAGCCTGCAGGTGGTGGCGCGACAGAGCCGGCGCCCACAATTACCGGACAGCCGCCGGATGCGGACACTGGCGCGCCGGGGACCAGCCCCAACGGGCGTGCCACTGCCACGTACCAAGCCCCGCCGGAGTTCGACGGGGAGCAGGCCATGGCGACCGTGGCCCAACTGGCCGGCGAGATCGGGCCACGGGAGGCGACTTCTCCGGCATTTCACGAGGCCGCCGACTGGGTCGCCGATCAGTTCAGGCAACTCGGGTACGACGTCGAGCAGGTTGAAATTCCGGTGCCTCGAGGCGAACGGTCCTACCGGCCCGAGTGGGGCACCGTCGTCGAGCCCGGTTCTTCGGCGAACGTGATCGCCGCTTCGCCCGGGTTCGATGCGGCCGAACCGCATGTGGTGATAGGAGCACATCTGGACACGGTCGCCGTGGCGCCGGGCGCCGAGGACAACGCGTCGGGTATCGCGGTGCTGCTCGAGCTCGCCCGGCTGGCGGTGTCGGCGCCACCGGTCAACGTCCGCTTCGTCGCCTTTGGTGCGGAGGAGCCGCGCGGGTCAGGGGACCGGATGCACCACTTCGGGTCGCAGCAGTACGTGCGTGAACTCGCGAGTACGGATCCGGTCACGGCGATGGTCTCCTTGGACCGGGTCGGCGTGGCGTCCTCCAGCGTGCCCGTCTGCACAGGAGGAATCGGCACCACGGCAGTACGAGACGCCCTTCTCGAGGCCGCGCAGAACATCGACATCGCTGCGCACTCCTGCGAGAACCGGGCCAGCGACCACTGGTCGTTCGAGAAGGCGGACGTCGCGGCGGCCCGGCTCGGCAGCGTCCCTTATCCGGAGTACCACTCGTCACGTGACCGGCCGGATGTGGTTGATCCAACGCAGCTCGAGCGTGTTGGCACCATCGTTTGGCATTGGCTTGTGAACTCGACCTGATCAGGCGGTCGCTCTTAGCCCGAGGCTGCGTTCGCGCTGGAGGCGCCGCCAGGCGACCAGGCCGACCGACGCGAATAGCACGGCGTTGAGGACTCCGTGGGTGGCGGCCATCGCGTCGAGTGACGGGTGGGGGATGGCGTCCCACACCTGCCCGGCCGCCCAGCTCAGCGCGAGCAGCATCGTGGCCGCGAGCGCAGCCGCGCTGACACCGAAGAGGATGCGGGTGAGTTGGCTCGCGGCCAGAGGTCTGATCCGCTGCCAGATGAGCCAGCCGGCGACCCACATGCCTGCGGAAAGAATCACTGTGCCGGCCAGCTCGACGGCATCTGCGGTGAAGTAGCCGGCGAAGACCACCGCGATCCCGGCAGGGATCGCCAGCGGCGGCGCGGCACTGAGTGGGCCGGGAGCGGCAGTGAATACCAGGCCGGCGATTAGAGCGGCAGCGAATCCGGCAAAGTGGAAGTGCACCACCGTGAGCGCCAACACCGTCATCTCGAAACCCAACAGCTCCCAGCCGCCGCGCTCGGCGACGAGACTTACGCCAGCGACGGACGGCGACGCCATTGCCGTCAGGACGGCGATCTCACCCGGTGCGAGCGAGCGGCGCCGCCACAGGCGCTCCGCGGCGGCGGCCGCCAGCGCCACGGTCACGGCCGCGTAAACAACGGCCAGGACCACGGCGATCGTCGTCCCCCTGCTGACGATCAGCGAGCCCGTGCCGGCCAGGCCGGCCAGTGGCCAGGCTTGCGCGATGACGGCAACCGGCCCGCCGGCAGTGTCGATCAGCCGCAAACCGAGTGGCACCACGACGAGCATGCCAAGAGCCACGAGTGTGCCGATCACCGCAGTCACGGGATGAATTTAAAGGTTCCTGACGGGATGGTGAGCACCTGGTCGGCCTGCGCTGTTGCATTGGCCTATCGGCAATGATCGCCGGCCCGGTCCGAATGATCGGATTGGATCCCGCCACCACCGCGTCGGCGCGCCTTCAGGCACCGACCGTAGCGGCATCTAGCGCTGATCGCTCCCGATGTGCCCGCCACGCAGGGAGGTAGAGCGGGGCGGCCAGGGCGAGCACGGTGGCGCCACAGATGATGGCGAACTGGACCGACACGCCGTCGGCGACGGCGGTGAGCACCACGAGGCCAACCGCTCCGGCCGGTTGGGCGACCATCGAGTTCAACGACAGGACGGTCGTCCGATGCTGACTGGTTACCTGCTGGTGAAGGAGCGAATGGTGCAGTGGGTTGGACGCGCCATGGACAGCGTAGGTCGCTAGATATGCGGTCACGATCCCGACCGGTCCGGCGAACACCGCCATGCCGGCAACGGTCAGGCCCTGGAGTACCCGGAGCGCGGCGGCGGTCGACGAGGTACTGAACCAGCGGGCGGCCAACCCCGCCAGGCCAGCTCCTGCGGCAGCGGCAGCCCATGCACCGGCCCCGGCCGGACCCATGAGAGCCGCCGCGTCGCCCGTGCCGCCGGTGACCTCTGCCAGCCGGATCGGCATCAGCACCTCGAAGGCCACCATGCCGAAGCCCCAGAACAGCTCGACTGCGACAAGGGCTGCCAAGATGCGTGAGCCGCGAAGTAGCCGTACGCCACCGCCTATGACCCGCGGAACGGAGGCGACGGAGCGCACCACAGCCGACAAGCCGCGGGCGCGGCGCACCTCTGCCACCAGCACGCCGATGGCAGACAATGCCACAAGCTGCACGGCGCCTGCGGCCAGCACCGGCGTGGCGAGCGCCTCGACCCGCTGGAGCGGGTCCAATGCGACCAAGCCGGCACCGGTGAGTGCACCACAGCCGATCGCGAGGCCGGTCACAGTACCCCCTGCGGAGAGCCCGCCGGTGACGTCCCGGTCCGGGTCGGCGGCGAGCGTCACGTCGACGTACCACGCCTGCAGAGGTCCGCTGTCGAGGGCCCGATAGACACCCTGGACAGCGAACGCCGCAGCGAACAGGACGAACGAATTGGCGACGAAAACCAGCCCGAGCGATGCAAGAGAGAGCACCACGGAGGCCAGCAGCACTGGCCGGCGACCAAGCGAGTCCGACAGCCCGCCCGTCGGAAGCTCCAGGGCGAGCACCACCACGCCCTGTGCGGCGGCGGCCACGCCGAGTTGCGCGAGGGTCAGACCTCGCTCGACCGGGAGCAGGGCCCACACTGGGAGCAGCAGCCCGGTAGGAAACCAGCGCAGCGCCTCCAGAATCAAGAACCGGGTGCGCGCCTGGCGGGCGGTGAGCGTCATGGCACGCCCCCAGCGACCGGCGTGGCCAGAATGTTTACGATCACCTGCCGCGCTTCAGGATCGTCCTCAGATCGCTGATTGCCCGCCCACCGGCGGGCAACGTCGAGCAGTTCCTGCGACAGCTGTGCGAGGTCGCCTGGACGGAGCCGCATCAACAAGTCACTCCTGTCCGCCGCCTCAACCCATTCACGTGGCCAGTTGTCCCGTTCGCGATTCCAGGCCTGCACGGTGTCGACCAGAAAGCGCAGCCATTCTTTATCCATGACTTCGAGCGCCTCGCGGCCCGCAGCCTGTTCGAGGAAGTCGGCGGGTCGGAAGCTCGTCACGTCATGGGCGGCCCGCCAGCGCCGTTCGCGGCGCGACGGCTGCTCGTCGTCCTCGACGACGAAGCCGAACCGTTCGAGCTGGCGCAAGTGATAGGAGGTAGAACCGCTGGACTCGCCGAACCGTCTTCCCAGTTCTGACGCCGTCGCCGGGCCATCGAGCCGGAGTGCTCCGAGAAGCCGGACACGCAGCGGATGAGCGAGCGCTCGCAGGGTATTGACGTCACTGATCTGCTTGCGGGTGGGTGCCACGCCAAACAGACTAGATTACAAAGGAGATTTTGCAAAATAGTCTTTGCGATAACGCCGTGTTCTCGACTTGGAAGAGAGGTCGTATACCGTGCGTTGTCCTATCCGAGTTGACAGGACCAACTGGGTTGGTCGCACACTTCGCCTGTTGATGTACGCGCATGGAGGAGCAACCAAACGTGGCCCGCACGACTAACGACGGCCTGCGCCGCCTGGTTATCGTCGAGTCGCCTGCCAAGGTGAAGACGATTGCCGGCTACCTCGGTAGGGGGTATGTCGTGGAGTCCTCATTCGGGCACATCCGCGACCTGCCGACCAAGAAGACGGAGGTGCCGGCGGCTAAGCGGGACCGGTTCGGGGCGCCGGTCGGCGTGGACGTCGACGGCGGCTTCGAGCCGCTCTACGTCGTCCCGGCCGGCCGGGCGAAGGATCAGGTCAAGAAGCTCAAGGCCGCGCTCAAGGACGTCGACGAGCTACTACTCGCCACGGACGAAGACCGTGAGGGCGAGGCCATTGCGTGGCACCTGCGCGAAGAGCTCAAACCCAAGGTGCCGGTCAAGCGGATGGTCTTCAACGAGATCACCCGCGACGCGATCACGGCAGCCATCGAGAATCCGCGCGACATCGACGAGGATCTGGTCGACGCCCAGGAAGCGCGCCGGATCGTCGACCGCCTGTACGGGTATGAGGTCTCTCCAGTGCTGTGGCGGAAGGTGATGCAGGGCCTGTCCGCCGGCCGCGTGCAGAGTGTCGCCACGCGACTCGTCGTCGACCGTGAGCGGGAACGGATGGCATTCCGGGCGGCAGACTACTGGGATCTGGTCGCCACCCTCGACACCGGCGCGGACGACGAATCGGGGTCGTTCGAAGCACGCTTGATCTCGGTCGCCGGATCGCGAGTGGCCCAGGGGCGTGACTTCGACTCCCGGGGCCAGCTGAAGGACCGCTCGGCCGGCGTCGTCATCCTCGATGAGCAACGAGCGCGTGCGCTTGCCGCGGCACTCACCGCTGCGTTCGAAGTCACCTCGGTCGAATCCAAGCCGTACAAGCGCAGCCCTTACGCGCCGTTCCGGACGACGACGCTACAGCAGGAAGCATCCCGCAAGCTGAGCTTCGGGGCCGCCCGCACCATGCAAGTCGCGCAGCGGTTGTACGAGGGCGGGTTCATCACGTACATGCGTACCGACTCCATCACGCTGTCGGAGTCGGCGATCGCCGCGGCGCGCCGCCAGGTGGCCCAGCTCTACGGTGCCGAGTACCTGCCAGAGGCGCCCAGGCGCTACAGCAGCAAGGTCAAGAACGCGCAGGAGGCACACGAGGCGATCCGGCCGGCCGGCGAGACATTCCGCACCCCCGGTGAGACCGGTCTGACCGGAGACGACTTCCGGCTCTACGAGCTCATCTGGAAACGAACGGTGGCCTCGCAGATGCGGGACGCGGTCGGCCAGACACTGACAGTCCGGGTCGGTGCGACAGCCGCGTCCGGAGAGCCAGTCGAGTTCGGCGCATCCGGCAAGACGATTACTTTCTTCGGCTTCCTCAAGGCATACGTCGAGAGTACGGACGACCCGGAGGAGCAGCGGGACGACCGCGAGCGGCGGCTGCCGAACCTGGCCGATGGCCAAGCCTTGACCGCCACCGACGTGTCCGCGGACAGCCACTCCACCAAGCCCCCGGCGCGGTACACCGAAGCCACCCTGGTGCGTGAGCTCGAGGAGCGCGAGATCGGCCGGCCGTCGACCTATGCGCCGACCATGCGGACGATTCTGGACCGCGGGTATGTCTTCAAGAAGGGCACGGCTCTCGTGCCGTCCTGGCTGGCGTTCGCGGTGACCCAACTGCTGGAGAAACACTTCACCTGGCTGGTCGACTATGAGTTCACCGCCCGGATGGAGGACCGGCTGGACGAGATCGCCGCCGGCCGGGCGGAACGGGCTGCCGAACTGGCCCGGTTCTGGAGCGGCGACGATCAGATCGAGGGCATCAAGCACCTGGTCGACAACCTCGGCGAGATCGACGCCCGGGCCATCTCGTCGTTCCCGCTCGACGACGGTGTGGTCGTGCGGGTGGGCCGGTACGGCCCGTACGTCGAAGATGCGGATGGAAATCGCGGCAGCGTGCCCGAGGATCTGCCGCCGGACGAGCTGACCATTGCCAAGGCCAAGGAACTGCTGGCTACTGGCAACGGCGACCGCGAGCTCGGCTCCGATCCGGCTACCGGCCGGAAGATTGTCGCCAGGTCGGGCCGATACGGTCCGTACGTCACCGAGGTGTTGCCGAACGACGTCCCATCTGGGACGAAGCCACGGACCGCTTCGCTGTTCAAATCGATGTCCGTCGAGGCCGTGACGCTCGACGACGCATTGCGCCTGCTGACGTTGCCCCGAACGGTCGGCAAGGACGCCGAAGGCGCCGAGATCGTGGCCGCGAACGGGCGGTATGGCCCGTACGTGAAGAAGGGCGCGGAGACCCGGTCGCTAACGGATGAGGAGTCGCTTTTCACGGTAACTGTCGAGCAGGCCGAGGCGTTGTTCGCCGAGCCCAAGGGCCGGCGGGGGCGGGCGGCCGCCGCTGCACCGCTGCGCGAGCTGGGGACCGACCCCGCGAGCGGTAAGCCGCTGGTGGTCAAGGACGGCCGGTTCGGCCCGTACATCACCGATGGTGAGACGAACGTGACCGTCCCACGCGGCACCAGCATCGAGCAGCTCACTCACGATCGCGCCGTCGAGCTGATGGCCGACAAGCGGGCCAAGGGTGCGGCTCGGCGCCCCGGCCGCGGGGCGGCCCGATCCGGCTCCAGCTCCTGACGTTCGATCACGTTCGGCAGGCGGCACGACTTATCGGCTCGCACGCCGGTAGCTACGTGGCTAAGCCTGGTGGGCCGCCCACTCGCGGACGGATCGTGAGGCGGCCCGGCGGCCCAGCAGGTGCGCGACGCCGAGGCCTGCGAGGACAACTCCGCCGCCCACGACGGCGTCCATCAGATAGTGATTGCCCGTCAGGACGATGGCCGACAGCATCAGGATCGGTAGCGCAATAGCGACCACCCGCGCGAGCCGGTGATCTACCAGGCGGTAGATCGCAATGCCGGAAAGCAGTACCCAGCCGAAATGCAGACTCGGCATCGCCGCGTACTCGTTGACCAGCGCCGACGCGTTGAACTCCCGGTACCCATCCGAGTGCGCCGCGATGGTGTCGACGAAGCCGTGTTCCGGCAGGAACCTCGGCGGGGCGAGTGGGAAGAGGGCGAACACCACCAGCGCGATTCCACCCGATGCAAGGAGCGCGTTTCGGTAGAACGGATAGGCCCCTGATCGCCGCGCCAGCAGCCAAAGCAAGGTGCCGATGATGATCGGCCAGTACAGGATGTAGACCGCATTGGCCAGGTTGACGATCACATCGCTGGCGACCGCCCAGCTTTGCAGTCGCGGCTCGACGAAGATGCCGATTCCCCGTTCGAACGAGATCAGCCGCTCCGCGTTGGCGAAGGCTAGGTTCACGCGATCGTCGGTCAGCCCTCGCACGAGCGTGTACAGAAGTGCGGCCGTTCCTACGAGCGCCAACTCACGGAACATCATCAGTAAGCGGCTGCGTGCGCCTGGCCCGTGCGGCGTCTCACCGCCGCCCGGTTCGTGCCAGCGAGTGACCTTTGCGCCGTCCGGTGCAGGTCGGGTGGTTCCATTTGACGCAGGGCGCGATGCTGTACCTGGTTGCCGTCCGGTCGCCGTTCGGCGCAGGATCGGCAGTCCAACGGCGCGTGCAGCGGTCAGCTGCCCGGTACTGGTCGTCACGATCAACCCCCTGAATGAATGCCTACCAATCACCCGCTGTGAACACGCTGAGAATTGGCCGCTCGAGCTGCCTCTACCTCCACGATCCTCGGCGTCGTAGCAGGTGAACAAGGGTCCATCGGCTCATCCAGGGATCAACCAGGGTCATCCCGGGCAGCGCTCTGCGGGGTTTCCCGGAGCCGGTCCCTCATGTGCTGTCGGAGAACGTCACTACGCTGTCCTGGTGGCCGACTACAGCGGCGTGTTCATCGCGATCGAAGGTGGCGATGGAGCGGGCAAATCCACTCAGGCTCGCCTGCTCGCCGGGCGGCTGCGCGAGGCTGGCCACGAAGTGGTGCTCACCTACGAACCGGGCGACACCCGGATCGGTCCGGACGTCCGCCGCCTCGTCCTCGATGTGGCCAGCGAAGGATTAGATCCACGCGCCGAAGCGTTGCTGTACGCCGCCGACCGCGCCGAGCATGTTGCGGCGCTGATCCGTCCGGCCCTGGAGCGCGGCGCGGTGGTCATCACCGACCGCTACATCGACTCGTCGATCGCCTACCAAGGCGTAGGGCGTGACCTTGGTGTGGACGAAATCGCAGCTCTGTCGGCGTTCGCCACCGGCGGACTGCTGCCTGATCTGACCGTGGTGCTCGACGTCCCGGAAGATGTACGCCGTCCCCGCATCGCTGGGCTCGGCGACCGGCTCGAGCGCGAGGAATCCGAGTTCCACGAGATCGTCCGGCAGGCGTACCTCGACCGAGCCGCCGCCGACCCGGGCCGCTACCTGGTCCTGGACGCCTCCTTGCCGCCGGCTCAGGTCGCTGAGCTAATCGCAGAACACGTCGAGAAGGTGATGAACAGGTGACGGTGTGGGATGCCGTCATCGGGCAGACCGTCGTGCCGATGCTGCAGCGCACAGTCGACGACGCAGCCGCCATTCTGCGAGGTGAGGCCACGGCCGGCAGCGCGATGACACATGGCTGGCTGTTCACCGGCCCACCCGGATCGGGCCGCTCGGTCGCGGCGCGGGCCTTTGCGACGGCCCTCCAGTGCCCTCGGGGCGGGTGCGGGGAATGCGCGGAATGTGCTGACGTTCGCTCTGGCGCCCACCCGGACGTCGCCAACCTGGTCACCGATGGGCTGTGGATCAGGATCAAGCAGATCCGCGAACTGGTGCCGAAAGCGGCCCTGCGTCCGTCTCGCGGCCGCTGGCAGATCGTCGTGGTCGAGGATGCCGACCGGCTCGGGGAGGACGCCGCGGACGCTCTGCTGCTCGCGCTCGAAGAACCGCCGCGGCGGACGGTCTGGATGCTGTGTGCGCCGACCGGCGAGGACATCATCCCCACGATCCGATCCCGCTGCCGCGTCGTGCAGCTACGGACGCCGCCGAATGACGAGGTGGCCCAGTATCTCGTCGACACAGATGGTGTGGACCCCGAGCTTGCGGCTTTTGCCGCGCGTGTCTCACAGGGACACATCGGCCGGGCTCGCGCGCTGGCCACCGGAGAAGAGGTGCGCGCCCGGCGCGACGAAGTACTGCGGTTGCCGTTCTCGCTGAACGACCTGCGTACCTGCCTGGATGCCGCCAGCGCGCTGGTCGAGGCGGCCAAGGCGGACGCCGAGCGGCATTGCGACGCACTCGATGCGAGGGAAGCCGAGGAGCTGAAGAGGGCCCTCGGAGCCGGTACGGTCGGCCGCCGGCCCCGTGCCATGGATGCCGCCGTCAAGGAACTCGAGCGCGAGCAGAAGATGCGCCGCACCAGGGTGCAGCGCGACTCTATCGACCGGGCGCTGGTCGACGTGCTGGCCGTCTACCGAGACGTACTTTCCTTACAGCTCGCGACCGGTGCTGAACTGATCAACGAAGACAAGCGGCCGTCGCTCGATCGGCTCGCGCGGGGTTCCACCGCGGAGTCGACGCTGCGTCGGATGGAGGCCGTCGTGGCGGCCCGAGAGGCTCTTGAGGCCAACGCCGCCCCGCTGCTGACTTTGGAGGCGATGGCCCTGACCCTCCGCGAGGGCTGACGACCCATCCGCGCCCTCCCCGTGATCATCGGCACTTTCCGTGTTATGCAGCCGGAAAGTGCAGACGATCAAGGGGAGGTGGAGTACTCGAGAGGGAGCTTGAAGCCTGTGTGCGAGGCCGTGAAGCCGAGCCGCTGGTAGAAGCGGTGGGCTTCCCTCCGCCGATCGTCGCTGGTGAGCTGAACGAGCGCACAGCGCCGCTGCCGTGCCTGCTCGATCGCCCAGCGCATCAACGCCTCCCCGAGGCCGCCGCCGCGCGCGGCCGACGCCACTCGAACGCCCTCGATCTGCGCCCGCCAGGTGCCACGCCGGGAGAGCCCCGGGATGAAGGTGAGCTGCATCGTGGCCACGATTTGGCCGCCGCGCTCGCCGACCACAAGCAGCTGGTTTGGGTCAGCGGCAATGGCGGCGAACGACTCTTCGTACGGTGCCCTGTCGTGAGGAGTCTCGCGAGTAGCGCCGATCTCGTCGTCGGCGAGTAGCTCGATGATCGCAGGCACGTCCGTAACGGTGGCGTGACGGATAGTGAACTCCACCTACCCATCTGACCATGGCTTGAGTAGCGGGACGTCGTATGGTGACGGGATGGGCATGGTGATGGCGGTCACCTTCAACCGGTACGGGAGGCTGTACTACCTCGACCCCGGCCAGCACCAACCCCGGGTCGGCGACAAGGTACTGGTTCCGACCGACGACGGTCCCGAGGTTGCCGAGTGCGCCTGGGCCCCCCAGTGGGTCTCCGAAGACATCGGCGGTCTGCCAGTCTGCGAGGGCATCGCGACGGAGGACGACCTGGAGCGCGACGAACGAAACCGGCGGCGCCGCGCCGAAGCCCGAGTCGTTTCTCGTCGGCTCATCCGCCAGCACGGCCTGCCGATGAAAGTCGTCGGCGTGGACTTCGTCGATACCCGCGAGGACGTCGACCAGCTGATCACGATCTACTTCAGCGCTCCGCACCGCGTGGATTTCCGCGAGTTGGTGCGTGACCTCGCCCGTAATCTCAAGGCCCGCATCGACCTACGCCAACTCGGCGCTCGTGACGAGGCGAGGGTGCAGAGCGGCATCGGCCCGTGCGGGCGCGACACCTGCTGCTCCACCTTCCTGAAGGACTTCGAGCCGGTGAGCATCCGGATGGCCAAGGACCAGGATCTGCCGCTCAACCCGTTGAAAATCTCCGGGGCGTGCGGACGGCTGATGTGCTGCCTGAAATACGAGCATCCGCTGTACCAGGACTTCAAGGTGAGCGTGCCCGCGCTCGGTTGTGGCGTCACCACGGACGACGGCGTCGAGGGTACGGTCGTCGGCTACAACGTGCCGTCCGAGACGGTGTACGTCCGGGACCGCGAAACCGGGCGCAAGGTGGCCTGTCCAAAGGCCAGCGTCTGCGGATCCCGGCAGGCCTACGAGGGGGCCGTTGCGGACGGCATGCGTCCTACCCCCGACGAGGAGGATCAGTGATTCGAGGCGCGTCGGCGGCCGTTCTGGCCGTCGCGGTGCTTTTGTCCGCGTGCACGTCCGGCGACCCAGAAGCAGAACCGACGCCCACCCCGACCGCCAATCCGGAGCCTGAGCCAACCACTGCGAACGACCCGCTCGCGCCGTTCTACACCCAGCAGCTCAGCTGGGAACCGTGCGAGGGCGGCGATGAGTTCGAATGCGCAAAGTTGACCGTGCCGCTCGACTATGACGACCCGGACACGGGGACGATCGAACTCGCTGTGCTCCGATCCCCTGCCACTGGGGACGATCGCATTGGTTCGCTGCTGGTCAATCCGGGCGGCCCGGGTGGCTCCGGCATCGAGTACGCGCGCAGCGAGGACGTCGTCTCGGACGAGGTCCGCGAGCGCTACGACATTGTCGGCTTCGACCCCCGCGGCGTTGGTATGTCCACTCCTATCGACTGCCTCACCGACGATGAGCTCGACGAACTGGTCGCCGTTGACGGCGCACCTTCGGACGACGCCGAGCTCACTCAGCTCCGCCAGGAATACCAGGAGCTCGCGGTCGGCTGCGAGGCCGACGCCGGCGAGCTGCTGCCGCATATCGGCACGGTCAACGTGGCCAAGGACATGGACGTGCTGCGGGCCGTGCTTGGCGACGAGTCGCTGAACTACCTCGGCAAGTCGTACGGGACGTACATCGGTGCGCTCTATGCGGATCAATTCCCGGAGCGGGTGGGTCGACTGGTGCTCGACGGCGCGGTGGACCCTTCCCTGACCGGCCGTGAGTTCGCCCTCGGGCAGGCCCGCGGAGCTGAGACCGCGTTGAGCGCCTACCTTTCGTGGTGCATCGAGAACGGCGACTGCCCGCTCGGCTCCCGCGAGGCCGAAGCGCGGGACACGCTCGTCGAGTTATTGGAGGTCATCGATGCCGAGCCGCTTCCAACATCGGACGAGGAGCGGCCACTGACCAAGTCGCTCGCGACATTGGGCATGATCCTGCCGCTCTACGTGCCACCGGAGCAGGGTTATTCGATCCTCACCGACGCTCTCCGCGATGCGATGAGCTCGGACGGCGACTACCTGATCGACCTCGCCGACATCTACCTCGACCGCAACGACGACGGCACCTACAACGGGAACCAGAACGAGGTCCTGTACGCCGTGCACTGCGTGGACCGGCCAGATGTCACCGATCTCGAGGAGATCGAGGCGTCGTTGAGCGAGTTCGAGGAGGTGTCCCCGGTGTTCGGGCCGTTCCTCGCCTGGGGCGGGTTAGCTTGCGGCGAGTGGCCGGTCGAGGCTCAGGCGGAGCCGGCGCTTGTCACCGCGCAGGGTGCACCGCCGATCCTGGTGGTCGGCACGACCGGAGATCTTGCCACCCCCTATGAGTGGGCGGTCGCTCTTGCCGACCAGCTCGAGTCCGGGTTCCTGCTCACCCGCGAGGGCTTCGGGCACCTCGCCTACCGCATGGGCAGCGATTGCGTCGACTCCATCGTGGATTCCTACGTGCTGGAAGGAGAGCTGCCGGAGGAGGAGCCGACCTGCGAGTGAGGGTCTATACAGGGGCATGCTCGTCGCATAGGGTCGTACGCTCCGATGCCGAACAGAGGCGGTGAGATGCCTGGTCTGCGGCTAGCCGGTCTTGCAGTGAGCATCGTCGTCGCGCTAACGGCCTGCTCGGGCGGTGACGATTCCGGCAATGAGGCGCCCGAAGCGGACGTGACCGAAACTCCAGAGCTGGCGCCGCCGGAGCTGACTGTGCCGGCCGAGGTTCCATTCGATCAGAACCTGACCCTTGAGGTGCAGAACGGTTCGATCACCTCCGCCGAGGTGGTCACAAGCGACGGCGGTGAAGTTCTTGACGGCGCGGTGAACGGGGCAGTATGGGTCAGCGCGTCTCCACCGTTGCCCGCCACCGCTTACGACGTCACGGTCGAGGCGAGCGACGCGGACGGGGAGTCCCACACCCTCACCGGTAGCTTCACAGTTGCCGAAGTGCCGGATGGGCAGCGGCTGACCTTGGATGTGATCCGTGGCGGCGGCGACGTCGTCGGCGTCGGCATGCCGATCATCGTCAAGTTCGACCAAGAGGTCGAAGACCGCAGGGCGGTCGAGTCGGCCATGCACATGGCCTCGAACCCCCAGGTGGCAGGTGCGTGGCACTGGCTGAGTTCGCAGGAGGTGCATTTCCGCCCCAAGGAGTATTGGCCTGCCGGTACGCAGATTCGCGTCGACCTGGAGCTCAACGGGGTCCAGGCCGGTGAGGACCTGTGGGGTGGACGGACCTACAGCTACGACATCGAGGTCGGTGACCAACACATCGCCAAGGTTGACGCTTCCACGCACACGTTCTCGCTGATCAAGAACGGTGAGACGGTCGCGACCTGGGACACCAGTCTCGGCGCACCCGAGTTTGCGACCCGCACCGGCACGTACGTCGTGTTGAGCAAGGATCGTGAACGGGAGATGACCTCGTGCAACGCGAACATCACGTGCGACGAAAGCAGCCCCGAATACTACGAGGTCGACACCGAGTTCGCCGTCCGCCTGACCAACAGCGGGACATTCGTGCACTCCGCGCCATGGTCGGAGACGGCGCAGGGCGAGGACAACGTCTCGCACGGCTGCCTCAATCTGAACGAGACCAACGCCAAGAACTACTTCGAGCTCGCCCAGTACGGCGACGTGGTTGAAGTGGTCAACTCGACCCGTCCGGCCGACGACCTCGTCCAGCGCGGCGATCCCGGCATGGTCGACTGGAACCTGTCGTGGGAGCGGCTGTTGGCCGGATCGGAGCGCGGTGAGTTCACGACAGACGCCCTGTGAGGGTCTGTCACACCACACCACGACGATTCGGTCTGTGCGGGCCGGACGTCTTATACTCGTCCGGGCGTGCCGGTGATCTGGCGCGTCGCGCCGCCTTAGCTCAGTCGGTAGAGCGATTCACTCGTAATGAATAGGTCGTCGGTTCGATTCCGACAGGCGGCTCCACCCAAAGCCCCAGGTCAGAGGCCAAGTTCCTCACCTAGGCTTTGTCGTTCCCGGCCACAAGTGGCTTCGCGCCTCGCGCAGCGCGGCGGTGATGCGGAATGCACCGTCGCGGTCCTGCAAGGAGGCGGTCGTGACCACGACGGCCAGCAGTCCGCCGGTGTCGACCGCGACGTGCCGCTTGCGGCCGTTGATCTTCTTCCCGCCGTCGTACCCGCTGCTGGCGGTCGGGACGGTGTCGGCGGCGCGGACGGTCTGGGAGTCGATCACGGTTGCAGTCGGCACTGGGCCGCGCCCGCCGGCCAGACGCGCACGTTCACGCAGCAGTGCGTAGATCCGGTACCACGCCCGCGCGAGTCCACCGGCGGAACAGCGCGTAGACGATCTGGTGCGGCGGGAAGTCGACCGGCAGGGCCCGCCAGGCGATCCCGCCGCGGGCCAGGTAGAAGATCGCGTCCAGGACCAAGCGCCGGTCCCACTTCTCGGGCCTGCCACCGCGCCCGCCGGTGCTCCCCGCCGCCGGGAGCAGCGGCGCCAGCAGCGCCCACTGCCCGTCGGTCATCGTCGAACCGGAAAAGAAGTGCCGCCGCGAGGGACGATCACCACCCCGGCCATGAGCAGGGCATGACGAGTACTGGCACTTGGACGATGCGTGCACCCGGACTCTTGTAGGACTGGCACGCCTAGACAGCCCCCTCCTACCAGGAGTCCTTCATCTTCCGGGCGAACCGCGCACCGATCGAGCGCGCGGGGGCCGTTCGCATCGTCCGGAGGTTCCACCCGGCACCCAGAACCTTGTGCCGACGCCGTCGACGAAGGCGCGTCAGTGGTGGTGGCCGTGCCGGCCGAGGGTCTCCACGGGGGTCGCGCCGGGGCGGGTCCACTGCGGCACGGGGCGGCTGGTCGGGCCCCAGGTGGCGTTCCCGTCCGCGTCCGAGCGCCAGAACCAGCACGCGCTGCGCCCCTCGGGCCAGCCCTCGGGGTTGTCCTCCCACGCCTCGCCGCGGCCGTAGGGCGTCATGTCGAGCAGGCCTAAGGACCCGTTGACCGGCTCGTTGCCACGGCCCGTCGTGGAGTAGGTGAGGAACACGCGGTGGCCGTCGCGCAGGAAGCAGGTGATGAAACCCATGCTCCCGCCGACCGGCGCGTCCACGTCGCGCACCGAGTACCAGGGCTGGGTGTAGCCCATGAACTCGACGTAGGAGGCCACCTCGTCCCAACGGCCCGTGGTCAGGATGGCGAACGCGACGCCGCGGGCGTTGAGATAGACGGCGTCCTTCAGGTGCCAGGCCGTGGTGGTGCAGCCCTCGCACTGCCCCTGGTGCGGCGCGCCGTCGTACCACATGTGCTTGTAGACCACGAGCTCGTCGCGGCCCTGGAACAGGTCCAGGAACGGGACCGGCCCGTCGGGTCCGACGACCTCGACCGTGCCGTCGAGCTCCACCATCGGCAGCCGGCGGCGGGCCGCGGCGAGGGCGTCGCCCTCGCGGGTATGGGCCTTCTCGCGGACCAGAAGCTCGTCACGGGCGGTCTGCCAGGTGGCCAGCTCAACGACGGGCGGGCGGCCGGGCAGTGCGGTGGTCGGGTCGTTCGGCGTGGTCGTCATGGTGTCCTCCATGGTGTCTCGTGCCGGACAGCGTTGTACGACGTCCTACGACGGTTACCAGAACAGACTCGCGACCCGGCCGGAACTCATCGCGGCAGAGGGCGCCCTCTTGGCGCAGCCAGCGGATGGTGGCACCGGGACGCGGAGGTACTTGGCCACTTCCTGAATGTTCATCAGCTGATCGCTCATTGCTTCCCCTCGTGTTGTGGCTGGGGCCTGTGGCCTGCGGCCGATTGATGGTCCGGTCGCCTGCCTGCCCGTTCAGGGCACCTCGTGTCACTCGTGATTCGCTTCGCTCAACCTTGACGGCCAGTCAGGCGACCTGGGGTGGCTACCTATCGTGAGGCCGCGAGCGAGTGGTTGCCGAACGGCTGTCCACAGGCCTCGGACCTCCGCCGTCGGGGCTGGCGCGCGGACTGGGCACCCACTACAGCTGGGCCGCCAAGATCGCGGGAGTCTCTATCGAGCGGTTCAACGTGTTCACCGAGTTCATCCCGAACCGACGCATCACCGACAGGTCGTCGAGCTCGTTGGAAGGGACATGGACGTACTCATTCGAGCCCGACGGCTCGGGCACGAAGCTCACGGTCGAGAACCAGGTATGTTCATTCCGGCGCCTGCCGCCCTGGAGCGTTTGCTGGACCGGATGAAGGCGAAGACGCATTAACCGCTGTTCGCCAGGCGTGACCTGGCGGGTGGAAGCGGTCGAGGACGGGCTGGTCCGCCTTCCGGCGGATGATGCCCAGATCGTCGCCGCTGCACGGCGGATGCTGCTTTCCGAGGGTGGGATCTGGCTGTCTGTCTGACCGATCTTCGCTGACCGTGGATTGCCGACCGGTGGTCGCCTTCGCCAGCCCCTGCAAGGCGCCGCGCTGCTCAGCGTGCCCGCGCTCGGTGTTGTCGGCAGTGCCGGGTGGACCGGCGCTGTCCCTACCCTGACGACCGCCTGGCGTCTATGATCCTGGCGATGAGCGGCGACGAGCGATTCGCGCCGGCGGTTACGACCTCCGATTCGGGGGCCGATGCTTCCCGTCCGCCGCTGGATGTGCCCGTTGAGAGAGCGGAGAGGCCATGAGATCGGTCAGGTTGTTGGCGCTGGCACTTCCTATGCTGTTGACCGCGGGGGGGACAGTAGCCACGGGTGGATACGCGGCCACCGCTGCTGGTGAATCTCCCTTCTGTGATCCGTCCACGTCGACCGTGGCCACACAGGCCCTCGGACGAGGCGGTCCGGTTCGTGAGCCCGAGCTTGACCAGATCCACACGGATCTACCGGCCGCCGCCAAGGGCAAGGCGAGCAACAGGTTCGCGACCACCGTCCCGGTGTATTTCCACGTCGTCACGGACGGGACTATCGGAGCGCTGACGAACTCCCAGATCGCCGCGCAGATTCGGGTGCTCAACACGACCTTCGCTGGAGGCGAGGGCGGCGCCGACACAGGCTTCTCGTTCACTCTGGCCGGCGTGACCCGTACGGACAACGCCGACTGGTTCTACGCCAACCCAGGCGGCACGAATGAGAACACCATGAAGCGCACGCTTCACCAGGGCGGCACGGACGCGCTAAACCTGTATTCGACGACGGCGGGCGACTATCTCGGTTGGGCCTACTTGCCGTCGATAGTGACCAAGCCGGGGCAGGCGCACCTGGACGGCGTCGTCGTGGACTGGGAGTCGATGCCCGGCACTTCGGACAGGTACGAGGACCGCTTCGACGAGGGCAAGACCGCGACGCATGAGGTAGGCCACTGGCTCAACCTCGAGCACACGTTCTACGGCGGCTGTAACGCCAAGGGCGACTTCGTCGACGACACACCCGCTCAGAAGGTTCCGACGAGCGGCTGCCCAGAGGGGAAGGACACCTGCCGCGCCCCAGGACTCGACCCGATCCACAACTACATGGATTACTCCGACGACCCCTGCTATTCGGAATTCACCCAGGGGCAATCGCAGCGGATGGGCGACGCCTGGCTGTTCTATCGCGCCTAGCGTCGTTTCCGTGAGGTTCGGGCACGCTGGCGAGCCATCAGATCGCGGCGGCGATAATCGAGCAGTGCAGCAGCTACGCGAGGACCGGTACGAGGTAGACGACGACGTCGAGCGACTCCAACTGGATGTAGTCCACGGATTCCTGCGCGAGGCTTACTGGTCGCCCGGCGTTCCTCGTGACGTCGTTGAGCGCGCGATCCGTAACTCGCTCGTCGTCGGGCTCTATGCACCCGACGGTCGCCAGGTCGGGATGGCTCGAGCGGTGACGGATCGAGCTACGTTCGCGTGGATCGCAGACGTGTTCGTCCTGCCTCAACACCGTGGTCGCGGGCTTGGCCGATTCGTTGTTGAAGCTCTGCTGGAGCACCCGGATATGTCGGGTCTCCGTCGGCTGATGTTGGCGACCGCGGATGCGCATGAGCTCTACCGTTCCTACGGCTTCGAAGACCTCGCCGACCCGGAGTCCTATCTGGTCCGCCGTGTCCCACCTGAGGTCCTGTACTCCGGCGGTTCTGGCAACACTCCTGATCGACGTCCCGAGCCCTCTCGGTGACCTTTGCCCCTACCTCATCCTGACCCATCACCGGCAGCCTGGAATTGCCGAATTTCGCGGGGTTGCCTTCGACGGGTTGCGCTTGCGGGATGACGACCGGCTCAAGATCGTCCATATGAGGGAGACCATGGGCTCGTCAATGCAACGAAGATCGACATGGATCAAAGGAAGTGACGAAGATGAGGCAGCAGTGGGAGTACATGCTTGTGCCCATCGACGAAGCCGGCAATCTCAAGAAGAGCTCGGATGGCTTGACGATCGACCGTCTTGACAAGCTCGGTGCAGAGGGCTGGGAGGCCGTTGGACTGTCGCTGAAGAAGGGCGATTTGGTCGCCTGGCCGGTGGTGCTGCTCAAGCGTCCAGTGGTTTAGGCAAGTGGGCCTCCGTCCCTGAGGCGGCGGTCGCTCGCCGATGACGGTTCTGGCCTTTCGTCAGTTGATCGGACCCGGGCTGTGGCGAAGCCTGGTCAGCGCCTCCGCTAACGGACGTTCGCCTCTGGCGTCTCAGACGAAGCGTGGGCTCGGCTAGTGGCGGAGCGGGAGGCGTGCCCATGAGATCGAATGCAACAGGTCGCCGCGCGCTCGGCGAACACGGACTTTCCCGCACGTACGCCAGCCCGCGTGCAACCAATCGGTATGGCGTACTGTGCACAGCATTCGCCGCGATTGCCGCCGCGGCGCTTGTGTGGTTGTGGTCGCTCACGCTTCCAGGTTCCAACCCGCCGAACTGGATTCGGATCCTGGGCGTCGTGTGGCTGCCCATCGGGTTAGCGGGATCTGTCATGACCGGAATCCTCGGTCGCCGCGGTCCTGGTCGGATTTGGCTGGTGGTAGGCCTGACCCTCGTGGCGCTCACCCTGGCGGGTTTCATCATTCTGATCTCTACTGCGGACTGAACTGCGCGAGAGGGCCGGCGGTCGCCAGTGTTCTCAGCCGAGTCGCGCAGCGCGTAGTGAGAGGTAATGCTGTTCCGGTCGGCTGGCAGTCACCCTCGCGGCTCGCTGGTAGCACTCGCGCGCGCCGTCGATGTCGCCCGCCAGCTCAAGAAGGTGGCCGCGAGTGGCCTCGAGCCGATGCGAGCGGGCCATCCGCTTGTCGTCTTCCAGGGTGCCGAGAACCGCGAGACCTGCGCGGGGGCCGTGCACCATCGCCACGGCGACTGCCCGGTTGAGTGTGACCATCGGTCCAGGAGCGACCTGTTCGAGCGTCTCGTAGAGTGCCAGAATCTGTGGCCAGTCCGTCTCGGCAGCACTGGGTGCTTCGTCATGTACAGCGGCGATCGCCGCCTGGATCTGGTACGGACCCACGGGTCCTGCGCCCAGAGTCCTGGTCAGCAGCTCGGTGCCGGCGGCTATCTGGGCCTGGTTCCATAACTCACGACGCTGCTCGGGCAACGGCACCAGAAAGCCGGCTTCGTCGGTTCGGGCGGCCCGGCGGGCGTCGGTGAGCAGCATCAGTGCAAGCAGGCCGGCCACCTCACCTTCGTGGGCCAACATCGCGTGCACCATTCGGGTCAACCGGATGGC
Organism: Jiangellaceae bacterium; assembly: GCA_035762665.1. GTDB lineage: Bacteria > Actinomycetota > Actinomycetes > Jiangellales > Jiangellaceae > JASLBX01. The sequence continues at coordinate 52,136 of DASTNZ010000144.1, read as the reverse complement.
CTCGGCGGTCAAGTCGGTCCGCTGGAGCGCGTCCCCCGAGGTGGCTGTGTAACCTTCGTTGAAGATCAGGTAGAGGACGTGGAGGACGGAGGCCAGCCGCCCGCCACGTTCGCGCTCGTCGGGCATGGTGAACGGCGCCTCCGATGACTTGATCCGCTGCTTTGCCCGGCTGATGCGCTGCGCCATGGTCGCCTCTGGCACCAGGAATGCGTTGGCGATCTCGGCCGTGGTCAGGCCACCGACGGCGCGAAGCGTCAGCGCTATGGCGGATGCCCGGGTGAGCACCGGGTGGCAGCACATGAAAAGCACGGTGAGGCTGTCGTCCTGCTGGTGGCCGACCTCGTCGGGAGCGGGGGCTAGCTGCGTGTCGGCCGGAACAGTTGCAGCAGCCAGCACCTCGCGTCGCCGCCGGGACTCCTCGCTGCGCAGGTAGTCGGTCATCCGACGGGACGCGACGCGGATCAGCCAACCACGAGGGCTCTCCGGAACACCCGATTCTGGCCATTGCTGGGCTGCGGTGAGCAGGGCTTCTTGGACGGCGTCCTCGGCCGCGTCGAAGTCACCGAAGTGCCGGGCAACCGCGCCGAGGACCTGCGGCGCAAGCTCGCGCAGCAGGTCCTCGATGCGTTGGCCGCTCACGTGTCGAGGCTGGGTGTTTCGCCGATCTGGCGAACCTCGATCGGAATTTGGGCCGAAGCTCCGGCGCGGCCGGGTGCGGCGGACGCCTGCCCGGCGATCTCGAGCGCCCGTGCCTCGGACTCGACGTCGACAATCCAGTAGCCGGCGAGGAACTCCTTCGTCTCCGGAAAAGGTCCGTCGGTGACGATGGGCGGGCCGTCAGGCTGATCCCGGACGATCTTTGCCTGCTCTGGGCCGGTCAGTCCTTGTGCGTCGACCAACTCACCCGACTCGACGAGCTTGTCGTGGAACCGCTGCATGAATCGGATGTTGGCCTTGATGTCGTCCGCGGACCACGTCGACATCTGCTGCCAGTCCTGCTGCGATCCGGCCATCATCAGCATGTACTTCACGAGTCGGCTCCCTACGGTCGTTCTAGCCCTGGTGTGCCTTGCGAATGGCTTCGATGTCAATCTTCGACATGGTGAACATGGCTTGCAGAGCACGTTGCGCCTTCTCCGGGTCCGGGTCGGTGAGCAACGCGGGCAGCTCCCTGGGGATGATCTGCCACGACAGGCCGTACCGGTCTTTGAGCCAGCCGCACTGGCTCGGCTCGCCGCCATCGACAAGTCTGTCCCAGAAGTAGTCGACCTCGGCCTGATCCCCGCAGTCCACATAGAGCGAGATGGCCTCGGTGAACTTGAACTGCGGCCCGCCGTTCAGTGCGATGAATTCCTGACCGTCCAGCTCGTACCGCACGGTCATCGCGGTGCCGGCGGGCAACGCCGCCCCCTCGCCGTAGCGGCTGACTTCCAGCACCCTCGAGTTCTTGAAGACCGAGGTGTAGAAGTTCGCTGCCTCCTCGGCCTGGTTGTCGAACCACAGGTAGGTCGTGATCTTCTGCATGGCGCTTGCCTCCTTTGCTGGCGTCCCCCTCTGGGACGCTTCACGGGGACATCGGAGCCGCCACGGCGTTCTCGACATCGTTCCAGAAGAAAGCTGGCAGCCAATACGGGTTTGTGCTTGACCTCGAGTGCACTCTAGGCGGCAGGCTCGTGGCCATGACAATTAACAAGGAGCTGGGAGTCGACGCACCGATCGTTCCCATGGCGTTGGGCGCGATGTACTTCGGCACTCGGGTTGACGAGCGGACCTCGATCGAGTTGCTCGACCGATTCGCCGCCTCGGGCGGAACACAGGTCGATACCTCGAACAACTACTCGTTTTGGTCCAGTGAGTCCGGATACGGAGGGCAGAGCGAGCGCGTCATCGGGCGCTGGCTCGCGGGCAACCCCGGGATCCGGGAGCGACTGCTGATCAGCACCAAGGTCGGCGCAGAGCCAACCGTTGCCGGTCGTTGGCCGGAGTCGCGGGAAGGGCTATCGGCGCGGGCGATCGCGGACGGCGTGAAGGGCAGCCTGGACCGGTTGGGCGTGGACCGGATCGACCTGTACTGGGCGCACATGGAAGACCGCACGGTTGATCTAGAAGAGACAGTAGGTGCGCTCGGTGAGCTGGTCGCCGGAGGGACAGTGGCCAGGCTGGGGGTGTCGAACCATCCGACATGGCGGGTCGAGCGGGCCCGGCAGATCGCCGCGTCCCTCGGCCTCGCCGGCTACTCGGCGCTCCAGCTCAGCTACTCATATCTGCAGCCGCGGCCGCTGGCACCAGTCGAAGGGCAGGCTCACCGATTCGGCTTTGTCACCGAGGAAACGCTGGACTACGTCGCCGAGAACCCGGATGTCACGCTGTGGGCGTACAGCCCGCTGCTGTTGGGCGCCTACGTCCGCGCCGACCGCCCGCTGCAGGACGCGTACGACCACCCGGGCACCAGCCGCCGCCTGGCCGTGCTGGACGAGGTCTCTGCCGAACTAGGTGCGACACGTAACCAGGTGGTGCTCGCCTGGCTCAGCGGAGGGCAACCGGCCATCACCCCGATCGTCGGGGTCAGCTCTGCGCGCCAGCTGGACGAGGCCATGGCAGGAGTCTCACTCTCTCTGACGGCGGAGCAGCGGCTGCGCCTTGATTCCGCGACCTGACCACAAGCGCAGCATTCGCTCTGGACGCCGGCTCGTGTCGGCGGCTGCGCCCGGCGTTCGTCGTGACTCTGTTTCGTTGAATCTCAGTCGCGGTAGCGGGAATGATTCGACTCGGCCTGAGGTTGCGCTGATACCTATGGGGGGTATAGGTTTTCTAGGTGACCCGAGGAGGCAACGTTATGGAGCACCGCTCGCAGACCGATGCAACGCAGCACAATTCGCACGCGGAGGAACACGATCACCACCATGGTGAGCAGGCGCGCAGCGGCGTCGACCAGCACGTTGGCCACACACATCACGCTGAACACGAGGGCCACGCCAACGGGCACGACAAACACGCGGGTCACAGCCCGGAGATGTTCCGCGACCGATTCTGGCTCTCACTCCTTCTGTCCATCCCCGTTGTGTTCGCCAGCGACAGCTTCATGGAGTGGTTCGGCTACGAGCTGGAGTTCCCTGGCATCGAGTGGGTGGGTCCCGTCCTCGGTACGGTGATCTTCTTCTACGGCGGGTGGCCGTTCGTCAAGGGCGCGATAGCCGAAGCGCGAGACCGCCAGCCGGGAATGATGCTGCTGATCGGCATGGCCATCACGGTCGCGTTCGTGGCCAGCTGGACGGCCAGCCTCGACCTGTTCGCGGTAGAGGTGTGGTGGGAGCTATCGCTGCTGATCGTGATCATGCTGCTGGGTCACTGGATGGAGATGCGTGCCATCGGCCAGGCCCAGGGTGCGCTGGCGGCGCTCGCAGAGTTGTTACCTGACGAAGCCGAGCGGGTTGACGAATCCGGTGAGATCGGAACGGTGCGGATCAGCGACCTCGAGGTCGGCGACGTGGTGTTGGTCCGACCTGGCGGGCGCGTGCCAGCTGACGGTGTGATCGTGCAGGGCGCAGCCGACATGGACGAGTCGATGATCACCGGTGAGTCCAATCCCGTCACGCGTGGCAACGGTGACCGGGTGATTGCTGCGAGCGTGGCGACGGACGGTTCGATCCGGGTACGGGTCGATGCCGTCGGTGAGGACACCGCCCTTGCGGGAATCCAGCGACTGGTGGCGGAGGCGCAGCAGTCCAAGTCCCGCACTCAGGTGCTTGCCGACCGGGCTGCGGCATTGCTGTTCTACGTTGCCGTAGCGGTCGCGGCTGTGACGTTCGCGGTCTGGGCTATCCTCGGCGAGGCGGACAGCGCGCTCACTCGTTCTGTGACCGTTCTGATCATTGCCTGCCCCCACGCACTCGGCTTGGCGATCCCGCTGGTGACCTCGATTTCGACGGCGAAGTCGGCGCGCAGCGGCATCTTGGTGAAGGACCGGCTGGCGCTCGAGCAGATGCGCAATGTCGACGCCGTGCTCTTCGACAAGACCGGCACCCTGACCAAGGGAGAGCACGCGGTGACCGGCGTGGCCGCGATTGCTGATGTTGGTGAGGACGACGTGCTGGCGCTGGCCGCTGCCGTGGAATCCGACAGCGAGCACCCGCTGGCCCGGGCGATCGTGGCAGCGGCGCGTGAGCGGGCCCTCGAGGTTCCTACGGCTAGTGACTTCCGTTCGATGACCGGGCGGGGCGTGCAAGCGACTGTCGGCGAGAGTGCCGCGGCGGTCGGCGGGCCGGCGCTGGTTCGGGAGCGGCAGATGTCCGTGCCGGACGAGCTGACCGAGCCGATCGACGAGTGGAGGAGCCGAGGAGCCGCCGTCCTGTACGTGAGTCGAGACGATCGGATCGTGGGCGCCCTGGCGCTGGAGGATCAGGTGCGGGAGGAGTCGCGGGCTGCCGTCAGGGCCTTGCACGAGCGGGGCGTCACCGTCGCGATGATCACTGGTGACGCTGAACAGGTGGCCAAGGCGGTGGCGGCGGATCTTGAGATCGACGAAGTCTACGCCGAGGTACTGCCCGAGGATAAGGATGCGTCGGTCGCCGACCTGCAGAAGCGCGGGCACACCGTGGCGATGGTTGGTGACGGCGTCAACGACGCCCCTGCTCTGGCAAGGGCGGATGTGGGTATCGCGATCGGGGCCGGCACCGATGTGGCCATCGAGTCGGCAGGCATCGTGCTCGCCTCCGATGACCCGCGCGCCGTGGTCAGCGTGCAGCGTCTCTCCCGATCGAGCTATCGCAAGATGATGCAGAACCTCTGGTGGGCGGCAGGGTACAACCTGGCCGCAATCCCATTGGCCGCCGGCGTCCTGGCGTGGGCCGGATTCGTACTGCCGATGGCGGTCGGCGCCGTCATGATGAGCTTGTCGACGATCATTGTTGCGATCAATGCTCAATTCCTCCGGCGTGTCGACCTGCGGCCAGAATCAGCGTGAATTCACTGGGGATTGGCGAATAGGGATTGTCATAGGCGCCGCACAGGTCTAGCCTTCTTCTCGGAGGGCCGACGTCAGAGGGGGGCCGGCGCAGGGGCTGGCGCTAGGGTCGGACGTTCCGGTCACGGGGGAATGGATCTGTGCGGCGCTGCCCGCGGGCCACCGGATGAATGGCGATGCTTTGGCGCATCGCGAGCCGACGCAATCATCAATTTATCGATCAATACGGGGGATATACATGCGCCGATTGTTTTTGACCTTGGTAACCGCGCTATTTGCGTCAATTCTTTTCGTGCCACATGCCATTGCGGGCAGCCCTCACTTCGTGGGCGATGCCTCGATCGTGCGTGTGGGCGACGCCCTTGAAGTATCCGGGAAGCTCGCCGGTCTCGGCAACGAGGAGCAGGTGACGATCCGTGTGACGGCACTTGCCGAGTGCATCAACCCGGGCTCGAAGAAGCCACAGGCCGCCAACAAGGAGAGCTTCTCGGCCGAGGGCCAGTTCCCTGTGCAGAACGGCAAGGCGAACTACTCCTTGACGCTGGTCGCTACGACGATCAGCCCGAACTGCTCGCCGCCGATGACGATCCGGTGGAGCGACGTGCTGATCGAGGACCTGACGCACAACATCTCGCAGTTCTACCCTGGCCCCTTCTAACGGCCAGCAGCTAAGCGTGAGGGGTGGTGCTCGCATCACCCCTCACGCACTTCTCAGGACCAGATGCGCGAAGCCGCAATCCGCCTGGGCTGTTCAGTGACCCAACGGGCCATGCCGGCGCCCTCGATGACGCGCCGCTGGACCAGGTCGACCTCGTCACTCGGCACCTGATACAGAACCTTCCAGCTGCCCCCGCTTGGGCTTTCGAAAAGAGTGATCGGCCCGTCCACGGCAACCCTCCCTGCGGTCACAATCTCTTCGGCACCACCGAGGTGACGGATCTTGAACTGCGGCACTGATCCTCCTGCTAGGGCGGGCTCCGCGGTAACTCTACTGTCGCTGGCGAGATAGTCACGGCAGGGCGGAGCGCCCGATGCGCCGAGGTCATCTTCGGGTGCGGCCTGTGGGGGCGTCAGGTGTTTCGGGGTTTGGTGGCGCCGGCAATTGCCGATGCAGCGAGACTCACCATCGCGAGCGCGCCGAACAGCTGTGGATACCCGCCCAGTACGGTGGCCATGCTGGCGCTGGCCCACGGTGCGACCGCGATAGCAATCGTCACTGGCGCACCGAGTGCGGCGTTGAGCGTCCCGTACTGCGCGGTTCCCCACCGCTCGGGGACCGCAGTGGCCTGGAGCAAGGTCGAGATGCCTCGTACGGCACCGGCGATCATGGCGATCGCGACGAGTAGGCCGATTGGTCCGGAGGTTGCACCCAGGAGCGCTGTAGTGACGCCGCCGAGAGCAACAACGGCCACCGTGCGTGGAACGGTCCGAACCCGCCTGGCCAGCAGGCCGTACCCCATGCGGCCGATCACTTGACCGACACCGCCCAGGCCGAGGGCCCAAGCCGCCACTCCGAGGCTCGCCCCGCGAGCGATAAGCAGGGGGACCAGACTGATCACTACCGAATATAACGCTAAGGCCGAAAGCATGAATGCGGCCGCCAGCATCAGAAATGGGCGAGTGCAGACGACAGAGCCGTCGCGGATCGACGCTGCATGACTCGCCGCCGGCCAGGGTCGGCGCAGGCACAGCACGTGGAGCGGGACAGTGATCCCGGCCAGGATGGCCGCCAGCACGAGATAGGCGCCACGCCAGTCGAATTGCTCGGCCAGAGCCGCGGTCAGCGGGGCGAACGCCGTACTGGCCAACCCGCCGGCCAGGGTGAGCGCGGTGAGCGCACGAATTCGTGCTCTACCCGAGTACCACCGCGTGACTGCGGCGAAGGCAGGCTGGTACAGGACCGCCGCCATGGCAACCCCCGCCAGGGCCCATGCGGCCGCGAACCAGCCCACGTCCGGCGATGCGGCAATGGCAAGCGTTGCCACCGCCGCCAGCGCCGAGCCCCCACTCGTGATCAGCCACGGCCCGCGCCGGTCGAGCGCTCTGCCGACCGGGATTCCAACGACCGCCCCCGTTATCAGGCCGATCGTGAACGAGCCAGTCACTGCGGGCATCGACCATCCCGTGTCGGCACTTATCGATGGCGCCAGGACGGCAAACGCGTAGTAGAGGACACCCCAGCTGGTGATCTGGGTAACGCCGAGAACGGCTACGACTCCGCGCGGCGGGGGGGCGGGGCCGGCGGTAGGCGGGGACACGCTCGGGCGGACTGACGGCGATGGACGAGTCCTCCGGCTGCGAATTCCGACCACCGGCCCGATCCCTCAGGACTGGCGCATGCTGCCGATCTCCACAGCGACCGGACCGCAGCAGCCGCCCTTGGTCGCCTCCGGCTCGTCGAACAGGCCGGCGCCGCCGCACACGCCGGACTCAGGGAGCGTCAGTTCAACGCGTTCGGCGGACGCCCGGTCGCCGGCTATTGCGGCTGCAACGCTGCGTACCTGCTCGTAACCAGTCATCGCGAGGAAGGTGGGGGCCCGGCCGTAGCTCTTCATGCCCACCAGGTACAGGCCCGGCTCGGGATGGGAAAGTTCGTTCACGCCGTGCGGGTAGACGGTGCCGCAGGAGTGAATGTTGGGGTCGATGAGTGGTGCCAGCTCGACTGGCGCCTGCAGCCGCGCGTCCAGGCCAAGCCGTACTTCGGAGAGGAACGACAGGTCAGGGCGGAATCCGGTCAGCCCGATGATCTCGTCCACCGCCGGGAGCCGACGGCCATCCTCGCCGACCAGCACTAGCCGCTCGGCGGACCCCTTGTCAATGGCCTGGGTACGGAATCCGGTTACCACCTCGATGTGACCCTCGTTCACCGCGGCCTGGGCTCGCCGTCCGAGCGCACCACGTGCGGGCAGTTGGTCGGCATCGCCGCCACCGAACGCGTTGCCGATCTCACCTCGCCGCAACACCCACGTGATGTGCGTCCCGTCGCTCTCCGCCAGGGCCGCCAGCTCGACGAGTGCCGTCAAGGCGGAGTGCCCGGCACCGACAACAGCGACCCGCTTGCCGCTGTACCGGGCTCGGACGTCCGGCATCCGCAAATCCGGGATGCGGTAGCTGATGCGCTGCGCTGCCGCATGTTCGCCCGCGGCCGGATAACCGTCACCACCGAGCGGGTTCGCTATCGCCCAGGTGCCTGACGCGTCGACGACGGCGCGCGCAGTGATCCGCACGTCGGAACCGGTCGCATCAACGGCATGGACGGTGAACGGCTGGGTCTCTCGCCCAGAGTCAACGACCCGGTCTCGACCACGCCGGGCAACTCCCGTAACGCGGGTGTCGAACCGTATCCGATCGCTCAGTACCGCGGAAAGGGGGTCGAGATACTCGCTCGCCCACTCGCCACCCAACGGGTACCTCGAGCCGTCTGGCCGCCGCCATCCCGTCGGCTCGAGCAAGCGGGCCGCGGCCGGAGACACGAGCTCACACCACGTCGAGAACAGCCGGACGTGGCTCCACTCGCGCACGGCGGCGCCGGCGTGCGGACCGGCCTCCAGAACGATCGGATCGATGCCACGGCCGGCGAGTTCGGCGGCGGCAGCCAATCCGATCGGGCCCGCACCTATGACGACAACGGGGTGGTCCTGCGGCATGGCCAACTCCTGATTCGACAACCATCAATGTCCGGCGGATAGCTTGGCATCTTAATCGACAGATGTCAATATAGACGTATGTCGAATCTACAGCTGGCGGAGCCGGCGTCAGCGTCGGTAGCGGAGGTGTGCTGCCCCCCGCTCATGCGTGCCGAGCTCGGCGCGGACGATGCCGAGATGCTCGCCGGGCGGTTCAAGGCGCTCGCCGATCCGGTTCGGCTGCGGCTGTTCTCCAAGATTGCTTCATTCGGTTCCGGTGAGGTCTGCGTGTGCGACATCGACGACGTCGGAGTATCGCAGCCGACGGTCAGCCACCACCTTCGGAAGCTGCGCGAAGCGGGTCTCGTCACCGCCGAGCGGCGCGGAACATGGGTGTATTACCGGGTCGTTCCCGGCGCCTTGGGGGCGATGTCGGCGGTGCTCGCAACGGAGCTCGACGACTAGGGCTCGAGCGCTGCGACCGACATGGTGTGAGCGATGAGGTAGCCACCGGCGTAGAACACCGGTACACCGGCGAATGAGTTGGCAACGAGGCCCACAGCAAAGCGCCGTGCGCACGCCGGTGAGATGTTGGACGGCACCGGATAGCGGCGATCACTGCGGGTGTTCCGTGAGGCGACTGAGTTCTTACGTGTCAAGCCGACACGCCAGGGGCCACTGAGTTTTCTGTGATTTCGGTCGACCACCGAGTCAGATGTGGCCTACGCTCGAGATCGACTGCCGATTCGGCATGCGGTCTGGAGGGTGGCATGGTAGGCGCGAGAGTGGCCAGGGCCGTTGTCCCGGCGCTGCTTTCCAGCCTGATCGGCGGGGCGGCCGGGATGCTCTCCGGCCCGGCAGCGGCATTGCCTGGCTCCCCATCCGATCACGACCTCGAACGAGCTCGGCAGGCGGAGAGTGAGGCGGCGACGGCGGTCGTCCGGGCTGAGCAACGGCTGGCCGCAGCGTACGAGCGGTTCGACGAACTTGTGCTCGCCACAGCGCGAGCGGTCGAGGCCCACAACGGAGCTCAGTACGCGCTGGAGCAGGCCCGCGTGGCCGAGTCGGAGGCGGCCGTTGAGGCAACGCGTGACGAGGTGGCAGCCGGGGAAGCCCGGTCGCAGCTGGGCAGGGTTGCTGCGACCGCGTACCGAACGGGGGGCCAGTTGGCTCTCCTGGCAGCGGTGATCGACGCCAACCGGCCCGATCAGTTCGTGGACGGCACAGCCGTCCTGCAGACCGTGGCCAGGAGCCAGGGCACCATCGCGGATCTTGCGGCGGAGGCTGCGACTCAAGCGCGCGTCGCCGCGGAACGGGCTCGCCGGGCGCGGCAAAACCGTGAGGAAGCGGCGCAGGCAGCCGAGGTCGCGTCCGAGCAGGCCGCAGCCGTGGTCGTCGAATTTGAGACTCAGGTAGCCGCCCTCGAGCGGGAACGCGAGCTGGCATTGGCCGAGCTGGCGCAGGCGCGTGGCACCACTCTCGCGCTGGAGGAACAGCGACAGGCAACCCTCGCCATTGCCGCGGCTGCAGACGAGGAGCGAGCCGCGGCATCGACCAGCTCCGGAGCGGACGATTCCGCGGAGAGCGCCGGTCCCGCTCCGGAGGTTCCGGCTAGTGAGTCAGCCGGGCCTGCCGCGACACCGGATCCGTCACCTTCGCCTGCTTCGAAAAGTCCCTCCACGACGACCCGACCGTCCTCGCCGAGTGCCCAGCCGTCCCCGAACACCCCGCCGACTACCTCGGCGCCGAGCAAACCGCCGGCGAAGAACCCCCCTCCGCCGCCATCCGGCGCTCAGCTCGCCGTCGACTACGCGCGGGCTCAGCTCGGCAAGCCGTATGAGTGGGGAGCGGCCGGGCCGGACGCCTTCGACTGCTCAGGGCTGACAATGCGGGCGTGGCAGCAGGCCGGTGTGTACCTGCCGCACTGGAGCGTGGCGCAGGCGCGGATCGTTACCCGGGTCTCGTACGCAGACCTGCGACCAGGCGACCTGATCTTCTGGTCCGACAACGGGCAAGCCTCGGGGACATATCACGTCGGCCTGTACATCGGCTCCGGCAAGATGATCCATGCGCCCAGGCCGGGCAAGGTCGTGGAGATACAGAGCGTCTTCTACTGGCGACCGCCGTCCTTCTACGGCCGCGTGTAGTTCGATCACGTTCGGCAGGCGGCGCGACGTACCTACATGGCTGCATGCATGTGTGTACGTGGCGCCGCCTGCCGAACGTGATCGAACGACAGTCGGGCGAACCGGTCAGTGGGCCAGGCCTGCGTCGCGGGCTCGTTGGTACGACCGGTTGATCTCGGCCTCTGCCTCGGCGCGGCCTACCCAGGTCGCGCCCTCGACCGACTTGCCCGGCTCCAGGTCCTTGTAGACCTCGAAGAAGTGCTGGATCTCCATCCGCTCGAACTCGGGGATGTCCTCGAGGTCTTGCAGCTTGTTCAGCCGCACGTCGCCCGCGGGTACACACATCACCTTGTCGTCGCCACCGGCTTCGTCCCTCATCCGGAACGCGCCGACGGCCCTGCACCGGATCAGGCAGCCGGGAAAGGTGGGCTCTTCGATGAGGACGAGCGCGTCGAGAGGGTCACCGTCCTCGCCGAGTGTGTCTTCGATGAATCCATAGTCGGATGGATACCTCGTCGAGGTGAAGAGCCGGCGGTCGAGCTTGATTCGACCGGTTTTGTGGTCGTACTCGTACTTGTTCTTGGTGCCCGCCGGGATCTCGATGGTGACGTCGAACTCCACTGCCTGCCTCCCTTGACCGCTCTAGTCTCTCGCACGGCGGGCGAAGACAGATGTTTGGCAGAGGTGTGGCGTGGGCAGGTTCAGCGCGACGGACTCCCGTCACCCAATCCGACTATTCACATTTGTGAGCTTTGTCGGTACTCTCGGCCCCGACCGCGACTCAAGGGGTTGAGTTACATGGCGTCCCGGCGCACGGCAGCCATCGTCGCTGCCGCGGCCCTCCTCGCAGCAACGCTTGCGGGGCCTGCGGCCGCTGACCCGGATCCCCCATCTGAGGAAGACATCGAGGAGGCGCGCCAGGCCGAGGAAGTTGCGGCAGCCGCCGTTGTGGAGGCCGAGCAGCGGCTGGCGGCAATTGAGCGCGAACTCGAGGAACTCCACATCGCTGCCGGGTTGGCAGTCGAAGCGCACAACGGAGCCCAGGTCGCACTCGCCGAGGCGGAGGCCGCTGCGCAGGAGGCGGCCGATCGCGCCGGCCAGCTGGCCGCAGAAGCCGAGCTCGCACGCGACGACCTCGGCCGGATGGCAGCCGCTTCATATCGGACCGGAGGACCGCTGGCCGCCTGGGCGCTGGTCCTCCAGGCGGCCGAGAGTGACGAGTTCCTCGATCGAACCGCAACACTCGAGACGGCGACGCGGTCGCAGGGTGAGATCAGTGACCGGTGGCGAGGTGCCTCCGTCGAAGCCGAAGAGGCCGCGACGGACGCCGACGCTGCTCGTGCTGACCTCGCGGACGCCGAGCAACTTGCTGCACAAGCCGCTGCTGACGCCGCGGACGCTGTCGCTCAGCATGAGTCGAAACTTGCCGAGGCCGAAGTCGAGAAGGAGAACCTGCTGGCTGCGCTGGCCGAGGCACAGGGGACCACGGTCGAACTCGAACGTGAGCGGCAGGCGGCGCTGGAGGAGGAGGCACGTCGCCAGCGTGAAGAAGAGGCGCGGCGGCAGGCCGAGGAGGAAGAGGCGCGGCGGCAGGCTGAGGAGGAGGCTCGGGCAACAGCAACACCCAGCCCGGACTCGACGACATCACCCGCGCCCGAACCTGAGCCGGAGCCCGAGCCGGATCCACCCAGCAGCGGAGCAGAAAAGGCCATCGAGTACGCAAAGGCTCAGCTGGGCAAGCCGTACGAGTGGGGAGCTGACGGTCCCGACAGCTTCGACTGCTCGGGTCTGACCATGCGGGCATGGGAAGCCGGTGGCGTCAGCTTGACTCACCACAGTGTGGCTCAAGCCAACGAGACAACCCGCGTCTCCTATGCGGACTTGCGGCCCGGTGACCTCATCTTCTGGTCGAACAACGGCGCACCGTCCGGCGTTTACCACGTCGCGCTGTACATCGGCGACGGCGAGATGATCCACGCTCCGTCGAGTGGCAAGACCGTCGAGATTCAGGACGTCTTCTACTGGACCACCCCTTCGTTCTACGGGCGGGTCTGACACCGTACGGTCTTCCTGTGTCCCGACGCGCCGTTGCCGTGGTGGTCGCTGGCCTGATTACCGCCGGCGCCGGCTCGGCTGTGGCGTACCTGGAACTGGTCGGTAACCCGTTCGAGCCGCCGCCACCACCGTCGCCGCTGAACTCGATGCCGGTTGCGGAGCCTGAGACGGCGACACTGGTGCTGACCGCAGGCGAGCCCGAAACTCCGGCCCACTCCGAGATCGCTGATCTCCTCGACGACGCGATCGATCAAGCCGGATTGGGCGGACAGACCGGTGTGATTGTTACCGACTTGCGGACCGCGGAGGTCTTGTACGAGCGGTCAGCCGAGCTTCCGTTGACACCGGCCAGCACGCTCAAGCTGCTCACCGCAGGCACCGCGCTCGAAGTTCTGGGACCTGAGGCGCGGTTCGTGACGAGCGTCATGCCCGGCGAAGGAGCCAACCAAATCGTCCTCACCGGCGGTGGTGACCCGACACTGTTCACGTCCGACCCACTGATGCCCGAGTCGACGTCACTGGCCGATCTTGCGGAGCAGACCGCCGCAGCGCTCCACGACTCGGCCGTCGACCGGGTGGCGCTCGGTTTCGACGATTCGATGTTCACCGGCCCGGCGATCAACCCGGCCTGGCGGTCGACCTACATCACGTCAGGGGTCGCAGCTTCGGTGAGCGCACTCACCGTCGACGGCGGGCGAACGAGGCCGGGCTTCGCAGCACGGGCGAGCGACCCGGCCCTCGCCGCGGCCACGGCGTTCGCCGGCATGCTGACCGAACATGGCATCACCGTCGATGGGGCGCCGGAACGCGTCATATCGGCGCAAGACGCCGCACCCATTGCCGTCGTCGAGTCCGCGCCGCTCACCGACATCGTCGAGTATGTGATCGCGTCCAGTGACAATGACATGGCCGAGATCCTCGCCCGCCACGTTGCAGTTGGGCTGGGTCGTCCGGGCAGCTCCGAAGAGGCGGCGCGCGGGATAGTCGAGGTGCTCGCCGGGCTGGGAGTCGACGCGTCCGAATTGACGATCCTGGACGGCAGCGGCCTGGCCCGCGACAACGCCGTGCCCGCGCGAGCCCTGACCGACCTGCTGACGGTAGCGGCCGACCCAGCCAATCCGCATTTGCGTGCGGTGATCACCGGCCTGCCCGTGGCGGCGTTCAACGGCACCTTGCGCGAGCGGGTCGAGGATGCTCCGGGCCAGGTCAGGGCGAAGACTGGCACTCTGACAGGCGTCCATTCACTGGCCGGGGTAATTATGGGGGACGCCGGCGCGGCATACGCCTTCGCATTGCTCTCGAATGAGGCCGGCAACGCGCTCGAGGTTCGGGCCGCCATTGACGACGTAGCGGCCGCGCTGGCGGGCTGCGGGTGCGCGGCGCCGACTTCTGAAGCCGGCTGACGTAGTTTTGACGGCATGACGAATACCGAGGCGCCCGCGGACATGATCGACTGGCAGTTCGCGGTTGCCACCGCTCACCGCCTGGCCCGACCAGGACCGGAAACCACCCGAGCAGAGGCGCGTGCAGTCGTTGATGATCTCCGTGCATTCGCTGAAGCGGCCGAGAGACCGGTTCGCGAGTTCACTGGCCTGGACGGTTCGGAACAGGACGCCCCGGTCGTCGTTGTCGACCGCGCCGGCTGGGTGCAGGCGAACGCGGATGGCATGCGAGAGCTGATCACCCCGTTGACCCGCAAGCTCCGCGCCAGCCGGCCGCCAGGCGGGGTTATGGACCAGGTCGGGCCCAAGGTGACCGGCCTGGAAACGGGCGCGCTGCTCGCTTTCCTCTCCGGCAAGGTCCTGGGCCAGTTCGATCCGTTCTGGGCTGACGCAAATGGCGCAGGCGGGCGGCTGCTGCTGGTCGCACCCAATGTGGTGCATGTCGAGCGGGAGCTGAAGGTCGATCCGAGAGACTTCCGGATGTGGGTTTGCCTTCACGAGGAAACCCACCGCGTCCAGTTCACCGCGGTGCCGTGGATCCGCCAGTACTTGCGGGATCAGATCAACGAGTTCGTCGATGCCACGGAGACCGACACTGCCGTGTTCGTCTCCCGGCTCGGAGAGATCGTTCGCTCGGTGATCAGAGGTCCCAGCGAGGACCAGCAGCCTCGATCGCTTCTCGACCTGGTGCAGTCGCCCACCCAGCGAGCGGTCATCGACCGGGTCACTGCAGTGATGTCGCTACTAGAGGGCCATGCCGAGGTCGTGATGGATGGTGTCGGGCCGGAGGTCGTTCCAAGCGTGGAGACGATCCGGCGCAAGTTTCAGCGGCGCCGGGTGAGTGCCAAGGGCCTGGAACGCACGGCCCGGCGCCTACTCGGGCTCGAGGCCAAGATGCGCCAATACCGGGACGGAGCCCAATTCGTCCGGAGCGTCGTCGGCGACGTCGGAATGGTCGGCTTCAACCGGGTGTGGGAGTCGCCTGCGACGCTGCCGACGCTAATTGAGATCACCGATCCGATCGCCTGGGTGCGCCGGGTCCACGGAGATGGCTAGCCAGGAGCAGCTTGCCGTCCGCCGTGCCGTCCGGGACGCGCTCACGGAGCTGGATCCAGCGCGCCCCGTTCTGGCCGCCTGCTCGGGTGGGGCGGATTCACTGGCACTGGCCGCTGCCCTCGGCTGGATTGCGCGGCGCGAACTCCGTCCTGCCGGGGGCGTAGTGATCGACCATGGGCTGCAACAAGGCTCGGCTGAGCGGGCCCGACAAACGGCCGCCCTGGTCACAGGATTCGGTCTCGATCCGGTCGAGGTCGTGCACCTGCAGGTTCCGGAGCGAGGCCGCGGTCCGGAAGGAAATGCGCGGGTGGTCCGGTACTCGGCGTTGGACGCGGCCGGCGACCGGTACGACGCGTCCGCCATCCTGCTCGGACATACCCTCGATGACCAAGCCGAAAGCGTGCTGCTGGGGTTGGCACGCGGGTCGGGGCCGCGCTCGCTGGCCGGTATGCCTCCCGTGTCGGAACGGTACCGGCGCCCGCTGCTGGGGTTGGCTCGCGAGACTGTGCGGGCGGCCGTGCCGGCGGACGTCAAGCCATGGGAAGACCCGCACAATGCCGACCCGGCCTACGCGCGGGCTCGGGTCCGGCACCGCGTCATGCCGGTGCTCGAGGCTGAGCTCGGTCCGGGAGTTGCGGAGGCGCTCAGCCGCACGGCGGCGTTGCTTCGCGCGGACGCCGACGCCCTCGACGCTTGGGCAGACCAAGCACTCGCCGATTCCGAGATCGAGGTGACTTTGGTTGGGCAAGAGACCCATCAGGCTCACCCCGATCATGTGAGCATCGACATTGAACGCGTCGCCGAGCTGCCGCGGGCCGTGCGTACTCGCGTGCTCCGCCGCGCGGCGCTGGAAGCCGGTAGTCCGCCGTCCGACCTGACGGCGGAGCACGTGGACGCGGTCGAAGCGCTGGTAACGCAGTGGCGGGGGCAGCGGGGAATCGACCTGCCCGGCCCGGTGCGGGCAATCCGGACCGGTTCCATCCTTCGATTCACCCCGTCGCGCTGAGGCCGCCTTCCGGATGTGAAAAGCTGCCGTCCGTGGATGCCGAACACATCAGCGGAGACCTCGAGAAGATCCTTTTGTCCGAATCCGACATCCAGAACCGGCTTATCGAGCTGGCCGCTGACATCGAACGGGACTACGAGGGCCGTGACCTGCTGCTGGTCGGCGTTCTGAAAGGCGCGGTGATGATGATGGCCGACCTGTCCCGAGCGCTCAACCGGCATGTGGAGTCGGATTGGATGGCTGTCTCGTCGTACGGCTCCGGCACGAAATCGTCTGGCGTGGTTCGCATTCTCAAGGATCTCGATACCGACCTGACCGGTCGGCACGTGCTCGTGGTCGAGGACATCATCGACACGGGTCTGACGCTCTCCTGGCTAGTTTCCAACCTGCGTTCGCGAGGGCCGGCGTCGGTGGAGATCTGCGCTCTGCTGCGCAAGCAAGAAGCCGCCAAGACTGCGGTGGATGTTCGGTATGTCGGTTTCAATATCCCGAACGAGTTCGTCGTCGGATACGGCCTCGACTACGCCGAGAAGTACCGCAACCTCAGAGTCGTGGCCACGCTGGCACCGCACGTCTACTCGTGACCCGTGTGGGCCGGTTCGCTAAGAACCTGCTGAGAACTCGGCCACATCGGGCATTGCCGGGGAACATGCCCGGGCAGACCCGACGTTGCCTTGTCGGCAGGATCTGACGCGCATGCACGCCAGAAGACAGTGGCGGTGTACCGTCATATGATCCGGTAATTCTGGCGGCCGGCCCGCCGGACGCCGCTGCCACCAGGTGACCGACAAGCAGGAGGAACGGGGCCATCCGGCTCCGCATCATGAACACCAGACGACTTCTCCGCGGACCATTGATGTGGTTCGTCATCTTCGTGTTTGCCGCGATCCTGATCACGCGGATGCTCGATTCTGGCGACGAATTCGAGCCGGTCGACACCGCGCGGGTCGTTCAGGAGATCGAGGACGGCAATGTCCAGGAGGCGAAGCTGATCGGCGGTGAGAGCCAGCAGATCGAGCTCACTCTGAAGGACGGCGAACAGATCTCAGCTCAGTACGTCGAGGGCCAGGGCATCGAACTGCAGCACATGCTGCAGGAGCAGGTAGACGCGGATAACCTTCCGGACGGTTACGACGTCGAGATCGCCCAGCCGAACTTTCTCG
Source organism: Jiangellaceae bacterium (assembly GCA_035762665.1). Classification (GTDB taxonomy): domain Bacteria; phylum Actinomycetota; class Actinomycetes; order Jiangellales; family Jiangellaceae; genus JASLBX01. Next base: position 34,699 of record DASTNZ010000144.1, on the reverse strand, counting down.
TCAGCCTCCTGGGTGCGTTCCTCCCGTTCCTGCTGCTGATCGCCCTGTTCATCTTCTTCCTGAGCCGTATGCAGGGCGGCAGCCAAGTGATGAGCTTTGGCAAGAACCGCGCCAAGCTGCAGAGCAAGGAGGCTCCCAAGACCACCTTCGCCGACGTCGCGGGCGTCAACGAGGCGATCGAGGAACTCCAGGAGATCAAGGAATTCCTGCAGGAGCCCGCCAAGTTCCAGGCCGTCGGCGCGAAGATCCCCAAGGGCGTCCTGCTGTACGGCCCGCCGGGCACCGGTAAGACTCTGCTGGCCCGAGCGGTCGCCGGTGAGGCAGGTGTGCCTTTCTACACGATCTCTGGGTCGGACTTCGTCGAGATGTTCGTCGGTGTCGGCGCCTCCCGCGTCCGCGACCTGTTCAAGGAAGCCAAGGAGAACGCGCCGGCGATCGTCTTCGTTGACGAGATCGACGCTGTCGGGCGACACCGCGGCGCCGGCCTCGGCGGGGGCCACGACGAACGCGAGCAGACGCTCAATCAGCTGCTGGTCGAGATGGATGGGTTCGACGTCAAGACCAACGTCATCCTGATCGCCGCTACCAACCGTCCAGACATCCTCGACCCCGCGCTGCTCCGTCCTGGCCGGTTCGACCGGCAGATCTCGGTCGAACAACCCGACCTGGAGGGCCGGCAGAAGATCCTCGAGGTCCACGCCCGGGGCAAGCCGCTTGGACCGGACGTCGAACTGCGTGCAGTCGCTCGCCGGACACCCGGCTTCAGCGGTGCCGACCTGGCGAACGTGCTCAACGAAGCCGCTCTCCTGACCGCCCGGAACAACGGCAAGCTGATCGACGCCGGGGCCTTGGACGAGGCGATCGATCGGGTCGTCGCCGGACCGCAGAAGCGCTCCCGGCTGATGAAGGACCAGGAGAAGAAGATCACTGCCTACCACGAGGGTGGCCACGCGCTCGTGGCTGCCGCGCTCCACCACACCGATCCGGTGCACAAGGTGACGATCCTGCCGCGCGGCGGGGCACTCGGCTACACCATGGTGCTCCCGGACGAGGACAGGTATTCCACCACGCGCAACGAGATGCTCGACCAGCTGGCCTACATGATGGGTGGGCGGGCCGCGGAGGAGCTCGTGTTCCACGACCCGACGACGGGTGCGGCCAACGACATCGACAAGGCCACGACGCTGGCCCGCCGGATGGTCACCCAGTACGGAATGACCGAACGGCTCGGCGCGATCAAGTTCGGCACGGACAAGTCCGAGCCGTTCCTTGGCCGCGAGATAGGTCATGAGCGTGACTACTCCGAGGAGGTCGCCGCCAAGGTCGACGAAGAGGTGCGCAAGCTGATCGAGACGGCGCACCAGGAGGCCTTCGACATCCTGGTGGAGAACCGGGACATCCTCGACCACCTCGTCCTGGAGCTGCTGGAGAGGGAGACCCTGGACAAGCAGGAAGTCGAGCAGATCTTCGCGCCGATCACGAAGCGGCCGCGTCGCCCGGCGTGGACCGGCTCGGCCACCCGGCGGCCGTCCGACCGCGGGCCCGTCGAGGTCCCGGCCAAGCCGCTCGACCCAGCGCACCCGAACGGAGCGGACTCCGGGGTCGGTGCCGGGCAGCCGGTCGGCGGCTCCGCCCGACCGACCGCGGATCGGCCTGGCATCTCTCGCATGGCGGACCAGGGTGGCGAGTAGGGTCACGGTCGTGCCGTCCGAGCTTCCGGAGCGCCTGCCTGACCCGAACGGCGAGCCGCGCGATCCTGATCGTGGGGTCGCCGAGCCGGATTTGCAGCGATTCACCTCCAAGCCGTTCGACCACGCGCGTGTGGAGAAGGCGGTGTACGAACTGCTCATCGCGATCGGCGATGATCCGACGCGCGATGGCCTGCGCGACACCCCTGCGCGGGTGGCGCGGGCGTACGAGGAGATGTTCCGTGGCCTGCATCAGGACCCGGCCGAGGTGCTGACTACGACCTTCGAGCTCGGCCACGACGAGATGGTGCTGGTCAAGGACATCGAGCTGGCCTCGTGTTGCGAGCACCACCTGGTGCCGTTCTACGGCTACGCGCACATCGGGTACATCCCGGGCGAGGATGGCCGGATTACCGGGCTGTCGAAGCTCGCCCGCCTGGTGGATGTGTACGCCAAGCGCCCGCAGGTGCAGGAGCGACTTACTACACAGGTCGCCGACTCATTGATGCGACTGCTCGAGCCACGCGGAGTGATCGTGGTGATCGAGGCCGAGCACCTGTGTATGACGATGCGCGGCGTCCGCAAGCCAGGCGCGAAGACTGTGACCAGTGCTGTCCGCGGGCAGTTGCGGGCGTCGGCGACGCGGGCCGAGGCGATGAGCCTCATCCTCGGCCGCTGAGCCTGCCGCGGCCGCAAAACTCCGGCAAAACATTGCTTCCGGGCGTGTCGTCTCAGTCGGGTGTGAAGAACGCCGGAGGTATCTTGATCAGGATCATACTATGTCTCCTATATCCGACGCATTTCAAGATCCGTCCGACGTACTTCACACCTGCGTAAGCCTGGTCGGGTCGGTCGATTGCGTCGTGTCTGCTGCGCGCGGGTCGGCAAGCTCGCCGTCCCTCGCCCCGCGTAGGCTGAGCGGAGTGACGGGAGTCGAGCGCGCAATCGGTCGTCCCGCGGCGTACGTGGACGGATTACCCCAGCCGGACCGATGCCTGGTGATGGGCGTCGTCAATGTGACTCCCGACTCCTTTTCCGACGGAGGGCGCTGGTTCGAGCCCGCTGACGCGATCAATCACGGGCTCCGCCTTGCTGCTCAGGGCGCCGATTTGGTGGACGTCGGCGGTGAGTCGACACGTCCCGGCGCGGAGCGCCCGCCGGTCAGCGAGGAACTTCGCAGGGTCATGCCGGTGGTCCGCGAGCTCACGGCCGCGGGTGTGCCCGTTTCGATCGACACGATGCGAGCGACGGTGGCGGAGCAGGCCATCGAATTGGGCGTCCGGCTTGTCAATGACGTGTCGGGCGGTCGGGCCGATCCTGACATGTTCAGGGTCGTCGCGGATTCGGGGCTTCCGGTGATCTTGATGCACTGGCGGGGGCACTCTGCCGAAATGCAAAGCCGTGCCGGCTATTCCGACGTGACGGCGGAGGTCGTGGCGGAGCTCCGGCCGCAGATCGATGCGGCAATGGCGGCTGGTATTCGCGAGGGCCGGATTGTCATCGATCCTGGCCTCGGCTTCGCCAAGACGGGCGAGCACAACTGGACCCTGTTGTATCAGCTGGACAGTCTCATCAACCTTGGCTTCCCGGTGCTGGTCGCGGCGTCGCGCAAACGCTTCCTTGGCACGTTGCTGGCCGATCCGGCAAGTGGTCGTGAGCGCCCGCCGGACGGACGTGATGCCGCAACGGCGGCGCTGTCCACGCTCGTCGCATTGGGCGGGGCTTGGTGCGTGCGGGTCCACGACGTGCCAGGGTCGCTGGATGCGGTCAAGGTCGCCAGGCGGTGGAGCGACGAGGCGCCCGAGCGAGGGACGAGTGAGGGGCCGAGTGCGACCGGCGGCTTGAGCGACGAGGCTCTCGAGCGAGGGACGAGTGAGGGGCCGAGTGCGACCGGCGGCTTGGGCGACGAGGCTCTCGAGCGAGGGACGAGTGAGGGGTCGATTGATCGGTTGGGGGGCTGAGTGAGCACGGCCGATCCGGAGCTGTTGTCGGCGAATTCCGAGTTTTACGAGGCTCTCGAGCGAGGCGACATAGACGCGCTGTCGATGCTGTGGGTGGATGGAGATGAAGCCGTCTGCGTGCATCCAGGGTTGCCGCCCATCCACGGTGCCAAGGCGGTCATGAGGTCGTGGGCGGCGATCCTGGCGAGTACGCCGTACCTGCAGTTCGTGCTCACCGATACGCGCGCCGATCGGTTCGGCGAGGTCGGGGTGGTGAGCTGTACCGAGAACCTGCTGTCGGCCCCGGAAGGGATGCCCGACACGATGTTCGCCGGTGGGCGGGCGGTTGCGACGAACGTGTTCCGCTACGTTGACGGCCAGTGGCGTATGTGGGCGCATCACGCGTCCGCCGTGGAGGACTCCGGCCCGTAACGGCGGAGGTCGCGGACGTCACGGGGACCGGCGGCATGATTTTTCCGCGGGGGAGGCTAGGGTCATGATGTGACTGACCGCATTGCGCTGCGCGGGCTCACCGCTCGAGGCCGGCATGGCTGGTTCCAGGAGGAGCAGGAGGCCGGTCAGGAGTTTCGCGCCGACGTCGTACTTGGCGTCGACACTCGCGCTGCGGCAGCAAGCGATGATCTCGCCGACACCGTCGACTACGGCGATCTCGCCAAGCGAGTCGTCGGTGCCATCGCGGGGGAGCCGGTCAAGCTGGTCGAGACGCTCGCCCAGCGCATTGCAGACGTCTGCTTGGCGTTCGCCCACGTCCAGGACGTCGAGGTGACCGTGCACAAACCGGAAGCACCAATGCCGGTGCCTTTCGGTGACGTGACCGTGACGATTCGAAGGGCCCGCACGTGACCAACTTCCCGAATCCCGCCTTCGTGGACGCTGACACCCTGACTGGAGACCTCCGCCCCCTCCGCCGCTCCGCGCTCGCCCTAGGGAGCAATCTGGGCGATCGGCTGGAGTACCTGCAAGCGGCGGTAGACGCGCTGACTGATTCCTCAGAGATCGTTCCGGTCGCGGTCTCGTCCGTTTACGAGACCGAACCGGTTGGAGGTCCCGCAGAGCAGCCGCCGTTCCTCAATGCCGTACTGGTGGTGGATACGACGCTGTCGCCGCGCTCGCTGATGGAGCGTTGCCAGGCAGCTGAGGACGCGTTCGGGCGGACGCGCGAAGTGCCGAAGGGGCCGCGGACCCTCGATGTAGACGTGTTGGCAGTTGGCGATAAGACCGTCGAAGACGAGGACCTGCAAGTCCCGCATCCTCGGCTTGCCGAGCGGGCGTTCGTCCTCGTGCCATGGGCGGAGGTCGATCCGGAGTTCACGGTGCCGGGATTCGGTCGGGTCGGCGACCTGAGTGACGCGGTCTCGAAGACAGGGGTCAGGCGGCTGGACGGCGCGGGGCTGGAACTGCCAGCCTGAGGCACGTGCGCGCCACAAAGATCAGCACCCTTGTGGGGGTCGGGCTGATAGGGATCCCTGTCGGCTGGCTGTTCGGCCGGATCGTCCATGCTTCGACGGGTGCGTTGCCCTCAGTGCCCTGGGTGCTTGCGATCGTCCTCGTGGTGATGGCCGTCCTGCTACTCCTCGGCGCTCGCGTCGCGCGTGGCTGGATCAATGAGCGCCGGTACGACCGTCGCGTCGATGCGTTGGTAGTGGCACGTCTGTTTGCGCTCGGCAAGGCTGGTTCCGTATTCGGCGCGATCGTCGCAGGTACCTATGTCGGGATTGGTGGTGTCGCGCTCTACCAACTCAGCGGCAGTGTTGCACGGGACCGAGCGTTACTGGCTGCCGCGGTCGCTCTCGCGGGCGTGGCCGTCGCCGCCGCGGGATTCCGGCTGGAACTGGCCTGCCGCGTCCCGCCGGACGAGTCGGACGAGTCGCACGAGACCGGCCTGTCCGACCGCGACTGACGGCGGACGAGGGTCGACCTCAAGCTGTTGATATCTCGTCGGCGTGTGGCGCCGGGACATCTGGCACGCACGGGTACGGTCTTGGCCATGAGAAGCGTGCGGCGTCGCAGCCGGCTAGGTCGGATTCGCTTCATGGCCAAGCTTGCGCCCGTCTTGGCCTTTTCGGCGGTCGCGATCGCCGTTGTGTTTGGCGGACGATGGCCGGTGGCGGCGGCGGCAGGTGCCGCTGTACTGACCACCGTTGTCTCTGTCCTCGTGTTCCGGGTCGACAGGCGGCGCCGGACGGATGTGGCCGCCGCTCGAGCCAGGGTTGCGGCCGACTACGCGGCCGAACATGCGCGATATGCGGGTGAGCACCGCGCCTTCACCGAGCACCTGGTGGCTCTGCTGGACGCCGCGTCCAGCCGGATCGGGCTGCTGCGGCACCGGATCGACTGGCTGGAGGGAGAGTTGGCGTCGGCCAAGCTCACCCAGGAGCGGGCCGCCATCAAGCCAGGAAACGAGTTGGTTCGGCTCGCGGATAACGCCGAGTGGATCGAGCTGTGGCCCGACTTCGCGGAGGCGCCGACGGTGGTCGACCTGGTCGCCTGGGATGGTCGGGACGAGGAAGTACTGCTGACGCCGCGCGAGAATCGGAGCGAGGACTCGCAAGAGGAACGCCGCTCGGCATAACCGCGTTGATCACGGGCGGTCAGGCGTCCTGGACGGTCTCGAGTTCGATATCGCTGGCGTCGACGCGTTGGGCATCCGCTTCGACGGACCGGCGGAGCGCGGCGTGCAGGGTTGATGGAGTCAGCACGCCCAGGTATCGCGACCGCTGGTCGAGCACGGCGATCCAACCTGCGTTCCACTGCAACATCTCGCCAAAGGCCACCTTGAGCGAGTCATCCAGCTCAACCCACGCTTCCATGCGCCGGGCGTGATCACGTACTGTGCCGCCGCCCATCGCCATATCCCGGCCGATCCAGCCCGCCAGTCCACCGTCCGCGTCGAGCACTACTGCCCAACGGGACGATCCCATCGCGGCGCTGACCAAGCGGAGGTCGTCGTCCAATCGCACTACCGGCGGATGTTCGAGGTCTTCCTCGGTGACCGGCGTGACCGACAACCGCTTAAGTCCACGATCGGCGCCGACGAAGTCGGCCACGAACGCGGTCGCAGGGGTTCCGAGAACGGCGGCCGGCGTGTCGTACTGCTCCAGGTGGCCACCCTGCGCGAAAACCGCCGTCCGGTCGCCGAGCCGGACCGCTTCCTCGATGTCATGCGTGACGAACATGATCGTCTTGCGAACTTCGTCCTGCAGCCGCAGAAACTCATCTTGAAGCTGGGCACGGACAACGGGATCGACGGCGCTGAATGGCTCGTCCATGAGGAGTACGGGAGGGTCGGCGGCCAGGGCTCTGGCGACGCCGACTCGCTGGCGCTGCCCACCGGAGAGCTCGTGCGGGTAACGCGGCCCATGGACGGCCGGGTCGAGCCCGACGAGGTTCATCAGCTCAGCGGCCCGGTCCCTCCGGCGGGCCTTGGGCCAGCCGAGGAGCTCGGGGATGGTGGCGATGTTCTGCTGGATCGTGCGGTGCGGGAAGAGCCCGACGTTCTGGATGACGTAGCCAATGCCGCGGCGCAGTTCGACTGGATCGGCATGGGTAACGTCCTGCCCGTCGATGACGATGCGACCCGACGTGGGTTCGATCAGCCGGTTGACCATCTTCAACGTCGTGGTCTTGCCGCAGCCGGACGGGCCGACAAGCGTGACGAGTTCCCCGCGCCCCACATCGAGCGACAACTCACGGACCGCTACCGTGCCGTCTGGGTAATGCTTGGAGACTCCATCCAGACGGATCATCACGTCTCCTGTAACGTCCTGGGAATGGCTCTCGGCGCTGCCGCTCATGCGGTCACATTCTCGCAGGACTGCTTGCGCCGCAACGACTGGATCTGCCCCGAGTACGTCCGGACGAGGTCAAGCCAGATCCTGGACGCGCTTCAGGAGCACGTCTACATCACAGTCGTATCGCTCGTATTCGGCTTCGCAGTGGCCTTCGGCCTGGCGTTGATGGCGCGTCGCCAGCCCAGGTTGCGTGGGCCGGTGTTGGGCGTATCGACCGGGTTGTACACGATTCCTTCGCTGGCGCTTTTCCCCCTGCTGCTGATTCCCGGCCTCGAGCTGTGGGGCGGTCTCACCCCTACAACTGTGATCATCGGGTTGGTGCTCTACTCCTTGACCATCCTCACCCGAGGCATTCTGGCCGGGCTCGACGGCGTATCGCCGGACGTCAAGGAATCGGCTGCCGGCATGGGATACGGCCGCCGCCGGCTGCTCTGGCAAGTGGAGCTTCCGATGGCGTTGCCCACGGTGTTCGCGGCGTTACGCGTGGCGGCGGTGTCGACAGTGGCGCTGACCACAGTGGGTGTCATAGTGGGCCATGGCGGGTTAGGCAACCTGATCTTTCAAGGGTTCCAGAGCAACTTCCGCGCCCAGGTTCTGACGGCATCCGTCCTTTGCGTCGTGCTCGCCGTCATAGCCGACCTGCTGCTTGTGGGCGTGGAGCGGTTGATGACGCCGTGGCGGCGGGTGGCGGCGTAATGGACCTGCTGTTCGACGCGTTTGGCTGGTTGGCGGATGGGGCCAACTGGCAAGGCTCCGATGGAGTGCCGGCACGTTTCTTCGAGCACCTATGGCTGACTGCCGTATCAATAGCCATCGCGTGCGCAGTTGCCCTACCTGTCGGGCTCTGGCTCGGGCATCTCGGCCGAGGAGGCACGCTGGCGATCAACATCAGCAATGTGGGCCGTGCGGTACCCACGTTGGCGATCCTGGTGTTGCTCGTCCTGAGCCCGATCGGCCTGTCGATCTGGGCGACGATCTTCGCGCTGGTTCTGTTCGCCGTGCCGCCAGTGCTGACGAACACCTACGTTGGCATGCGCGAGGTGGATCGGGATGCCGTCGATGCGGCGCGCGGCATGGGTATGAGTGGGATACAGCTGCTGCGAAAGGTCGAGGTGCCGCTGGCCATCCCGTTGATCATGAATGGCATCCGGTTGGCCACCGTGCAAGTCGTCGCGACGGCCACCATCGCGGCGCTCGTGGCCGGACCAGGGCTGGGCCGCATCATCACCGCCGGATTCGGCCGGCGGGACTACCCACAGATGGTGGCGGGAGCGATCCTGGTGGCTGTGCTGGCGCTCGTCGTCGAGGGCCTGATGGAACTCTTGCAGCGCCGGGTCGACCCGCTACGGGCGGCGCGTTCCGCGGGGATCCGCCCGGCAGCGGAAGTGGTTCCCGTAATCCAAGCGTGATCGGTGTAACGGAAAGCATTGTCGGTGCGACGTAGTTAACTACGGATGGATGCGGGCGGCACGCCGTGGCGCCCGCCGGACACGCGTGGCGGCAACCGGCCGGTCACGGGACACAGAAGGCGGACGCTAGAAGGGCGGTTTCGCAGATCATGTACAGACGACGAACCCTTGCCATCGGTGGCGCGGCGATCGGGCTCGCGCTGGCCCTCGCGGCCTGTGGAGACGATGACGGCGGTGGTGACGACGCTGCGACGGGCGGCGGCGAAGACGCCGCAACGGGCTCCGGCTCGCTGACCGTGGGCGGCGCCAACTTCACTGAGATGAACATCATGCAGGAGATGTACGTGCTTCTGCTGGAAGAGGCGGGCTACGACGTTGAAATCCAGACCGCAGACAACCGCGAGATCTACGCCCAGGCCCTCGAGGCTGGCGAAATCGACGTGGTGCCTGAGTACGCCGCGACCATGGCCGAGTACCTCAACTCGGTGATCAACGGCCCGGACGCGCCGGCGGATTCCCCGATTGCCACCAACGACGCCGCCGAGACGGTCGAGGCGATGCGCCCGTTGGCTGAGGAGCGTGGGCTTCTCGTACTCGAGCCTGCCCAGGCAGCTGACCAGAACGGATTCGCGGTCACGCAGGAGTTCGCCGACGCCAATGGCGTATCGACGCTCTCCGACCTGGGCGCCCTCGGTCAGCCGATCGTTTTGGCGGCTGTCGAGGAATGCCCCGACCGACCGTTCTGCCAGCCCGGCCTGGAGCAGACCTACGGACTTGACATCACCGAGGTGCTGCCGCTCGGCTTCAGCAGCCCGCAGACCAAGGAGGCTGTCGCCAATGGCGACGCGGACCTAGGTCTGGTCGCCACCACCGACGGAACGCTGGCTGATCTTGGACTCGTCCTTCTCGAGGACGACCAAGGGTTGCAGCAGGCCGACAACCTGGTGCCAGTGGTCAACGCCGACAGCGCAGGCGACCAGGCGGTCGCTGACGCGCTCAACGAGCTGGCCGACGTGCTGACCACTGAGGACCTGGCTGGGCTCAACGCGCGCGTCGACCGCGACCGTGAGCTGCCTGCGGACGTGGCCCGCGACTACCTGGAAGAGCAGGGCTTGCTCTGAGCGAGCCTGCACAAGGTGCCCTGGCGACGCCACTCGACGTCGTCGACTGGCGTCGCCAGGTCCACGCGATCTACGCCGAGGTCCGGGCGGACCCAGATCCGCTCAGGGCGCATGTGCATTGGCGCCAGGCCCGCGATGAGCTGTTCGCGCGGCATCCGGCGTCTCCGATCCCGGGTGGTGACAGGGCACATTTCGGCGGATTGGTGTACGCGCCGTACGATCCAGCGCTGCGGTTCACGCTGCCCGTCGACACGGACATACCACCGCGGCGATGGGAAGTCGCGACTGCAACTGACGGTCTCGTGCCGTTCCAGCTGGCAGGCGTGATCCACGTGCCAGGGGTTGGAGAGCTGGCCGTGTGGTGGCTCGATTCGTACGGGGGCGGCGTCTTTGTACCGATCAAGGACGCCTCCGGCCCGCACGCGACGTACGGCGGTGGCCGCTATCTGATCGACACGGTCAAGGGCGCCGACCTCGGCGGTGATGTGCTCGGCGGTGAGCTGGTCGTCGACCTCAACTTCGCCTACAACCCGTCCTGCGCGTACAGCCCCGCGTGGACGTGCCCGCTCGCGGCGGCGGCCAACACGGTGCCGGTCGAGGTCAACGCGGGCGAGCTGATCAGGTCGGCCAGCTAGTCGGAGCTACTTGTCGATATCTCCGACCACAAAGAATGTCGAGCCCAGGATCGCCACCATGTCGGCGATCAGGCAGCCGCGCAGCAGCTCTGGAAGCATGGCGACGTTGTTGAACGATGCCGACCGCAGTTTCAACCGCCACGGCGTCTTCTCGCCGCGCGAGACCAGGTAGTAACCGTTCAACCCAAGCGGGTTCTCGGTCCAGGCGTAGGTGTGGCCCTCGGGCACCTTCAGCACCTTGGGCAGCTTGACGTTGATCGGCCCACGCGGCAGCGAGCGCAGCTGCTCAATGCACCGATCAGCCAACTCGAGCGACACCGAGACCTGCTCGGCCAGCACGTCGAACCTGGCGTAGCAGTCGCCGTCCTGCCGGCTCACGACCCGTCCCGGCCCGCCGTCACGGAACAGCTCGCCGTACGCCAGGTAGGGCTCGTCTCGCCGAAGGTCGAAGTCCACCCCGGACGCGCGGGCGATCGGGCCGGACACGCCGTACGCGTGGACCGTCTCAGCGTCGACTACACCCACGCCTCGCGTACGGGCGATGAAGATCTCGTTTCCGAGGATCATGTCGCGCATGGCCGGCAGCCGCCTGCGAACCCCCGCGACAGCGTCAGTGGCTCGGTCGAGCCAGCCGGCCGGTAGGTCCTCCTTGAGACCGCCGACTCGGTTGAACATGAAGTGCATCCGGCCGCCGGAGATCTCCTCCATGACCTGTTGCAGGGTTTCACGCTCGCGGAACGCGTAGAAGATCGGTGTGATCGCACCCACCTCGAGGGGGTACGAGCCGAGAAACATCAGGTGGTTCAACACCCGGTTGAGTTCCGCCAACAAGGTCCGCGCCCAGACCGCCCGTACCGGGACGTCCATGCCTAGCATCCGTTCCGCAGCGAGGACAACGCCGAGCTCGTTGGCGAAGGCGGACAGCCAGTCATGCCGGTTGGCCAGCACGATGATCTGCCGGTAGTCGCGCACCTCGAAGAGCTTTTCAGCGCCGCGGTGCATATAGCCAATGATCGGCTCACACTCGACGATGCGCTCGCCGTCGAGCGTGAGTTTCAGCCGGAGAACGCCGTGCGTTGCGGGATGCTGCGGCCCGATGTTGAGGACCATGTCCGTGGTGGCAAGCTCGCCGGCTCCCGAGCCGATGCCGACGGTCGTCTCGGTCGTCACAGTGCCGAGTCTGCCATCCCGGCCGCTGGTAGCGAAGATCATTTTACTTTCTGGGTCGACCGCTCTGGCGACGGCGCCGCGAAAATCCGCCGCTTTGCGTACCCTCCGTGGTGTGGATCAGGTGTTCGCTCCGCCCGGAGAGGCTTGGCAGCCGGTGTCCAAGGCGCTCGTGACTCTCCGCCGCGCGATGCTGGTGTTCTGGGTGGCCGTGCTCATCGTGGTGTCGATCGTCGCCGGAGCGCTGTTCGCATGGTGGATCACTGGCATCGGTGCCGCGATCGGGCTCATCGCACTCGTGTGGGGAATCTGGTTGATTCCCCGTAATTGGCGGGCGTGGGGGTATGCCGAGCGGGACGACGATCTGCTGGTCAAGCACGGTGTGCTGGTCCGCAAGCTGAGTGTCGTGCCGTATGGGCGGATGCAGTTCGTCGATGTCAACTCCGGCCCGTTGGAGCGGCGCGTGGGTATCGCAACCGTCCAGTTGCACACCGCATCGCCGGCGACGGACGCTCGGATACCTGGTCTGCCGCCCGATGAGGCCGCCCGGCTGCGGGACCGTCTGGCCGCGCTCGGCGAGGCCCGCGCTGCCGGACTCTGATCGGGTGGCGTCGCTCAGCGGGGCTGCGAGCTACGCTCACCCTCGTGAGTGGCGAGGAGCGCCCCGACGGGCGACGACCGGCCGCCGGGTTTCGCGGCGCGGCCGACCCCACCCCAGCCCACTTCCAGCGGCTTCATCCACTGACCCCGTTGCTCCGGGGGTGGGCCTGGCTTGCCGCGGCTGTTGTCTTCGGCAGCCAGAACGCCCTTGCGTCGGGAGATCCGCGCCGTTTCGCCATCGTCATTCCCGTGGTCGCCGTCGTCGGCTTCGGAGTCGGGTTCGCATCCTGGTGGTTCACCCGGTACGGCTTCGATGGTGGCGATCTGCGCATCGATTCCGGGATCTTTCAGCGACGGTCACGGCGGGTCCGGATGGACCGGTTGCAGGCAGTGGATATCGTTCGCCCGCTGGCCGGCCGACTGCTGGGCCTTGCGGAGCTTCGGATGGAGGTGGCCGGTGGCGGTGAGTCCGAGGCGCCCCTGGCGTACCTGTCGGCGGACGATGCCGTCCGGTTGCGAGCAGAACTGCTGGCCCGCAGTGCCGGAATCTCCGCAGATACGCCGGAGGCGCCGGAGCGTCCGGTCCACGAGGTGCCGCTCGACCGGCTGATCGGCTCGACCGTTCTGTCCGGGGCGTTCATGTTCGGCGTCGCCGTTTTCGTCGCCATCGCGGTCGTAGTGGCCACGGGATCGGGCGGGATCGTGATCGCTGGCATGTCGGGCCTCGTCCCGGCCGTGTTGGCGATTGGAGCTGCCCTGTGGTACCAGCTGGGCCGCAACTTCGGCTTCACTCTGGCCGAGTCACCCGACGGATTCCGGATCCGCAAGGGCTTGCTCGACACCCGGGCGCAGACGGTGCCGCCGGGCCGGATCCAAGGTGTCGCGATGCGCCAGCCGTTGCTCTGGCGCATCAAGGGGTGGGTGCGGGTGGACGTCGACGTGGCGGGCTACGCCGGAAGCTCCACGGGAGCTCAGACATCCACCCTGCTGCCGGTGGCGACGTACCTCGAGGCGATAGCTGTCCTCCGCCAGGTGCTGCCCGGCGCCGACCCGGCGAGCGTCCCGCTCCAACCCGCCCCGCGGCGGGCGGCTTGGCTGCGCCCGATTGGTTGGATTCGGCTGGCCTACGGAGCCGACGATCGCGTCATCGTCGCCCGGGAGGGCGTGTTCCACCGGACCCTGACGATCGTGCCGCACGCCAAGACGCAGAGCGTGCGGCTCAGTCAGGGGCCACTCCAGCGCAAGCTGAAGCTTGCCACGGTATCGGTCGACACGACGCCGGGTCCGGTCGATGCAGTCATTCGGCACCGGCCCGAGTTGCAGGCCCGGGAGATCCTCGAAGCGCAGGCCAGCCGTGCTCGGATGGCAAGGAGGGTCGACGTACCCGAGCAGTGGATGGCCGCGCCGCGTAATGGCGCGAGTGACGGTGCCGGTGACCGGGCTGGCTCGATCGGGGCGACCGGGAACGGCGTTGATTCACCTCAGGCTGACGAGGACGATTCACCGGATAACGCCAACCGACCCGGTTAGCTAGGCGCCGTGGAGGCGAACACGGCTGGAATTGCTGTCCCCACGGCCTGGATGAGCCACTCGAAACTGCCCAGCCCAGCACTGTCGAGCAGCTCGGCGGCTTCACTCGCCCGGGAGAGGGCCTGGACGTAGGCCGGCGGGTCGCTCCTGGCCAGCTCAAGTGGGGGCAGCGCGGCCTCGACTCCGAGGCGGCGTAGCGCGTGCCGTTGCGAAATCAGGACCGTGCTGGACGCTCCCGCGGCTTCACCCGCGGCTGCGCACGAATCGAGCGCGACGTGGGCGGTGATGTCTCGTGTGCCGTCGGGAACGGGCCGTACCGATCTGCCGTCCTGGTAGGCGGTGAGCGTTCCGTGGGGCGGGCGGTCGCCGCGGCGGTGGCTGTAGTCGATCGCGATCAGCACGCCATGCCGAACCCGTGCGACCACTCCGGCCCATGCGAGGTCACGCGTGCGGCCGATCTCGGCTCGGCTTCCGGTTTCCGCGCTGTCAAGAGGCCACCAGATGTCCAGCCAGCGGGCATCCTCACCTGCGACGGGGGTGCCGAGGGTCTCCTCACCGCTCGCTGGGTCGACGTGGAGGAGCCGTGGACGCCCGTCCCTGCCCACCTCCACAACGTCGACGGGGATGTTGTCCAGCCACTCGTTGGCGATGATCAATGCCTGGTCGACGCCGTCCGGGACCTCCGGAGCCCACTCGATGGCGGCCGGGAGGTCAGGCGGCCTCGGGGCGAGCTCGACGCCGAGCAGGTCGAGCGCCGGTGCTTGCCGAGCCAGGGCCCAGAGAAACTCACCCCTGCCCGCCCCGACGTCGATCACAGCGCGGATGCCACACCGAACCGCCAGCAGGCCGAGCGCCATGGCGAACAGGTCACTGGCGTGCACGGACGTCCGGAAGTGATCGCCCGGCCGCTCCCGGCGGAAGAAGCCGTCCGGCCCGTAGAGCGCGTCCTCCATCGCCTCCCGCCAGGTGGGCAGCGTCATGAGCTCAACCCTACGGCGGTGACACACCGCAGTGCGGTGGTCTGGTCTGGATCACGTCCAGGCGACCCGCAGCAGTGTCGTCACATCGAACGGGTCAAGGCCGCGCTGCGCGGCCAGGACGCCGGCTCCTTCCGGGCTGCCGGTGTAGAGGGCCGTCGCACTGCTGACCCACCGCGCCCAGGCCTGCTCAAAGTACCTGGCGTGCTTGGCATTGACCCCTAGCGCGGACGGCACGGCGTGGTACACGGCGCTGTTCGGTTCCGAAGTGCCGTTCAGCAGCCGCCGGCCGGCACGGCGCAAGTTGGCCGGCTGCGGCAATACGTACCGCGGGATGACATAACGCGGCGACGCGATCGGTGACAGCGCCTCGTCAAGTGCCGTCACGAATTTTTGGGAAACGTCGGCACTCACGCCACCCATAGCAGCGCGGTACACACCATCCGGATCGAGCTGGATCCGGAGACTCTCGCTGCCCACCGGCGAGAGGGACGCGAGCTTCAGCCCGTCCGCAACAGCGCGGGCGATGGATTCGAGGTCGGCAGGTTGCGCAGCCGCGTCGGCGAGCAGCCGGCCGGCCGATGCGGCTTGGCTGTTGCGGTAGGTGAGTCCTGCGGCGAGCAAAGCCGCCGGGAGCGCGAGGACGGTGGCGACGGATCCGCCGGCGGTACTGGCAATGGCCCCGACCACGCCGCTCGTGCCGAGAAGCGCCCCCATGACCGCTGCCATGTTGGGTTTGGCGAGCCGTTCGTCGAAGGCGTGCCGCCGCCGTCCGTCGAGGGTGGTCGAGGGAAGGACGCCACGCTGGGCAGGAACGACGGACGGCGCCGTCGGAGCCGGGTGTGCTGCTAACTCCGTCCGTTGGTGCCCGCTGCGTTGAGTTCGTATCCGCAGTTCGTGGACGAAGCGATCGTCGTAGGGCTCTCCGACCCGCCACGCCGCGCGGATCCGGCCCAGGTGTGTGCTGCGCTCGAGCATGCGGGCGTTTACCGCGTCGAAGCCGGTGGACGCTGGCGGCGCGTATGGCGAGAACTGGTCATCGACGTGGGCCACCCCATCGATGATCTGACCGGCGTGGTCGACGGCCAGGTAGCCGGTGTGCTTTCGGGCGAACCTGTTCCAGTCCGCCGACCCGCCCGGGTGCTCCTCGCTGACGCAGACAACGGACCAGTTGGTGGCCACCTTGTCCGACCAGTCCGGATCGGTGCGCAATGCCCGGCCGCGGGTCTGGACGACTGCCGTCGGAGTCGTGGCGGTGGTGAGATCGATCAACGTGTTGACGCTCGGCGCGTTCCACCCCTCGCCGAGCAGCCCGCGGGTCCCCACCAGCGCTTGGCAGTGGCCGGACTCGAAGTACTGGGTGACCAGGCGAACCCATGCCCGGCTCGTCCAGGAGCCGGAGATCGGGACGATCCCGGTGGTGATCGGGTCGATCGGTTCCAGATCGATCGCGCCCGCGGCCCAGCTGGCGAACTCACGGGCCGTCGCGCCCGGCGCCGCGACCGTCCGGCCGGTGATGAGCATTGGATTCAGGGTGGCCGTGCGTGGATCGGCAGCAAGGTTCTCGAGCATCAACCGAGCCGAGCCAGCGTCCGGGTCGAGGACGCCGACAAGCCGCGCAGGTAGGGTCGCTGACGCGTGCTCATGGTCGCACAGCACCAGCACCCTCAGCTTGCTGTCCAGCGTGGCCGCTACCCACGCTGCGATCTCCACGGCGGCATGCGTCTTCGCCTCGCTCCGGGCGAGGACGCGATCCACCGGCGAGCGGCCGGCGCGGATGCCTTGCTTCGTCACGCGGTAGCCCAGGGATGGCAGAGCCAGCCGGATCCGCTCGGCGGCGTGCTGGTCGAGCGGATCGCCCGACCGCTGCAGGAACCCGCGGAGATAGTCGTCCAGTACCGCCACCCAGTCTTCGGGCGTGAGCTCGCGCCGGTGCTCCTCGCGGATCCGGGCGTCGTCGGGCCGGCCGAGCAGCCCAGCCACATGCAGCCGCAGAGCTGCCCTGGCCAGATCCGGTCGAGTCTTCTCCAGATGGGTCCAAGAGATCCGCGACCCGTGCTCGCCGGAGCGGGTCACAAGCCGAGCGTCGAGCCACTCGAAAAGCCCGACGTTGGCGAATCCCGGCTCGGTTAGGTCCGTCCGCAGTTCGGCGAAGCGCTCCGCCTCGCTGTGGAGCCAGTCCTCCTCCGGCGGTGTGGGAGTGACGAGATAAGCGAGCTCGGCGAACGGCGCCAGATGTCCGTCACGGACCAGCCCCGGCACCGAAGCCTGGTAGATCGGGTGACCGAACAGGCGATCCACCTGCTCGGCTTGGTCGGCTGTGAGCGTCTGCGGCGGAGTGGCGGTGAGCCCGATGACGTACGCGTCGGGCAGCAGGTCCAGCAGCTCCGCGAGCAGTGCACCCCAGATCTCCAGTAGGTGGTGTGCCTCGTCGAGAACGAGCGTGATCGGGCCGGCGTAGTGCAGCGCATCGACGAGCGACCGGCCATTGGCGTGCAGGCGGGCAAGCAGTCCGGAGCCCCGGAGCGGCCCGGCGGCCGCGATCGTCTCGTGGCCATCCTCATCCACCTCTGCATCGGGGTCGAACACGGCAAGGGACTGGTAGGTCAGCGCGGTGAGCGGAGTGCGCAGGGAGCGATCGCCGCTGATCGGGACCTGGGCGGGCGTGAACGCCGCCCATTCACTTATCCACTGAACCTGGATCGCGGTATTCGGCCCGAAGATGACTGTCCGGCGGCCAAGCCGCCGGGCTGCCTCCAGGCCCACCAGCGTCTTACCTGCCCCCGGGGGTAACGCCAGCCATGCTCGCCGCCCGCCGTCGTGCCAGGTGCCTGCGAGGGCGTCCAGAGCCTCAGCTTGCTGGCGGCGCAGCCGGCCTGGCCACGCCATGGCCGCGAGATCATCGGCGAGCTGGCGGTGGGAGGCGGTCACGGCCGGACCCTACCCGCGCACGCCGGGTCCAGGCCAGGCAGGATGGCGCGCATGCTCAAGCTCGCCGTCCTGGTCGACGAGCTGCTGGCTCTCCCGCTCACCGGCGTCGGGGCTAGGGTGTTGCGCCGTGCTTGATGTCGTCGCCTACGTGGTGATCGCCGCATCGCTGGCCTACGCCGCGTGGTGCCTGTATGCCCTTGTCCGCAACCAGATTCCGCGCGAGCCGCATGTCATCGGCGCAGGAGTCGTGGAGTTGCTGCTGCTGGTCCAGGTCGTCGCCGCAGTCATCTTGCTGGCCGTAGAAGGTGCACCGGATCAGCTGGGCGTGTTCATCGCATACCTGGTGGTGTCGGTGCTGGTGCTTCCGCTCGGACTGTTCTGGGCCCTCGCCGAGAAGAGCCGATGGGGCACCGCCGTCCTCATGGTTGCCGCGCTGACCGTGCCCGTCATTGTCATCCGGCTACAGCAGCTGTGGGAGGGCGTCGGTGGCTGACGCGCCCGCCACCAATACAGGCCCCGGCCGGGTGCTCGTTGCCCTCTATGCCCTGTTCGCCGTGGCCGCCACGGCCCGCTCCGCGTACCAGATCTCCACTCGGTTCGACGAGGCACCGGTGCCGTTCCTGCTCTCTGCGTTCGCAGCGGTGGTCTACCTGGTGGCGACCATCGCGTTCGCACGGCCCGGACCGATGGCCTACCGGGTGGCCGTCGCTGCAGTACTCGTCGAGCTCACCGGTGTACTGATCGTTGGAAGCGTGACCGCGTTCGGCGCGGGCGACTTCCCGCGCGACACCGTGTGGTCCGACTTCGGCCGCGGGTACGGCTTCGTCCCACTGGTGCTGCCCTTCCTCGGCCTGTGGTGGCTACGCCGCAGCAAGACCACGCCGCGATCTTGAGACAATCCACACCGTCGGTAGCTGTGGATTGTCGCAACATCGGGCGAGGAGGAGGACCGCCATGACGACGGACGAACGCCCGGCTCGCCTCGACGTAGGTGTCGTCGGGACGGGGCGCGTCGGAGCCGTCCTCGGCGCAGCGCTGGCCAGGGCCGGCCACCGCGTCGTAGCTGGATACGGCGTGTCGGTGAGCAGTAAACACCGCGCACATGAGCTGTTGCCGGACGTGCCTCTAGTCACGACGGCCGAGGTGTTGGAGCGCGCGGAATTGGTCCTGTTGACGGTGCCGGATGACGCCCTACCGGAGCTCGTGAATGGGCTGGCGAGCACAGGAGCGATCCGGCCGGGGCAGATCGTGGTGCACACCAGCGGCCGATACGGCGTGGGGGTCCTGGAGCCGGCGACCCGTGCGGGTGCGTTGCCGCTCGCTCTGCACCCGGCGATGACCTTCACTGGGACGTCGGTGGACCTGGAGCGGCTCGCCGGTGCGGTTTTCGGTGTTACGGCGCCGGAGCAGCTTTGGCCGGTTGCCGAGGCGCTCGTCGTGGAGATGGGATCGGACCCGGTCCGGATCGCCGAAGAGAACCGCACCCTTTACCACGCGGCGCTGGCGCACGCCTCGAACCACCTGGTCACGCTGGTCGCAGATGCGATGGACCTGCTGCGGAGCGCGGGTGTCGACCAGCCGGACAAGGTGCTGGCGCCATTGCTGTCGGCCGCTCTCGACAACGTGCTGAGATCCGGCGATGCCGCCCTCACGGGTCCGGTCGCACGGGGCGATGCCGGCACGGTGGCCAGTCATATCACGGAGATCGGGCGAGCGGCACCGGAGTCGGTGGCCACATACATCCAGCTGGCGCGGCGGACGGCGGCGCGGGCCCTCGCGTCGGGCCGGCTGAAGGCCACCGATGCCGAACCGCTGCTCGATGCGCTATCGCCCTAACGAGCACCGCGTTGATCACGCAAAAGGGTGCGACACGCCGCCCCGCAGCGGCACGCTCAGAAGGGCAACCGGCATATGGGCGTGTCGCACCTCTTTTGCGTGATCAGCGGAGGGTGGGTGGAGAGAGGTAGAGACGGCGGACGACATCCTCGATGTCCGGTTCGTCGATGGCGAGGTCGCGGACGTCCGCCCGTCTACCCACCTGCGCGAGGACGGCCGCCGCTGTCGTCTCCTGCGGCGAGAACGCCAGCCGCTGCCGCAGGCCGTCCGGCTCGACATCGACCAGCCGCGTGGCCGGGATTCCCGTCAGAGGCGGCGATGGTTCGTTCAGGTCGAGTGTCAGCACCCGCTCGGCGCCGACCCGGGTGACGAGCCCGGGCAATGTCCCGTCATAGGCGAGCCGGCCGTGGTCGACGACCAGGATGCGGTCGCACAGCCGCTGCACATCGTCCATGTCGTGAGTGGTCAACAGCAATGTCGTGCGATGTTCGGCCTGCTGCTCGGCGAGGAACACCCGGAGCCGCTCCTTACTCAGCACGTCGAGTCCGATGGTCGGCTCGTCCAAGATCAGCAACTCTGGCGAGTGCAGCAGCGCCGCCGCGATCTCGCCGCGGATCCGCTGACCGAGCGACAACTGCCGCACCGGGGTGTCCAGGAACGACGCCAGGTCCAGCCGCTCGACCAGCTCGGCCTGCCGGGCTTTCCAATCGGCGGCCGATAGCCGATGGATCGCAGCGAGCGTCCGGTACGACTGCCTCAGCGGCAGGTCCCACCAGAGTTGTGACCGTTGGCCGAACACCACGCCGATCCGGTAGGCGAGGGCCTTGCGTTGCCTGACCGGATGCATGCCGCACGTATGCACCGTCCCCGACGTCGGCACCAGGATGCCTGTGAGCATCTTGATCGTGGTCGACTTCCCGGCGCCGTTCGCTCCGATATATCCGACCGCCGATCCTGGCTCGATGTCGAAGCTCAGGCCGTCCACGGCGTGGACGACGGTCCGGCTACGCCTGAGCCGGCCAGTAGCGGCGCGGACGACGAATTCGCGGCGAAGATCCTTCACGCTGATGATCACGATCCGGCTCCTGTGTAGTGACGTATCCCGGCGCGCCAGCCGAGCGTGGCGAGGCCGCAGATGCCGACGGCAGCCAGCGGTGTGCACCAGCCGAGCCACTGCGGCAGGCCACTCGGTCCTGGCTGGTCGAGGAGCACGAGCGTGGGCAGGTAGGCCACGAAGGCGGCCGGCGCGACGAAGGTGAACAGCACCCGCATCGGCGCGGCGAACACGCTGGCCGGGAACGATGCGGCGTAACCGGCGCCGTACGTGAATGCCGCCGTGAACTCCGCGCCCTCGACCAGCCAGAACTGAACGGCACCCGCGATGACGAACAGCGCCGCGAAGATCGCGGAGCCGGCGAGGGGCGCGATGACCAGGAGCGCAATTCTGGCCGGCGTCCAGTCGATGTCGTTCAATGGCAGCACGACCCCGAGGATGGCCATGGCCACCATCGCTCGCCCAAGCCGGCGGAGCGAGATGTCGCTGGTGACAAGCTGAGCGAGCACGGGCAGTGGCCGAAGTAGGAAGGCGTCCAGCGTTCCTGCTCGCAAGTAGGTCGGCAATTGGTCCAGGTGGCCGACGGCCAGGTCGGCCAGCGCGAACGCAAGATTAGCCAGCGCGAATACCATCGCCACGCCCGCGAAATCGAGCCCGCCGAGCGCGTCGACGTTGGCGAAGATGATGTACACCTCAGCGAACTCAACGATGCCGACGCTTGCGCTGCCAAGGACGTCCAGTGCAAAGGACCGCCGGTACGTTGTCTGCGAACGCACCCGCGACGCCAGCAGGACGCTATAGGGAGCGAGCCGGTCACCCACCCTGAACCACCAGCTTTCGCGTGCCGGCGGCGAAGACCAGGCGTCCGACGACCAGCACGGCGACCAGCCACGCGAGCTGTACGCCGATCAGCGCCAGCGCATCCGCGTTCGCGGCGCGGCCGGTGATGACGTCGATCGGCGTCTGGATGATCGAAGGGAACGGCGTCGCGTTGGCGATCGCCGCGAGCCAGCCCGGAAACCAGTGGACTGGAAGTAGGTGGCCGCTCAGCAGGCCACTGGCCAGTACGTAGATCATCATCACTCCGCGCAGGTCGAGCAGCCAGAACGCGGCAAGGTTGGCGAGCCACCGGCACGCGAACGACACCATGACCGCCAGCAGCAGGCTGATCGCGCCGAGCAGGTAGGGCAGTGGTGTGGTGGGCAGGGCCAGGCCGAAGACGATGCTTCCCGCGAGCAGCGGAGGCGCGCCGCGCGGAATGAGAGAGTACGCGGCCCGGCCGAGGTCGGACAGCAGGTAGGCCAGCTGAAGATCCACTGGCCGGGCCAGGTCGACTGCTACATCCCCGGTTCGGACCCGCAGCGCGAACTCGTTCCAGGTGAAGATATTCACTGGTGCGATCAGAGCCTGGGCCAGGAACGCGTAAGTGATCCCGGCTTTCGCGTCGTAGCCGGCGAGCGTCCCGCCGGCGGCGCCGATCGCCGCGACCGTGATGTATGCGCGGATGAGGCCGAAGACTGTGTTGGTGAAGGCACCGGCAGCCACCGCCATCCGGTAGGTGGCCCATCGCCGGAAGCCGTTGACGAACATGGCCCCAAGCGCTGACACAAGCGCAAAACCTTACTCGTGCGCCGTGCCGCAGTCCAGAGAATTACGCCGGCGCCAACTCGATGCAGCGAAGTACCCGGATGAAGTTCAAGATCCCGGTCCGACCGGAGTAAGGATTCATTCTGCCCCTTGGTCAATCCTTACCCTGCTGGCGGGCAGCACCTTGGTGGTCCTATCGTGCTCGCCGTGCCTTTGAACGACGAGCCGGTGCTGGCGCGGACCAGAGACGAGTTGGCAGCAGCACTCGCGGCCGGCATGGGTGCGAATACGGCCGTCGTGATGACCATGGGAGCACTGCACGCCGGCCATGTAGCTCTCGTCAGGACGGCCCGCGAACTGGTGGGAGCGGACGGCCTCGTAATTGTCACCATCTTCGTCAACCCGTTGCAGTTCGGGCCGGGCGAGGACTTCGAAAAGTACCCGCGCACGTTTGAGGCGGACGTTAGGGTCTGCCGGGCCGAAGGGGTGGACGTCGTCTTCGCTCCCGACAGGGCGGAGCTGTATCCGGGCGGCGACCCACAGGTGACCGTCGACCCGGGCCCGCTCGCGGCCGAATTAGAGGGCGCGGTGCGTCCCGCACACTTCGCCGGAGTACTCACCGTTGTCGCGAAGCTGCTCAATCTCACCGTCCCGACCTTCGCGGTGTTCGGCGAGAAGGACTATCAGCAGCTGACGCTTGTTCGGCAGATGGTGACCGACCTGGAGATGCCGTACGAGATCGTCGGGGTCCCGACGGTTCGGGAGCCGGATGGTTTGGCGCTGTCCAGCCGAAACCGCTACTTGTCCGACGCGGAACGCAAGCAGGCGGTGGGGCTCTCGCGGGCGCTGGACGCCGGCGCCGCCGCCGCTCCCAATGGTCCCGAGGCTGTCGTCGCCGCAGCGCGTGCCGAGGCCGGCGATCTCGACCTCGACTACCTGGAGCTTCGCGACCCAGCACTGGGCCCGCCGCCTGCCCGAGGTAAGGCTCGGCTGCTCATCGCAGGGAGAGTCGGGTCGACTCGCCTGATCGACAACCGGCCGGTCGAGCTGTGACGAAAGGCAAGCGTTTCGTCGGGCGCTGGCAGGTGAGTGAAACGTCTGGCGCGGTCGTGGCGGTCGACGTGCTGCGCGCCTTCACCACCGCCGCGTACGCCTTCGGCGCCGGGGCGAGCTGCATCCTGCTCGTCGATTCGGTGGCCGAAGCGCTGGCGCTCAAGGCCGACCATCCAGGATCGCTTGCCATCGGTGAGGATCGGGGTCGGCGACCAGACGGGTTCGACCTGCCCAACTCGCCGGTCGAGGTCTCCCGTGCCGACGTGGCCGGCAGGACGCTGATCCAGCGGACGTCCGCCGGAACCCGTGGCGTAGCGGCGGCCCGGTCGGCCACGCGGCTGTGGTGCGCGAGCCTGGTCTGCGCTTCGGCGACGGCGGAGGCTGTCGCGGCCAGCGGTCTCGGAGAACCCACATACCTGATCACAGGACGTTTCCAGGATCGGCCGGACCGCGACGGCTACGACGACCTCGTCACAGCGGAGCTGATCGAGCGGGCCCGCCTTGGCCAGGATCTCGACGCCGCACGGACTGCCAAGGCAGTGGCGACGTCTTACGAAGCAGCCTTAACGTTGGCGCTTGGCAGTGGGCACGTCCACCCGGAAGACATCGACTACGCGGTCCGGGTTGATTGCTTCGACTTCGCCATGGAGGTGGTGCGTGCGCACGGCCTGCTGTGGCTGGAGGCAGACCCTTCGCCCTGAACTGGCCTACCAGGGGCGGTCAACGCCCACCCCGGCTTGTGGCCAGCATCTCCCGGACACTGCCCGCGTAACCGGCCCGTCGCCTCACATACCAAGAGGCTGCGTCGTCGTACCACTAAGACGAACACTTCCCGAGTACAGGAAAGCTCAGCGACATCATGACCGAATCCCCGGTCCTGCGATTCGGGCCAGTACACGTACGACTCCGGCGTCCTGCTCGTGCGGCAGCACTCGACGGATAGTCAAGCCTGTCCTTTTAGGAGGTCTCAATGAGCACTACATCTACGGCCGGCCCGGGCGGGAGCGGCGCCGGTACCACAGCCCAAAGCCACCCCCTGCTCCAGGGAGCGGCTGCCGGAGCTGCCGTCGCTACCCTCGTGAACACCGCGCTCTGGGCCGGCGGACGTGCGGCGGACGTGTCCTTCGTGGCGAGCCCGCCCACGGGTCACACCTCGATGCAGGTCGGCATCGTCCTGGTCGTCCTAACCACGCTGGCCATGTTCGCGGTCGGCTCGGGCCTGCTCGCGCTGGCTGCTCGGCATTCCCACCGCTGGGTGCGCGCCGTCATGGTCGCAGCCGCCCTGTTCGCCGTGGTCTCGGTTAGCGGTCCCCTGTCGGCCGCCGACGACACCGCGACCGGCGTCCTGCTGGCGGTGATGCACCTTGTGACCGGCGCCACGTTCCTTGTGACTGCGTCGAGGATAAGTACCCGATGAGCACAGGCGCGCCCTCTGGCGTGAGCGGCCGCCGAAGGGCGCGGAGGTCGGCGCACATGTGCAGCCGCTCGCCCATCAACTCTGAGGCTGGTGGAATGCGCAGACCCGGACACGCCGTCCACGGCACCGCGCTCTAGGGTTTGGGGCGTGTCCGCACCGCGGCTGGCCCGCCGACTCCTGACGCCGGAACCCGGCTGGACGACTCAAGCCGACGTCATTGTGGTCGGCAGCGGCATCGCCGGGCTCACGACCGCACTGGAGGCTCGCCGCGCCGGCACAGTTCTGCTGGTGACCAAGACGACTCTGCAGGAGAGCTCGACATTCTGGGCGCAGGGCGGGATCGCCGCAGCGCTCGACCCGAATGACAGCCCGGACGCCCACCTGCACGACACTTTGGTGGCCGGCGTTGGGATCTGCGACGAGGAAGCCGTTCGCGTCCTGGTGACAGAGGGACCCAAGCGCGTCCGCGAACTCGCCGCTCTGGGCGCGGAGTTCGAGCGCACCGACAGCGGCGAGATCGCCCTGACCCGTGAGGGCGGACACCTAACGGACCGCATCGCGCACGCAGGCGGCGACGCAACCGGACGGGAGATATCCCGCGCGCTGATCGAGGCGCTGCACGCGGTCCGGGAGGACCCGAAGATCGAGGTCATCGAGCACGCACTTGTCGCCGACATCCTCACCGACGTCCGTGGGACCGCGTGCGGCGTCACGTTGCACGTGATCGGTGAGGGTCAGCGCGATGGCATCGGTGCAGCGCTCGGACGAGCGGTGGTGCTCGCGACAGGCGGGATCGGCCAGGTGTACGCATCGACGACGAACCCGCCCGTAGCGACCGGCGACGGGGTGGCGGCTGCCTTGCGGGCCGGCGCGGACGTCGCGGACCTCGAGTTCGTCCAGTTCCATCCAACGGTGCTGTGGCTCGGCCGTTCGGCCAAGGGCCAGCAACCGCTTATCTCCGAAGCCGTCCGCGGTGAGGGCGCTGTGCTACGCGACGCCGAGGGCCGCCGGTTCATGGTCGACCGGCACCCGCTCGCTGAGCTGGCGCCGCGGGACGTCGTTGCTAAGGGCGCGATCACAGCGATGGCGGAGACCGGTGCGGAGCACGTCTGGCTCGACGCTCGGCACCTGGGTGCCGATTTTCTGGAACAGCGGTTCCCTACGATCATGGCCCGGTGCCGTGAGGCCGGGTTCGACCCTGCCACGCAGCTGGTCCCGGTAGCGCCGGCGCAACATTACGCGAGTGGAGGCGTCCGGACGGACTTGTACGGGCGAACGTCCGTGCCTGGCCTGTACGCCTGCGGAGAGGTGTCCCACACAGGGGTGCACGGAGCGAACCGGCTCGCGTCCAACTCCTTGCTGGAGGGTCTGGTGTTCGGGCATCGGATCGCCGAGCAGTTGGCCGACGTCCTGCCGGCGGCGACCGATCCAGTCGAGCGGGGCGGGAATCCCGCGCTGCTCGCGCCGGACGCCCGACTGTTCGTCCAGGCAGCGATGACGACAGGAGCCGGAGTCATCCGCAGCGCGACGTCGTTGGCGACCGCCGTGACCGCACTTGACCGGCTGACGACTGAGCGAGCATTCACCGAACCGTCCACGGAGGCATGGGAGACCACGAACCTGCACGCTGTGGCCATGGCACTCGTCCGGCATGCGACGCTGCGCGAGGAGAGCCGGGGTGGGCACTGGCGCGAGGACTTCCCCGAGCGCGACGACGAGCACTGGCGCGGCCACCTGATCAGCCGGCTCAGCGAGGACGGCACCCTCGAGACCTACTTCAAGGAGCTTTCGTGACCGCGCCGCAGCTCGACAACGCCGCCGTGAGCAGGATCGTCCGGGCTGCCCTTGACGAGGATCTGGCCGGCGGTGTCGACGTCACCAGCGAGGCGACCATCCCCGCTGATCAACAGGCTACCGGTGAGCTCGTGGCCCGTGATGACGGTGTGGTGGCCGGCCTCCCAGTGGCCGAGGAGGTTTTCACAATTGCCGCGCGTGGCCGGGCCCGCTTCGACGCGAAGGTGACTGACGGCGACCGGGTCCACCGGGGAGACGTGCTCGCGACAGTCACGGGGCCAACGAGGCAGCTGCTGCAGGCCGAGCGGACGGCATTGAACCTGCTGTGCCGGCTCTCGGGCATCGCCACGGCGACCCGGCTCTGGGTGGACGCGCTGGCCGGGACTCAGGCGTCCGTCCGTGACACGCGCAAGACCACCCCGATGCTCCGCGCTCTGGAGAAATACGCCGTGCGGTGTGGCGGCGGGGAGAACCACCGGATGGCCCTTTCCGACGCAGCGCTGATCAAGGACAACCACGTGCTCGCGGCCGGGGGTGTGGCGGCCGCGTACGCCAAAGTGACACAGGCATTCCCAGGCGTACCAGTGGAGATCGAGGTGGATGATGTGGCTGGCGCCGTCGAAGCGGTCAGGGCCGGTGCCGCCCTGATCCTGCTCGACAACTTCTCGGTCGACGAGGTCCGGCAGGCGGTCGCCGCCGTGGACGGCAAGGCTCGGCTCGAGGTGAGCGGCGGGCTGACTCTGGAGTCTGCACGCGTCTACGCCGAGACCGGCGTGGATTACCTGGCGGTCGGTGCGATCACGCACTCGGCACCTATCCTCGACATCGCGTTCGACCTTCGCGAGGTGCGGTGAACCGTGCTGCTCGCGATTGATGTCGGCAATACCCAAACCGTCCTCGGACTCCTTGACGGCGAAGATGTCGTGGAGCACTGGCGGGTTGCCACTGAATCACACCGCACTGCTGACGAGCTGTGGGCGTTGCTACGCAGTCTGTTGGCCGGCGGCGGGCACGATGACGGCATTAAGGGGGTGGCCATTTGCTCCACCGTCCCGTCCGTCCTGCACGAGATGCGTGGCATGGTGGCGCGGTATTTCGCGGATCTGCCGGCTGTGCTGGTCGAGCCCGGCGTCAAGACCGGGCTGCCCGTGCTGGTCGACAACCCCCGCGAGGTCGGGACCGACCGGATCGTTAATGCCATCGCGGCCCAGCACCTGTACGGCGCACCGGCCATCGTCGTCGACTTCGGTACGGCGACGACCTTCGATGTCGTGTCGCCGCAGGGTGAGTACCTTGGCGGCGCGATCGCCCCCGGTATCGGGGTGTCGCTGGATGCGCTCGGGGATGCGGGGGCGCAGCTGCGACAGGTTGAGCTAGTGCGGCCGAGGTCCGTGATCGCGAAGAACACCGTGGAGGCCCTCCAGTCGGGTGCCTTGTATGGCTTTTCGGGTCAGGTGGACGGCATCGTGATCCGGATGGCCGCCGAGCTGGGGCTCCCGCTGAGCGAGATACCTGTGGTCGCGACCGGCGGGCTGGCCGAGCTGGTGATCACCGAATGCCGCTGCGTCGACCACCATGAGCCATGGCTCACCCTGCTGGGCCTCCGTCTCGTCTACGACCGCAACGTTCCACCCCTGCGTTGATCATGCAAAAGCCGGGCGACACGCCGGTTCGTCCGTAGTTGTCCCGCACGGCTGATTCGGACATTCCGGCGTGTCGCCCGGCCTTTGCATGATCAACGCAGGGGGAGGCCGAGGTGATCGAGCTTGTCCGGGTTGAGAACGTTCCGCAGCTCACGAATGCGGCCGTCGGCGATGGTCAGTTCAAGCACCGCGCCGAGCCGGCCTTCCGCGTCGATGAGCCGAGCCCCGGGCTGGCCATTGACCTCAGTGAGCTCGAATCGACCACCAACGGCCGCGACCTCGCGGGCGACCCCGAGCATGAAGCGGGCTACCCGCAACCCGCCGATCACTGGCTGAGCGACCGCCGCAACCTTGCCACCGCCATCACCGTAGAACACCACGTCGTCGGCCAGGAGTCGCTCCAACGCGGCGGTGTCGCCAGTTTCGCATGCTGCGAGGAATTGCCGGGCGAGCGCTTCGCGCCGTTCGGGAGACGCCTCGAACCGAGGCCGCCGCTCTTCGATTCGTTGCCTTGCCCGGCCGAGGATCTGGCGGCAGTTCGCCTCGCTCTTCCCTACGATCTCGGCCACCTGGGCGTAGTCGTAGTCGAAGACTTCGCGCAGCAGGAACACCGCCCGCTCGACCGGCGAGAGGTTCTCGAGCAAAACGAGGAAAGCCATCGATACGGTCTCGTCCACCTCGACCCGGCGGGCGGGGTCCGCCTCCTCGTCGGCAGTGATCAGCGGCTCTGGCAGCCAGGCGCCCACGTAGCGTTCGCGCCGTACGCGCGCCGAGCGCAAGTGATCGATTGCCAACCGGGTCGTGACGGTCGACGCCAGCGCCTCCGGTGAGCGAGCCTCCGGCGCGGACGGGCCGACCATCCGAACGAACGCCTCCTGGACGATGTCTTCCGCCTCGGTGACGCTGCCGAGCATCCGGTAGGCGATCGAGAACATCAGCGGGCGAAGCTCGTCGTGGTGCTCCGTCGCGATGTCGGCCACGATCCGATCCAATCACTGGCGGCCTTACTGTCACAGGGCGGTGTCCCATCTCGTCGTAGGGATCGACGAAGGGAGAAGACATGAGGATCTTTCTAGCCGGTGCCACCGGTGTTCTGGGCCGCCACCTGATGCCCGCGCTGGTCGAGGCCGGGCACGAAGTGATCGGCACGACCCGGGCAGAGGCAAAGGCTGGCGCCATCCGGGCGGCCGGTGCCGAACCTATCGTGCTCGATGCTCTGGACCGCGAGGCCGTTCTCAGGGTTGTGACGGAGGCCAGCCCGGATGTGGTCATCCACCAGCTGACCGCCATCGCCCGGGCCGACTTCAAGCGGTTCGACGAGGCGTTCGCCGCTACGAATGAGCTGCGCACCAGGGGACTGGACTACCTGCTGGAAGCAGCCCGCAAAGCGGGTGCAAAGCGGTTCATCGCACAGAGCTACACGGGCTGGCCGAACCCGCACACCGGCAGCACCGTCAAGACCGAGGACGACCCACTCGACCCGGCGCCGGCAGCCGCTTCGGTCAAGTCCCTGGCCGCCATCAGGCACGTGGAGACAACTGTGCCCGCTGCACAAGGCATCGAGGGGTTGGTCCTGCGCTACGGCAGCTTCTACGGTCCCGGGACGTCGTTCGACCGTGGTGGCGAGATCTACGACGCCGTGGCCAAGCGGCGGATGCCGATCGTCGGCGGCGGCGCGGGTGTGTTCTCATTCATCCACATCAAGGACACAGCGCGGATTACCGCGATCGCAGTCGAGCGTGGCCGACCCGGTGTTTACAACATCGTGGACGATGACCCCGCCCCCGTCTCCACTTGGCTGCCGCACTACGCCAAGGTCATCGGCGCCAAGAAGCCGTTCCAGGCGCCGGCGTGGCTGGTGCGGCCGATGCTCGGGGAGTTCGGCGTGGCCACCATGACCACGATGCGGGGTTCGGCCAATGGCAAGGCCAAGGCTGAGTTCGGCTGGACGCCGTCCTACCCGAGCTGGCGGGACGGATTCCGCGAGCTCGGTGCAGCCTGATCACGGCATGTGCGGGCTCGTTTCCACGAAAGACCAGCCGGCCTCTTCGAGAGCGCGGTGAGCGGCGCTGCTCAGGTGCGAGAACGAGACCGCGAACCCGGCGCGTTCACCACGTACCTGCAGCTCCCTGAGGAACGCGATGCCGGCCGCGCCAAGCGATGTGACATGGTGCATATCTACCACTGCATGGCTGAGCGAGCTCAGCCGCTCTAAGCCGGCGACCTCCTCCACCGCCGCATGCAGCTCGTCGGTCATAAGGTCGTCGATATCGCCGCTCAGAAAGACGACGATCTCACGCGAGCCTCGGTCGGCAACCTGTACTTCACCCATGGGGAGCCACCTCCGTGATTCTAATGTGGCAGGCATCACAGCGGTGGGCAATGGGATTCGCCTGCCGTTGTCTCGTCCCGCGGCAATGTGAGTACAGTCGCCCCGGCCGGGATCGTTAGGCTTGTCCCTCGTGGATGAGCGAGCGAATTATCTTCCCGCGACGGACGAACTGCCAGAGCAGATGCGCGTCCGCCGCGAGAAGCGCGCCGAACTCCTCGAGCGTGGCGTCGCCCCTTATCCACGCGGCTTCCATCGGACGCACACCCTGGCTGAGGTGCGTGCCGAGTTCGAAGGGCTTGAGCCGGGTGCCGCGACGGGCAGACACACCGCAGTGGCCGGCCGTGTCATCTTCATTCGCAACAAGGGAAAGCTGTGCTTTGCGCGCCTACGCGCCGGAGATGGCACAGAGCTCCAGGCAATGCTCTCTCTCGATCGGGTTGGCGAGGATGCTCTTTCGGACTGGAAGCACCTCGTCGATATCGGCGACCACGTCGGCATCGAAGGCGAGATCGTAGCGAGCAAGCAGGGCGAACTTTCCGTGATGGCAGAGTCTTGGGAACTCGTGTCGAAGGCGTTGCGGCCACTTCCGGTGGCGCACAAAGCGCTCAACGAGGAGACCCGGGTCCGCCAGCGGTACGTCGACTTGATTGTGAACCCGGCCGCGCGCGAAATGGTGCGAAATCGGGCCGCCGTGGTCGGTTCCTTGCGTTCGACGCTGGACGACTGGGGATATGTCGAGGTCGAGACGCCGGTGCTGCAGTTGTCGCACGGAGGCGCGGCAGCGCGACCTTTCGCAACCCACTTCAACGCCTTCGACCTGCAAATGACACTTCGTATCGCCCTGGAATTGCACCTGAAAAGATCCATCGTCGGGGGCATCGATCGGGTATACGAGATCGGCCGGGTCTTCCGCAACGAGGGCTCGGACTCCACGCACAGCCCGGAATTCACCATGCTCGAGCTCTACGAAGCCTACAGCGATTACGACGGCATGGCCGAATTGTGTCGTGAACTTGTGCTCAATGCGGCCCGCACTATCGGCCGGACGATCGTCCCTGACGGCCGCGGCGGCGATATCGATCTTGAGCAAGCGTGGGATCGGGTCACATTGCACAGTGCCGTGTCGAACGCTATCGGCGAGACGATCACTATCGACACCGACGCTGATCACCTGCGTAAGATCGCCGCCGAGCACGATGTTGAACTAGCACCCGAATGGAACCACGGCGAAATAATCCTCGAGCTCTTCGAGAAATTGGTCGAGCACCATCTGTTGCGACCTACATTCGTTTGCGACTATCCAGAGGCCGTCCGCCCGTTAGCTCGCCCGCACCGTGACAATCCGCGGCTGACCGAAGCCTGGGACCTGATCATAGGCGGGGTCGAACTCGGCGTCGCGTACAGCGAGCTCGTCGATCCAGTGATCCAGCGAAAGCGGCTCGTGGAGCAGTCGCTGCGGGCGGCTCAGGGCGACCCGGAGGCAATGGACCTCGACGAGGACTTCCTTCGTGCCCTTGAATATGGAATGCCGCCTACTGGCGGCATGGGGATTGGCGTCGATCGTTTGTTGATGGTGCTCACCGGTGTCGGCATTCGGGAGACCATCCTGTACCCGCTCGTCAAGCCCGAGTGAATGCGACGATTCGCCGCGCGCGGACGGCTGATGTCCGGGCGATTCGGCGGCTCGTGGACCGGTATGCCGAACAGCGCATTCTCTTGTCCAAAGAGATGGTCACGTTGTATGAGGACGTCCAGGAGTTCTGGGTCGCCGACGAACCGGCAGGTTCGATCATCGGGTGCGGAGCGCTACACGTAATGTGGGAAGATCTCGCCGAGGTTCGAACACTTGCCACACATCCGGACCGGCTAGGTGGAGGTATTGGCCACGCAGTGCTAACGACGTTGCTGGACGTGGCACGCGATCTGGGAATCTCTCGGGTGTTCTGCCTCACCTTCGAAGTCGAGTTCTTCAAGCGGCACGGCTTCGAGGTTGTTCAGGGCAGCATC
The DNA here is from genome assembly GCA_035762665.1 of Jiangellaceae bacterium. GTDB lineage: Bacteria > Actinomycetota > Actinomycetes > Jiangellales > Jiangellaceae > JASLBX01. Next base: position 2,166 of record DASTNZ010000144.1, on the reverse strand, counting down.
GTACCGCCCGACGTGTATGCCGAACTGCTCCGCTCGGATGACGAAGGAGTAGCCGAGTTCTTGGATCTTGATCGTGTCAAGCCGAACACTCTCGGCAACACGAGGATGCTCCTGCAGCTCTCCTGATTGTCCGTATCCTGGTGTCGAATTGCATTTCCAGCTGCAATGGCGTAGTAGTGTTGGTCGACAATCTTCCCTGCGATATGAAGGGCTCTCGGATGGCCAGGAAAGTTCAGTACCTTCTTGTCGACGACCTTGACGGTGGCGAGGCCGAAGAGACGGTCAGCTTCGCGCTGGACGGTACGTCGTACGAGATTGACCTGTCGAAGAAGAATGCGAAGGCTCTGCGTGACGCCCTTGCCACGTATGTGTCCTCGGCGCGCCGGGCCGGCGGGCGGCGGGGCCGTGGCAGGGGTGGCCGGGGCGGTGGCCGGGCCGGCGACACCGCAGCGATTCGGGAGTGGGCACGCGGTCAGGGTATGAAGATCTCCGATCGCGGCCGCATCCCCGCCGACATCATCGAAAAGTACGAGAATCGCTAACGAGTCAAGACACATTGATCCTGGAGAAGTGTCGCTGAATAGACCGGTTCATCCGGCTCGAGCCCCGGACTTCTCCAGGATCAATGCGGTGAAATCGGGTCTGACTTGTGTGGCCAGTGGACCTCAGGCTGCCAGCTTGCCGCGGCGGACACCGAGGTAAGGTCGACGTACTTCGCAGCAATTCGCTCTAGTTCGAAGCCCGGCGTGCCAAGTATGCCGTTGATGGTAATGGTGGCCACCCGAATGCCGGCCGGGCCGAGCTCGGCGGCCAACGACCGCGCCAAGTTACGGGCAGCGGCTTTTTGCGCGCCCAGTGCGGCGGACCAGGTCGATCCCGTGATGGCAGCGGCATTGCCGGTGACCAGGATTATCCCGCGGCCGGCCGTGCGCATTGCCGGCACGACCTCTTGGGCAGCGACCAGCAACGACCCCGCTGCCAGCCGAAATCCCGCCATTAACGCTTCGAGGGGCGTTTCGGTGGCCGGCGCCTCGAATACGATCGACGGATTGTGCACCAGGACGGTGGGATCGCCGAAGCTGGTCCTGATCTCCGCAAATGCCGCGCGCAGGGCCGGCTCGTCCGTGACGTCGACCGGCACATACGCACCGCCCACAGCCTCGGCAATGTCACGCAGGCGATATTTGTCCCGGGCGATCAGAACGACCCGGTCACCGCGCTCGGTGAAGGCATGGCCAATCGCCTGACCGAGTCCGGGTCCGGCTCCGATCACCACAACCAAGTCCGGCATCGGACCATCTTGCCGTAGTTCGCCCGCGGTCCGGGATCCTCGGCACGCGTTGTCGATTGGCGGTGCCGCCCGTTCGTGGACTGGAATGAAAGGACTCAGTCAGGGTCCGGACCACGAAGGAGGCCGCCATGCAATACGCAATCCTGATCATAACTACCGAATCCGGGCAGCAGGTGAAGGCGGGCGAGGTCGAGGCGTGGTACCAGGAGATCATGGCCTGGTACGAGAAGAGGGGCGCAGCTGGCGAGGTCGTCGCCGGCGCCGGGGCGGAACTCCAGGGCACGGATACCGCGAGGACCGTCCGGTCCACAGGAGTGACAGACGGCCCGTTCATCGAAGCCAAGGAGGTTATTGGAGGCTTCTCGGTGCTCGAGGCGGAGTCGATGGACGAGGCCGTCGAGATCGCCAAGACCTGGCCAGGAGTCGATCGTGGTTGGATCACGATCGAGGTCCGTCCTGTCGTTAGCTAAGCCTGGACACCCGCATTTGTGCGACTATCCACAGGGTCAGACGCTGTGGATAGTCGCAAGATCGAAAGCGAGCTGCGCAACGAGTCCGGCGCCTCGGGATGGACCTTGCCGGAGGCACACTCTGACTTGATCGTTCGCTCGACCGCCGTTCGCCCCTGGCGTACGGAGTGCACGGGTGGAAGCGGGGTGGGGTATCCAAGTGTTGTGCTCGTATGTCGCCTCGACGGGTTACGGTCGTGAGACGAGGGGTCACGACGACCACGAGGCGGGCTAGCATGCGAAGTACGGGCGGACCGGGAGAGCCCCGGGCAATCCCCCAGACCGCTCGGTGAGGAGCGCCAGAAGATGTTCGAGAGGTTCACCGACCGCGCGAGGCGGGTCGTCGTCCTGGCTCAAGAAGAAGCC